>NZ_JBEXGS010000001.1:0-159631 GCF_040607455.1 Sphaerisporangium sp. NPDC005289
GCCTCCGTGGCCCCCACGACCGACGCCGCGGCCGCGATGACCGGCACGGCCCCGATCGTCGTCAGGACGCTCCTCCGGCTCAGCGCCTTCCGCTCGCCGCTCATGGGCTCGTTCTGATCCTGCGTCATGTCTTCTCCTTTGTGCTGTAGGCGCCGATCAGCACCTTCTCGGTCCCGTTGGCCCGGTCGGCGCCGGTCTCCGGCGTCGCCACCGGGCTGGACCTTGATCGTGTTATCGATCACTTTTTCGACCGTGATCTACTTCGGTTAAATTGTTAGCGTTAACATTTATTCGCGTGGACCGGCACGCGTGTGCGACGGGGATGCGGACCGCTCAACTGGTCGCGCGGGAGTGACACTCCAGCGGAGCGTGGTTCCGCCCTCGACGGAAGGTCAAGCAGAGGCGGGCCCGCGAGCATTCGAACTGTGTGTATGTCGCGCCGAGCCGTGAAAGTTACAGCTCAGGCGTGCCGGGTCCCGCGCCCGCCTTCCCTGGAGTACATGTCGAACCGTTCGGCCGGGTCACCTTCGGCTTCCTGGCCGTCGGCACCGACCACGGCCACGGCCGCGGCCACGGCGGCGGGCTGAGCGTCAACGGCGACCCCTTGCCGCCGTGCTGAACGTCGGAACGGCGTGACCGCGCCCTGCTGGACATGGCGTCGTGACCGAAGGCCGCCTCCGTCGAGCACGGCGTCGCCGGACAAGCATGGGTTGACGAGGAGCGGCCGGATCCACCACCCTTTCACTATTCGAATAGTGAAAGGGTGTTTCATGTGATCGAGTTCAACCTGGATCGCGGTTCGGGGGTCTCGACGTACCTGCAACTCGTTCACCAGGTCAAACAGGCGCTCCGGCTGGGTACGCTGCGGCCCGGCGACCAGTTGCCGACCGCCCGGGAGGTGGTCGAGAGCTTGGCCATCAATCCCAACACCGTGCTCAAGGCCTACCGGGAGCTGGAGCGCGAAGGGCTGGTCGAGGGGCGGCCAGGGATGGGGACGTTCGTCCGGCAGGGCATCGCGGGCGCGACCCTCGCCGAGCACACGCGGCTGCGGCGCGGTCTGCAGAAGTGGGTGCGCGACGCCCGCGCGGCCGGGCTCGACCAGGAGGACCTGCGGGCGCTGTTCGCCGTGGTCCTGGCCGACACCGCGAAGCAGGACGTGGCATGAGACCGGCGCTGGAGGTGACCGGGCTGGGGGTCCGCTACCGCCGTACGTGGGTGTTGCGCGACTGCTCGCTGTCCGTGCCCACCGGGCGCGTGGCGGCGCTGGTCGGGCCCAACGGCGCGGGCAAGACCACGCTCATGCACGCGGCCGTCGGCCTGCTGCGGCCCGCGCTGGGAAGCGTCCGCGTGGCGGGCGAGGCGGCGTTCGTGGCGCAGGACAAGCCGCTGTACGACGGCTTCACCGTCGCGGAGATGCTCGCCTTCGGCCGCCGGATGAACACCCGCTGGGACGCCGCCGCCGCTGCCGGCCGACTCGCCGGGCTGGGCATCCCGCTGGGCCGCAGGGTGAGCGGGCTGTCGGGCGGGCAGCAGGCGCAGGTGGCGGTCACCCTGGCGCTGGCCTGCCGGCCCGACCTGCTCGTGCTGGACGAACCGCTGGCCAACCTCGACCCCCTCGCCCGCCACGACGTGATGCGCTCGATCATGGCGGAAGTGTCCGGCCGGGAGCTGACCGTGCTGCTGTCCTCCCACGTCGTCTCCGACCTGGAGGACACGTGCGACTGGCTGGTCGTGCTGAACGAGGGTCGGCCGCAGGTCAGTGGCGACATCGACGAACTGCTCGACGGGCATCTCGTACTCACCGGGCCCGACGGGGCGTCGGCGGCGGGCACGCGCGTAGTGGGCGCGAGCCGTACCGGCAGGCAGGTCAGCATGCTGGTCAGGGGCGCGCCCCCGCTCGATCCTCGCTGGCAGGCACGGCGCCCGGGGCTGGAGGAACTCGTCATGGCCTACTTGCGCAGCCCCGAGTCGGCGGCGCTGCCGGGACTGACGGGGGTGGGCGTGTGATCTGGGTGACGTGGCGCCAGCACCGGGCACAGATCCTCGTGACGGCGGGCTTCCTGGCGCTGCTGGGGGCGCTGCTTCTGGGTTCGGCGGTGGAGGCGGGCCGGTACGTGGCCGAGCACGCCCCGCCCGGCTGCCCGGGGCCCGCCGTGGCGTGCGGAGACCTGGCGGTGGCGCTCGGGCGGCGCTACGACGCGGTCTACTCGGTGTTCGGCTGGATGCCACTGGTGCTGCCGGCGCTGATCGGGGCCTTCTGGGGCGCGCCGCTGCTCGGCCGCGAGTACGAGCGCGGCACCCACCGTCTGGCCTGGACCCAGTCCGTGCCCGTGTGGCGGTGGCTGGCGGTCAAGCTGTCGGTCCTGGGCGGGGCGGTCGTGGCGGGCGGGCTGCTGCTGTCGCTCATGGTGAGCCTGTGGCGGCCGGTGTTCAGGACGGGGGTCGACTCCACGTTCGGCAACATCGGTGTGTTCAACATGGTGGGCGTGGAGCCGGCGGCGTGGTGGCTGTACGCGTTCGCGCTCGGCACCGCGGCCGGCACCCTGTTCCGGCGTACGCTGCCCGCGATGGCGCTGGTCGTGGCCGGTGTGGCGGTGACGATGTTCACGCTGTTCCAACTGAGCGACCACTACGCCGAGCCGGCGCGTGCCGAGCTGTCCGGCACCGTGCTGGAGGATCCCGACGCCCGGCTGGTGAGCGCCGCCTGGGTGCGGCCGTCCGGGAGGGAGGTCGCCGAGCCGTCCGACAGCGGCTGCCCGCGCCGGGTGGACGCGGGGCACAGCAGCAAGAACGCCGAGGCGTGGCAGGCGTGTCTGTTCCGCAAGGGTTACCGGTATGCCGTGTACTACCATCCGGCGTCCAGGTTCTGGCGCTTCCAGTGGACCGAGGGCGGGATTCTGGCGCTCGCGTCGGCGGCCCTCGGCGGCCTGGCCGTGCGCCGAGCCCTCCGCCGCCCCGGCTGACGGGCCGGTTCGGTCGGAGCCGGCCAGAGACCCGGACCGGTGATCGCGGTCGCGGATCATTCGTCGCCGGCCGGGACCGGCCGGCGACCGGCCCGCGGGGGCGCCGGCGGCGAGCCTGTGCGGTCAGCCTTCGTAGCAGGTCATGCTCACCCCGGAGACGGTGTGCCGGACCGGGGTGTACGCCTTCCCCGAGGGGACGTGCTCGCCCATGGCCTCGCTCAGGTAGATGCGTCCCGGCGTGCCGAGGTCCTGGGCCATCTTGGAGGCCACGTTCACCGGGGCGCCGGCGACGTCCCAGCCGCCGGAGGGGGTCTCACCGGCCAGCACCGGCCCGGTGTCCACGCCGATGCGGCAGGAGATGCCGTGGTCGGCGAGGCCCGCGCGCATGCGCTCGGCGAAGCGGACCGCGGGCGCCGGATCGTCGAAGAGGTAGATGGCCAGCGGGCCGCTGACCTTGACCTCCATGGCGCCCGGGCGGGGGATGAGGCGCAGGCCCGTCCGGCTCATCACGCTGGAGAGCGCCAGCCCATTCAGCAGCGCCAGCTCGGGGGTCGCGGCGGGGACGGCGTCGCGCTCGACCAGCACCACCGTGCGCCGCCGCAGGTGCCGGGCGGCGAGCCGCGCGGCCAGGCCGGCGTCGTCGGGGCGGCCGTCCAGCCGCAGCAGGTCGGCGTAGAAGGCCGAGGAGTAGGGGATCGGGTAGGTGCCGGCCTCCGGGGGGCGCTCGGCGGGCGGCCGCGGGCCGTCCAGCAGGAGGTGCACGGCGCCGAGGCCGTCCGCCTCGCGGCCGCGGCGCAGGACGAAACCGTGGCCGTCCGGGAGCCGGTCGACCACCGCCTGCGTCACGGCGATCTCACCGCCCTCGACGTGGTTCTCGGCGAGGTCCTCGATGAGGTCGGCGTCGGGGCCGTACAGACCGCCGGCCAGGTCGTAGAAGTCGCCGAGGTGCACCCCGACGCCGACCCGGACCCGGCAGTGGCGCTCGATCTCGTCGCGCGCCCGCAGCAACGCCGACAGCAGGACCCGCGGATCGGTCGAGGCGGGGTGGAACATCTGAGCGTTGTCGGCGGCCCACACGCCCACCGCCCGGCCGCCGGCGGCGGCGCCGTGGCGGTGCAGGACGCGCTTGGGCCGGTCGATGAGCGCCAGCACCTCCAGCAGGCCGAGCCGCCCGCTGACCTTGGTCAGCCCGGAGGTGTCGGACACCACGCCATAGCCGCGGACCGTGTGGCCGCTCAGCAGGCGGCGCGCGTCCGCCGCGCCGCGGCCGGTGGCGAGCCACCGCTCGACCAGCGTCAGCGGCAGCCCGCCGGCCACATCACGCGCGAGATCGAAACCGCCCGGAGCGAGCCGGCCGGTGGGGGGTTCGGAGGTCACCCGGACATGGTAGACAACTCAAAGTAATTGCCCGAACCCGCTGAGCGACTGTGGTCGGCGAGGTCCAGGTCCAGGTCCGGTCCCGAGCCCGGGCCGGGGACCTCGGCCGTCCGGGGTGCCGGAGGCCCGAGGTCCCCCGGTCCGGCGGCGGCCGGGGGACCTCGGACGTCAGGGCTGCTGGGGCGCGGGGCGGATGGCGAAGGCGACGGCCGGGTCCAGCGGTCCCCTGATGAGGAGCAGGTCGGGGCCGTAGACGTTGCCGACCTGGGTGCGCCCGTCGCCGACGCGGACGCGCGGGTCGTCGGGCAGGTCGCCGTACTGGAACAGCATCCGTCCGTCGGGGTACAGCACCACCTCGAAGGTGACGCGCAGTCCGGTGCCCCTCAGCTCGACGTCGCGCCATTCGGTGACGAAGCGCTGGTCGGCGCCCTGCCCCAGCGTCGCCGTGCGCACCGAGGACCGCTCGTCGTAGTGCAGGTCATCGTTGAGCGGCGCGGCCCAGGACCACTTGGCGGACAGCGGATCGATGAACAGCAGCGTGCCGAGCGACGCGACGCCCACGGCCGCGTAGGTCTTGCCCGAAAGCGGGAAGGCGAACGGCAGCGGCACCATGACGCTGGTGTAGTCGTCCACGCCGATCGGGTCGACGCCGGGGAGGTAGGCCTTCGGGGTGCGCGCGCACGCGAAGCCGGAGTGCTCGATCGGCATGCCGACGGTCAGGTCGGCCTGGAGGTCACCGCCCACCGTGATGCGTTTCTGGATGACGATGTCGCAGGCCTGCCGGTACACCTGGATGAACTGCGGGCCGCCCATGACGCCGGTCAGCCGGTAGGCGCCCTGCGCGTCGGTCGTCGCCGGCGGCACCCGGTAGTCCTGCACGCCGACCAGGACGCCGGCCAGTGGCGCGCCCGTGCCGTCGCGCACGTGGCCGGTGACGGTGTTGTCCATCGGGTACACGGTGATGTCGAGGCCGATCACCTGTCCCTCGGTCGTGACGGTGATCTCGCTTCTGGAGTACTCCCAGTCCGGCGTGGAGATGACGACGATGTAGGAGCCCTGCGGCACGTACAGCCGGTAGAGGCCGGAGGCGTCCGAGACCGTGTCGGTGATGACGTCGCCGCCGACCGGGTCGACCAGCTCGACGGGGACGTCGGCGAGCCTGGCGCCCTGGTGGTCCTTGACGAAGCCCTGCACCACGCCGAGCCCGTAGAAGCGGATGCCCATGCCGGGGCGCAGGATGGGCTGGTCCACCGAGTAGTCGAAGCCGAGCAGGCCGGTGCCGTTCTCCAGTCCGACGCTGGCGGAGCCGCCCCGTGGCATCAACCCGGACGTCAGCGACTTGTACTGGAAGAGCACCTGGCCGTTCTCGTGCAGTTCGGCGGAGAAGGTGAGCCGCGCCGACGGCTGGGCCACCAGGGTGACGTTGCGCCATTCGACGAGGAACCGGCGGTTGGGCGCGGTGCCGAGTGTGGCGGTGAGCACGCTCGCGGAGGCGTCCACCATCAGGTCGTCCCAGAAGGCGTAGACGGCGGCGTTCGGCAGGCCCGGACTGGGGATGGGGCCGTTCTGCGCCAGGTTGGTGTTGCGCGCGAAGTTGATGAACCCGTTGGTCGAGACCCAGGCCTTGGTGTAGGGCTTGCCGTACAGCGGGAAGGTGAACGGCAGCGTGACGGCGGCTCCCGCGTCGTCGCCGGTGAGCGCGAGCGGCGTGGTTCCGTTCACCCAGGTGAGGGACGGCACCACGTCGCACTTGTTGCCGTAGGAGTCCTTGCGCAGCGGCGTGTCGATGGGCACGAACTCGTCGCCGTCGACCTGCACCGTGAGGGTGGTGGAGCCGCCGCAGCGGGCTCCCTTGACGTTGATCCGCCAGGTGCCGACCGGGACGCCGATCATGGCGAAGGTGCCGTCGGACTCGGTGGTCACCGGCGGGTAGGGGGTGTTCTCGATGGAGACCACGGCGCCGGGCAGCGGCTCCCCGCCGGTCTGGCGGACCTCGCCGTAGATGTCGTACCGGCGGACGGCGGACAGCGTGAGGTCGCGGACGGCGGTGCCGGTGGCCGGCACGGTCGCGGCGCCCGAGGCGGGGGCGAAGCCGAACGCCGTGGCGGTGACCGTGTAGGAGCCGGGCGGGAGCGACAGGGTGTAGACGCCGTCGGCGGCGCCGGTGAAGGTCCGCTTGGCGCCGGAGGCGGCGACGGTCACCGTGGGGTTCGGCACGGGGTCGCCGCCGGCGTCGCGCACGGTGCCCGTCAGGGTGCCCGCCTGGCCGCGCGGGGCGAAGACGGCCGCGGCGAAGACGTCCAGCCGGCCCTGCCCCCACACCCGGTTGTCGTCGCTCGCGCCGCCGCAGGAGTAGTCCACGACGTCCACGGCGGTCTCGTCCAGCAGCCGCCGGGTCGCGGCGACGTCGCCGCGCAGCGCGGGCGCGGCCGACCACAGCAGCGCGACGGCGCCCGCCACGTGCGGCGTGGCCATGGAGGTGCCGCTGAGGACCTCGTAGCCTCCGCCGGGGATCGAGGAGCGCACGGCGACCCCGGGGGCGCTGATGTTCGGCTTGATCCCCGGCGTCTCGGCGTCGCCCCGGCTGGAGAAGTCGGCGATCTTCAGGTCCGCGCCGTACGCGCCGACGGCGTAGGAGTTGTCGTACCCGCCGGGCGAGCCGACCGTGCCGCAGGCGGGGCCCTCGTTGCCCGCGGCGAACAGCGGGAAGATGCCCGAGTCGACCCAGGCGTCGACGATGCCCTGGTAGAACGGGTCGCCCGGGGAGCCGCCCCACGAGTTGCTCACGAGGTTCGGGGCCAGGTCGGGGCGCGGGTTGGCCCCGTTGAGGTCGGTCGGGGCGAGCATCCACTGGCCGGCGGCGAGCAGGTCGTCGTCGTAACAGGTGGAGGAGGCGCAGCCCTTGGCGCTGATCCAGGTGGCGCCGGGCGCCACGCCGATGCCGCCGTCGCCGACGATGGTGCCCATCGTGTGGGTGCCGTGGCCGTTGTTGTCGCACGGCTTCAGCGACGGGACGCCGCACACGAGCGTCGGGTCGTACCAGTTGTAGTTGTGGTCGTAGGTGCCGTCGGCCTTGCGCCCGCGGTAGCGGGCGGCCAGGGCGGGGTGGTCGAACTGGACGCCGGAGTCGATGGTCGCGACCACGACCCCCTGACCCCTCGCGCCCAGATCCGACCAGACGCGCGGGGCGCCGATCTGGTCGACGCCCCACTCGACGCCCGCCGCCGCCCGCTCCACGGCCTTGGCTGTGCGGTCGGGCTCGGGAATGGTGACCGAGCCGGCGGGGCGCACCCTTGCCACGTCGGACCGCGCGGCGAGCCGGTCGACCAGCTCGCGGCTCGCGCCGCGCACCAGCACGGCGTTGACCAGCCAGTACGGGGTGAACAGCGCCTTCTCGCCGTGCAGGAACGCGCGCAGGCCGCTCTGGCTTCGCTCGGCCGTCGCGGTGAGCGCCCGGTAGCCCTGCGCCGCCCTGGCCGCGTGGGTGCGCTGCGCGCGGGCGGCGGACAGGTCGGCCTTCTCCTTGAGCATGACGAAGACGTCGGCGCGCTTGTTCCGGGCGAGCTTCTCCACGACCGCGCGGTCGAGCCGGGCGGGCGAGGCCGCCGCCGCGGGCGAGGGCTCGGCGGCTGGGGCCGCCGCCGCGGCGGGCGCGGCGGCCAGCAGCAGGACCGGGACGAGTAAGGCCGTGAGCAGGCGGCGCATGGGCTTCCTATTCGAAGATCGTGTCGAGCTGGGCGAGCACCTGGTTGGCGGTCTTGCCGACCAGGGCCTGGCTGTCCACCAAGGAGCGGTCGGCGCGCAGGACCGCGGCCAGCTCGCCCCCGTTCCCCGAGGCGATGTCGGCCTGGATGTAGGCGTCGACGAGGGCGTTGATCTCGTTGATCAGCGTCTGGGTGATGATCACCCGGTCGCCGTCGCGGGTGCCGACGGTGCGGAAGGCGGGCTCCATGGACTGCATGAGGTGGGCGGTCCGCTGCCGCAGGCCGTCGTCGGCCGTCAGAAGTTCCATGGCCCGGCTGTTGGTGCGCGCGTACAGGTGGGCGTAGTGCAGGACCGAGCCCGACTCGGCGTTCTCGAACAGGTCGCGGGTGCGCAGCAGCGCGGCCACGGTGGCGTCGGTCGTCGAGCCGCCCGGGTCCATGCCCTTCAGACCGACGCCGGTCAGCGACTCGTCGGCGAAGCACATGCACACCTGGCGGGGCGACTCGTAGACGCCGTCGATGCCCACCGCGCCGAACGCCCGCCAGGTCTCCTGGCTCTCCGGCGAGTTCTTGCCGTACAGGTCGTAGGCCGCCTGGATGGCCCCGACGCGGGTGTCGGTGAACCGGGACCGCGGGCCGAGATAGACGGTCAGGTCGCGGTAGGCGATCTCCGCGGCCTTGGTGACGCCGATGCGGGTGGCCAGGATGTACCAGGCGTGGCTCGGGATCAGGCTGTTGAAGTGCACCCAGCCGCTGTCGGCGCAGCCCAGCCAGTACTCGCTGTAGTGCGCGGGGTGCGGTATGCCGTCATAGGTGATGCTGTGCGGGTTGGCCAGGTCGCGGATGACGCCGAGCGAGCTGCCCTCTCCGGCCTTCCACGAGGTGCTGCCCGTGACCTTGGCCTCGGTGAAGGCGGCGAACACGTCGGAGAAGCTCTCGTGCAGCGAGCCGCCCTGGAAGAGCTGGAACAGGTTGGCGGTGGAGAAGGTGACGCCGTGCTGCCACTCGTGGGAGACGATGGTCAGCGTCGCCGTGCCCTGCCCGAAGGCCGTCATGCCGCTTTCGGGCATGAAGAAGGCGTTCTTCTCGGGCGTGCCGTCGGCGCTGGAGGAGTACCGCGCGCCCGCGTCCATGCGGGCGCCCTCGCCGTCCCAGCTGTCGCGGCCGAAGGTGGACATCATGTAGTCGTAGAACTTGCCGCTGTGGTCGTAGATGGCGTTGACGTCGGGCTCGGAGACGGGGCTCTGGCCCTCGACCCTGGCCGGGTCATCGTCGGTCTCGTCGCTGTTGCGCAGGTCCCATACGCGGCGCTGCTTGAACTCAAGGCGGCCCGGCTCGAAGGTGACGACGCGGCCGGTGCTGAGCGCGTCCACGTAGTAGACCGTCGAGCGGCCGTCCGCCGCGGCGAGCCACACCCGCCAGACGAGCGTCACCGGCACCGGCCGCCCGGGGTCGGGGTCGCCGGGCAGCAGGTAGAGCACCGGCGGCTCGACGGTCCTGCCGTCCGGCATGGCGCGGGTGGCGGCGGCGACGGCGGCGTCCGCGCCGAGGGTGGGCCGGGTGGCGACCGGGGCGAGGTCGGGGATGAGGCCGTTGGTCAGCCCGCGCACCGTGGTGCCCTTGGCGTCGCGGTGCACGCCGACCCTGGCCCCGTACACCGGGACGCCGTCGATCTGCTGCTGGAACCAGTCGTGCCGCTGGCCGAGCGGGTCCTTGGCGCGGGCGGGCATCGGC
This sequence comes from Sphaerisporangium sp. NPDC005289, assembly GCF_040607455.1. Classification (NCBI taxonomy): domain Bacteria; kingdom Bacillati; phylum Actinomycetota; class Actinomycetes; order Streptosporangiales; family Streptosporangiaceae; genus Sphaerisporangium; species Sphaerisporangium sp. NPDC005289. Next base: position 9,779 of record NZ_JBEXGS010000001.1, read on the forward strand.
CGTAGCTGCGCCACCGGGTCCTTGAGGGCGAACAGCGCGGCGTTGGACCGCAGCCAGCTCGTGACGTCCTTGCCGACCGGGCTGTCCAGGCTCGCCATCGTGGGGACGCCGAGCCACGGCTCCCTGGCCATGTTGACGCTGCCGGCGGTCATGTCGCGGGACGCCTTCTGGCGCGCGGTGTCCAGGCCCACCCGGGCCAGCGCCTGGGAGACGCCAGGGCGGTAGTAGCCGACGGGGGCGGGTTCGGGGGGCGCGGCGGCGATGCCGAGCGGCAGCGCGGCGGGCTGCTCGGCGGCGGGCGCGGCGGCGGCCGACCCGGACAGGGCGAGCTGGGCGGCCAGCAGGCCCGCGCCGGCCCCGGCCAGCAGCCTCACCCGGCGCGGAGCGACGAGCGCGCGCAGGGCCTGACCGGCCAGGCCGCCTGCGAGACACCAGGCGAGGCCCAGGCCGAAGGCGTACGGCGCGGGCGTGGACACCGAGGCGAGCTCGCCGGGCGCGAGGGCGGCGACGAGCGCGGCGACCGCGGTCAGGACCGCCGCGTACCCGGCGGAGGCGGCCAGCAGCCTGGCCCGGCCGCGGGTGAGCACGCCCGCCAGCACGCCGGCGGCCAGCGGCCCGAGCGCCACCAGCACCAGCGGGGAACCCTGCAGCAGGAACTGGACCGGCCAGATCCGGCCGCCGGTGGACAGCGTGGCCGACCACCAGTCGACCGGGCCGCCGGTCGCGGCCGCCGCGGTGGTGGTGACGCCGTTCGCGCTCCCGGACAGGAAGCCGCCGACCAGCCCTTCGGCGCCGGTGGTGAGCAGTGCGAGCACCGCCCAGGTGACCGCCGTACTGAGAGCCGCCGCGGCGGCGCCGATCCATGACGCCCGCGCCGCGGCGCGGACCGCGGGACGTGCCTTTCTCGCCGAACGCATGACAGGCCTCCACACGTGAGCCGTGCGCCATCGACAACGGGGGTCCGCCGGCATGCGGGCGCGCGTCGGCCACGGATGGCGTGCGCGGGATCCCTATGCGGAGGCGGGCGGAGATGCGGGGGGTCGATAAGGGGGAGATAAGGAAATACCTTGATCAACCGGAGTATCAGGCCACGGATACCGGTCCGTCAATCGCGACTTTTCGGTCTTGACCGGTGATCGGTCGATGTATATGTTGAGCCCAATTTTGATCATCGGCGTCGTTCCGAAATCTCGTCGTGGCCGGCCGGGCTCGCCGCGCCCACACCCCCTCACCAGCCCGTTCCCCCGGGCCTGACTCCGCCTGGAGGCACGTGGTGCGTCGCAGGTCGTTGTTCGTCATGCTCGCCGCCGTGGTGGCGTGCACCGGTCTGGCGATCCCCGCGTTCGCCGATCCCGCTCCACCGTCGCCGCCCGCACCGGAGCGGCACACGATCTCCGTCGGCGCGCCCGCCGACGCCAAGACCACCCGAGACCGGGCGGCCAAAGCCCGCAAGGCCGCCAAGCGGCGCACGGCGAAGCGGGACGGCGCCACCGCGCTGGACGTCGCGGCGGGCAGCGTCACGCCGGTCGGCACCGGCGCCGACGCCGCGGCCGCGCTGGCCGGCGCGCTCGTCGCCGACGGCAGCCTCGAAGGGGCCAGATACGTCACGACGCCGCCCACGTCCGGCACCAACGGCGTCGGCCACGGCATCGGCGGCGTGTCCGGCGAGGGCGCCCTGCTGACCACCGGCGACGCCACGCTGGCGCCCGAGCCGAACGACTTCCTGTCCTCCGGCCGCGACTCCGGCGGCGGCAAGGTGCGCGGCGAGAGCGCCTACGACGTCACCGTCCTGCAGGTCGACCTGGACGTCCCCGCGTGGGCGAGCTGCCTGACCTTCGAGATGAAGTTCTTCAGCGAGGAGTTCCCCGAGTTCGTGCGCAGCGCCTACAACGACGGGTTCGTGGCCGAGCTGGACAGGTCGACCTGGACGACCGACGACTCGACCATCCTGGCGCCGGACAACTTCGCCTTCGACCCCTCGGGCAACGTCATCTCCACCAACACGACGGGCCTGCTGGCGATGAGCGCCGCGGCGGCGTCCGGGACGACCTACGACGGCGCCACTCCCCTGATGAAGGCCGGCACCCCGGTCACCGGCGGCGCGCACAAGATCTACCTGTCGGTGTTCGACCAGCACGACGCGGTGTACGACTCGGCGGTGCTGCTGCGCGGCCTGAAGTACACCCAGGACACCGGCGCCGAGTGCGGGACGGGGGCCAAGCCGGTCACCAAGCCGGTCATCTTCGTGCCCGGCATCATGGGCACCAAGCTCGTGGACGAGTCGGGCACCGAGTGGTGGCCGGGCGGCACGAAGCTGCTGAACCCGACCGACTCCCACCTCGACAACATCATGCTGAACGACGACGGCCTGACCGACGCCAAGGGCAACGGCGTGTACGGCTCCGAGGTGATCATGAAGATCCTCGGGCTGAAGTCCATCTACCAGGACACCGTCACGCTGCTGAAGGACGCCGGGTACGTACTGGGCGACATCGAGGCGCCCCAGCCGGGCGAGAACCTGTTCCTGTCCCCCGTCGACTGGCGCAAGTCGGCCACCGTCAACAAGAACCAGCTCCTGGACCGCATCGAGCGCATCAGGGACGCCACCGGGTCGGACCGGGTGAACATCATCGCCCACTCGCAGGGCGGCCTGGTCGTCAACGCGGCGATGAGGGACGCCCGGTCGGCCGGCAAGGTCAACCGCATCTCCACCATCGCCACGCCCTACCTCGGCGCGGCCAAGGCCCTGGGCGTCCTGCACTACAAGACGCCCTGCGTCATCGACTTCGTCGGCGGCCGGTGCCTGCTGAACCGCAACGAGGCCGCGAAGATCACCCGTAACTTCCCCGGCTTCCTGGAACTGCTGCCCTCCGACAACTACCACCGGGTCGTCGAGCCGCCGGTCAACCGCGTCCCCGGCGGGCCGCTCACCCCCGACCAGGTGCGCAACCTGCTCAGCGACAAGAACCTGACGCTGATCGACCGCGCGCGGGCCTGGCACCAGCAGGCCGACGAATGGAAGCCCGCCGACGCGCGGGTCGGCCTGACCCGCCTGATCGGCGACGGGGTGACCACCGTCGTCAGCTTCGACGAGTTCGCCGAGGAGCACTGCGACGAGAAGTTCGGCTGGTGGCGCACGTGCGCCCCGGGCACCGGCGTGCTGGTCAACTGGAGCGACCACGGGGACGGCACCGTCCCGCTCGGGTCGGCGCGCCTGACCCCCGAACTGCGCGGCGACTCGGTTGTCCTGGAGCCGTACTCCGGCATCGGGCACGCCGACCTGCCCAACAAGTCGCAGGTCATCGCCAGCGCCGTCTATGCCATCCAGGGCGAGGGCCCGACGGCCGGGCGCCTGGCCGCGCTGCGCACCGCCGACGACGCCCAGCAGCTCGCCGGCGCGGGCGGGCTGACCGGCACGGAGGTGATGGTCAGAGGCCCGGTGAACCTGCTGCTCACCGACTCGGCGGGCCGCCGCACCGGCTTCGCCGACCCCTCGACCGAGATCGAGATGGAGGACATCCCGGGCAGCTCGTACGCCGCCGGCACCGGGCCGTACAAGCAGATCTCGGCGTTCCTCACCCAGGGCAAGGCCGCCGGCGAGATCACCACCACGGCCAACGGGTATGTGTACATCCGGCTGCGGACCTGGGTCAACGGCGTCGTCACCTCGACCATCGCCTACGAGCCCATCCTGACCGACCCCAACAACCGCATCACCTTCGCCGGCGCGGGCGTGACGGTGCCGGCCACCAGGGTCGCCGTCCTGCCCTGCGACATCTGCCCGGCGCAGAACCCGCTGCCCACCGTCACCGGCGGCGGCGCCGACGACGAGACCCCGCCCGACACCACCGTCAACCTCACCTACGACACCTTCGAGGGCAAGCGGCGGGTGCGCATCACCGCAGGCGGCACCGACGCGGGCGGGGCCGGGGTCGAGCGCATCGAGTGGGCCATCGAGTCGAGCGACCCCGGCGACCGGACCCAGTACGCCACCTACGCCCAGCCGTTCTACTGGATCAAACCGGCCGGCTCGACGGGCACCTGGACGCTGCACCTGCGCAGCATCGACGCCGCCGGCAACATCGACGGCTCCTACGTCAAGACCGCCCTCGACCTGTGACCGCGCACCTGGTGACCGTCCCGCCCAGGCGGGCGGCCGGTCACCAGGGCCGCGTGGCCGAGCCCCCCGCGCCGGGGCCGCCCTCAAGCCGGACCGCTCCGGCCGGACCGCTCAGGCAGAAAGGCGGTCTTCCTACGCCGAGCGGCCGGTCACCAGGTCGCAGAGGGATTCGAGGACGTCGCGGGCGGCGCGTTCCGGCAGCCGCCGCGCGGCCGTCCTGGCCTCGCCCGCGTACCGCGCCACCTCGGCGCGGGCCAGTTCCAGCGCGGGTGAGGCGCGCAGCAGGCGCAGCGCCTCGGCGTGCGGGCCGTCGTCCGGGACGGCGCCCGCGCCGAGGATCTCGCGCAGCCGCCCGGCCGCGCCGTCCCCGGCCTCGCGCAGGGCGAGCAGGACCGGGAGGGTGGGGACTCCGGCGCGCAGGTCGGCGCCCGGGGCCTTTCCCGCGCGGTCGGCCTCGGAGACGATGTCGATGATGTCGTCGGAGAGCTGGAAGGCGACGCCGAGCGCCTCGCCGTACTCCCCGAGAGCGCGCACCGCCGCCGCGTCCGCGCCCGCGCACATCCCGCCGAGCCGCACGGCCAGGGCGATCAGCGAGGCCGACTTGTCGCGGACCACCTCCAGGTGGTGATCGACGGGGTCCTCGCCGCGCCGGGGGCCCGCCACCTCCCTGACCTGCCCCCTGACCAGCCGTTCGAAGGCGTGGGCCTGCGCCCGCCTGGCGGCCTCGCCGAGCTCCAGGCTGACGGTCGCGCCGCGGGCGAACAAGTGGTCGCCGACCAGGATGGCGATCTTGTTGTTCCATCTGACCTGCGCGCTCGGCACGCCGTGGCGCAGCGGCGCGTCGTCCATCACGTCGTCGTGGTGGAGCGAGGCCGCGTGGATGAGCTCGACGGCCACCGCGGCGTCGGACACCTCGGCGGTCTCCGGGTCGCCGAACTCGGCGCCCAGCAGCACGAGCAGGGGACGCCAGCGCTTGCCGCCCGCGTCCAGCAGGTAACCGGCCGCCTGGACGATGAGCGGGTCGGGCGAGTCGGCGGCGGTGTCCCGCAGCCGGGCCTCCACCGCGGCCATGCTCTTGCGCAGCCGCCCGGCCAGTTCGCCGTCGGCCGGCGCGACCTGCTCCAGGGCCGATCCCGCCATTCCGCCCTCCAGCCGAAGAAGTCACATATTCACGACTTTGCGACTCTAGCGCTTCATGATCCCCGTGCCCCGGGTCACCATCGGAGAGTAAGACGTTCAGCGGATCGGACAGCGTGTGTCGTTCACCGGAGGGGACCGATGAACCGGTTGCTCGTCGTCATGGGCGCCGCCGCCGTGGTGGTGGCGGCGGGAGTGGTGGTCTTCCTCCTCCTCCAGCACGACCAGGGCGGCGGCGGGCCGGTCGCGGCGCGCTCGCCCGTGCCATCTCCCGCGGTGAGCTCCCCCGCGGCGGCGGCGAAGAGCGTGCTGACGGACGTCCATGGCGCGGTGATCGAGGAGCTCCCGGACGACTGCGCGGGCAGCAGGTACCCCTACGTCTGCCGGTACGTGCGCGACCAGCTCCTCGCCTACAACCAGGGACTGCTCTCGCGCGGCGGCCTGACCATCAGGACCACGATCGACCAGGGGATGCAGCAGGCCGCCCAGCGGGCGATCGACGCCCACGTCGGCCGGGACGACCCGCAGGTGGCCTCGCAGGCCCTCATCGTGCCCGGCGAGGGCGCCATCAGGGCGCTGGCCACCAGCAACGCTTCGGGACAAGTGCGGGGGCTCCAGCAGGGCACGACCGCGATGCCCTACACGCTGGCCGCCGCGCTGGCCAAGGGCATGCGCTACGACGACGGGATCCGCGCACGCGACACCTACCAGGCCACCGGGTACCCGGCGTTCAAGAACTGCAAGGGCGAGAACGTCGGCGACCCGATGCACGTCGCTCACAACCGCGAACCGGCCGGCGGGTTCACCACCCTGCGCTCGGGGACCCGAGGCCAGGTGAACACCTTCTTCCTCGGACTGCAGCAGATGGTGGGCCTGTGCGAGACGGTCCGGATGGCCGAGCGGCTCGGACTCCGGCGCGCCGACGGCAGGCCGCTGCTGGAGGTCGAGACGTTCACGCTGGGCGTCAACGAGGTGGACCCGGTCTCGCTCGCCGGCACCTACGCGACCCTCGCCGCCCGGGGCCTGCACTGCGAGCCGACGGCGATCGCGGAGATCCGCGAGCCCTCCGGGGCCGTTCGCGCGTTCCCGCCGCGCTGCGACCAGGCCCTGGAGCCGGCGGTCGCCGACGCGGTGACCGGCCTGCTGCGAGCCGACCACCGCACGCTGAACGGCGTCGGCCGAGACGCGGCGGGCATGCCCGGCACGGCCGACGGCTACATGACCGCCTGGTACGCCGGATACACGCCCGGCCTGGCCTCCGCCGTCAGCCTCGGCGTCCCTGAGCAGTCCTTCCTGCACCCGCTGAGAGACGTCACCATCCACGGCCGCCACTACGCGCGAGTGGACGGCACGATCATCGTCGCCCCCATCTGGAAAGCGACGATGACCGCGGCGGTGGACGGGACGGCGGACACGGCGTTCGCGGCGCCCGACACCGGGCGTTTCGGCGGGTGCCAGGACTTCTGCGGGCGCTGAGCGGGCCGGGCGGACGGCGCCTGGACGACGGAAGAGCCGTGGCGAGCCGGTCGCGCGGACGGCGCCTGGACGACGCAGGAGCCGTGGTGGGCCGCCCGCAGGACGGGCACCGGCTCAGGTGGGGGTCGCCTCCAGCGCGCGGCGGGCGTAGGCGCGGACGTCGGCGTCCGGGTCGCCCAGGGCGGCCGAGAGCGCCGCGGCGACCTCCGGGGCACCCGCCCAGCGGGTCAGCGCGAGCACGGCCGCCTTGCGCACGTCGAGATTGGCGTCCGAGAGCGCCCGGATCAGGGGCCCACGGGCGGCCTCACCGCCGGCGGCGCCCAGACAGCGGGCCGCCCCGACGCGCACCTGCCAGGCGGCGTCGGCCAGCCCGCGCAGCGCCTGGGCCTCCAGCGGGGCGCCGGTGGCGCCGGACGCCTCCAGCGCCGCCGCCCTGACCAGCGGGTCGGCGTCGGCCGCCAGCGCGCCGAGCGCGGCGGACGGCTTGCCGACCAGCCCGAGGCCCCTGGCCGCCCAGACCCTGACCTCCCTGGACGGGTCGTCCGCGGCCGCGGCCACCAGGTCGGCCTCGTCGAGGGAGACCAGCCCGCGGATCGCCTCGATGCGCACGCGTCGGTCCGGGTCGTCCATGCCGGCGCGGAACACCTCGCGGTCGCCGAGCCGCAACGCGCGCAGCATGTCCAGCGCCGTGGCCCTGACCACGGCGTCACCCCCGGTGAGCCGCCCGGCCAGGGCCGCGCCGAACTCGGGGGTCGCGGGGAGCACCTCGGCCAGCTCCCTGAGCCCGGTGGCGGCGGCGCGCCGCACCGCGCCGTGGTCGTCGCCGAGCGCGGCGACCAGCGCCGCGCCCGCACCGTCCGGGACGGTCTCGGTGAGCGTGGCGATGGCGGCCCGCCTGACCTTGGGGTCGGGGTCGGCGAGGTAGGGGGCGAGCCGGTCGGCGGTGGGCTGCTCCTCGGCCAGCCGGTGCAGTTCCAGGATGCGGGGCGATCGGCCGACGGCGGCCCGTCCGGCGCGCACGGACTCGACGCGCCGCACCGCCGTGGAGACGTGGGCGCCCAGCGGCACCGGCTCGCCCCCCGTGGGCGCGAACTCCGGCACCGGCACCAGGTAGGGCTCCACGGGACGCTTGAGGAACTCCATCGCCCCGTCCTGCCGCCTGCGGAGGTTGAGGTGGAACAGCCAGCGGCCGTCGTCACGCGCCGGCAGGTCGGCGCGCTCGTGGTACAGCCCCCAGCGGCTCTCGGTGCGGGTGAGCGAGGCGCGGGCGGCCATCTCGGCGCAGTCGCGGATGAAGTCCACCTCCGCGCAGCGCATCAGCTCGTGCGGGGTGCGCGCGCCCATCGAGGCGATCTCCTCGCGCATCCGCTCGAAGGACTCCAGCGCGATCTCCAGCTTGGCGGCGGTCTTGGGCGGGGCGACGTAGTCGTTGACGAAGCGGCGCAGCTTGTACTCCACCTGCTGCTGCGGCGGCCCGCCGGGGTGGCGCAGCGGACGGTAGACCAGCTCGTGCGCGGCGGCGACCTGGTCCTGCGGGAGCGCCGCCGGGGCGCCGCCGTGGTGCGCGGCGGCGTGCGCGCCGGCGAGGTCGCCGAAGACGAACGCGCCGATCATGTAGTTGTGCGGGACGCAGGCCAGGTCCCCGGCCGCGTACAGACCGGGCACCGTGGTGGCGCCGTTCTCGTCCACCCACACCCCCGACGCCGAGTGGCCGCCGCACAGGCCGATCTCGGAGATGTGCATCTCCACGTCGTGGGTGCGGTAGTCGTGGCCGCGCCCGGCGTGGAAGGTGCCGCGCGTGGGGCGCTCGGTGGAGTGCAGGATGGTCTCCAGCGCGCCGATGGTCTCGTCGGGCAGGTGGGTCAGTTTCAGGTAGATGGGCCCGCGCGCCGAGGAGATCTCGGCGGCGACCTCGGACATCATCTGGCCCGACCAGTAGTCGGAGTCGACGAACCGCTCGCCCCGGCTGTTGACCTGGTAGCCGCCGAAGGGGTTGGCCACGTACGCGCACGCGGGTCCGTTGTAGTCCTTGATCAGCGGGTTGATCTGGAAGCACTCGATGCCGCTGAGCTCCGCGCCCGCGTGGTAGGCCATGGCGTACCCGTCGCCGGCGTTGGTCGGGTTCTCGTAGGTGCCGTAGAGGTAGCCGCTCGCCGGCAGGCCGAGGCGGCCGCAGGCGCCGGTGGCCAGGATGACCGCCCCGGCCGCGACGGTGACGAAGCGGCCCGACCTGGTGTCGAACCCGGCGACGCCCACGGCCCTGCCGCCTTCGGTGAGCACCCTGACCGGCATGACGCGGTTCTCGATGCGCACCCTCTCGCGGATGTCGCGGCGGCGCAGCACCCGGTACAGCACCTTCTTGACGTCCTTGCCCTCGGGCATCGGCAGCACGTAGCTGCCCGAGCGGTGCACCCTGCGCACGGCGTAGTCGCCGTATTCGTCCTTCTCGAACTTCACGCCGTACCGCTCCAGCCGCCGGACCATCTCGTAGCCGCGGGTGGCGGTCTGGTAGATGGTCTTCTGCGCGACGACGCCGTCGTTGGCGCGGGTGATCTCGGCGACGTAGTCCTCGGGGGTGGCCTTGCCGGGGATGACGGCGTTGTTGACCCCGTCCATGCCCATGGCGAGCGCGCCGCTGTGCCGCACGTGCGCCTTCTCCAGCAGCAGCACGCGAGCTCCCTGCTCGGCCGCGGTGATCGCGGCCATCGTCCCGGCCGTGCCGCCGCCGACGACCAGCACGTCGCAGTCCAGGCTCAGGCGGTCCTCGATCGAGGGGATGTCCATCTACAGTTCCTCCAGGATCCTCGCGCGCGTCTCGCTCCGGTCGGCGGCGGGGTCGCGCGGTCCGTGCATCTCGATCACCGAGCGGACGCCGTGGCGGCCGAGCACCACCACCCGGTCGGCGAGCAGCAGCGCCTCGTCCACGTCGTGGGTGACGAACACCACCGTCGCCCGGGTGTCGGCCAGCACCTCCAGCAGCAGGCGCTGCATCTGGGCGCGGGTCTGGGCGTCCAGCGCGCCGAACGGCTCGTCCATGAGCACGGCGCGGGGCGCGCCGACCAGGGCGCGGGCGAGCTGCACCCGCTGCCGCATGCCGCCGGACAGCTCGCGCGGCAGCCGGTCCTCCGCGCCGGCCAGGCCCACCCGGGCGATCCACGCGCCGGCGGCCGCGGCGCGCTCGCGCCGGGGCGTCCCGCGGATGCGCAGCGGCAGCTCGACGTTCGCCCGGACGGTGCGCCACGGCAGCAGGCCGTCATCCTGGAAGACCATGGCCCGGTCGGCGGAGGTGGCCGCGACCTGCACCCCGTCGGCGAGGATCCGGCCGCCGTGCGGCACGTGCAGCCCGGCCATCGCGCGCAGCAGCGTGGACTTGCCCGAACCCGAGGCCCCGACGACGACCAGGACCTCGCCGGGGACGATGTCCAGGCCGACCTCGTGCAGCACCGGGCCGCGGCCGTAGCCGAGCGACAGCCCGTCCAGCGTGAACCCGAGCCCGGGCCGCGCCTCGCCGGTGCGCGCCGGTCGTGCGAGCGTCGTCACGTGGTGCTCCTCTCCGGGCGGGCCCGCCGTCGGCGCGCCGTCACGACTCCCGCCCCTCGGCGCGGGGCAGCCAGCGGGTCGCCCTGCGCCCGGCGAGCTCGACGGCGGCCGAGGTGGACCAGCCGAGCAGGCCGATGGTGGCCATCCCGACGATGACCGCCGGGTAGTCGACCAGCGTGTACGACTGCCAGGTGCGGTACCCGACGCCGAACTCGCCGGAGATCATCTCGGCGGAGATGACGCAGATCCACGCCACCCCCATGCCGACCGAAAGCCCGCCGAACACGCCGGGCAGGATGCCCGGCAGCACGACGTTCCACAGAACGTGCCGCCGCCCGCCGCCGAGGGTCCGGACGGCGTCCTCCCACAGGGTGGGCAGCGCCCGCACGGCGTGCCGGGTGCTCACCATGACCGGGAAGAAGGCGGCGACGAAGGTGATGAACACGATGCCCTGCTCGTCGGTGGGGAACAGCAGGATGGCGACCGGGACCAGCGCGATCGCCGGGATCGGGCGCACCGCCTCCAGCAGCGGCAGCAGCACGTGGCGAGTGCGTCGCGAGCGGGCGACGGCGACGCCGACGGCCACGCCCGCGACCGAGGCCAGCCCGAACCCGGTGAGGATGCGCAGCAGGCTCTGCAGCAGGTCCAGGTAGTAGACCGGGTCCGCCAGGCGGCGGGCGGCCTCGGCGGCGATGTCGCCGAGCGTCGGCAGCCGGTCGAACCGCAGCCACAGGCGCGCGTCGGTGACCGTGAGCGCCTGCCACACCCCGGCGGCGGCCGGCAGCGAGGCAGCCTTGGCGGCCCAGCCCCACCGGGCCCCGCGCGGCGCGGGCGTGGGAGCGGCGGCCGCCCGCGGTGGGGAGGTCCGGGCCGGCGCGGTCACCGCGCCTCGCCGCCCGCCTTGGCCGCCCGCAGCGCCTCCTCGTAGGAGAGCGGCCGCGTCTTCGGGTGCCGCTGACGGTAGGCGTCGGCGCCGTCCTGCGTGGTGAAGGGCAGGAACCTGTCGTCGGGCGCCGCCGCGGGGTCACGCAGCCAGACCGAGCCGTCGGCGAACCACCGGGTGCCGGTGACGGTGTCGGGGACGTAGGCGGCGCGCACGGGCGCGCCGGCGGCGGCGATCTGACGCAGCAGGCAGGTGGGCGTGGCGGCCGGCCGCGTCGTCGTCGCGCCGGCGAGCCACAGCTCCGAGGCGGTCACCGGGTCGCCGGCCGCCTTGCCGCACACCGGGTCGGGCCCGGTGATCCGCGCGGGGTTGGCCGTCGAGGCCAGGTCGGCGTCGTAGGTGGGGCCGTACGCCTTGCGCAGGTAGGAGTCGTCGACGAACGCGCGGACGTCGACTCCGGGGAAGCCGTCGCCGATGCGCTTGAGGAACGGCACGTCGTGCTCGTGGGCGGCCTGGAGCGGCGGCTTGAGCGTGGGGTCGAAGGTCGCGATGCCGCCGGGGCCGTTGTAGAGGTAGACGACCTCGGCGGGCAGCCCGGTGGCCGTGGCGACGGACTCGGCGGCCTCCAGCGGGTGCTCGTGCAGGTAGCGGGTGGCGTCGATCTGGGCCTTGAGGAAGGCGTCCACGACGTCGGGGTGCTCCTTGGCGTACGCCTGGCGCAGCACCACGCCGTGGAAGGTCGGCACGTCCAGCGCCGAGCCGTCGTACAGCAGCCGGGCCTTGTGCTGGAAGACCAGCAGGCCGGGCCAGGCGACGAACTGCGCGTACGCCTGCACTCCCCCGGACTCCAGCTGCGAGGCGCCCACCGCGGGCTGGTGGTTGACGACGCGCACGTCCCGGGCCGGGTCGAGGCCGGCCTTCTCCAGCGCCTGGACGAGCGTGCCGTGCCCGGCGGAGCCGGCGCTGGCGGAGATGGTGGCGCCCTTGAGGTCGGCGAGCGTCCTGGCCGTGGAGCCGGGCGGGACGACGACCATGTTGAGCCCACCGCGCAGGTTGTACCCGGTGATGGACACCAGCCGCGTGCGGGCCGCCGGGATGCCCTGGGTGCGGGCGGCGTTGATCAGCAGCGGGTAGTCGCCCATGGACCCGATGTCGATCTTCCCGGCGACCATCTTCGCCGTGATGGGCGCGCCGGTGTCGTAGTCCTGCCACTCGACCGTGTACCCCGGGCCGAGCCGCTTCTCCAGGTAGCCGAGGGACCGCAGCAGGGTTCCGGCGGTCACCGTGTTGATGGTCTTGGACTGGTAGCCGACGACCAGCGTCGTCTTCTCCCCGCCGCCCGCCGCGCCGGCGACCGAGCAGCCGGTCGCGGCGAGCATGACGGCGATCGACGCCAGGGCTGCGCGCATGGCGGCCTCCTTCATCGCAGCAGGTAGGGGATGTTGATGGTGACGGCGTCGACCGGGCACCTGGCGGCGCACGGGCCGCAGTACCAGCACTCGTCGACGTGCATGTACGCCTTGCCGGTCTCGTCGCTGATGGCGAGGGAGTCGAGCGGGCACGCCTCGACGCACAGCGTGCAGCCGTCGATGCACAGCGACTCGTCGATGGTCACGGGCACCTCGACCCGCTGTTCGATCAGGGCCATGGTCGTTCCTCCATGGTGGCGTCGTGGTCGCGGCGCGCGGGCGGCGCTGTGCCGGCCGGGCCGCCGCCGGGGGCGGGGGGTGTGCGGTCGAGATGGCCGCGCATGGTCAGCCGGTCGCCTCTGAAGCGGATGAACTCCAGGTCGACCGGCCGGCCGTCGGCCAGGTGGGTGAGCCGCTCGACCATGAGCAGCGCGGCGCCGCGCGGCGCGTCCAGGGCGGCGGCGGTGTGGGCGTCGGCGTTGACCGCCTCCAGGGTCAGCTCGGCCATGCCGAGAGGCTGGCCCGCGATGCGTTCGAGCAGCACGAAGATGTCGTTGTGCTCCAGGTCGGCGTCGAACAGCGGCTCGCCGACCTCGCGGACGAGGTAGGTCAGGTCGAGCGAGAGGGGCACGCCGTTGAGCCGGCGGAGCCGTTCGAGGTAGATGACCCGCTCGCCCGGCGGCACGCCGAGGCGGTGGCCGACCATGGCCGGCGGCTCGATCAGGGTCATGGTCCTGACCTGGTTGGTCACCTCGCCGTGCTCGTGCAGGGTCTCCGCCAGGCCGAGCAGCCGGTGCAGGCCGTGGGGGTACTTCTCCCCCGCCACCGTGGTGCCCACTCCCGGGCACCGCTCGACCAGCCCTTCCTCGCGCAGCAGGTGCAGCGCCTCGCGCACGGTGTTGCGCGAGGCGCCGAACTCGCGCGCCAGCGCGGCCTCCAGGGGGAGCTGCCCCGCCGGGAAGTGGCCGTGCACGATCTGCCTGCGCAGCAGGTCGGCGACCTGCCGGGCCCGATCGGCCCGGCGGCGCCGCGCGGTGGGCTCCGCCGTCACCCGTTCCACATCCGCCTCCCCGGCTGTTCGCCAGCTCCGACGGGATCAACCTAGCAATCCGGTAGGGAAATGGGGATAACGGGGAGATTGCGCCACTCAGCCGAGTCCGCGCACCACCGCCGAGCAGCCGACCGGCCGCCGGACCGGCGAGATCCGCCACCGGACGGCCGCGTCGTCAGGGGGCGGCCGTGTCGTCAGCGGGCGTTCAGGGCGCGAGCGCCTTCTCGAAGCAGAACGAGTAGTCGAGCGACTCGTAGGGCGGGAAGATCGGCACGCGGGTGTAGCCCTCGCGCTCGTACACCCGCACCGCGTCGGGCTGGCGGTCGCCGGTCTGCAGGATGATCCGCCGGGCCCCGAGGGCGCGGGCGGCCTCCTCCGCCGCCGCCAGCAGGGCCCGCGCCACCCCCGAGCCGCGATGGGACGGCGCGACGTACATGCGCTTGAGCTCGACCTCCTCGCCCAGGCGCCGAAGGGTGACATGGCCCACGGGCACACCCCCGTCGAAGGCGACCCCGGTGTACAGGACCGTCTCGGCCCGCACCTTCATGTCCGGGGGCAGGTGGCCCGGGTCGGCGAGCCGGTCGGCGTACCGCAGCCCCATCTCGGCCTCCATCGCCGTGCGCAGCTCCTCGGCGCCGGGATCGTCGTAAGGCACGGCCCGGACGGCGAACGTGGCCTGGTCGGTCGTCATCTGTCTCCTCACCGGGTTCACGGACGGGGCTGGCGCGCCCTGGGCTGCGGGCAGCCAACGGTACCCGCGACGGCGCGAGGCGCAGGCGGCCGGGATGCGAAGACCTACTGGTTCAGGTGGTTCTGCCGCCCCGTGCGACCGTCGCGCCCGGCGGGCCGCACGCGTGCGGTGCGCTTTTGGGTAGTTTGTGATCAGTCGAGGGGGTGGTCATGGGGCTTTCGTACGTGGTGACCGGCGGCGGTCAGGGCATCGGCCGGGCGATCGCCGAGCGGCTTCTCCAGCGGGACGGCCGGGTCGTCGTCATCGAGCGCGACCCCGCGGCGGTGGCGTGGACCCGCGGGCATCCCGCCGGGCCGCGGGTGGCCGCCGTGACCGGCGACGCCTCCGACGAGTCCGTCACCGAGCGGGCCGCCGACCTGGCGCAGGCCGCCGGTCCGCTGGCCGGCTGGGTCAACAACGCCGCGGTGTTCCGTGACGCCTCCCTGCACGAGGTCCCGGCGCGCGAGATCGTCGGCCTCGTCGACCTGAACCTCGGCCCCGCCGTCGCGGGCAGCGCCACGGCGGTCCGCCGCTTCCTGGCGGCCGGACGCGGCGGCGCGATCGTCAACGTGTCCTCGCACCAGGCGCAGCGGGCCGTCCGGGGCGCCCTGCCGTACGCCACCGCCAAGGCCGCCGTCGAAGGGCTCACCCGCGCGCTGGCCGTCGACTACGGCCCCTCGGGAGTGCGCGTGAACGCGGTCGCCCTCGGCTCGATCGCCACCGCCCGTTACCAGGAGTTCCTGCGCGGCCAGGAGCCGCGGGCCGCCGGACGCGTCGAGGACCAGATGCGCCGGCTCCACCCGCTGGGCCGGGTCGGACGACCCGAGGAGGTCGCCGCGGCGGTCGCCTACCTGCTGTCGGACGACGCGAGCTTCGTCAACGGCGCGATCGTCCCCATCGACGGCGGCCGCTCCGCCCTCGGCCTGGACCCCGAGGAGACCTGAGCGAACGCGCGCCTCGCCGTAGGCCGTGATCTCGCGCGCGCCGGGGCCGAAAACGGGTGGCCGGCGGCCCGGGGAGCGGATCTACGATGTGGCCGTGCTGACCCCTCCCCGCGACCTGCCGGACGGCGTTCTGGCATCGGCGCTGGCCCGCGAGTGGGGCCTTGCCGCCGTCTCGCTCACCTACCGGCCCGTCGGCTTCGGCAGCCACCACTGGGAGGCCCGCGACACCGGAGGCGCCCGGTGGTTCGTCACCGTCGACGAGCTCGACGGCAGGCGCCTGTCCGATGACGAACCGCTGGACGCCGCGTACGGCAGGGTGTGCGCCGGCCTCGCCACCGCTCGCGTCCTGCGCGACCACGGGCACGGGTACGCCGTGGCGCCCGTCCCCACGCGCGGCGGCGAGCCCGTGGCACGGTCGGGCGACCGCTTCTGCGTCGCGCTCTATCCGTTCGTCGAAGGGCGGAGCTTCTCCTGGGGCGACTACGCCCCCGGCCACCGGCGCGCCATCCTCGGCATGGTCATCGCCCTCCACACGGCGCCGCACGCGGCCCGCCGGCACGCCATGGCCGACGACTTCGCCATCCCCCACCGCGACGAACTCGAAGCGGCCCTGCGCGGCGCCCCCGGCCCGGGCGCCTCTCCCGGCGAGGATCTCGGGCCGTACGCGCGTCCGGCCGCGGCGCTGCTGGCCGAGCACGCGGCGCCGTTGCGGCGGCTGCTCGGGCGGTACGACGACCTGGTGGCCGCCGGTCGGAACGACCCGTCCCGCATGGTGCTCACCCACGGCGAGACGCACTCCGGCAACACCATGCTGGCCGCCTCCGGCGGCTGGATGCTCATCGACTGGGAGACCGCGCTCGTCGCGCCGCCCGAACGCGACCTGTGGAACCTCGACCCGGGCGACGGCTCCATCCTCGCCGCCTACACCGCCGCGACCGGCATCGCGCCGCTGCCGGCCATGCTGCGCCTCTACCGCATCCGCTGGGACCTCGCCGACATCGCCCTGGAGACCACCCGCTTCCGGCGGCCGCACCGAGGCGGCCCCGACGACGACAAAGGCTGGCGGATCCTGCACGACCAGGTCACCGGCGTCTCCGCCCTCGCCTGATCCCACCGGCCCGACGGCGCCCGCGACCCGGGACGATCGCGGCCCGCCGGAGGGCGCGCCCGCGTGGAGCACGGGCGAGACGGGCGAGGCCGCGTTCACGGGGCCGGGTGACGGCGGGGGGTGAGGAGGTGAGCGATCAGCTCGGTGCGGGTGGTCAGGCCGAGCTTGGCGAGGATGTTGCGCACGTGGCTCTCGACGGTGCGCTCGCTCACGGTCAGCCGTTCGGCGATCCGCCGGTTCGACAGCGCCTGCGCGACCAGGTCCGCCACCTCACGCTCCCGGGCGGTGAGCGGGTCGCCCGCACGGCGCCGGGCCGCCGCCTCGGCGAGCAGCCGGTCGGCGCGGGCGAGCGGACCGGGAAGGTCCAGCCGCCGCGCCTCGGCCGCGGCCCGCGCGGCCAGAGTCGCCGCCTCGTCGTGATCCCCGGGAGCCCCTCGGCGCAGCAGCACCTGCGCAAGGGCGAGCCAGGAATGGACGAGCCAGGGCCGGGCGCCCAGCCGCACGTTGACCTCGGCCGCCATGCGAAGGGCCCGCTCGGCGTCGTCCAGCCGGCCCATGACGGCCGCCATGCGCCCGGCGGCCCGCGCGGACGCCCCGCCGCAGAAGCTGTCGGCTCCCCCGGGCACGCCCGCGGCCCGCGACCACGGCAGCCAGTGCTCGTACGCCCACCGCGCCGCCTCGGCGTCGTCGAACACCTCGACCAGCTCGGTCACATGCTGGAGCACGCCCATCCCGTGAACCCCCGGCAGGGGGCCGCGCAGCAGCAGCCGCAGCCGCTCGTACCCGGCGAGCGCCTCCTCGCGCGCCCCGGTCAGGTGCAGACGCAGCGCGTGGGCGGCCTCGACCACCGGGATCGGCGCCGCGAACGCCTCGGGGTCGCCTTCCGGCACCTCGCTCGGGTCGCCCCGTACGAGCGCCACCAACGCGGCGAAGACGTCGGTCACCACGCACGCCAGCGAGTCACCCGTCCGGACCGCCACCGCCCCCGCCTCCGAGGACCGGGCGCGCGCCTCGTCCCAGCGCCCGGCCAGTGCGGCGCGGGCCGCCGCCACCCGCAGGTGGTACCAGCGGGCCACCGGCAGCCGCGTCGCCGCCGCCAGTTCGCCGAGCCGCGCGATGCCGTCGTCCACCGCGGCGAGGTCTCCGCTCTGGTAGTCGGCGTCCAGCCGCCAGATGTACCCGCGGACCGCCGGCATCGGCCGGCCCACGCGCAGGCCCACGCCGACGGACAGCTCACCGAGCCGCCGGCGTTCGGCGGCGTCGCCGGGCCGGTCGAGGATCCCGGCCCTGGCACGCGCGGCGTCGAGCAGGGCCGCGGGGTCGCCGCACCCCTCGGCGAGGCGCAACGCCTCGGCCGAGGTCCGCGCGGCCTCCTCCCACCGGTCGGCCTCCACCTCCCACGACGCCTTACGCGCCATCAGCCGCGACCGCGTGACGGCCTCACCCACCCCAGCCCCGACAAGGCCTTCGCTCCCTCGTTCCCCCGCGACGCCTCCGCCCTCCAGGTCCGCTGTGGCGGCTTCGCCCTGCCGCTCCCCCATGGCCGCCAGGGCGCGGTCGCAGAGGGCGGCCATGGCGACCACGACGCTCCGGTCCCCGGCCCCGCCGAGGACGAGGGCGGCGGACGCGAGCAGGTCCGGGCGTCCCGCGGCGCCGGCGGCCTCGGCGGCCTCGCGGCAGTGTTCCGCGCTCTGGCGGACGAACCCGGCGCAGCACTCGGCGGTGGCCGATTCGATGAGGATCTCCGCCCGCCGCGAGTGATCGACATCCAGGCGATCGAGCAGGCCGAGAGCCTGACGGCTGAGCCGGGCCGCGTCCTGCGGCGCGGAGGAGCGCAGCGCGTGCGCGGCGGCGGCGCGCGTCCACCGCAACGCCGCGCGCAGGGTCTCGGGGTCGTCGCCCGCGCGCTGCCAGTGGGCGGCGACGCGCGCGGCCTGCGCGGGATCGTCGCCTGCCCGGCGGGCCAGCGCGGCGGCCGCACGCCGGTGCAGCCCGGCCGCCTCCCGGGCCGCCGCGGCGGCCACGCCGTCCCGCACCAGGGCGTGGGCGAACCGGTACGCGGGCGGCCACGTGACGGACGTCGGCGTACCGCCGGTCGTGAGCACGCCGGCGGTAGCGAGCGCGTCGAGGTGGGCGGACACCACGGCGTGCGGCAGATCGCGGACCTCCGCCAGCAGACGCGCGTCGATGTCCTGCCCGAGGACCGCCGCGGCCCGCGCCGTCTCCCGCGCCTCCGGGCCGAGGCCGTCGAGCATTCCCAGAACGAGCTGCCGCAGATCCGCGGGCGGCACCAGCCCGTCAGCGCTCATATCGCCCTTGTGCGGGGCCCCGCCGGCGGGGTGAGGTGTGCGTCCGAGGGCCGCCGCCATCGCGGCGACCAATAAGGGGAGGCCCCCGGTGCGCTCGTGCACCGCCGGCGCGTGCGCGGCGCCCCCGGGGACGTCCGCGAGCACCCGCGCCACATCCCCCACGGTCAGCGGGGCCAGGGCCAGGGCGCGCACGGCCCGGCCGCGGGCGATGCCGGCAAGGGTGGCGGCCAGGGCGCCGTCGCGTCCGGGAGCCGGATCGCGGTGCGTCGCCAGGACGAGCAGCCGCGACCCCGGGGTCTCCGAAGCGACGTGGCGCAGCAGGGCCAGGGACGCCTCGTCGGCGTCGTGGACGTCCTCCAGGACGACGACGAGGCCCTTGGCGTCCTCGGCCGCCGCGAGCAGCGCGTCGGCGAGCGAGACGAGCCGCCGGAACCGCGCGGCGCCCGCCTCCGCGACATCCCCACCGGCCCAGATCGCATCAAGATCCACTCCGGCGGCGTTCCCACCGGCCTCCACCGCATCACCACCCGCCCCGACGGCGCCGGGGGCGCCTTTGGCGGTATCGAGGTCAGCCTCAGCGGCATCGGCACTCGACCCGACGGGATCGGCGCCCGCCTCGGCGGGGTCGGCGTCCGCTCGTGCCGCTGGTGAGCGGGTCGCGGGGCGGGGGGACGGATGAGGGGCGAGGCGGTGCAGCAGGCGCGTCCACGGCCACAGTGGGGGGACGCCCGGCTCGTCCGGACAGCGCGCCCAGACGACACCGGGTTCGCCGGCCAGGGCCTCCTCCACCAGGCGGGACTTGCCCATGCCTGGCGGACCCGAGACGAGGATCACCCCTCCACCGCCCTCCCGAGCGGCGGCGGCGGCCTCGCGCAGCACGGCGACCTCACGATCGCGCCCGGCGAAGGGACGCGAGGCGCTCGGTCCGGCATCCACCGGACCAGTCTGACAGCCACGGCCCCGATCCCATGGACGCCCGTCTCCGACGGCCTCCTGGACGGTCCACATTGACCTCGCGGGGGTCTGCGGGCCCGGGGTGGGTGGGGGTCGGCCGGCGTCCCGGCAGGACTCGGCGGTCGCAGCGTGTGGGCGCGGATGCGTGGGGGCTCGGGATGTGTGGGGGGCGGCCGGCGTCCCGGCAGGACTCGGCGGCCGCGGCGTGTGGGCCGGGTGCGTGGGGGCTCAGTGCCGTGGGTCAGTGGTAGCCCTCATGACCGGGGCGCAGCGACGGTTCACGCTGGTCACGACGCCGGAGCAGAGATGACCGGACGCAGCGGAACGGTGCGACGAGGGGGACGAAGTGGAGCTTCGTGAGTACGCGGGATACGACGCCGTCGGGTTGCGCGGGCTGATCGCGGCGGGTGAGATCTCCGCCGGCGAGGTGGAGGAGGTCGCGCGGCGGGCCCTGGAGGCGGCGGACGCCGAGTTGAACGGGCTGGCGCTGCCGCCGTTCACCCCGGCGCTGGACCACGACCCCGGCGGGGCGCTCGCCGGGGTGCCGTTCCTGATCAAGGACAACGGCCCGATGGCCGAGGGGACGCCGTTCTTCTGCGGCAGCCGGGCCGTCCGGGCCGTGGCCGGGCACGACACCGACCTGATGCGGCGCCTACGCTCGGCGGGCCTGGTCACGCTGGGCCTGACGACGGTGCCCGAGATGATGATCAGCTTCTCCACCGAGTCGGTGCTGTACGGGCCGACGCGCAACCCGTGGGACCTCGCCCGGGGCGTCGGCGGGTCCAGCGGGGGCTCGGCCGCCCTGGTGGCGGCCGGAGCCGTGCCCCTCGCCCATGGGAGCGACGGCGCCGGTTCCATCCGCATCCCCGCCTCCTGCTGCGGGCTGGTCGGGCTGAAGCCGAGCCGGGGACGGGTGCCGTGCGGGCCGGACGTGGGCGAGCCGCTGTTCGGCATCTCCATAGAGTCGGGGCTGAGCCGCACGGTGCGCGACACCGCCCACTACCTGGACGCGATCCAGGGCCCGGCGCCGGGCGACAAGTACACCGCCCCGCCGCCCGCGCGCCCCTACGCCGAGGAGGTCGGGGCGGATCCCGGCCGGTTGCGGGTGGCGGTGTCGACGCGGGGGTGGCCGGACGTGGCGGCGGACCCGGAGGTGGCGGCGGCGGCCGTCCAGACGGGTCTGGCGCTGGAGAAGCTCGGCCACGTGGTCGGCGAGGCCGGCCCGGAGGTCGGCGCGGAGACCATGATGAGCGCCATGGTGCCGTTCGCGATCGTCGCCGTCGCCGCGCCGCTGCTCACCGCCCTCAGGGCGCCGGACCCCGCCAAGGTGGAGGCGGTGACGCGGCGGGCGTTCGCCGAGGCGGGGGAACTGAGCGCCTACCGGCTGCTGGGCGCGTTCGACGCGCAGAACCGGGCGGGCAGGACGGTCGGGGCCTTCTTCGGCGAGTACGACCTGCTCGTCACGCCCACGCTGGCGCGCCCGCCCGCGCCGCACGGGACGCTGCGGTACGACGACCCCGGGCACACGGTGGCCACGTGGCTGGAGTCGCTGTTCGACTACGGCCCGTTCACGGCGCTGTTCAACCTCACCGGGGAGCCGGCGATCAGCCTGCCGCTGGGGTGGAGCGAGGACGGGCTGCCCATCGGGGTGCAGATCGTCGCCCCGTACGGCCGGGAGGACCTGCTGGTCCGCGTCGCGTCGCAGTTGGAGGAGGCCATGCCGTGGGCCGGCCGGACGCCCGCGGTCCATGTCGGGGGCCGGTGACCGCCCATGCCGATGGCGGCCGCGCCGGCGGCCGCCATCGGTGCGGGTGCGGCGCGCCGTCCCGCGGGACGGGCGCCGGGACCCGCGGCTAGGTGAGCGGACAGGTGTCGCGGTACTCCGAGATCGCGATGCTGCGCGGCGCCGGGCAGAGGAACTGGTCATAGCGGGTGTCGTCGTCGATGAAGCGCTTCATCCACGAGATCATGTACTTGGCCATCGTGGTGTTGGACGTCTGCGGGAAGAAGTGCGAGGCCCCGGTGAGCTCCATGTACGCCTTCTCGGTCGAGGAGGGAATGCTGGTGTAGAACGGCTGGGAGTGCGTGGCCACCGGGGCGATGGCGTCCGCCTGGCCGCCGATGATCATGGTGGGGACGCGCACGCCCGACCAGCTCTTGTCGAGGTTCCACGGGGCGATGGGGATGGCGGCCTGCAGCGACGGGCGCGCGTTCGCGGCCTCCAGGGTGCCGCCGCCGCCCATGGAGTGCCCGGCCACGGCGAGGCGCGTGGTGTCGATGCGGGCCCGCACCGTGCTGCTGCTGTTGCTGACCAGGTAGTCCAGCGCGGCGAGCAACTGCCTGCCCCGGCTGTCGGGCTGGTCGTACAGGGTGTTGGTCTCGATGCCGAACACGACGAACCCCTGCGAGGCGAGCCGGGGTCCGAGCCAGCTGAGGCTCGACCAAGTGGCGGTGTACCCCGGGGAGATGGCGATGGCGCCGAAGGTCCCCTGGCTGGTGTCGGTCGGATAGTAGATGGTGCCGCCGCCGAACCCGCTGACGCTCAGCGAGGACACCGAGGTCTGGGCGGTCGCGAACGGCCCGCGGGCCGCCTCGATGCTCGCGTTGGTGGGCGCCGGGCCGCGCTCGTAGGGGCCTGCCGCCGCGTGCGCGCCGGGGGCCGCGGCGAGGGCGCCACCGGTCAGGGCCAGGGCCAGGCACACCTTGGTGATGAGCCGCGCCCCGAACCGCCGCCGGGGGACGGCGGCCCGGTCTCGCAGGAGGGCGGCGGCGGGCAGGGGGGTGGGGGAGAGGATCTCGCGTGGCTGCACGTTCGTGTGCTCCCTGTCGGTGGGGGGACCAGCGGGCGAGGCGCCCGGCGACCCGGCGGCGGCCCGAAGCAGGCGGCCGGGGGGCCGGCCGGCACGGTTCGGACGGGGGACACCGCAGGTCAGCGGGACGCTTCTGCTGACTACTGACTGCCGCAATTGTGAGATCCCGAAGTCAGCCGCGCATCGGCGAAATCACCGGCCTTGACCGGGAGGCGCTCACCCGCCTGCTCGCCGTCAGGACAGGAGGCGGGCCAGGTCCACGCGGGAGCGGATGCCGAGTTGGGCGAAGATGTTCCGCAGGTGGTGGTCGACGGTGCGGGGGCTGATGACCAGCCGTGCCGCCACCTCGCGGTTGGTGGCGCCCTCCGCGACCATCCGCGCGATCTGCTCCTGCTGCGCCGTGAGCCGGGCGATCTGGGCCTGGCGGTCCGCCTGGCGCTCGCCCTCCGGCAGATGGGAGAACGGCCGGGACGCCGGCGTGGACGGGGGCGGGACGGCCTGCCCGGCGGCGCGCAGTTCGGCGCGAGCCTGGGCCGCCCACAGCCGGGCGCCGAACCGTTCGAAGGCGTCGAGCGCGCTGTGGAGGTGCTCCCGCGCCGCGCCGGGACGCCGGTCGCGGCGCAGCGCGCCGCCGAACAACAGCTCCGTCCTGGCCGTCTCGAACTCGCACGACCCGCGGTGGTGCAGGTCGAGAGCGTGGCGGAACAGCTCTTCCGACGCGCCCGGCTCGGCGAGCAACGCGTGGCATCGCGCCGCGAGCGCGAGCCGGTCGGGGTTGCGCGTGCTGCCCGCCCAGCGGTCGAGCACGTCCAGCGCGGCCATGGCGTCCTGCCGTTCGCCGGTGCGCGCCGCGGCCTCGATGAAGGTGGGGGTGGCCATCACCCGGACGACCACGTGGCCGTTCCGGAGCTCGGCGCGCAGCCGGCCGGCGGCGTCGGCGGCCCGGCCGCGGGACAGGTCGAGGTGGGCGAGGGCCCAGTTGCCGAGCGCCGCCGCCACGCCGAGCCCGTGGGCGTCGGCGACCTCCAGGGCGGCCGCGGCCCGGGTGCGGCAGGTCTCCTTGTCGCCCTGGACGGCCGCGGCCAGCGCGAGCCACGCAAGATGCTGGCCCGCGGTGTTGTGCTGGCCGGTCTCCTGGGCGAGCCGCAGCCCTTCGATGGCGTGGCGGGTGACCGATCCGTACCGGCCGAGCCATAGTTCGGCGTTGATGACGGCCGACAGCAGTTGCGGCAGCGCCGAGGCGCCTCCCCGTCCGCGCGCGCTCTCGACGGCCCGGGTGGCCAGGGCGAGCGCGTTGGCGTCGTCGCCGAGCAGCAGGCCGGCCGATCCGGCCCAGACCAGCATGGCCGTGCTGTGGACATGGGGCGCCAGGAGCAGGACGCGGCGCAGCGGCTCGGCGGCCTCGGCGTGCCGCCCGCGCAGGGTGGCCGCCATGCCTTCGAGGAACTCGAACATCAGCCGGGTGGCCGGGCGCTCGTCGGGACGGCGCAGGACGGCGGCGCGCCGGGCGATGGCGAGGAAGCGCTGATGGTCGCCGGCGAAGTAGCCGGCCTCGGCGGCGCGGACCAGGGCGCGGACGCCGAGGGAGCGGTCGCGGTCGAGCAGCCACCCGGCGGCGGCCAGGAACCTGTCGTGCGCGCTGCCGGTCTCGCCGCCGAGCAGCTCCAGGTTGCCGCGCAGCAGCTCGGCCTGGCCGCGCATCTCCGCGGGGACGGTGAGCGGCGACAGCCGGGCGAGCAGCGCCCTGGCCCGTTGCGGGTGGCCCGAGATGGACGCGTGGTGGGCGGCCGCCGCGAGCCGGGCGGCCTTGACCTCGCCGCGCTCGGTCAGCTCCGCGGCGCGTTCGAGGGCGAGATAGGGCTCGGGATGACCGGCGTGCGGGCCGGCGGCCTGCGCCGCCTCGGCGAGCTCGGCGGCCAGCTCGTCCACCGAGCCGTCGAGGGCGGCGGCGCGGTGCCAGGCCCGCCGCAGGCGCTGGTGGTCGTGGTGCAGCACGCCGGCGAGCAGGCGGTGCGCCGCACGCCGGGCGGCCGGGGAAGCGGCGGCGTAGACGACCGGACCCATCACGGGCTCGGCGAAGGCGTACCGGTCGCCCTCGGCGGTGAGGACCCCGGCGACCTCGGCCGGTTCGAGCAGGTCCAGCACGTGCCCGGGCGAGACGCCCCCGCCGTGACCTCGTCCGGCGTCGGGCGGGACGCCGCCGTACCGTTCTCCGGCTTCGGACGGTGCGGCGTCGCCGTGGCGTGGTGCGGCGGCGCGGACCAGGGTGGGGATGTCGAGGTCGGGGTCGGCGGCGACCAGCAGGAGCAGCGCCCGGGTGGCCTCGGGCAGCGCCGCGAGCCGGCGGGTGTGGGCGCGCCAGAGCCGGCCGCCCGGCGGTACGGAGACGGGAGGCGCGTGCGTGCCGGCGAGCCGGCCCGGCGTGAGCGATCCGGTCAGTTCGGCCAGGGCGAGGGGGACGCCGTGGGCGAGCCGTTCGAGCGACGCGCGCAGGTCCTCGCCGAGCCCGGCCGGGGCGAGGTCGTCGAGCATCTGCCTGGCGGCGGCCGGGTCGAGCGGGCCCAGCACCCGCACGGGCACCTCGTCGTCCAGCGCCGCCCCGTGGCCCGGCGGCCGGTCGGCGGTGAACAGGAAGGCGACCGGCTCGGCGGCCAGGCGGCGGGCGGCGAACAGCAGCAGGTCATGGCTGGCCGCGTCGAGGTGGTGCAGGTCGTCGACGCAGACCAGGACGGGCCCGCGGGCGGCCAGGGACGCCAGCCACTCCAGCACCGCCACCGCCGGCCCGAGCGCGTCCCCCGCCTCCTGCGTGGGGGCCACCGGGCTGAACGGGGCGGCGGCGGTCCGGGCCCGCCGGCGTGCCGCCGAAGGCCGGCCCCCTGCCGCCGCCGCCGGGGTGGGCCCGTCCGAGGCTGTGGCGCCTGGAGCACGCGGACCCGTGGCCGAGAGGGGCCGGGAGGCCGGCGGGAGGTGAAGGGTGGCGCGCAGGAGGGCGGCCTGCGGTTCGGGCAGGTGGGGGCCGGGGTCTCCGAGGGGGCGCAGGAGGCGGTGGAGGGCGGCGTGGGGCAGGCCGTGCTCGCTCTCGGCGCCGCGGGTGCGCAGGACCAGGAAGCCGCGCGCCTGCCCGGCGGCGTGGTCGAGCAGGGCCGTCTTGCCCATGCCGGGCCCGCCGGCGAAGAGCATGGCGCCGCCCGAGCCGGTGCGGGCTCGGTCCAGCAGCCGCCGGACCGCATCCTGCTCGGCGTCTCTGCCGCGCAGGACGGCCACCCGGGCGGGGAGTGACGCGGGAGACACGTCTTCCAGTGTTACGCCGAGTTCTCACCGATCGGAAGGGACATGTCCGGTCTGTTGCTTACAGGCCGTTGACTCGGCTGTAGCACGTATGTAACCTTTGGCCAACGCACTGCAAGAATCTTGCAAATCCCTGCTCGCTTTCGTTCCACAGCCTGCAACTTCCGGCTGGACCGCAACGCGTCCGTGCGTCCGCCCGGCTCCCATAAGGGAGGCCCCCGGTGATGTCGGTCTCGGCATCGCGCTGCCGGTCACCGCCGGCGTTACCAGCGCGGCCCCAATCCCCGATCCAGCGCAGCCCCTATCCCCTCCCGCGCTCCCGGCGCGGCGTCATCCTCCCTGCCGGCGCCCCCGGCGCGGAGCCCGCGCGGGCTCTTCCCCGCCCCCTGCCTCTGCCTCTGGCTCGAGATCACCACCCCCCGGCGACCACTGCCGGCGCCACGGCGCCGCCGCGATCCGTCGTCCCAGACGAGAGATAGAGAACGCGATGAGAAAGAAGCACCCCCCGGTATTACGGCTGGTCGCGGCGCTGCTCGCGGCCGGCCTGCTCGTCCTGGCGGGCCCGGTCCTGCCGGCGTCCGCGGTGTCCGGGCCGAACCTCGCCACGGGCAAGGCCGTCACCGCGAGCAGCTTCACCGACGTCTACACGGCCGGCAACGTCAACGACGGCAACCAGGGCACCTACTGGGAGAGCGCCAACAACGCCTTCCCGCAGTGGATCCAGGTGGACCTCGGATCCAGCAGGAGCGTCAACGGCGTCGTCCTGAAGCTCCCCACCTCGGGCTGGGGCGCGCGCACCCAGACCCTGACCGTCCAGGGCAGCACGACCGGGTCGAGCTTCTCCACCATCGTGGGCTCGGCCGGCTACACCTTCACCGGCGCCAACACGGTGACCATCGACTTCGCCACGACCACCACCCGGTACGTGCGGCTGACCATCACCGGCAACACCGGGTGGCCGGCGGGCCAGGTGTCGGAGTTCGAGGTGTACGGGCCGGTCACCGGTGACACCCAGGCGCCGAGCGCCCCGTCCAACCTGGCCTACACCCAGCCGGCCTCCGGGCAGATCAAGCTGACCTGGAACGCCTCCACCGACGACGTGGGCGTCACCGGCTACACCATCTACGCCAACAACGCCGTGCGCGGCACGGTGGCGGGCGGCGTGCTGACCTACACCGACTCCCAGCCCGACACCGCGACCGTGTCCTACCAGGTCACCGCCAAGGACGCCGCGGGCCATGAGTCGGCGGTCAGCAACACCGTCACCCGCACGGGCAGCGGCGGCGGCGGATCCAACCTGGCGAGCGGCAAGCCGATCACCGCGTCGTCGTTCGTGCACACCTTCGTGGCCACCAACGCCAACGACGGCGACCTCACGACGTACTGGGAGGGCGCGGGCGGCAGCTACCCCAACACGCTGACCGTGCAACTCGGCGCGAACGCGAGCGTCAACCAGGTCATGCTGAAGCTGAACCCCGACAGCGCGTGGGGCACCCGCACGCAGACCATCCAGGTGCTCGGCCGCGACCAGAACTCCACGACCTTCACCGGCCTCGCCTCGGCCGCGACCTACACCTTCAACCCGGCGTCGGGCAACACGGTGACGATCCCGGTGTCCGCCACGGTGGCCGACGTCCAGCTCCGGTTCACCGCCAACTCCGGCGCGCCGGCCGGGCAGGTGGCCGAGTTCCAGGTCATCGGCACCGCCGCCCCGAACCCCGACCTGACCGTCACCGGCATCACCTCCTCCCCCGCCTCGCCGGTGGAGACCGACGCCGTCACGCTGTCGGCGACCGTGCGCAACGGCGGCACGGCGGCCTCGGGCGCCACGAACGTCAACCTTTACCTGGGGAGCACCAAGGTCGGCACCGCGTCGGTCGGCGCGCTGGCCGCCGGGGCCTCCACCACCGTCTCGGCCAACATCGGGCCGCGCGACGCGGGCACCTACCCCATCACCGCCAAGGTGGACGAGTCCAACGGCGTCGTGGAGCTGAACGAGGCCAACAACTCCTACACCAGCCCCACCTCGCTCACGGTCCGGCCGGTGGACAGCTCCGACCTGGTGCCCGTGGCAAGCTGGACGCCGAGCAACCCGGCGGCGGGCAACACCGTCACCTTCACCGTGGCGATCAAGAACCAGGGCACCGTGGCCTCCGCGTCCGGCGCGCACGGCATCACGCTGACCGTCACCAACGACGGCGGGACGGTCGTGCGGACGCTGACCGGCTCCTACAGCGGCGCGATCGCGGCCGGCGCCACCACGGCGCCGATCAACCTGGGCACCTGGACGGCGGCCAACGGCAAGTACACCGTCAGGACGGTGCTGGCCGCCGACGCCAACGAACTGCCGGTCAAGCAGGCCAACAACACCACCGGCCAGTCGTTCTTCGTCGGCCGGGGCGCCAACATGCCCTACGACATGTACGAGGCCGAGGACGCGGTGGCCGGCGGCGGCGCGCAGGTCGTCGGGCCGAGCAGGGACATCGGCACCGTCGCGGGCGAGGCGTCCGGCCGCAGGGCCGTGACGCTGAACGGCAACGGCAGCTACGTCGAGTTCACCACCAAGGCGAGCACCAACACCCTGGTCACCCGCTTCTCCATCCCCGACTCCTCCGGCGGCGGCGGCATCGACTCGACGCTGAACATCTACGTCAACGGCTCCTTCCTCAAGCCGATCAACCTGACCTCGCGGTACACCTGGGTGTACGGCGCCGAGGCCGGCCCGTCGAACTCGCCGGGCGCGGGCCCGCCGCGGCACATCTACGACGAGGCCGGCGTCATGCTCGGGCAGACCGTCCCGGCCGGCAGCAAGATCAGGCTGCAGAAGGACCCGGCGAACGGCACGACGTACGCGATCGACTTCATCAACCTGGAGCAGGTGTCGCCGATCGCCAACCCCGACCCCGCCAGGTACGCGGTGCCGGCGGGCTTCACCCACCAAGACGTGCAGAACGCCCTGGACAAGGCGCGGATGGACACCACGGGCACGCTGGTGGGCGTCTACCTGCCGCCGGGCACCTACGACACCGCCTCGAAGTTCAACGTGTACGGCAAGGCGATCAAGGTGGTCGGCGCCGGGCCCTGGTACACCCAGTTCCGCGCGCCGCAGAACCAGGAGAACACCGACGTCGGCTTCGACGCCTCCTCCTCGGCGAACGGCTCCTCCTTCTCCGGGTTCGCCTACTTCGGCAACTACACCAACCGCATCGACGGCCCGGGCAAGGTGTTCAACTGGGCCAACGTCGCCGACATGACGATCGACAACGTGTGGAACGAGCACACGGTCTGCCTGTACTGGGGCCAGAACACCGACCGGATCACGATCAAGAACTCGCGGATCCGCGACCTGTGGGCCGACGGCGTCAACATGACCAACGGCAGCACCGACAACCACGTCACCAACATCGAGGCCCGCACGACCGGTGACGACAGCTTCGCGCTGTTCTCGGCCATCGACGCCGGCGGGGCCGACGAGAAGAACAACCTCTACGAGAACCTGACCGCCCTGACGCCGTGGCGCGCCGCCGGCGTGGCCGTCTACGGCGGGTACGCCAACACCTTCCGGAACATCTACATCGCCGACACGCTGGTGTACTCGGGCATCACGATCAGCTCGCTGGACTTCGGGTACGCGATGAACGGGTTCGGCGCCGACCCGCCCACCCAGTTCCAGAACATCTCGATCGTCCGCGCGGGCGGCCACTTCTGGGGCCAGCAGACCTTCCCGGCCATCTGGCTCTTCTCGGCCTCGAAGGTGTTCCAGGGCATCCGCATCAGCGACGTGGACATCGTGGACCCGACCTACAGCGGGATCATGTTCCAGACGCAGTACATCGGCGGCCAGCCGGTGAACCCGATCAAGGACACCATCCTGACCAACGTCACGATCTCCGGCGCCCGTAAGAGCGGCGACGCGTTCGACGCCAAGTCCGGGTTCGGCGTCTGGGCGAACGAGCTGCCCGAACCGGGCCAGGGCCCGGCGGTCGGCTCGGCGACGTTCAACAACCTGGTGCTGAGGGACAACGCCGTGGACATCAGGAACACGACCTCGACCTTCACCATCGTCCGCAACTGACCTGAGAACGACCCGCGACCGAACCGCGCGGCCGGCCCACGACCGAACCGAGACCGACCCGCGGCCGGCCCGCGAATGCTCCCGGGGCACCATCGCCCCGGGAGCATTCGCGTCTTCCACGACCGGTATTGCCTACCTGCAATATGGGGATTACGGTTGACCGTGCCATATCGAGGGGAAGACGCGATGACCTTGACGTTCCACTGGTTCCTGCCCACCTACGGCGACAGCCGGGACGTGGTGGGCGGCGGTCACGGCCTGCCCGCCGGCGCGGCCGGCGGCGCCCGGCCCGCCACGCTGGCCTACCTCCGGCAGATCGTGCAGGCGGCCGAGCAGCTCGGCTTCGTCGGGGCGCTCACGCCCACCGGCGCCTGGTGCGAGGACGCGTGGCTGACCACGGCCATGCTGGCCGCCACCACCGAGCGCCTGAAGTTCCTGGTCGCCTTCCGGCCCGGCTTCGTCTCCCCCACCCTGGCCGCGCAGATGACCGCCACCTTCCAGCGGCACTCCCAGGGACGGCTGCTGCTCAACGTGGTGACCGGCGGCGAGAGCCACGAGCAGCGCGCGTACGGCGACTTCCTGGACAAGGACGCCCGCTACGCGCGGACCGACGAGTTCCTGCACATCGTCAGGTCGCTGTGGCGGGGCCAGAGCGTCGACTTCACCGGCGACCACCTGCGCGTGGAGGGCGCGCGCCTGGACCGGCTGCCCGACCCTGTGCCCGAGGTCTACTTCGGCGGCTCCTCCCCCGCCGCGGGGCGGGTGGCGGCCCGGCACGTGGACGCCTACCTCACCTGGGGCGAGCCGCCGGCGGCCGTCGCCGAGAAGATCGCCTGGGTGAACGGCCTGGCCGCGGCCGAGGGGCGCACGCTCAAGCACGGCATCAGGCTGCACGTCATCACCCGGGACACCGGCGAGCAGGCCTGGGCGCAGGCCCGCAGGCTGCTGGACGGCATCGACCCTGCCACCGTCGAGAAGGTGCAGGCGGGCCTGGCGCGCAGCGAGTCCGAGGGGCAGAAGCGCATGCTCGCCCTGCACGGCGGCAGGCGGGACGAGCTGGAGATTTATCCCAACCTGTGGGCGGGCGTCGGCCTGGTTCGCGGCGGCGCGGGAACGGCCCTGGTCGGCAGCCACACCGAGGTGGCCGACCGCATCGAGGAGTACCACCGCCTGGGCATCACCGAGTTCGTCATGTCCGGCCACCCGCACGTCGAGGAGGCGTACTGGTTCGGCGAAGGCGTCCTGCCGATCCTGCGCGAGCGCGGCCTGTGGCGCCACCCCGCCGCCACCGACGAGACCGCCGCCGCCATCCCCTTCGCCGCCACCGGCTCCGGCTGACCTCCGAGCACGGAACGCGCGAGGGCCGCGGGAAAGGTGCTCCCGCGGCCCTCGCGGCCGTTCACGGCCCGGTGGCGGCCCCGCGCGGGGCCGGCCTCAGGTCAGATCCGAGCATTTACGGGCGTCGGGGTCCTTGCCGGCGCCCGGCACCCAGCGGACGTTGGCGAAGGACACCGAGAAGGCGGCCTCGGTGTAGACCAGGAACGGCGTGTTGACGTTCTCGAAGTCCAGGTTCGGCGAGAAGCACGACACCGGGATCTTGACGGTGGCCTTGCTCCCCACCGGCAGGTTCTGGAACAGCGAGGTCGCCACCACCTCGGCCAGGCACGGGTACACGCAGTGCGAGCTGATCACCGTCCGGCCGGCCGGCGGCTGGTGGACGATGGTGTCGAACTCCAGGGCGGCGTCGGCGTTGAGGTAGCCGCGCAGGTCGGTGCCGCCGGCCGGGTTCTGCATGTAGAGCTGCGCGGGGCCGCCGGTCCAGGTGGCCTTGAGGCCGTCCTGCTGGAGGTTCACGTCGGAGGGCACGACGTTGATCTCGGTGTGGGCGGCCTCGCCGTCCGGGCCGATCTCGGTGCCGCCCCAGTTCTCCGCCGAGCCGATGTAGCTCTTGTACGGGGCGACGTCGGTGCGGTTGAACACCTCCAGGTCCTCGGTGGCGGTGCCTCCTCCGCCGCTGGTCGAGCCGCACGCGCCGGTCTGCGCGGTCTCGTCGAGGGTCCCCACCGAGCCGGTCTGCCCGTAGCGCAGGCCGTAGCCGATCGGGAAGAGCGGGTCGTATCCCTGGTCGCCCACGTTGAGCGGGGTCTGGCAGGCGTCCTTGGGCCAGGAGTAGGACAGCTTGCCGGTGTAGCCCTGCCCCGTGCGCGGGCCGCGCACCAGCAGGTCGGCGACGCCGCCGCCCTCGGTGCCGGGCAGCCAGGCCGCGACGAACGCCTCGGAGCGGTTGAGCTCCTTGTTGACCTGCAGCGGGCGGCCGGAGAGGTACACGGTGACGACCGGGGCGCCCTTGCCGTGGACCTTGTCCAGGACGGCCAGGTCGCCGGGGTAGAGCGCGGCGGCCTGCAGCGAGCGGCGCCCGAGGTCGCCGACGCCCTCGGCGTACGGGGTCTCGCCGATCACCGCGACGACCGCGTCGTACTGCGAGGGGTCGACGCCGTCGGCCGTCTCGCTGAAGGTGACGTTGGCGGCGCCGAGCGCCTCGCGCAGGCCGGCGAGGATGCTCGTGCCGTGGGGGAAGTCGGCGTTGGTGTTGCCGGTGCCCTGCCAGCTGAGGCTCCAGCCGCCGGTCTGGTTCTGCAGGCTGTCGGCGCTCTTGCCGACGACCAGCACCTTGGACCTGGGGGACAGCGGCAGCACCCTGCCGTTGTTCTTGAGCAGCACCTGCGACTCGCGGACGGCCTTGCGCGCCAGCGCCTTGGCCTGAAGGGCGTCGGCCGAGCCGGCGAAGGCGCGCGCCGAGGGCTTGGGCGCGGTGAACACCCCGGCGCGCAGCTTCACGCGCAGGATGCGGGTGACCGCGTCGTCGATGCGCGCCATCGGGATCTCGCCGCTCTGCACCTGGGCGATGGTGTTGGCGATGAACGCCTTCCAGTCGTTGGGCACCATGATGACGTCGACGCCGGCGTTGATCGCTCGCGCGCAGCTGGAGTTGGTGCAGCCGGTGACCTGCCCGTGGGCGTTCCAGTCGCCGACGACCAGGCCGTCGAAGCCCATCTTGCCCTTGAGGATGTCGGTGAGGGCGTGCTTGCTGCCGTGGATCTTGCCCTCGTCGATGCCGAGGTCGGCGTTGGTCCAGCTGTTGAACGACGCCATGACGGTCTGTGCGCCCGCCGCGAGCGCGCCGTAGTAGCCCTGGCCGTGGAGATTGATCATCTCGGCTTCGGACGAGGGGTTCACTCCCTGGTCGGTGCCCTTGATCGTGCCGCCGTCGCCGATGTAGTGCTTGGCGGTGGCGATCACGCCCTTGTCATCGACGCCGCGGGGGTGCATGCCCTGCAGGCCGCGGACCGCCTCGTAGCCGTAGGCCCGGGTGATGCGCGGGTCCTCGGAGAAGCCCTCGTAGGTGCGGCCCCACCGGTCGTCGCGCACGACGGCGAGCGTCGGGGCGAACGCCCAGTCCTGGCCGGTGGCGCGGACCTGCTTCGCCGTCGCCTCGCCGATGTCGCGGACCAGGCACGGGTCGTGCGCGGCGCCGAGCGCGATGTTGTGCGGGAAGAGCGTCGCGCCGTACACGTTGCTGTTGCCGTGGACGGCGTCGATGCCCCAGATGACGGGGATCTTGGTCCTGGTGGCGAGGGACGCCTGCCAGAAGGCGTCGGCGACGTCGAGCCACGCCTTCTGCGGCGCGTGCTTGTCGCGGCCGGGCCAGGAGCCGCCGCCGTTGAGGATCGTGCCGATGGAGTACTGCGTGACCTCGGCCGGGGTGATCGCGTTGATCTCCGGCTGGGTCATCTGGCCGACCTTCTCGGCGACGGTCATACCCGAGACGATCTTGGCGATGCGCCGCTCGTCGGCCGGGTTCTTCTTGACCCGGCTGTCGACCTTGGGCCAGTCGGACAGCTTGGGAAGGCTCTTCTCGATGCGGGCGCAGCCGTGCTCGTCCATGGCGGGCTTGCCGACCACCGGTTGCCTGTGGCCCTTCGCGCTGTCGGCGCCCGCGGTGGGCGTGCCCACGGCGCCGCCCGCGAGGAGCGCGAGGCCCGCCACCAGCGCCGTGGCGCCCCGGCGGGCTCTTGATCGGACAGGAGGTCTGGTCATGGAGCATCCGTTCTCGTTTGGACTGCGCGGATCGTCCGCGGCTCCCCCCGCAGCCGCACTGTTCGGATACTGACCATGTGACAGCGCCGAGTCAAGTGATGATAGAGCGCTCTCCGAGCCCCATGGGGCACCCGGTACGACCCTGCGGGCGGCCCGCCACCCGGCGAACACGGGGCTGAGCAGGCGTTCGCGTACCGCGTCCGCGGACCGGGACGACGCGGGTGAGAGAGCGCTTTCACCCCCGGCCCGCGACCCGGCGGGCGGCCGAGGATGAAAGATGCCGCCGAGCACGCCGGCGCGGCAGGGTCGCTCGGTGCGGTCGGGGCCGGTCGATGCGGTCGGGGCCGGTCGATGCGGTCAGCCGATGCGGTCAGCCGGTCGATGCGGTCGGCCGGCGCGGTCGGTCGATGCGGTCGGCCGGCGCGGTCAGCCGGTGCGGTCTGCCGGTGCGGTCAGGCCGGTCGCAGCCGGAACAGCTCTTCGGCCGCCTCGACGCAGGAGGTGCCGAGCTCGTGCGCGGAGAAAAGGTGCAGCCCGTCGGCGGTCTCGATCTCCAGCATGTCCCAGCGCAGTCCGTACCGGGCGTTGGCGGCCACCCGGATGTGCTCGACCAGCGGCCAGGGCACCCGCTCGCGCCGCGCCATCCCGGTCACCACGGTGAGGCCCCCCTCGTCCGCGGCCAGCCGCACCGGGGCCAGCACGTCACGCAGGGCGAACCCGGCCAGCAGCACGGCGGCGGCCGCGCACAGCAGCATGCCGCGCGTGTCCCCCGACACGGCGAAGGCGATGACGGCGAAGGCGGCCGCGGCGGCTCCCTTGAGGAGGGTGTACTCGCGCCGGACCCGCCACTGCCGGGAGAGGGCGGTCATACCCGAACGCTACCGTCCGCCCCGCGCGGCCCGGCCGTCTCCCGCCGTCCCGCCGTCCGCGGCCGTCTCGCCGTCCGCTTCGGGCCGTCCGCCCTCCGGCCGGCGTTCGCCCTGCCCCGGGCCCTGGCTCTCGGCCTCGCTCCCGGGCCGGGCCTCCCGGGGCTCGGCGCCGATCTCCCCCGGCATTCCGGCCTGCTCCTCGGCGTCCATCTTCCTGATGTCGCGGGGCTCCACGTACGGCTCCCGGTCGGCGGGGTGGCCGGAGGCGATGGCGCGTCCCCGGGCCAGCTCGGCGTCGAACTCCACCCCCAGCAGCACGGCGATGTTGGTGATCCACAGCCAGACCAGGAAGACGATGACCCCGGCCAGCGCCGCGTAGGTCTTGCTGTAGGAGGAGAAGTTCGCCACGTAGAACCCGAAGACCAGCGAGGCGAGGATCCACAGGACCACGGCCAGCACGCTGCCGGGCGTCACCCAGCGGAAACCGGGCTGCTCGACGTTGGGCGCCACCCAGTACAGCAGGGCCAGGACTCCCATCACCGCCACGACCAGCACCGGCCACTTGGCGATGCCCCATACGGCGAGCCCGGTGTCGCCGACGCCGAGCACCTTGCCGGCCTGGTCGGCGAGCCCGCCGGTGAACACCACCGCCACGGCGCCGGCGGCCATGAGCACGACGAGGACCGCGGTGATGCCCACCCGCAGCGGCAGCGTCTTCCAGATGGGCCGCCCCTCCGGCATCTCGTACATCACGTTCGCCGCCCGCATGAACGCCCCGACGTACCCCGAGGCCGACCACAGCGCGACCGCGATGCCGATGGCGGTGGTGACGCCGGCGGCGCGCGGGCTGCCCTGCAGCGCGTTCAGCACCTGGCCGAGGATGTCGCGGGCGGGCCCGGGGGCGACGGCGCCGAGGTTGTCGACCAGCGGCTGGATCGCGGGCCTGCCGAACAGCCCGAGCAGCGACACCGCGGCCAGCAGCGCGGGGAACAGCGACAGCACGGCGTAGTAGGTGAGCGCGGCGGCCCAGTCGGTGACCTTGTCCTGCTGGAACTCCTTGACGGTGCGCTTGAGCACCCCCCACCACGACCGTCCCGACAACTGCAGGGGGCCCTCGGGCGCCGTCCCCGCGTCCCCGGACCGCTGGAGGTCTCGACGCTGGATGTCGTGGTAGGTCATCTCCCGCACCATCTCCACACCGGCGCGTCGTGCGCGCCTTCTTCCCGCCCTGCCTGTGCTCCGGCGGCTGCCCAGGCGCCCGCGCGGCAAACCCGCACGGGCCGGACGCCTCAGGGCCGGGGTCACTAAGGTCGGGGAGGAGATCTCCACCAGTGCCGGGAGGAAGCATGCGCGAGCGCCGCGAGACCGTCACCGTCGCCGACGGCGGGTTCGACATGGACGTCTGGGTGCCGGAGGCGGGCCGCGGGCCCGGCCTGCTGCTGATCCAGGAGATCTTCGGCGTCGGCTCCTACATCCGCAAGGTCGCCGAGGACCTGGCTGGGCGCGGGTACGTGGTGGGCGCGCCCGACCTGTTCTGGCGGCTGCAGCGCAACTGGGAAGCCGAGCACGACCAGGAGGGGCTGGCCGGCTCGCTTCAGCTCGTCGGCCGGTTCGATTTCGAGACCGGCGTGGATGACGCCGAGGCGGCGCTCGGCGTGCTGTCCGGCCTGCCGGAGGTCGCCGGCGGCGCCGGGCTCCTCGGTTTCTGTCTCGGCGGG
Organism: Sphaerisporangium sp. NPDC005289; assembly: GCF_040607455.1. NCBI lineage: Bacteria > Bacillati > Actinomycetota > Actinomycetes > Streptosporangiales > Streptosporangiaceae > Sphaerisporangium > Sphaerisporangium sp. NPDC005289. The sequence goes on from NZ_JBEXGS010000001.1 coordinate 46,298, forward strand.
TCGCTGGCGTACACGCTGGCGGCGCGCACCCGTCCCGCGGCCGTCGTGTCGTTCTACGGATCCTCGGTCCACGACACCCTGCACCTGATCGACCGCATCGAGGCCCCCGTCCAGTTCCACTACGGCGGCAAGGACCCCTACATCCCGCGGGACAAGGCGGCCGAGGTCGAGCGGGCGGCGGCGGGGCGCGACCACCTGGAGGTGCACGTGCAGGAGGACGCGGGCCACGCCTTCCACAACTTCGAGGCGCCGATGTTCCACCACCCCGAGGCGGCGGAGGCGGGCTGGCGGCTGGCCATGGACTTCCTGGCCCGCCACCTGCCCGTCCGCTGAGTCCCCGCCGGGGCGCCGGCTAGGGGATGAACCGCTCGTCGGGGACGCAGTGGGTCATCTTCAGGCCGGTGACGTCCCGGGGGCCGTTCTTGCCCAGGTTGGACAGCCGTTCGCGGTCCTCGTCGGTGAGGTCCTGGCTCGCGAGCGGCTCCAGGTGCGCCACGTCCTCCGGCCCGATGCCGAGGCCGGAGCCGACGCGCAGGCCGAGGTCGTCCTCGACCAGGAGCAGGTGCCAGACCATCCGCTCCTGGACGGCCCGGTCGCACTGGGCCAGCATGGTGGTGAGGTTCAGCACCAGGTCGTCGCGCTCCCACTGCTCCAGGAGCAGGTAGCGCTGCCCCGCCTGCGTGTAGTCGTTGGTCCGCGGGATGCGCTTGCGGGTCACCCGTCCGCTGATGACCGGGCCCTGCTCGTCGTGCGAGGGATACTCCGCCTCCCGGAGCCCGCCGGTGATCGAGGGCTCGTAGTTGACGTGCGGGTTCTCGCCCTGGCCGTCGACGTGGTAGGTCATGAGGCCGTCGCGCTGGTTGGTGCGCACCTGGGCGTTCTTCGCCTGGTTCACCGGGAGCTGCAGGTAGTTCGGCCCCACCCTGTACCGCTGGGTGTCGCTGTAGGAGAAGGTCCGGCCGATCAGCATCTTGTCGTCGGAGAAGTCCAGCCCGTCGATCAGCACTCCGGTGCCGAAGGAGATCTGCTCGTTCTCGGCGAAGAAGTTGGCGACGTTGCTGTTGAGCACCATCCGCCCGACCGGCAGCGCGGGGAACCGGTCCTCCGGCCACACCTTGGTGTCGTCCAGCGGGTCGAAGTCCAGCTCAGGGTGCTCGTCGTCGCTCATGATCTGCACCAGCAGCTCCCACTCGGGGTGGTCGCCGCGGTCGATGGCGTCCTGCAGGTCCTTGGTGGCGTGGCCGAGGTCGCGGCTCTGGACGACCGCCGCGTCCGCCGCCGTCATGCTCCTGACGCCCTGCTTGGGCATCCAGTGGTACTTGACCAGGTGGGTCTCGCCGCGCGCGTTCACCCACTTGTAGGTGTTCACGCCGAATCCCTGCATGTGCCGGTAGTCGGCGGGGATGCCGCGCGGGCTGAACAGGTTGACCAGCATGTGCATGCTTTCGGGCGTCTGCGACATGAAGTCGAAGATGCGCCTGGGCTCCTGCCGGAACGTCACCGGGTCCGGCTTGAGGGCGTGGATCACGTCGGGGAACTTGATCGCGTCTCTGATGAAGAAGACGGCCAGGTTGTTGCCCACCAGATCCCAGTTGCCGTCTTCTGTGTAGAACTTCACCGCGAAGCCGCGCGGGTCGCGGGCCGACTCCGAGGAGTCCCGGCCGCCGATCACGGTGGAGAACCGCACGGCGACGTCCGTGCGCTTGCCCGGCTCGCTGAACGGGACGGCGCGGGTGTACCGGCTGATGGGCTCCTCTCCCAGGTAGCCGGTGGCCTCGAAGTAGCCGTAGGTCGTGATGCCGCGCGCGTGGACGACGCGCTCGGGGATGCGTTCCCGGTCGAAGTGGCTGATCTTCTCCAGGAACTGGTAGTTCTCCAGCGTGGCCGGTCCGCGCGCGCCCACCGTCCGCTGGTTCTGGTTGTCGTAGACCGGGTGGCCTTGCCGGTTGGTCAGCACCGGGCGCTCGTCACCCGGCTGGGGACCCTTGCTCGACACGTCCGTCATGACGACGGCTCCCTCCGTTGGCGGTCGGTCGTCCACCCCTATCCGCGTCACGGCAAACTAAGCCCCTTGCCGGGTCAAATGTCCGCCGTGCGAAGATCAGCGGGTCGAACGGCTTCCGGCGGGGCGGGCAGGTTTCCCCGACGACGCGCTGCGGCGAGTGCGCTCACCCGCCCAGACAGGCGCCGGCGCGGGTGATCTCGGCCCGCATGTTGCGCTCCATCATCCGCACGGCCGCGTCGGCGAGATCGCCGTGGATGTCGGCGACGCAGTCGCGGGGGATCTCGATCGCGTAGTGGCGCACGTAGGCGTCCAGCGCGGTGTACAGAATGCACTGCTCGGTGACCTGCCCGGTCAGGATGACCTTCTCGACGCCCTGGTGCTGGAGCAGGTACTCCAGGGACGTGCCGAAGAAGGCGCTGTGCCGCACCTTGGGGAGGAACGCGCAGTCGTGCGGGGGCAGCAGCGGCTCGACCAGGTCGGGCCGCCTGCCCTTGCGGGCGCGGTCCTCGATCTCCTCCCGGGAGGCGGTGAAGTCCCCGTGGTTGTCGTTGACGTAGACCAGTTCGACGTCCTCGCGCCCATGGGCCCGCCGCACCAGCCCGGCCAGCGGCGGCACCACCCGCTCGGCGCCGGCCTCCAGCAGTTCGACGTCCTCGTGCGCGTACGGGCTGAGCATGTCGATCACAAGGAGCGCGGTAGTCGCCATGTCTCCCTGCATGCCCAGCCAACCCACCAGAACACCCGTGACGCCGTGCATAGATGACGTAGATCCTCGACGATCGATCACACTGTCTAGACGAGATGTAGTAGATGTACTACATTTAATGCCATGAGTACTGCAGTCGAGGACCCGCGCGAAACGGGTCGCCAGCGCGGCCTCCAGGCGCCGTCCCGGAGGACCGCAGCGCGAGGAGAGCGCCGCGATGTCCGGTGAAGACGTCTACAACCGCATCTCCATGCTGCGCGCGGAGCGCGGGGTCTCGCGCAAAGATCTGGCCGCCGCGCTCGGCGTCCACTACCAGACCATCGGCTACCTGGAGCGGGGCGAGTACAGCCCCAGCCTTCACCTGGCGCTGCGCATCGCGGAGTACTTCGACGTACCGGTGGAGATCGTCTTCTCGCTCACGCCGTTCCCCCGGCTGGGCAGTGAGGTGGTGAAGTGATGAAGCGAACCGAAGAAGAGCGCTTCGAGGCCGCCCGGCGCGGCGTGCCGCTCTTCTGGTACGGCACCCGCAGGAGCCGGCGGCTCACCGTCCTGCTCGGCGCCGCCGCGCTCGGGCTGCTGTACGTCAGCGCGGTCGTCTGCTGGTTCCTCGGGCCGGGCGACCCGGCGATGTGGACGACGTTCGCCCTCGCGGCCCTGTGCATGGCGATCGGCGCGTGGGTGTTCTGCGTCCTGTACGTCGCCTCCGGCGGCGCGATCGGCGTGGCGCGGCACAAGCTGGACGAACGCCAGCTCACCGAACGGCGGCTCGCCCACGCGGCCGCCCATCGCGGCACGGCCTACCTGCTCGGGATCACCGTGTTCCTGGCCCTCCAGATGGACGGCGACGCCGACCATTTCCTCCGCCTGCCGACTCCGACGGTGTTCCTGTGGCTGTACGCACTGTTCTGCACCCACCTGCTGCTCCCCCAGCTGACGGCCGGCTGGCGGCTGCCCGACCCGCTGACCGAGGAGGACGAGGCCGGGGCGGGGGCCCTGGCCTGACCGGCGGCCTCAGTGGACGGCCGGGGCGTAGGCGGGGGCCGGGCGGGGGCGGCGGGATGGGCGCCAGGTGGTCAGCATCGCCAGGGCGAGCAGCAGTTCGGCGATGTCGCCGCCGTAGTACATGATCTCGGCCGCGCCCTGCCGCTCGGCGGCGGGCGCGTCCAGGCCGGGCAGCAGCCCGGCGTACATGAGCTGCGAGAGGGCGGCGTGCGCGGCGATCGCCACGCCGAGGACGACCAGCCGACGCGGCACCGGCGGACGGCGCGGAGCCGGGTCCGGCCCGGCGATCACCCAGGCGAACAGGCAGCCGGCCGCCACCACGTGCGCGTGCACCAGCACGTGCAGCGCGGGGCTGCCGCTCGCCGCCCGGTACAGCGGCGTGGCGTACAGGACGGCCAGGCCGCCCAGGTTGAGCGCCGCCGCCGTCCACGGGCCGGCCACCGCGTGCAGGTACCGGCTCCTCAGCACGGCGGCCACCGCCCGCCGGCCGCGGGGCGCCGCCGAGCGCAGGACGAGCGTCACCGGGGCGCCGAGGACCAGCCCGAGCGGCGCCAGCATGCCGGCGAGAAGGTGCTGGATCATGTGCCCGCGCAGGTCGTGCGCGGCGAGCGTGGCCACCGGCGGCAGGAACGCGGCGGCCAGCAGGACGGTCCCGGCGAGGAAGGCGGCCGTCCGGCGATGGCTCCAGCCCCGGGCCTCCCGGCGCCGCCGCGCGGCGGCCAGGGCGTAGCACCCGGCCGCCAGGACGGCCACCATCACCGGCAGCAGCGCCGCCACACCCCCGTGCGCCCCGGCGCCGTGACCGTGCATGTCGTGCGGGGACACCCTCACGCCCCCGCGTCCGGGCCCGCCGACCCACGGCGGATCCGGAGCCGGACGAGGCTCATGCCCTCTCCTCCTGGCCGGCCGGTTCCCGGCACAGGTCCACCGTGGTCGCGCCACGGGCGAGAAGCCACCCCCCTGCCATCAGGACGGCGCCGAGGGCGAGGAACCACAGGTCCCACCAGGTCTGGTACGGGCCGGCGCGCACGTGGTGGATGCCGAGGATGTGGTGGTCGACGATGCCCTCGACCAGGTTGAACAGTCCCCACCCGACCAGTCCCCAGCCCCACAGCTCGCGCGACCTCCACACCCTGCCGCGCGAGCGGGTGACCCGCGAGTACAGCAACCCGAGGCCCGCGAGCACGGCGACCCAGGTGAACACGTGGAACAGCCCGTCCCACAGCGTGTTCATCCGCAGTCCGGGGACGGTCTGCGGCGAGTAGTACCGGATCCCGATGTTGTCGGTGTCGGTGCTGCTGAGCATGTGGTGCCACTGGAGGACCTGGTGCAGCAGGATGCCGTCGACGAAGCCGCCCAGGCCCACGCCCAGCACCACGCCCGGCAGGGCGAGGCGCCGCCTGCCGCCGGCCGCGCGGGCCGGCCCGCTCGTCGTCATGGCTCCCCTGTCCGTCGGCCGCCGGAGACCTCAGGGGCCGGCCTCGCCGGACCCTCCACCGGGCTCCCTGCCCCGAGGCGGTCCGGGTAAGCGGGACTTGATCATGTGCTTGCCCGGGCGCATCCCCCGGCGCCGGTCACAGGTCGCGGCGGAAGATGACGACCAGCACGCGCAGCGCCAGGATCGAGGCGACCACCAGCAGGTTGTAGGCGAACAACTGGTAGAGGCCCACCTGGGCGGTCACCTTGGGCCCGCCGTCGACTCCGAGCAGGAGCACCGCCATGATCCCGGCGGTGGCGGCCAGCACGGTCAGCAGCACCTGGTGCAGCATGCCCGTGACGTGCGTGCGGTCGCGTTCGTCGGCGAACAGCCGCACGTTCACCGACAGGCGGCCGTTCTCCGCCGCGCCGGCGATGCGCTCGAGGCGGCGCGGCAGGCGGCGCAGCATGGGCAGCAGGGCGGTGGCCTCGTCGGTGACGGCCCGGCGGATGGTCGCCGGGTCGCGCGACTCGGCGAAGTGGCGGGCGCCGAACGCGCGCGCCTCGGCCACCAGGTCGAAGCCGGGCGCGAGCGCGGTGAGCGTCCCCTCGACGGTGGCGAGAGTACGGAACACCGCCGCCACCTCGGGCGGGACGGACAGGCCGTGCCCGGAGACGATGCCGAACAGGTCGGTGAACATCCGGGCGCCGGGCGTGGCACCCGCGCCGTTCATGTGGCGGGCCATGAAGCGGCCGAGCTCGCGCTCCAGCCGGGCCTCGTCGATCTCGTCGGGCCGCGGCACGACCTCCAGCAGCGCGTCGGCCACCCCGAGCGGGTCGCCGCGGTCCATCGCCAGCAGCAGCCGCTGGAGCGAGGCGCGCAGCGAGCCGTCCAGCCGCCCCACCGAGCCGAAGTCCAGCAGGCCAAGGCGCCCGTCGGCGAGCAGCAGGATGTTGCCGGGGTGCGGATCGGCGTGGAAGACCCCGTCCACCATGATCTGCCGCAGCAGGGTCCCGAGCAGCGTGCGCGCCAGCGCGCCCGCGTCCGGCGCCCCGCCCGCGTGACCGTCCCCGGCCTCCCGCGCGCCGCCCGCGTGACCGCCCCCGGTCTCCCCCGCCCGGCCCGCGTGACCGTCTCCGGCCTCCCCTGCTCCGCCCACGTGACCGTCCCTGGCGTCCCGCGCCGTGCCGGTGGCCGCACCGTCGTGCCCCGCGCCACCTGCGGCCTCCGCGCCCGCCGTCCCCCAGGCGTCAGCGTCAGCGGCGTCGCCGCGCCGCGACGCCGGGGCGGCGGTGTCGAGCGGCGTGCCGTCCAGGCGCTCCATCACCAGGACCCGCCGGCCGGACAGCGGCAGGTGGGGGGCCGGGACGTGCACCTCCGCGTCGCGGGAGGTCGCGGCGACGGCGGCCATGTTGGCGGCCTCCACGCGGAAGTCCAGCTCCTCGCGCAGCGCCTCGGCGAACCCCCGCGCGAGGTCGCGGACGCCGATCGCGCGCCCCCACCGCGTGCGCGCGGAAAGGGTGAGGGCCAGCCGCGCGACGATGTCCAGGTCGCGTTCGACCACCTCGGTGATGCCGGGGCGCCGCACCTTCACCACCACCCTGTCACCCGAGCGCAGCCGCGCCGCGTACACCTGGGCGATGGACGCCGAGGCGAGGGGCCGCCGCTCGAACTCGGCGAACACCTCCTCCACCGGGCCGGGCAGCTCCTCGGCCAGTACGCGCTCGACCTGCTCCCACGACGCGGGCGCCGCCCGGTCGCGCAGCAGCGCCAGCTCGTCGATGAACTCGGCGGGCAGCAGGTCGGGGCGGGTGGACATGATCTGGCCGAGCTTGACGAACGTGACGCCGGCCTCGTCCAGAGCCAGGCGCAGGGACCGCGCCACCCGCGCCCGCCCTCCGGCCCCGTCGTCGGGGCGGCGTCCGCGCAGGTACGGACCGAGCCCGTGGCGGGCCAGGATGCGGACGATGGCGAAGTACCGGCGCGATCTGGCGGCCCTGCCGCGCAGCGACCGCGCCAGCTCGACCGGACCGGGCAGCGACCCCGCGGGCACGAGAGCCTCGGCCACCGCGAGGAAGACCATCGCCGCGAGCAGCGCGCACGCCACGGCCAGGATCAGGAACCACAGCGGGGTGAGGCTGGAGTCCTGCGGGGAGACCGACCCCGCCAGCGCCTGCATGATCGGACCGGCCAGCAGGAACGCCAGCGCGCCGGCGAGCAGGCCGCGGACCACTCCGAACCGCAGGTTCAGCAGCCGCCGCGCCGCCACGGCGAACGCGCCGATCATCACCAGCACGGTGACGGCGATGACGATCGTGATCCCCACGTCCACAGGCGGCCTCCGCGCGGTCTGTCCACCGGCCCGTGGCGACGCCCACGACGGCCGGGCCGACACTATCGCGGGCTTAGGCGGCATTTCCTCGGATATACGCGGAAGATCCACCCGACCGGCAGAAGGTCCCGGCCCGGCCGGCAGGGCAGAATCGGTCGTGCCCGGGATGTCGGCCGTGGGGTGTCCCGACCGGATTTGGGAGTCGCCCGGGCGGTGAGCGAAGGAGGCCGGCCGGTGCGCGCGGTGCAGTATGACGGGTTCGGCGAGCGGCCCGAGGTGCGGGAGGTGGCCGATCCGGCGCCGGGGCCCGCGGGGGCGGTGATCCGGGTCGAGGCGACCGGACTGTGCCGGAGCGACTGGCACGGGTGGATGGGTCACGACCCCGATATCCAGGAATTTCCGCATGTGCCTGGGCACGAGCTGGCCGGGGTGGTCGAGGCGGTCGGCCACGACGTACGGGCGTGGCGTCCCGGCGACCGGGTCACCACCCCGTTCGTCTGCGCGTGCGGGCGCTGCCCCGCCTGCGCGGCCGGAGACCACCAGGTCTGCGAGAACCAGACACAGCCCGGGTTCACCCACTGGGGGTCCTTCGCCGGCTACGTCGCCATCGGCGACGCCGACGTCAACCTCGTCCGCCTGCCCGACTCCATGTCCTATCCGACCGCCGCGAGCCTCGGCTGCCGCTTCGCCACCGCCTTCCGCGCCGTCGTCGCGCAGGGGCGGGCCGCGCCGGGCGAGTCGGTGGCGGTGTACGGCTGCGGGGGCGTCGGGCTGTCGGCCGTGATGATCGCCGCCGCGGCCGGGGCCCGCGTCGTCGCCGTCGACGTCTCTCCCGCCGCCCTGGAACTGGCCACCCGCTTCGGCGCCGCGCACACCGTCCTCGTCCCGCCCACGCCCGCCGAGGGGCAGGACGGGTCCGCCCAGGTACGCGAGATCACCGGCGGCGGCGCGCACCTGACGATCGACGCCCTGGGCAGCCCCGCGACCCTCGCCGCGGCCGTGGAGAGCCTGCGGCGCCGGGGACGGCACGTCCAGGTCGGCCTGCTCCCGCGGGCCGCCGGGCACCCGGCCGTTCCGATGGACCGCGTGATCGGGCTGGAGCTGTCGATCCTCGGCAGCCACGGCATGGCCGCGCACGCCTACCCGCCCATGCTGGCGATGATCGCCGACGGCCGGCTCAGCCCCGACGCGCTCGTCACCCGCACGATCACCCTGGAGGAGACCCCCGAGGCCCTGGCCACCATGGCCACCGGCCCGGCCGGAATCACCATGATCGTCCCTGCCCGCCCATGACCCCAGCACGGCCATCCCCGCCCGCACACGACCCCGGCACGGCGGTCCCGGCGCTCCCCGGACACCGGTGACAACCCCTGGGACGACGGCGCCCCTCGCGCGGCGCGGGCGGCCGCGCGGGCGTGCGGGCGGGGGGCGGGCGGAATCGGCGGCGCTCGATTTCCCGTCTTCGGCCCCGCGGATCGAAGACGCGCAGCCCCTGCTCCACCCCACGTGTAGGCCGAACCGGGCCTCTGGGCGTCCACATCCGTGCGGTCGCGTGGCGGTGGCGGTCGTCCGAACCTGGTAGGAAGGTATCCACGCCTGCCCTGAAACCTGCAGGCCGAGGGAGTGATCATGCAGTTTGGTGCCGATCCGCAAGCAGGATTGGTCGTGTTCTCCAGGGGTGGCAACAGCGCGATCGTCGTCGAGGCGCAAGGTGAGCTCGACTACCGTTCCGCGGTCATCCTGCGCGACGAACTCGGCCGTGCCTGGAGCATGCCTGGAGTGACGGCCGTCATCCTCGATGTCGCCGGGGTCACGTTCTGTGACTCGGTGGGGTTGAGCGAGCTCATCGCCGCCCTGCACCACAGCCAGGCGGCCGGGCAGGGCTTCATGCTCAGCGGTGTCCAGGGCACGCTGCTCCGGGTGCTGACCATCACCGGGCTGCGCGCGGCGTTCGACACCTACGAGAGCGTTGACGACGCCATGCTCCGCGTCTCCCCCTCCGGGGGTGGAGCGACGGAAACCCTTGATCCCCTCGGCCTGGCGGGCGCCACCGGCCCGCACCTCGGCGGCGCGGTCCCCATGGACACCATCGGCCCAGGTCAGGCGGACGACGTCCTCACGAGCGTGAGCGGAGCAGGTCAGGGGGACGACGCGTCCACGGTCGCGGGCGTGCTCCAGCAGGCCGACGACCTGCCGCCTCCCGACTCGGCCTCCCCCATCCCCCCTCCCCAAACCTGACCAGCCGCCTCCCACCCGGCCTCCAGCGACACACACCAGGCCGCAGGGCGCACCCCGTGTCCAGACAGAACCCAGAGGACACCCCCCAGCCCGAGCGCGTTGCCCTTCAGTCCTGGGTGGACCTTCCCCCGGACGGCACGCCGCCAGCCCGGGAAAGGCCACCTTCCTCAGCCAGGAGCGTCACACCCCCGCCAGGAAAGACCCTCCCCCGCAGGGCACGCCGTCGACCGGAGGAGCCCCACCTTCTCCGGGCGGACGCGTCACTCTTCCCGCTTGGATGGATCTTTCCCCCGGCGCCGGGGCGGCGGGATGGTGGGCGGTGGATCCGGCGCCGTCGTACGGCGGGCGACCGGTGCACCTTCGCGGTCGTCCTAGAGGCGCACCTCGTACTCGGGGGAGCGGCGCCGGCCGGGCTGGCCGGCGGTGACGGTGGGCTCGATCTTGCGGATGTAGCCGGCCGCCTCCAGCAGGTCCAGCGCGGGCACCATGGCCGCGACGCGCTTGAACCGGCGGGCGAGGCGGCGGAAGATGTCGCGCCGCCGGAACCGCTGGGCGCCGGTCCTGCGGATGCATTCGAGCACCGCGCGCGCGTCGTCCGGTAGGGCGTCATCGGATCGGGCGGGCGGGGTGACCGAGATGATCTGCATCCGGGAGGCGCTCTCGTTGCGGATGCGCGAGATCTCCAGGATCAGATCGTCCAGGTCCACCAGCATCCGGGTGGCGGCGCGGAAGCGCTCGAAGTCATCCTGGATCAGCAGCAGCCGCTCGGCTTCGTCACGCATGGCTGAATAATGTCATTTGTGGCATTAATGTCAACACATTCGCGAAGCCCTACTTAACCGGATTTTCGCGGCCCTCCTCAAGGTTGTCCCAGCATGCGGCGTAGCACGCCCGTAAGCTGCCGCGACTCCTTTTCGGAGAACCCGTCCAGCAGCCGCGTGACCGCCTGCCCGAAGATCGGGAGCGAGCCGCGGCGCGAGCGCCCTCCCCGAGGCGGTCACCTCGATCACGATCAAGGGACGGTTCCGGAAGCGGTCAGGTGCGGGTGCCGGTGGAGGCGTCGGCGAGCGCGTAGGCCAGGGCGCTGTCCAGGTCCAGCTCGCGGCCAAGGGCGAAGGCCGTGTCGAAGTCGCGGTCGCCGAGAACGGCCCTGGCCCGCGACTCGGCCTGCTCACGCAGGCCGTCGGCGCGCGGCAGGCACAGCCGCAGCCCGTAGCTGCGCTCGACCAGTTCGCCGCTGCCGAGCAGTCGCGCCGCGCGGTCCATGTCGCCGAGGCCGGCGGCCGTGCGGGCCAGGCTCGCCAGCACCATCGCCATGCCGTGGCTGTCGTGGACCAGCCATTTGTGGCGCAGCGACGCGCGCGCGTACCGGTCGGCCGCCGCGTAGTCACCGCGGTCGGCCTCGATGAGACCGCGGACCCACTCCCCCGACGAGCGCACCCAGATGTCGCCCCGGGAATCGCACAAGGACGCCTGCAGGCGCAGGCAGCCGAGGGCCCGGTCCGACCTGCCGAGCCGCATGAGCGCGTACGCCTGCCCGGTGAGCGCCATCGCCAGGCCGGCCCCGCGGTCGCCGCCCTGCTCGTGGGTCCCACGCGCTCGCTCGTACATCGACAGTGCCTCTGTGACGTACCCCCAGCGCAGGCCGGTGTTGGCGCAGCAGAGGATGCCCCAGCCCGCCGCGGCCAGGTCGTCGTGGGAGAACGCCTGCGCCATGCACTCGGTGGCCAGGTCGTTGGCCTCGTCCAGGTCGCCCTGCAGGTCGGCGAGCCACGCGCACGCCCACAGCGCGCGCGACAGCGCCCGCCCCGAGGGCTGGACCAGCTCCAGCGCCCGCCGCAGGTGGCCACGGCCCTCCTCGACCAAGCCGCAGGCCAGCCACAGGTAGGTCAGCCGTCCCGCGAGGTCGAGGCCGGCGGTGTGCTCGGCCGGCTCGGCCAGGCAGAAGCCGAGCGCCTCCCGCAGGTTGGGCAGCTCGCGGCGCATCCGGGTGTACCAGGACACCTGCTCGGCGCCGAACCACTCGGCGTCGAACCGCCGGGCCAGGTCGAGGTAGTGGTCGCGGTGGCGGCGCCGGACCCCGGCCGTCTGCCCCAGCTCGCGCAGCCACCCGGCGCCGTACTCGCGGATGGTGTCGAGCATGCGGAAGCGGACGGCCGCGCCGGCGTCGACGCGTGACACCACCGACGCGTCCACCAGGGCGAGCAGCACGTCCTCGACGTGCTCGCGGCCCAGGCCGGCGCCGACCTCGTCCTCGGCGTCCGCACACACCTCCTGCGCGGCCGCGAGGTCGAAGTCGGCCGGGAACACCGACAGCCGGGCCCACAGCAGGCGCTCCAGCGGCTCGCACAGCTCGTGGCTCCAGCCGATCGCCGTGCGCAGCGTCCGGTGACGCGCCGGGCCGGGACGGCGGGTGTCGGACAGCAGGGCGAAACGATCGCCCGCACCGGCCGCGACCTGCTCGAACGACAGTGACCGCAGCCGCACGGCGGCCAGCTCGATCGCCAGCGGGATGCCGTCCAGCCGCCGGCACAGCCGCGCCACCTCCGGGGTGGCCGCGAACCCGGGCACCAGCGAGGCGGCCCGGTCGGTGAACAACGCCACCGCCCCCCTCGGCCCGCCCCCGGACGACGCCGCGCCCCCGCTCGACCCACTCCCGGACGAACCCACGCCCCCGCTCGACCCGCTCCCGGACGACGCCGCGGCCCCACTCAGGTCGCCCTCGCCGTCCGCGTCCGTGACCAGAGCGCCCGCGTCATCGGACGGACCGCCGCCCCGCCCCGCGTCCCCGTCCTGACCGGACCCGCCGTCTCGCGCGCCGCCGGCCCCGGTCGGACCGGACGCGCCGTCTCGCACGCCGCCGGACGCGGTCAGGCCGGACGCTCCGTCTCGCGCGTCGTCGGCCCGTAACGGGCCGGGCCGGCCGTCCGGTGCGCCGCCGGCCGGCGCCGTGTCTTCGCCGTCCTCGCCCGGGCCTGGCTCGCCCTCCACCGGCAGCGGTTCGACCTCGAAACGGGCCTCACCGAGGACGCCGAGCACGCGACGGCTGGTGGCAAGGACCCGGACTCCGGGCGCGGCGGCCAGAATCGCGCGCACGGTCGCGGCGCAGGCGTCCGTCAGGTGCTCGCAGGTGTCCAGGACGAGCAGCGTGCGCCGCCCCGCCAGGAACTCGCCGAGAACGGCGACCGCCGTGTCGCCGGGCCGGGCGCCCACGCGCAGCGCCGCGCGGATCGCGTCGCCGACCATCTCGGGGGCCCGCAGCGAGGACAGCTCCACGAACCACGCGCCGCCGGGGAAGCGGCCCGCCACCTCGCGCGCCACCCGCGTCGCCAGCCGCGTCTTGCCGACCCCGCCCACGCCTGTGAGCGTGACCAGCCGCGACTCCCCCAGCATGCGCGCGATCGCGGCCACCTCACGACGCCGCCCCACGAAAGTGGTCATCTCGACCGGTACGTTGCTCGTGTATGCCTCGGCGGGCACATCCATGGCCAGCCCCACGTCGCCTCGGCTCCAGATGCCCCGCAATCGTAAATCAGTCCGTCCCGAATGCACAGATCGACTTTCTCGGTTCACTGCGCCGGAGGCGAAATACTTCACCCGGCGGCCGTCCCCGTACCCTCGGGTTCAGGTCGTTTCTCCCGCCCCTATACGCGGGCCTATCCGAGAGGTGAGAATCACCGGATGAGGCGTTCGCGGGCTCGGATATTCACCCGGCTGGCGGTGATCGCGACCGGTCTGGTCATGGTGGCGCTCGGAGTGGCGCTCCCCATGGCCGGTCTGGACGACGCCGACAAGTACGCCAGCGTGCTCGGCGCGTTCACCGGAGTCGCCGGGCTCGCCCTGTCGGCCTACGGGGTCGTCCTCGCCCGGCGTGCCCCCGCGGAGGCCCCCGCCCAGGAAGGGACGTCACCGCCTCCGGAGCCGGACTCCGGCGCGGGCCGGGTGCGCAACAGCGTCAGCGGCACGGTGCACGGCCCCGTCCTGCAGGCCGACACCTTCACCGGCCCTATCACCATCGGCACTCCGCGGCCCTCCCCGCCCAGCGACGAGGCGGCCGACGAGCGGGAGGGCCCTGCCCGGTAGGCGGCCCCGGTCTTTGGACGGATCGGTGCTTCGCTCGCCATGGAATACCATCCGCCCGCGCTTTCCGGTCGCCGGTTTCTCATGAATGCGGTCTGGCCGTCCCGCGCAATTCCCGGATCTCCGCGAGCCGTCCCTTGTACGGACGCACATGCCGCGGTCGCCGAATCAGGGAAACCGCCGCCCGGTGATCTTCCGGAACTCCTCACGCGCGCGCCCGGAGAACCGAGTTGTGGCCGACCGGAGGCCGGCGACCGTCCAGGGGCGAGGGTCGGGCGCCGGGACGGAATTCCCGAGCGGCGGGGCGGCGGCGGACGCCTCGGCGAGGCGGCCGCGGAGGCGGTCGCGGATCTCTTCGGGGGTGTAGGCGCGGCGGCGGCGCTCGGCGCGGACGATGACGGCTCCGGAGGCGGCGACGCCCGCGAAGGCGGCCAGGCCCAGTATCTTCCACCAACGCATGTCCACAGGCTAATGGGAAGAGGAGTGGAATGTCCGGCGTGAGCATCGGCCTCGACGAGGCGCTCGACCTGACCCGCACCGGCGACGTCTGGCTGTTCCGCGGCCGGTCGGCGCCCGACCGGGCCATCCAGGTGACGACCAACAGCCCGGTGAACCACGTCGGCATGTCCGTGGTCATCGATGATCTGCCGCCGCTGATGTGGCACGCCGAGCTCGGGCGGTCGCTGCCCGACCTGTGGTCGGGCACGAACCAGCGCGGTGTCCAGCTCCACGACCTGCGCGACGCCGTCACGGTGTGGGCGACGAGGTACGGGCAGCGCGCGTGGCTGCGCCAGCTCGACCGCCCGGTCACGCGGGACATGGAGGACGCCCTGCTGCGCACCATCGCGCGCCTGGACGGCACGCCGTTCCCTTCGACGGCGCGGCTGGCGGGCCGCTGGCTGCGCGGGCGGCTGCCGGCCGTCCGTCGCGTCCGGGAGGCGGCGCTGGAGACCGCCTACTGCGCGGAAGTGGTCGCGGCGACGTACCAGGACATGGGTCTACTCCCGGCCGGTCGCCGCCTCAACTGGTACGACCCGGGACGTTTCTGGAGCGGCGACGATCTCGAGCTGGCCTCCGGCGCCCGGCTGGGCGGCGAGATCCCGGTCCGCGTCCCACCCGCCGCCTGACCAGGACGGCCTGGGAACGCCACCTCGGAACACCTCCTGTCATCGCCGAGGCCACTCATGCCCGGCGAGTTAGCAATTTTCAGGAAATTTCTGAAAGGCATTGCATAGATCTGAGCGACTGAGTAACTTCCGGGCAACAACCCTGAAATACGACACGCGGAGGCCCTTGTGGTCCGGCCACTCCCCCCACGGCCCGCGAGAAGGTCGCCCGTCCGCGGGCCGGCCCGCTTACCGGTGGCCGCGGTCCTCACAGCGCTCCTCTGCACGGCACCCCTGGCCGTCGTTCCCCCCGCCGCCGCGGGCTCCGCAGGCTCCGCCGCCACCGCGGCCTCCTCCGCCGCCGTGGCGTCCGCGGGTTCGCCCGGCGTTCCGGCCGCCGCGAAGGCGCTGGTGTCGCCGCTCAGCCGGACGGCGGAGCCCTCCGACAAGGACCTCGCGCGCGACGCGCCGCGCACCCGGCTGACGCGCGAGCGGTTCTACTTCGTGATGACCGACCGGTTCGCCAACGGCGACCCGGGCAACGACAGGGGCGGCCTGACCGGCGACCGGCTCGCCACCGGGTTCGACCCGGCCGACAAGGGCTTCTACCAGGGCGGGGACCTGGCCGGGCTGCTCGGCAAGCTCGACTACATCAAGGGCCTGGGCAGCACCGCGATCTGGCTGACCCCCGCGTTCAAGAACCGCCCCGTGCAGGGCACGGGCGCCGACGCCTCGGCCGGGTACCACGGCTACTGGATCACCGACTTCACCTCGATCGACCCGCACCTGGGCACCAACGCCCAGATGAAGCGCCTCGTCCGCGAGGCCCACGAACGCGGCATGAAGGTGTTCTTCGACATCATCACCAACCACACGGCCGATGTCGTCGACCACAAGGAGAAGACCTCCACCTACCGGTCCAAGGCCGCCTATCCCTACGTCGACACCTCCGGCCGGCCCTTCGACGACCGCGACTACGCGGGTGGGACCACCTTCCCCAAGGTCGACGCCGGCTCCTTCCCCTACACGCCGGTCGCGGCCAAGGGCGTGAAGACCCCGGCCTGGCTGAATGACCCGACGATGTACCACAACCGGGGCGACTCGACGTTCAGCGGCGGCGAGACCGACGAGTACGGCGACTTCTCCGGCCTGGACGACCTGTGGACCGAGCGTCCCGAGGTCGTCAAGGGCATGACCGACATCTACCGGACGTGGGTCCGCGAGACCGGCATCGACGGCTTCCGCATCGACACCGCCAAGCACGTCAACATGGAGTTCTGGCAGCGGTTCTCCCCCGCCCTGCACGAGTACGCCGCGAAGCGCGGCCAGGACCGCTTCTTCATGTTCGGCGAGGTGTACTCCGGCGACCCGGCGGTGACCAGCCGTTACTCGACGCAGGGCGGCATGGACGCGACTCTGGACTTCCCGTTCCAGGAGGCCGCGCGGTCCTACGGCGGCGGCACGGCGGACGCCTCCCGGCTGGCCCGCCTCTACGCGGGCGACGACTACCACACGACCGCCGACCGCGACGCCGCCTCGCTGCCGACCTTCCTCGGCAACCACGACATGGGACGCATCGGCCGGTTCGTCGCCCAGGACGCCCCGGGCGCGACCGACGGCGAGCTGCTGCGGCGCGACCTGCTCGCCCACGAGCTGATGTACCTGACGCGGGGCCAGCCGGTGGTGTACTACGGCGACGAGCAGGGCTTCACCGGCAAGGGCGGCGACAAGGATGCACGGCAGTCCATGTTCGCCTCGAAGACGCCGAGCTACCTGACCGACGACCTGATCGGCACGACCGCGACGCACGCGCAGGACAACTTCGTCCCCGCCCATCCGCTGTACCAGGGGATCGCGGCGCTGGCGAAGCTGCGGGACGCCCACCCCGCGCTGGCCGACGGCGCGCAGATCGAGCGCCTTGCCACCGGCGGCCTGTACGCCTTCAGCCGCATCGGCGCCAAGGAGCAGGCCGAGTACGTCGTCGCGGTGAACAACGCCGAGACGCCCGCCTCGGCCGCCGTGCCGACCTACTCGGCGGGCATGGGCTTCACCCGCGTGTACGGTGAGGGCCCCGCGACGGCGGCCACCGGCGCCGACCGCGCTCTCCGGGTCACCGTCCCCGCCCTTTCTGCGGTGGTCTACCGCGCCTCCGGCAGGCTCGCCGCCCCGGCCACCGGGCCCGCGGTGTCGATCACGCTGCCGGGCTCCGAGATCGGCGGCACGGCGGCCGACGGGCGCGTCCCGGTGACGGCGACCGTGCCGGGCGACGGGTTCGACCAGGTGACCTTCGCCGCCCGGGCCGGCGCGGGCCCCTGGAAGGTGCTCGGCACCGACGACGCCCCCGCCGTGTCCGGCGCGGGCCGCACGTTCCGGGTGTTCCACGACCTCACCGGGCTGGCCGCGGGCACGAAGGTCGCCTACAAGGCGGTGGTGAAGGACTCGGCCGGCCGGTTCGCCGCCGCCTCCGCGACCGCCACCGTGGCGGCGCCGCCCACCCCGGAGGAGCCCGGGACGCTCACCCGCGACTGGCTCATCGTCCACTACCGGCGCGCGGACTACGACGGCTGGGGACTGCACGTGTGGGGCGATGTGGAACAGCCCACCGAGTGGGGGACGCCGCTGGCGCTGGCCGGCGAGGACTCCTTCGGCCGCTTCGCCTGGATCAGGCTGAAGCCCGGCGCGGCGAGCGTCGGCCTCATCACCCACAAGGGCGATGCGAAGGACGGCGGCGACCGTGCCGTCGACCCGCGCAAGACGGGCGAGGTGTGGCTGACCGAGGGCAGGCCGGAGGTCTCTTCCTCCCGTGCCGCCGCCCAGGGGTACGCGACCGTGCACTACCACCGCCCCGACGGACGGTACGACGGCTGGGGGCTGCACCTGTGGGGCGACGCGGTCGCCGACGGGGCGGGCACCGACTGGGCGAGCCCCCGCGCGCCGGACGGCGCCGACTCCTACGGCCCGTACTGGAAGGTCCCGCTGAAGGACCCGTCGGCCCCGTTGAACTACATCGTGCACAACGGCGACGCCAAGGACCCCGGCCCCGACCAGTCGTTCGTCCCGGCACTGCGGCCCGAGGCGTACGTGAACTCCGGCGAGGCCACCCTCCACCCGACGCGCGCCGCCGCGGAGAACGTGGCGATCCTGCATTACCGGCGCGCGGACGGGAACTACGACGGCTGGGGACTCCACGTGTGGAACGGGGCCGCCCAGCCGACGGAGTGGGCGGCCCCGCTCCCGCCGGCGGGCGAGGACGACTTCGGCGTGTACTACCGCGTACCGCTGGCCGAGGGGGCGACGAGCCTGAGCTACATCATCCACAAGGGCGACGACAAGGACCTGCCGTCCGACCAGTCGCTCGACCTGAGCGCCACCGGCCACGAGGTGTGGCGGCTGGCCGCCGTCGAGGGCCACCTGCTGCCGCAGCCGCCGGCCCGGGGCGCGGACGCCGACCTGTCCAAGGCCGCGGCGCACTGGATCGACCGCGACACCATCGCCTGGGACCTCCCGCCGTCCACCGCCTCGCACTACTCGCTGGCGTTCTCCGCCGAGGGCGACATCGCCTACGACAAGGGCGACCTGACCGGCGACCTGCGGCTGATCCGCCTGTCCGGCGGGGTCGCACTCACCGACGCGCAGAAGGCGAAGTGGCCGCACCTGGCCTCCTACGCGGCGCTGAAGGTCGACCCCCGCGACGCCCACCTGGTCGGGCAGGCGCTGCGCGGGCAGGTCGTCGCCGTCGAACGCGACGCGGCCGGGGTGCTGCGCACGGCGACCGGCGTGCAGATCCCCGGCGTGCTGGACGACCTGTACGCCGCGGCGGCGTCCGCCGAGCTCGGGCCGGTGTGGCCCGCCTCGGCATCCTCCGCATCCTCGGCGTCGTCGGCGTCGTCGGCGTCCCAGCTGAACGCGGCCTCGGCCTCGCCGTCGGTGTCGGTGTGGGCGCCCACCGCGCGCAAGGTCGAACTGGCGCTCTACCAGGGCCCCTCCGGCGGCGGGCGCACCGTCCACCCGATGCGCCGCGACGACGCCACCGGGGTCTGGTCGGTGCGCGGCCTGCCCACCTGGAAGGGGCTCTACTACACCTTCCTGGTCACCGTGTACGCCCCGGCGGCCGGCACGGTGGTCACCAACGAGGTGACCGACCCCTACAGCGTGTCGCTCGCGGCAGACTCGGCGCGCAGCCAGCTCGTCGACCTGTCCGACCGCGCGCTGCGGCCCGGCGGCTGGACGACGCTGCGCAAGCCGAAGGCCGTGCCCCAGGAGAGGGCGTCCATCTACGAGCTGCACGTGCGCGACTTCTCCGCCTCCGACGCCACCGTCCCGGCGCCGGAGAGGGGGACCTTCGCCGCGTTCGCCCGCGACTCGGCGGGCATGAAGGAGTTGCGCGCGCTCGCCGCGGACGGGCTCACGCACGTGCACCTGCTGCCCGCGTTCGACATCGGCAGCGTCCCCGAACGCCGGGCCGACCGCACCGAGCCCGAGTGCGACCTGGCCGCGATGCCCGCCGACTCCGAGGGGCAGCAGGAGTGCGTGGCGAAGACCGCCGCCACCGACTCCTTCAACTGGGGATACGACCCGGTCCACTACACGGTGCCCGAAGGTTCTTACTCGACCGACCCGGACGGGCCGCGCCGCGTCGAGGAGTTCCGTTCCATGGTCGCCGGGCTGAACGGGGCCGGGCTGCGGGTCGTCATGGACGTCGTCTACAACCACACCTTCGCCGCCGGGCAGGACCCGAGGTCGGTGCTGGACCGCGTCGTGCCCGGCTACTACCACCGGCTGCTCCCGGACGGCACGGTGGCCACCTCCACCTGCTGCGCGAACACCGCGCCCGAGCACGCCATGATGGGCAAGCTCGTCGTGGACTCCGTCGTCACCTGGGCCAGGCAGTACAAGGTCGACGGCTTCCGGTTCGACCTGATGGGCCACCACCCGAAGGCGAACATCCTGGCCGTGCGGGCGGCGCTGGACAGGCTGACGCTCGCCCGCGACGGCGTGGACGGCAGGTCGGTCATCCTGTACGGCGAGGGATGGAACTTCGGGGAGGTCGCCAACGACGCGCGGTTCGTCCAGGCCACCCAGGCGAACATGGCCGGCACGGGCGTCGGCACGTTCAACGACCGGCTGCGCGACGCCGTGCGCGGCGGCGGGCCGTTCGACGCCGACCCGCGCGTCCAGGGCTTCGGCTCCGGGCTGGCCGGAGCGCCGAACGGGTCGCCGGCCAACGGCGACGCCGGGCAGCAGCGGGCCCGCCTCCTGCACTACCAGGACCTGATCAAGGTCGGGCTGTCGGGCAACCTGCGCGACTACCGGTTCACCGCCTCCACCGGGGCGCAGGTCACCGGCGCCCAGGTCGACTACAACGGCTCGCCCGCCGGGTACACCGCCGCGCCCGGCGAGGCGGTGAGCTACGTCGACGCCCACGACAACGAGACGCTGTTCGACGCGCTCGCCTACAAGCTCCCGCAGTCGACCTCGATGGACGACCGGGTGCGCATGCAGGCGGTGGCGCTCGCCTCGGCGCTGCTGTCGCAGGGCACGGCCTTCGTGCACGCCGGCAGCGAGCGGCTGCGCTCCAAGTCGCTCGACCGCAACTCCTACGACTCCGGCGACTGGTTCAACCGGCTGCTGTGGGACTGCTCGGCGGGCAACGGCTTCGGCGCCGGCCTGCCACCGAAGGCCGACAACGAGTCCAAGTGGCCCTACGCCCGGCCGCTGCTTGCCGACCCGGCGCTGCGGCCCGGCTGCGCGGCGATCGGCGCGGCGCGGGCGCGGTTCGGCGAGCTGCTGAAGATCCGCTCCTCCTCCCCCGCGTTCTCGCTCGGCTCGCTCGCCGAGGTGCAGCGGCGGCTGTCCTTCCCGGTGAGCGGCGCCGGCGAGACGCCGGGCGTGGTCACCATGCACCTGGACTCCTCCGGCGCCGACCCGCGCTGGAAGTCGGTCACGGTGGTGTTCAACGCGACGCCGGACACCCAGGCGCAGATCGTCCCCGCGCTGAAGGGCGCGCGGGTCGCCCTGCACCCCGTCCAGGCCGCCTCGGACGACCCCGTCGTCAGGCGGTCGGCCTTCGACCCCTCGACCGGCACCCTGACCGTCCCGGCCCGCACGGTCGCGGTCTTCGTCCGGTCGTGAACCCCTCCCCCCTGGAGGCCCCACGTGAGATCGTGCGATCCCCCCGCTCCCGCCCGCTCCGTCCGCGCTCCTCGCCCCCGCCGCGCCGGGCTCGGTTCCCTCGCCCTGTCCGCCGTCCTGACCCTGCTGACGGCGTCGGCCGTCGTCCCGCTGACCGGCGGCCCCGCGCAGGCGGCCCCCTCCGGCGCCAAGGACGTCACCGCCAACCTGTTCGCCTGGAACTGGCCCTCGGTCTCCGCCGAGTGCACCAACGTGCTCGGCCCGGCCGGGTACGGAGCGGTGCAGGTGTCGCCGCCGCAGGACTCCCTCAAGCGGGCGGGCGCCCACTCGTGGTGGGAGCTGTACCAGCCGGCCGCCTACGACCTGACCGGCAGGCTCGGCAGCCGTGCCCAGTTCTCGGCGATGGTGCAGGCCTGCCACGCGGCCGGGGTCAAGGTCTACGCCGACGCCGTCATCAACCACATGACCGGCCAGGGCTCGGCCTCCTACGGCGGGAGGACCTTCTCCAAGTACAACTACCCGGGCACCTACTCCTCGGCCGACTTCCACTACTACCCGGGCGCCTGCGGCAACTCCGACGGCACCATCCACGACGGCGACTACGCCGGCAGCGCGCGCAACGTGCAGCAGTGCGAGCTGTCCGGCCTCGCCGACCTGGACACCGGCGCCGGCTACGTGCGCTCCCGCATCGCCGCCTACCTCAACGACCTGGTCGGCCTCGGCGTGGACGGCTTCCGCGTGGACGCGGTCAAGCACATGAGCCCCACCGACCTGGCCGCCATCTACGGGCAGGTCACCGGCTCGCCGTACATCGTCCAGGAGGTCATCTACGGCGCCGGCGAGGCCGTCCAGCCCGGCCGGTACACCGGCCTCGGCGACGTGCTGGACTTCCAGTACGGGCGCTACCTCAAGCAGAAGTTCGAGGGGAACATCTCCGAACTGCAGACCTTCGGCGCCACGTGGGGCGGCATGCAGCCCGGCGACAAGGCCGTCACCTTCGTCGCCAACCACGACACCGAGCGCAACGGCTCCACCCTCACCTACAAGAGCGGCGCCGCCTACACCCTGGCCACCATCTTCCAGCTCGCCTGGACGCACGGCGCGCCGCAGATCTACGACGGGTTCACCTTCAGCGACAACGACGCCTCCCCGCCCTCGGACGGCAACGGCTACGTGACCGCGGCGAACTGCTCCAGCGGGTGGACGTGCCTGCACCGCGACGGCGCCGTCAACGGCATGGTCGGGTTCCGCAACGCCGTCCGGGGCACCTCGGTGGCCAACTGGAGCGCCCCGTCCGCGAGCGTCATCGCCTTCAGCCGCGGCGACAAGGGCTGGGTCGCGATCAACAACGGTTCCTCGTCCTACTCGGGCGCCTTCGCCACCGGCCTGCCCGCCGGCACCTACGCCAACCTGACCGGCGGCGGCTCGGTGACCGTCGGCTCCGGCGGCACGGCCGCCGTCACCGTCCCCGCCAAGAGCGCGGTCGCCATCCGGACCGGGGCCACCACCACGCCGCCGGCGACCGTCGCGACGTCGTTCAACGCGAACGTGACCACCACCTGGGGGCAGAACGTCTTCGTGGTCGGCGACCTCGCCGAGCTGGGCGCGTGGAACCCCGCCGGCGCGGTGGCGCTGTCGTCGGCGTCCTACCCGGTGTGGCGCGCCACGGTGGCCCTGCCGGCGGGCACGGCCGTCCAGTACAAGTACATCAAGAAGAACCCCGACGGCTCGGTGACCTGGGAGAGCGATCCGAACCGCTCCTTCACCACCCCGGGGAGCGGCACCGCCACCCGCGACGACACCTGGCGCTGACCCCGCCCGGGGCGCGCGGCCGGGTCAGGCGGGCGGACGTACGAGGGACCCGGCCGGTCGCGCCAGGCGGCCCAGGTGCGCGCGGCCGGGTCAGGCGGGCGGATGTACGAGGGACCCGGCCGGTCGCGCCAGGATCGCGGCCAGCTCGGCCGGCCGGGCCAGGTGCGGGAAGTGGCCGCCGCCCGGCAGGACGGTGACGGCGGCGCCCGGCAGCGCCGCCTCCAGCCAGCGCCGGTACGCCTCACCGGGTTCGCCGCCGCTCACATGGTGATAGGCGACGCCGCGCGCGCGAATCGCGTCCAGGTCGCGCGCGCGGCGGTCACCGAGGTCACCGGCCGGCGTGACCAGGATCTCCTCCCAGTACCCGAGGAGCAGGTCCTGCCGGGGGGTGGTGGCCGTCCGCAGCAGCTCCCGCGCGGACGGCGGCAGCAGGTCGATCCCCATCCCGGCGAGCAGCGACTCCCACACCTGCCCGTACCCGGGGCCGCGCAGTACGGGCTCGGCCTCGCGCAGCACCGCGGCGAACCCGTCGACGAGCAGCGGCTGGTCGACGTTGACCACGCCCCTGGTGGGATACGCGGCGGCGTAGACGGTCGCGAGCGCGCCGCCCAGCGAATGCCCGGCCACCACCGGGTCCTCGATCCTGGCCTCGGTCACCGCTGCGTGCACCACGGCGGCCACCTCGTCCAGGCGGTAGGAGGCGCGCCGGGGCGACTCGCCGTGGCCGGGCAGGTCGAAGGCCACCACCTGCCGATCGGGGTCGCGGAGCGCGAGTTCACGCAGGACCGGCCCCCACTGGCGCCGGTCATAGGTGAGGCCGTGCAGCAGGACCAGCGGCGGCCGGTCGCCGGCAATTCCCCGGCTGCCCGCGGCGAGCGCGCCGAAGTACCGTGGTCGCATATGTGACATGTCGTTCTCCCGCCCTGAGGGTGCTTTCATCTGGCAGGCGTAACTCCGGCACGAACGATTCGTTCGTCCGCGACGAACACGCCCCGGCACACCGGTGAGGCCTCCTGGCTCGGACGCTCCGCCGGGCCGACCGGCAGGCGGTGGCGGCGAGGCGATCCCTCTTCGGTCAGACCCTCCAGCGTGCGGGGCCGCCGGGGGCGGGCTGGTAGCGGAACAGGCGGCCGGTGCGCAGGGACGCCCGCAGGTGGGCGCCGGCCAGCGGCGCGACCGACTCCACCCGCTCGACGGCCGCCCACAGCGTCCGGGTCGCGTTGACGCGGGCGCGTTCGGCCTCGCCCGCCTGGGCCCGCGGCCGGCCGCCCAGGCCGGTGGCCCGGCGCAACTCGCCCACCAGGGCCGTCCGCTCCTGCTGGAGGGCCGCCGCCCGTTCGGAGTCGCCCACCCGGTCGGCCTCGTCGAGCCGCCGGTCGAGCGTCTCCAGCCGCCGCCGGTAGGCCGCACGGGCGGCGTCGTCGAGCACCGGGTCACCGCCGGGCGCCCGCAGGCCGGCGCCTCCCGCGACGAGGTCCAGCGCGGGGATCTCCCGGCCGGGCGCGGCCAGCAGCGCCCGCAGGTAATGCATGCCGCGACCGTCGCGCAGCCGGGCCGTCTCGGCGCCCGCCTCCAGGCTCCAGCCGTCGCCGTCCCGGCGCAGCCGCCACTCGTCGGCCGGGGGCTCCAGCGTGGCGAGCAGCCCGTTCATGCCGAGACGCCCGGCGATCGAGCGGGCGCGGGCCAGGTCGTCCGCCGCCCGGTCGTGGTCGCCTTCGCCGCCGCGCGCGGTCATGGCCTGCGCGCGGGCGACCAGTGTGCGGGCCAGCCAGGGCAGCGCTCCGACGCGCCGCTCCAGCGCGGCGGCGGCGTCCAGGTGGCCGACCGCCTGGTCCGGCCGGCCGAGCCGGGCGGCGAGCCGGCCCAGGTAGTCGTCCACCGGTCCGGTGATGGTGTTGGCGCCGCCCCAGACGACCAGCCGTCCCTGGTAGGGCAGCAGCGCCTCGTACAGCGCCTCGGCGGGCGCGGGCTCCCCGGCCAGCGACGCCACCACGGCGAGGTCGGCCGCGACGCCCAGCCAGCGCGGCCCCGATCCGGCGAGCACGGCGGGCAGCAGCCGCTCCAGCTCCAGCTCCGCCTCGACGCCGCGACCGGACTCGGCCAGGGTGCGGGCGGCGGCGGCCTCGAAGAAGTGCCCGGGCAGCCGCCGGGCAAGCGCCTGCCACGGTTCCACGAGGTCGGCGGCCTGCCCGCGCAACGCGGCGAGGCTCGCGCGCAGCGATCCGGCCAGGCGGCCGGTGTCGTTCAGCCCCGCCCGGCCGCCGCGGACGACCACCTCCCGCGCCAGAGCCTCCGCCGCGTCGAACCGGCCGCGGATCGTGGCCAGCATCGACTGGCGGGCGAGCACCACCACCGCTGCCTCGGCGTCCCCGGCCAGCTCGCCGGCCCTGGCGTACGCCGTGAGCGCCGCCTCGGCGGACGCGAGGTCCCCCAGCTCGCACAGGGCGGTGAACCGCCAGAACAGCCCGCGTCCCTCGACCACCGCGTCACCCGCCCGCCGCGCCCGCTCGATGATCTCCGAGGCGGCGGCCAGTCGCTCATCGGCGGCGGCCGGGTCCCACAGGGCGTGCAACCGGCAGTCGAGGACCTCGGCGAGCGTGCCGGGGTCGCCGGCCGTCCTGGCCAGCGCCACCGCCTCGCCGATCAGCTCCCGCCGGCGGACCGCGGCCGAGGCGTCGCCCAGCAGTTCGCGGGCGAGCCGCGCCAGCACCCGGGTCCGGGTCGCGGGCGGGAGCGGACGCCCCGCCGCGTCCTCCAGGACGCGGATCAGGCCGACGTCCAGGTCGAGGAACGACGCCCCCGACGGCGCGGCCAGTGCCACCTGGGCCACCGGGTCGTCGACGGCCGGCGAGCCCGCGAGTCCGGCGGCGAGGGCGAGGGCGGGACCGGGGAGGCCGCCCGAGGCCAGCCACACCGCGTGGACCGCCTCGGCGGGCAGGTCCGCCACCAGCTCGGCGAGCTCCGGTTCCGCGAGGCCGCCCAGGCGCAGCTCCGGCGTCAGCCCGAGAGGGTCTCGCGCGGTCACGACCAGCGCGGTCGCGCCGGCCCCGAGCCGGGCGGCGAGCAGGTTCAGCAACGCCACGGCCGGCGCGCCGTCCCGGTCGGCGTCCTCCACCAGGACCAGGCGCGGTCCGCCGCGAGCGATCAGCCGCGCCACCTGGTCGAGCTCCGCCAGCCCATCCCCCGACGACGTCCCGCCCCCGTCCGGACCGCCCCCGGAGCCGGGAGCGTCGTGCGTGCCGAGGTCGTCCAGCAGACGGGTCCAGAAAGGCGGGGCGGAGGCCGGGTCCGTCGCCGCGGCCCGGATGACCGGGATGCCGCGGGCGCGGGCCAGGCGCGCGGCGGCGCCGGTCAGCGCCGTCTTGCCCGAGCCGGGCGGCCCGCTGACGACCAGGTGCCCGCCGGTGCCGGCCGCGGCCCGGTCGAGCAGCCGCTCCACCGCGGCCAGCTCTCCGCGGCGTCCGATCAGGGTCACCTCCGCAGCGTACCGACCGTCCCGGGCCCGATGACCTGCGCTTCCCCTCCGCGCCGATGCCGAGGGCCCCCTGGCGAACGACGGCGGGCCGTGGCCGGGATGAGCGATCACCCATGAGAGGTCCGGACCGGTCGGACCGGCGAGCGCCTGGTGAGGAAATACGCGAAAGGGAGTGATGTGGCGAAGTACCGCAAGTAGCATCGCGGGCGTGCGAATGAGCCATGTCAGCCACGTTGCTGTCAGCGTCGTCATGGCCGGAGCGGTTCTGGCCGTCCCGGGAAGCGCCCAGGGGGCCGCCGGGCCGGGCAACCCCGCGGGCCGGGCCGTGGTGCCCGCGGACGGGAAGGCGATCGACACCTCGCGTCCCGACCGGGTGGTGGGAAACGGGACGCCCGCGAGTTGCACGTCGGCCGCGGTGGTGGCGGCGGTGGCCAAGGGAGGGCTGATCCGGTTCGCCTGCGGGCCGAAGGCCGTCACCATCGTGATGCGGGCCACGGCGAAGGTGCGCAACACCAGCAGGCGCGTGGTGCTGGACGGCGGCGGAAAGGTGACGCTGAGCGGTGGCGGAACGCGGCGGATCCTGTACATGAACACCTGCGACAAGGCGCAGGTGTGGACGACGCCGCACTGCGACGACCAGCAGTGGCCGCAGCTCACCGTGCAGAACATCCGGTTCGCCGACGGGAACGCCACCGGGGAGCGGGCCGAGGGCGGCGGCGGAGGCGCCGTGTTCGTGCGGGGCGGCCGGTTCAAGGCCGTGAACTCCACCTTCGTGCGCAACCGCTGCGATCCCACCGGGCCGGACGTCGGCGGCGCCGCGATCCGGGCGCTGGACCAGTGGCGCGACCTGCCGGTGTACATCGTGAACAGCACCTTCGGCGGGGCCGCCGGGCAGGGCGGCGTGTGCTCCAACGGCGGGGCGCTGAGCGGCATCGGGGTGTCGTGGGAGGTGCTGAACAGCGTGTTCACCCACAACACGGCGATCGGGCGGGGCGCCAACCCGGCGCGGGGCGGCACCCCGGGCGGCGGCAGCGGCGGTGCGATCTACGCCGACGGCAACCGGTTCACCGTGCGCGTCGCGGGCTCGATCGTCAGCGACAACACCGCGCGGGAGGGCGGCGGGGCCGTTTTCTTCGTCAGCAACGACCGGACCGGGACGCTGCGCATCGAGCGGTCGATCTTCCGCCGCAACCGCAGCGCCGGCTTCGAGACCAAGGGCTTCCCGGGCATCTTCTTCCTCGGCGCGGGCCGTCCGCGGGTCGTCTCCTCCACGCTGAGATGAGACCTCCGGCCCGGCCGGTCAGAGGTCGAGCTGGTATTTGACGGTGCGGTGGGTGGGCGCGTACCCGAGGGCGTCGTTGACGGCCCTCATGGGGGCGTTGCCGTCGGCGGTGTCGGTGAGCAGGCCGGCGAGGCCGGGGTGGCGCTCGCGCGCGCCGCGGATCGCCTCGGTCTTCATCCAGCGGGCCAGCCCGCGGCCCCGGTGCTCGGGCAGCACCCCGGTGCCGTAGTGCTGGGCGTCCCCCCTGCCGTCCCCGGGGACCACCAGCTCGGTGAACCCGACGACGGAGCCGTCGGACTCCCGCACGGCGGCGACGGTGTGCAGCAGTTCGCCGCGCTCCTCGATGGCCCGCGCCGCGGACAGCACCCGGTCGGCGTCCCAGACGTCCACCCCGAAGTCGGCCTCACCCATCGGCATGTCGGCCATCGCCCGGCGCGAGGCGGTGAAGGTGTCCAGCAGCTCGCCTGGGACGGCGCCGTCCCAGGACACCAGGCGGTATCCGGGGTGCGGCTTCTCGACCGCCGCGGCCAGGGCCGCCGGGTCGACCCGCTCCAGCGGCAGCCGCGCGAACGTGAGCGTCAGGACGGGGCGGAAGCCGTGCGCGGCCAGGAAGCCCTCGCCGGGCGCACCCTCGGGGACGTCGGCGCTGACCCGGCGGCGCAGGTTCTCCCGGGCCGCGCCGACGGCCGCCTCCAGCAGCAGGCGGCCGACGCCGGCCCGCCGCTCGGCGGGGTGGACGTTGATCTCCAGCTCGGTGAGGTGCCGCACCTCCGGCCGGGCGAACAGCCGCAGGAAGGCCGAACCCACCGGGTTCTGGGCGTCATCGGAGGCGAGCCAGACCAGGCGGCGGCCGGAGGGGCCACGTTCGGGGTCGGCCAGCGGGGTGATGCGAATCGACACGGGGTCTCCGTCGTGGGAAGGGCGTACGAGAGGGGTTCAGGTCGGCCCATGAGTGATCATGCGCGGTTCGCAGAACGTATCCGGGCCCTCCCACCGCCGCAAAGCATTTACCCGTGGTCTTCTCCCCGCGGTGCGACGGCGGACGCCCGGGGCCGGACGGTACCCCGATGCCGGTCGCGCACGATGGAGGCGAAGCGCCGCGCCACCGCGTGCCAGGCCGCGGCGGAGGCCGGCTCGTCGGCGACGGCCGCCGCGTACAGCTCCTCCCGGTCGAACCCCTGGTCGCGCAGCTCCTCGCCGTTCCACTGGCGGATGCGCCGGGGGGTGACCTCGGGGTGGAACTGCACGCCCCAGGCGCGCGGGCCCACCCGGAACGCCTGGTAGGGGCATCTGGCGGTTTCGGCCAGCCATACGGCGCCCGGCGGCAGGCCGGTGATCGCGTCGACGTGGTGCTCGATCGCGGGGACGACATCGGGCAGGCCGTGGAACAGCGGGTCGTCCGCGGCCTCGGGCCTGATGGTGACGGCGGTGCTGCCGTGCTCGGGCGCCCCCGCGTCGGCCTGGACCTTGCCCCCGGCCACCGCGGCGAGCATCTGGCCGCCGAGGCAGACGCCGAACATCGGCACCGACCCGCACAGGGCCTGCTCGACCAGGGAGCGGGTGGCGGGCAGCCAGGGCGCCTTCTCGTCGTCGTCGGGCATGTAGCCGCCGCCGAGCACGATCAGCCCGTCGTGGGCGAGCCGCCCGGGGACGGCGGAGCCGTCGAACGCGGTGACGACCTGCACCGCGACGCCGGCCTCCGCCAGCCACTCACCGAAGCGGCCGGGGCCGCCGTTCTCACCGTGCTGCACGACCAGCACATTTGGCACCTGCGACATGGGCACCGATGCTACCGCCGCCTCCCCACCCCACCGGCCGGGGCGGAGCGGATGCCGTCGAGGATCATCTCGACGGCGCGACCGCGTTGGGCGTCGTCGCGGTACACCCCCGCGGTGACGGCGAAGACGACGCGCAGCACGTCGTCCGCGTCGACGTCCGCGCGCACGCTGCCCGCGCGCTGGGCGCGCTGGAACAGCGGCTCGGCGAAGGCGTAGAGCGCCTTCCTGCTCGACAGGTACACCACCGACTCCAGCGGGAGGACGGTGCTGAGCACCTGCTTGGTGGCCAGGTCTTCGACGAACCGGCGCAGCCAGACGACCAGCGCGGCCCACGGGTCGGGTTCGTCGATCGACTCGCCGAAGCGCACCAGCTCGTCGACCAGCCTGAGGTAGACGCACTCCATGA
Source organism: Sphaerisporangium sp. NPDC005289 (assembly GCF_040607455.1). Taxonomy (NCBI): domain Bacteria; kingdom Bacillati; phylum Actinomycetota; class Actinomycetes; order Streptosporangiales; family Streptosporangiaceae; genus Sphaerisporangium; species Sphaerisporangium sp. NPDC005289. The sequence continues at coordinate 76,069 of NZ_JBEXGS010000001.1, forward strand.
GGTCGACCCGGGTGGGGAAGTTCCGGTAGAGCGTCGCGACGCCGACGCCGGCCCGCCGGGCGATCTCCTCCATCGGGACGTCCGGACCGTCCTGTGTGTACGCCGCCGAGGCGGCGGCCAGCAGCGCGTCGAAGTTGCGGCGTGCGTCCGCGCGCCGTGGCCGGCGCCGCTCGAGCAGCTCCGCCAGGTCCACGTTGAGGCTCCTCTTGAAGTGATAATCAGCTTCCGGTAATTTGATAGTTGACCTATCAGTAATCTTAGAGCAGCGAGGAACTCCATGCCCGCGAACACGATCACCATCGGCGGCGACCTGCGAGTCGGGCGCGTCGGCTACGGCGCGATGCAGCTGACCGGGAAGCAGGTGTGGGGCGAGTACCCCGACCGCGAGGGCGGCATCGCGCTGCTGCGCCACGCCGTCGACGCCGGGGTGACCTTCATCGACACCGCGGACGTGTACGGCCCGCACACGAACGAGCTTCTCATCCGTGAAGCGCTCCACCCCTATCCCGAGAACCTGGTCATCGCCACCAAGGGCGGGTTCGTGCGCGGCGGCTTCGACTACTCGACGCTCGGCGCCGTCGGCAACCCGGCCTACCTGCGCCAGGCCGCGCACCTCAGCGCCCGCCGGCTCGGGGTCGAGCGGATCGACCTGTACTACCTGCACAGCGGCACGGCCACCGACGCCCCGTTCGAGGACCAGATCGCCACCCTCGCCGCCCTGCGCGACGAGGGGGTGATCCACCACATCGGACTGTCCAACGTGACGCTGGAGCAGTTCCACGCCGCCCAGGCCATCACCCCCATCGCCGCGATCACGGCGCGCTACAACGTCAGCGCCCGGCTCGGCGAGGATCTGCTGCGCGCCGCCGAGCAGAGCGGCGCGGTCTTCTCGCCCTGGCACCCGATGCAGTTCGACCAGGGAGACGACCCGGAGCACGTGCGCGCGGTACTGGAGTCGATCGCCCGCCGGCACGACGCCACCCCGAAGCAGATCGCGCTGGCCTGGCACCTGCACCGTTCGCCGGTCACCCTGCCGATCCCCGGCACGACCACCCCGGCCCACCTCGACCAGAACCTGGCCGCGGCCCGGATCGAACTGTCCGCCGACGACGTGACCGCCATCACCGCACTGGCCCAAGGAGCATGAGGAACAGACCAAGCCGACCTACTTGGTCCACGTGTCCGACGATGCCACCGCCACCGCGACCGGCCTACGGTCTGGGCGGGCGGTCTAGGCGGGCTTGATGGTGGCGAGCTGCACGAGCAGCAGGACCAATCGGTAGGCGCCGGCGAAGTCCGCGGCGGTGAAGGTCACCGTACGGCCGCCCGCGGCGCGGGAGACGCCCGGCACGAGCGTCGCCAGGTCGACCGTGATCGGGCTGTAGAGGTCGACCTCGACGTCGATCGGTCCGGCGATGCTCAGGGGCGCGACCCGCGCACGCCCGGTGATCGCCTCGGCGGCGGCCCGGCGCAGCCGCTCCCGGGCCTCCCCAGGGTGCAGGGCGATGGCGGCGGCCTGACCGAGAGCCTGTTTGACCGCGACGGTGACGGCCGAGGGGACCAGCTCGCCGAGCTCGGCGCAGGCGGTGTCGTCGCCGCTGAGCATCACGACGGGCACGCCGAGATGCCCGGCCATGGCGGCGTTGAGCCCGATCTCCCCCATGGAGCGCCCGTTCACGCGCACGTCGAGGATGTCGCCGCTCATGGTGTGCGCCAGCACGGCCGGGCCACCACCGGCGCGGGCGTGGTAGCCGATGAACAGGGCGGCGTCGGTGTGCTCGTCGAGCGCGCCGAGCATGCCCTGCGGACGCGGCTTGCCGCGGACCAGGCGGGCCCGCCGGTCGAGTTTCTCAGGAAGGATGTTGCGGAACGGCCCGTGGGCGTCGGCGACCCACACCACGGCGTCCGATTCGGCGTCCAGGACTCCGGCGATCACGGCGTTCGCCTCGGAGGTCATCAGGGCCCTGCCGCGCTCGTAGTCGTAGCGGTCCGGGTTGGTCTCGGCGGGATGCACGACCCCCGAGATGCCCTCCATGTCGACGGAGATCAGCACCTTCATGAACCAGGGAGCCTACAGCGGCACCGTGGCCACCGCCGCGGCCCGCCGATCAGAGGTCGAAGTGGGCGACGATGGGGGCGTGGTCGGAGTCGGCGGCGTCGCGGCGTGGGGTGGGGTCCTCGGTGACCGAGGGCAGGCCGTGGCCGACCACGGAGCGGATCTCGGCGACCCGTTCGATGAGGGCCCGGCTGGCCAGGATGTGGTCGATGAGCTCTCCGCGGCCGTTGTGGACGCGGGAGAAGCGCTCGGCCTCGGGGATCAGCGTCGCGAGGTTCCACAGCCGCCAGGCGTCGCCCTTGTCCGGGCGCAGCGTCCCGGCCGTGCCGAGCTCGGACCCGGGCGGGCCGAGGACGATCTGCGTGGTGGCCGCCTGCGGCTCGTCGTTGAAATCGCCCAGAACGACCACCGGCCGGTCCTGCCCGTGGCCGCCGACGAGCCGGTCGGCCAGGCCGCGCAGGGTGGTGGCCTCGGCGGCCCGCCGGTACAGGGCGTAGGCGCCGTACCGGGCGCGCTCGCCCTCGTCGCGGGCCGCGAACCGGCCGCCGGGGAAGCTCAGCAGCTTGGACTTCAGGTGGCAGACCGCGACGGCGAGCGTCGTCCCCGGGCCGGGCTCGACCCGCACGGCGAGCATGCCACGGCTGGTCTGGGCGGTCGCGGGCCCGGTGTCGGCGCTCTGCACGGCGGCCAGCGGCGAGGTGAACGCGGCGACGTCCTCCACGACGGTGAGCGGAAGGCGGCTGAGCACGCCGACGCGGATGCCGCGGACGTCCGGGTGCTGGGACAGGACGGTGTGCCACTCGCCGCCGAGCGCCTCCGCCAGGTCGGCCAGCGCCGCGGGGTCGCCGACCTCCTGGACGCCGAGCACGTCGGGGGCGATGCCGCCGAGGGTGGCGGCCAGCGCCGCGATCTTCGCCTTGTACGCGGCCTCGTCGCGGGGGCCGAACTCCCCGCCGGGCCGGTAGAGGTTCTCCAGGTTCCACGTGCCGACGACGACCATGACCGCTCCCGTTGTGAACGCGGACGGGAGCGCTCCCGTGGCGCGCTCACCCCCCGTGGCGCAGGCGGGAACCGGACCCCTCCCCCAGTGATCGCGGGCTCCGGCGACCGCCGCCCGCCGCTCCACTATGACCGCTGTCGCACCGCTTGGCCATCGGTTCGCGTGACAAGGATTCGACCCAAGGAATCCGGCCATACGGTTCATATCACGCAAATCGGGCATGGGGCGGGTAACCCAACTCGGCCCTCTCGAGGAGGCCCAATGCTCACGCTGACAGAGACCGCCGCCAAGGTGATCCGCGACCTCAACACCCAGTCGGGCGAGGCGACCGACAAGGGTATCCGCATCTCCTCGCAGGGCGAGGACGCCGGCTCGCTGATGCTGTCGGTCGCCGACGGGCCCGAGAGCTCCGACAAGGTCGTCGAGAGCGAAGGGGCCAAGGTCTACCTCGACCCGGTGGCCGCCACCGTGCTCGACGACAAGGCGCTGGACGCCAACATCGACGACCAGGGCGGCATCTCCTTCCACGTCGAGGACCAGCCCGCCTGACCGTTCGGCGCCCTGGCCGACCCCGAAACTTTCACCCGCGGGCCGGACGGTCACGTGCGGTGTCCGGACCTACCACCCTTTCCGACCTGTGCGTTCGCATGAACGGCCGGGTTGTGTCCTATCGGCTCCAGTCCGCTCCCCGAACCATGGGCTTGTCCCTTTCGGTGATGCTCCGTAACTTTCGATAGGAGTCGCGTCCCCGTCCGGGCGGAGCACGGTCACCGGGCCCGCCGGGCGGCCGGCGATCGTCCCGGCCCTCTGACGGGCCGGGCGCCGAGAGAAGACCTCCGGCTGATCATCGGGAGCCGTCGCCGGATGGTGGGGCCTCGGTGGCAGGTGCGTCCCCCTGCCACCGAGGCCCCGGTCTCGGGCCGGCGCGGGGGGCGCCGCTCGGGGGCGCCCCCCGTACCGGGTTCCGCTCCTAGGAGGAGTAGACCTCGAACTCCGACAGTTGCCCGGCCGGCCAGCCGGTGTTCCCGGTGAAGGTCAGCCGCAGGTGGCGCCGGTCGGCGGCCGGGAAGGTGATCGTCACGGTGTTGCCGGTGGCCGGGTTGAAGGTGTAGGCGGCCGGGCCGGCGAGGGTGCCGTACGTGGACCCGTCGGTGGAGCCGAGCACCGCCACGGTCTGGCTGCGGGTCGCCCAGGACGCCGACGGGGGCAGCTTCAGCACCACCCTTCCGACGCTGTAGGCGGCGCCGAGGTCGACGGTGACCGACTGCGGCCAGGCGTTGTTCACGCTCTCCCAGTAGGTGCCGGTGTTGCCGTCCACCACGTTGGCCGAGCCGTACACGTCCGCGTGCCCGCTCTCGCTGGTGGCCTTCCCTCGGGCGAGGTTGCCCGCCGGCGGGGTCGGGGTGGGAGTGGGTGTCGGGGTCGGCGTGGCGGCGGGCCCGCCGTACACCTCGAAGGAGGACAGCTGGGCCGCCGGCCAGCCGGTGTTGCCGGTGAAGGTCAGACGGAGGTACCGGAGGTTCGCCGGGGTGAAGGACACCGTCGCCGTGTTGCCCGACGCCGGGTCGAACGCGCGGCCCGCCGCCGCCGACAGGGTGGTGAAGGTGCCGCCGTCCGCCGAGCCCTGCACCGCGACCGTCTGCGTGCGGGCGGCCCAGGCCGCCGCCGGGGGCAGCTTGAGCGTCACGCGGTTGACCGAGGCGACAGCGCACAGGTCGACGGTGATGGACTGCGGCCACGCGTTGCCCGGGCTCTCCCAGTAGGTGTCGGCGTTGCCGTCGACGGTGTTGGCGGGAGCGTAATTCTGCACCTGCCCGGTGGCGGTGACCGCCTTGCCCCGCGCCAGGTCGCCGGTGCCGGGCGCGCACGGGGTGGGCGTCGGCGTCGGGGTGGGCGTCGGGGTCGGGGTGGGAGTGGGCGTCGGGGTGGGGCCGGTCGGGGTCGGGCTGGGCGTGGTGTTGCCACCGCCGCCCGGGTAGATGTAATTCGGGGCCGGCCAGCCGCCGCAGAACGTCGAGGTGGGGCTCCACCCGGTGTTGCCGCCGCCCTGGGTGATGGAGAAGCCGCTGCCGACGCAGTTGTGGACGCTGACCCCGGCCCCGATGTGCGCGGCGCTGACGTTGGTGAACGTCGTCCTGGCCGCCGCCTGCGCCTGGATCATGTAGGTGCCCGTGCCGTCCACCCGGACGCCCGAGAAGTTGACGGTCTGCGTGCTGCCCTCGATGAAGTGGATCGCCGCGTACGAGCTGTCGAGGATGTCGGTGTCGGTGACGTTGATCGTCGCGTTGACCGGTTCGTTGAGCGCGTCGAACCAGATGGCGCCGACGCCGAAGTTCCAGTTGTAGTCGGAGTTGCCCGCCCGCAGCAGGGTGTTGCGCGCCACGGTGTGCGTGCCCGCCACCGCCGTGCCCGACCCGGAGTTGACCCCCGGGTAGCGGTTGGCGACGTGGATGCCGCCGCCGTTGGTCACGGTGTCGGTCACCACGTTGTCGGTGATCTTGATGTCCCGCCCGCCGTAGGTGACGATGTTGTTGGCGAGCACCGGCGCGACCACGGTGTTGTGGGTGAAGCTGTCGTTCACGTTGGCCACCCGGTCCGGCCACATCGCGAGCCCGTCGTCGCCGGTGTTGCGGACGAAGGTGTTGGTCACCGTCGAGTTCGTGACCCCGGTGTGGAAGTTCACCCCGTCGGCGGTCTGGTCGAGGATGCGGCTGTTCCTGATGGCGAAGCCGTCCATCGGGCCGTCCATCCAGGCGCCGACCTTGGTGTGCTGCATCCACACGTTGTCCACGACCGAGTTGGTCATGGCGCCTCCGAGGGCGTTGACCTGGTCGTCGTCGACGCGTTCGGTGATCTCGCCGATGATGGCGAAGTCCCGCAGCGTGACGTCGCGGCTGGGCCCGCCGGCCTCGTGCGCGCGCACCGGGCCGGTGTACCCCCCTCCGGCGACGTACTTGCCGTAGACGCCCACCGCGCGGTTGCGCTGGGTGGGATGTCTGCCGGTCAGCACGCTGTACCAGGGCCCGGCCCCGGCCAGGGTGACGCCGTCGACGACCACGTGGTCCCACAGGGTGTAGGTCCCCTCGGGAATGTAGACCACCTTGCCCTGGGCCTTGCCCGCGTCCACGGCGGCCTGGAAGGCGGCGGTGGAGTCGGTCGCCGAGTTGCGCGCGGCGCCGAAGTCGTCCACCGACAACGACCCCGCCGGGCGGCCGATGGCCGCCGGGACGGCCTCGAAGTCGGCCAGGTCCACGGTGATCGGGATGCCGCCGGTGTGCTGGACGCGCACCTTGGTCCCGGCGGCCAGCGTCGAGCCGAACCTGGTGCGGGCCTCGTCGTAGAAGTGGTGCGGGTTGCCCGCGCCGGGGTTGTTGCCGAAGGGGTAGCCGCCGTAGTACCAGCCGTACCGGGAGGTGAGCGGCAGGTCCTTCAGATGGGCGCCGTTGACCCGCACGTCGGCCGTGGTGTCCTGCCCGGTCCCGGCCGCGTTGTCCGGGACGCTGTAGCGCACCACCATCGCGTTGGCGGGCTTGGTGAGGGTGAACTCCACGTACTCGCCGGAGGCGTCGAGGGTCACGGCGCGGCGGCCCGACGCCTCGGACGGCAGGTGGGTGTAGACCCGGTCGGGCCCGATCACCTGGCCGTTGGTGGCGGCGTGCGCGGAGTCCTCGGCCTCGAACTCGGTGAAAGGAACGGTGGCGCCGCGCCCGGCGAAGTCCCAGGGGGTGTCCACCGCCGTGGCGGCCACGGCACCGGGTGACAACAGCGGGACCGACAACGTCCCCGCCGCCAGTGCCACGGTGGTGGCGATCGTCCAGGCGCGCAGCCTGCCCGTTTTCTTCATCGACGGACCCTTCTGCGGAAGCGAAGAGCCGGGACGTTTCGCGGTCAGGGACGCGCGGACCGTCGCTTGCCCGGCGGAACTGCCCACACCATAAGATGACAGACAGATAACCGCAATGTTCTGACTAAAGCCTGCAATGTTACGACTGTGTCACGGCATTCGCCGGGAGAGTCGGCCCCAGGAAGGACACCAGGGACCCTCCGGGATGCTCTTCCCCCACCCGCCGCAAACCGTTTGCAGATGACTGCCGTATATTTGCGACCGTGACAAGCGACAATGCGGCATCCCGTCCGAAGGGCGGCCTCGCCGCCCGCCCCACCGACGGGGGAAAGCCCGTCCCGCTCGACGGCGCCGCCGCTCGTCCGGGCGGCGCCGCGGCGGCGCGGCGGTCCGACGGCGCGGGGTCGCGCTCGGCCGACGGCGCGGGCTCCCGCGCGACGACGCGCCGCCTCGCCGAGGTCGCCCGCAAGGTGGGGGTGAGCGAGGCGACGGTGAGCCGCGTGCTCAACGGCAAGCCCGGCGTCTCCGACACCACCCGGGCCGCGGTGCTGACCGCGCTCGACGTGCTCGGGTACGAGCGGCCGACGCAGTTGCGCGGTGAGCGGGCCCGCTTGGTGGGCCTGGTGCTGCCCGAGCTGGGCAACCCGATCTTTCCCGCGCTGGCCGAGGTGGTCGGCGGCGCGCTCGCCCAGCGCGGCTTCACGCCCGTGCTGTGCACCCGGACGGCGGGCGGGCTGTCGGAGGCCGACTACGTCGAGATGCTGCTGGAGCAGCAGGTCTCGGGCATGGTCTTCGCCGGCGGGCACTACATGGAGGCCGACGCGCCCCACGAGCACTACCTGCGCCTGCTCGACCGCCGCCTGCCGGCCGTGCTGGTCAACGCGGCGATCGGCGAGCTGAGCTTCCCGTGCCTGGCGACCGACGACGTGGTCGCGGTGGAGCAGGCCTTCGGCCACCTGACCTCGCTCGGGCACACGCGCATCGGCATGGTCCTCGGGCCGCGCGACCACGTCCCCTCGCGCAGGAAACTCGCCGCGTTCCAGGCCGAGGCGCGCCGGGCCGGGCTGGAGGCGGGCCGCGACACCATAGAGCACAGCCTGTTCTCCCTGGAGGGCGGCCAGGCCGTGGCGACCCGGCTGGTCAAGAACGGCATCACCGGCATCATCTGCGCCAGCGACGTGCTCGCGCTCGGCGTGCTGCGCGCGGTGCGCCGGCTCGGCATGTCCGTGCCCGAGGACGTCTCGGTGGTCGGCTACGACGACTCGGCCTTCATGAACTGCACCAACCCGCCGCTGACCACCGTGCGCCAGCCCATCGAGGCAATCGGCAGGACGGCGGTCACGCTGCTGGTCAACCAGATCGACGGCGGCTCGGTGACCGCCGAGGAGCTGCTGTTCGAGCCCGAGCTGGTCGTGCGCGGCTCCACCGGCCCCGCCAAGACGCGCAACTGACCCCGCCGACCCGCCGACCCGGCGCGCCCGTCCTCGGCGTCCACGTCCACGCACCGAACGCGTGTGACGTCAAGGTGACAAGAGTGTTGCCGCAGGCGGCACTGTCACTTTTTTGCATCGGGCTCGTATGACTCTTGCTGGGATATGTCCGCCTCTATATGTTGCTCCCAACCGGTTCACGAAGCTGTACCAGAACTTGGGCCTCGTAGTCGGGGGCAGTCCAGGAGGGAACATCCATGAAACCCCGCAACCTCGCGATCCTGCTGAGCGCAGGGATCGCGCTCGCCGCCGCCGGATGCGGCAGCGACGCCGGCACAACCCCTGACGCGAAGTCGTCGCAGGGCTCAGCGGCCGCCAACGCCCCCGTGACGATCACGGTCGGCTGCAAGCCCCCGAAGAACAACCCGAAGGAAGCGGCCCAGTGGGACGCGGACGTCGCGGCGTTCCAGAAGCTGCACCCGAACATCACGGTGGAGGGCAAGGACGCCTTCCCGTGCATCGTCCCCGAGACCTTCCAGGCCAAGCTGGCCGGCGGGGAGATGGAGGACCTCTTCTACGTCTACTACACCGACGTCCAGAAGATCATCGCCGCCGGTCAGGCCGCGGACATCACGCCCTACCTCGACAGCGTCCCCGCGCTGAAGAACATCCGCCCCGACGTCATCAGCGTCTTCAAGAGCGGCGAGAAGATCTTCGGCCTCCCGAGGGTCAACTACTCGACGGGCCTGGTCTACAACCGCAAGCTGTTCACCCAGGCCGGGCTGGACCCCGACCAGCCGCCCAAGACCTGGACCGACGTGCAGGCCGCGGCCAAGAAGATCGCGGCGCTCGGGCCCGGCTACGTCGGGTACGGCGAGTACAGCGCGGGCAACACCGGCGGCTGGCACTTCACCTCCTCCATCTACGGCCGCGGCGGCGACGTCGTCACCCCCGACGGCAAGAAGGCCGCCTTCAACAGCCTGCAGGGCAAGGCGGTGCTGGAGAACCTCAAGCAGATGCGCTGGACCGACGACAGCATGGGCACCAAGCAGCTGCTGCGCTGGGAGGACCTCATGCGCATGATGGGCAGCGGCAAGCTGGGCATGATGATCGGCGCCCCGGACGTGGTCAAGGAGGTCAACAACACCTTCAAGGGCAAGTTCGACGACTACGGCGTGGCGGGCATGCCGGAGGCCACCACCTCCCTCAGCGGCGGCGACGGCTACATGTTCAACCCCAAGGCCACCCCCGACCAGATCAAGGCCGGTCTCCAGTGGCTGGAGTACAAGTTCCTGACCCCCGGCCAGGGCCAGTTCAACTTCGAGCGCGCCAAGGCCGACGGGCTGCCGGTCGGACTCCCCGACATCGACCTGTTCGGCGACACCGAGCCCGGTAAGAAGATCCTGGAGCTGCGCAAGCAGTTCGCGACGATCCCCGTCGAGCACTTCCAGCCCTACATCGACGCCAACTCCGCGGTCCAGTTCAAGTTGGAGCCGCCGAAGGCCCAGGAGATCTACGCGGTGCTGGACACGGCGATGTCGGCGGTGCTGACCAGGCAGGACGCCAACGTCGACCAGCTTCTGTCCGACGCGGAGAAGAAGGTCAACAACATCCTGGCCAAGTCGAGCTGACCTTGGCCCGCCGGGGCGCCGGCCCACCGGCCGGCGCCCCGCCCACGCACTATCGCGATCGGGAGTACAGATGACCACGACGGCCGTGGCAGGATCACGGCGCCGCCCCCCGGGGGCGGTGCGGCGAGGCGTCCGCCGCAACCTGACGGCGTACGGGTTCCTCTGCGGGGCGCTGATCTGCTTCGCGTTCTTCTCCTGGTACCCGATGGTGCGGGAGATCCTGCTCAGCTTCCAGAAGACGAACTTCGTCGGGCCGCCCGACTGGGTCGGCCTGGACAACTTCCGCACCGTGACCGAGGACTCGGCGTTCGTGCCGGCCTGGCTCAACACGGCCGCCTTCACCGGGCTCGCGCTGGTCGTCGGGTACGCCGTGCCGTTCGTGGCGGCGATCGTCCTGAACGAGCTGCGGCACGCCAAGGCCTACCTCAGGTTCGTGGTCTACCTGCCGGTGATGCTCCCGCCGGCCGTCGCGGTGCTGCTGTTCAAGTGGTTCTACGACCCGGGCCCCGGCCTGTTCAACCAGATCCTGGCTTTGGCGCACCTGCCCGGGCTGAGCTGGCTGGACTCCACCAGCACCGCGCTGCTCTCGCTGGTGCTCGTCTCGACGTGGATGAACCTCGGCACCGGCACGCTGATCTACCTGGCGGCGCTGCAGAGCATCCCGGGCGAGCTGTACGAGGCGGCCGAGCTGGACGGCGCGGGCCTGTTCAAGCGGGTGTGGCACGTCACCATCCCGCAGACCAAGCTGATCCTGCTGGTGATGCTGCTGCTGCAGATCGTCGCCACCATGCAGGTGTTCATCGAGCCGTACCTGCTGACCGGCGGCGGCCCGGAGAACGCGACGGTCACGATCGCCTACCTGATGTACCAGTACGCCTTCAGCTTCGGCAACTTCGGCGGCGGCGGCGCGCTGGGACTCATGCTCATGATCGTGCTGATGGTGTTCTCGGCCATCTACCTGCGCGTCTCGCGGGACAACCAGATCTAGGAGGTGGCGACGATGTCGAGCAGCACAGTGCGTTCGGGCGGCGAGGTGCGCCCGCCGCGCCCCGTCCCGCCACCCGCGCCGGGCGGCGGCGGCGCCGTCACGGCGTCCCCGCCGTCGCGCGGGCGCAGGAAGAAGAAGAAGGAGGCCGCCCGCCAGTTCCGGGGCCTGGTGTCCCCCCAGACCCTCAGCACGACCCACGGGAAGATCATCTACTGGATCGTGCTGGTCACGGTGGTCGTCGCCTTCACCGCGATCTTCGTGTTCCCGTTGTACTGGATGGTCACCGGGGCGCTGAAGTCGCCCGACGAGCTCGCCCAGATCCCGCCGTCGTTCTTCCCGCACTCCCTGGACTTCGGCGTGTACGCCGAAGCGTGGGACCAGCTCGACCTCGGGACGTTCCTGCGCAACACGGTGATCTACGCGGCGGGGGCCTGGCTGTTCACCCTGGCGATCGACGTCACCGCCGCCTACGCCCTGTCCAAGCTGCGGCCCGTGCTCGGCAAACTCGTGCTGGCCGGGATGCTCGCCACGCTGATGATCCCGCCGATGGTGATCCTGCTGCCGGCCTACCTGACGGTGAAGGACCTGCCGATCCTCGGCCTCAACCTGCTGAACACCCCGTGGGCGATCTGGCTGCCCGCGGCCGCCAACGGCTTCTTCATCTTCCTGCTCAAACGCTTCTTCGACTCCATCCCGCGGGAGCTGCTCGAGGCCGCCGAGATCGACGGCGCGGGCCCGGCCCGCATCCTGTGGTCGATCGTGCTGCCGGTGTCGCGGCCGATCATCGGCGTGGTGTCGATCCTGTCGGTGGTCAGCGTCTGGAAGGACTTCGTCTGGCCGCTGCTCGTGCTGCCCGACAGCGACAAGATGTCGATCAGCGTGGGCATCTCCTCGCTGTCGGCGCAGATGCCGCAGAACGTGCTCATGGCGGCCCTGGTCATCGCCAGCATCCCGGCCATCGTGATCTTCTTCGTCTTCCAGCGCAGCATCATGGCCGGACTCACCGCCGGAAGCCTCAAGGGATGACCCGGCGCGCGCCCCACCCGGCCGCGCCCCCTGCCGCGCCCAGAGCACCCACCGCCCGGGCCGTACCCGCCGCGACCGGCGCCCTCCGTCACCGCGGACCGCGCCGGCCGCACACCGAATCTGTAAGGAGAGACTCCAGCATGTCCGAAACGTGGTGGCGGGGAGCCGCGATCTACCAGGTCTACCTGCGAAGCTTCGCCGACGGCAACGGCGACGGCGTCGGGGACCTGGCCGGCCTGCGGTCCCGCCTTCCCTACCTCGCGGAGCTCGGTGTCGACGCGATCTGGCTCAACCCCTGGTACCCCTCCCCCATGGCCGACGGCGGCTACGACGTGGCGGACTACCGCGACATCGACCCCTCGTTCGGCACCCTGCCGGAGGCGGAGAAGTTCATCCAGGAGGCGCACGCGCTGGGCATCAGGACGATCATCGACATCGTGCCCAACCACGGCTCCGACCAGCAGGAGTGGTTCCGCCAGGCGCTCGCCGCCGGGCCGGGGTCCCCCGAGCGGGCGCGCTTCTGGTTCGCCGAGGGCCGGGGCGAGCTGCCCCCGAACGACTGGCGGTCGATCTTCGGCGGTCCCGCGTGGACCCGGGTGCCGGACGGGCAGTGGTACCTCCATCTGTTCGCCCCCGAGCAGCCCGACTTCAACTGGACCAACCCCGAGGTGGTGGAGGAGTTCCACGACATCCTGCGGTTCTGGTTCGACCGCGGGGTGGACGGCATCCGCATCGACTCGGCCGCCGTGCTGTTCAAGGACTTCGACAGCGTCGAGGAGTCCTACACCGACCACGACGCCGTGCACGAGGTGTACCGGGGCTGGCGCAGGATCGCCGACGAGTACGGCGAGCGCATCCTGATCGGCGAGGTGTGGCTGCCCGACCAGGAGCGGTTCGCCCTCTACCTGCGTCCCGACGAGATGCACACCGCCTTCAACTTCGACTTCATGGCCCGCTCGTGGGAGGCGGCGGAGCTGCGCGCGTCGATCGACCTGACGCTGGCCACGCACGCGACGATCGGTGCCCCGCCGACCTGGGTGCTGTCCAACCACGACGTGCCCCGGCCGGTGACCAAGTACGGCAGGGCGATCACCTCCTTCAGCCACGCCGACCGCAGGGACGGCATGGCCTCGGACCTGGCGCTCGGCGAGCGCAGGGCCAGGGCCGCGGCGCTGCTCGCCATGGCGCTGCCCGGCGGCGTGTACGTCTACCAGGGCGAGGAGCTGGGCCTGCCGGAGGTGGAGGACATCCCCGCCGAGCTTCGCCAGGACCCGATGTGGACCCGCTCCAAGAACACCGTCCCCGGCCGGGACGGCTGCCGGGTGCCGTTGCCGTGGTCGGGCGCCACGCCCCCGTTCGGCTACAGCACCGGCGAACCGTGGCTGCCGCAGCCGGCCACGTGGAAGGACCTGACGGCCGAGGCGCAGAACACCGACCCCGACTCCATGCTGTGCCTGTACCGCACGGCCCTGCACATCCGGCGGGCCGAACTCGGCGACGGCGCGCTGCGCTGGCTGGAGGCGCCGGAGGGCGTGCTGGCCTTCGCCCGGGAGTCCGGGCTGGCCTGCGTCGTCAACCTGAACGCCGGGCCGGTGCCGCTGCCCGCGCACGAGAGCGTCCTGCTGGCCAGCGGCCCGCTGGACGGCGAAGTGCTGCCCTCCGACACCGCCGTCTGGCTGCGGCTGGCCGAGACCGCCGGGTAGGCCCTGGCCGGCGGGTCGGCCTTGCCTGGCCGGCGGGTAGGTCCTGGCCGGCGGCGGGCCCCGGGCTCAGCCGCCGGCCAGGCAGTCGCGCAGCGCGGAGACGAGCCCGCGCGCCCGCGCGTCGCCGTGGCCGATCATCCGGTTGGCGACGTAGGCGAACCCGACCCCGTACTCGTCGTCCCCGAAGGAGAACTGGCCGCCCGCGCCGTCGTTGCCGAAGCTGCGCGGGCCCAGCATGGGGCGAAACCGCGGCGCGTCGAGCAGGAATCCCGACCCCCACCGGGCTCCGACGTCGGGGAACCCCGACCAGGAGGCTCCGGCCGCCTGCTCGCGCAGGGCGCCGGTGAGGGTGTCGCGTGTGAGCAGCCGGGGCGAGCCGTCCAGGCCGGTCGCGGCGGCGGCGTACACGCCGGCCAGGCCGCTCGCCGACGCGACGGCCCCGGCCCCGGGGATCTCGGCGGCCAGCAGCGCGGGATCGTTCCACCCGTGCGGCTGCTCGAGGCCGGGGAAGGGGATCGCCCCGTTCATCGTCACGATGCGCACCGGCAGCGACTCCGGGCCGGGCATCGCCGGCCTGCCCTCGGCCTCGGCGAGCCGGGCGATCGTGGGCAGTTCCTCCTGGGGCAGGCCGATCCACGCCCGCAGGCCGAGTTCGTCGCCGACGGCCTTGCGGAAGTACGCGCCGGGGGTGAGCCCGGTGATCCGCCGGATCAGCTCGCCGATGAGGAACCCGAAGACGTGGCCGTGGTACTCGTGCGCGGTGCCCGGCTCCCACAGCGGCCGCTGCTCCTCGATGGCGTGGATCACCGGCGTCCAGGCGAGGATCTCCTCGAAGCTCAGCACGCGATCGAGGACGGGCAGCCCGGCGCGGTGCCCGAGCACCATGCGCGGCGTGATGGACTCCTTGCCGCCGCGGGCGAACTCCGGCCAGTGCCGGCTCACCGGGGCGTCGAGGTCTAGCCGCCCCTCCTGCGCCAGCAGATGGGCGCAGAGGGCGACGACGCCCTTGGTGCAGGAGAACACCGGGACGATCGTCTCCCGCTCCCAGGGCCGGCCGTCGCGCTGGTCGGCGACGCCGCCCCACAGCTCGACGACCTTGCGCCCTCCAGCGAAGACGGTGACCGCCGCGCCGAGTTCGCCGTGGCCGGCGAAGTTGCGGAAGAAGGCGTCGGCGACCGCTCCGAAGCGTTCGTCGGCCGCTCCGCCATGCTTCATGGTTGTCATGGCGGGGAACGCTACATTCCCTTGGTAGATTAGGCAACCACCTAGAGGGTCTAGGAGAGTGAGGTGGCGGATGGCACGTGCCGGACTGACGGCAGAGCGCGTGACGCGGGCGGCGGCCGACCTGGCGGACGCCGTCGGCTTCGACAACATGTCGGTCTCCGCGCTCGCGCGGAGCTTCGGCGTCAAGGACGCGAGCCTGTATTCGCACGTCAAGAACCTCAAGGACCTGCGGGAGCGGGTCGCGCTGCTGGCCGCGGGCGAGATGGTCGACCGCATCGCCGCGGCGGTCGCGGGGCGGGCCGGGCAGGACGCCCTGGCCGCCTTCGCCAACGCCTACCGTCAGTACGCTCTGGCCCATCCCGGACGCTACGCCGCGACACAGGTCTCCATCGACCCCGCCGTCCTGGCCGGTTCGGCGGCCTTCGCCCGCAACGTGGAGCTGACCTACGCCATCCTGCGCGCGTACCGGCTGTCAGAGCCGGACCTGACCGACGCGGGCCGCCTGCTGCGCAGCACCTTCCACGGGTACATCACCCTGGAGGCCAACGGCGGGTTCACCCACGTGCGCGACGTCAACGCCTCCTGGGACCGGGCCATCACCGCCCTGCACTTCCTCCTCCAGAACTGGCCCGCCACCCACCCCCACACCGAACCCTGACCCACCGACCACCCGCCTCCCGAACAGCCGGCCCTTCGGGGGTGACGGCCCGGCTTCGCCGGGTGCGATGGCTCTCTCCGCCCTCACTGGACCCTCCCCCGGCGCCGGGTCGGCGGGAAGGGGGACGGCGAATCCGGCGCCGTGGTGCGGCGGGAAAACCGGTCAACGTCCCCCGGTCAGGGGGTCAGGCGAACAGGCCGGTCTCGTGGCCGTCGTCTCCGGTGGTGCCCGGCTCGCCGGCGAGGCGGGTGTAGTGCTCCACGGCCGACACCGGCTGCCCGACGCCGTTGGACAGCGCGAAGTAGCCGCCGTCCACGCTGATCTGCGTGCGGTGGGCGCGCAGCGCCGCGGTCTTGGCCGGGAGGTGGGCGACCGCGTCCACCCGCGTGGTCACCTGCTCGTCGGGCACGCCGAACCCGAAGTCCTCCACCGCCTTCAGCCGTTCGAACGGCCCGGCGTCCACCGCCTGCTCCAGCACCGACAGCGGCGTCGCGGTGGCGTAGAACCGCGACGGCGTCCACGGCTCGCCCTCGCCGAAGCAGGGGTCGGCGGCCTTCTCGAAGGCCCGCCACGCCACCCGGTGGGCCTGGATGTGGTCGGGGTGGCCGTAGAAGCCGTCGGCGTCGTAGGTCACGATCACCTGCGGCCGCACCTCGCGGACGATGCCGACCAGCTCGGCCGCGGCCAGGTCCACGTCGGCCTGCCAGAAGCAGGCCGGGTCGTCGTTGGTGGGCGCGCCCATCATGCCCGAGTCGCGCCAGCGGCCCGCGCCGCCGAGGAAGCGGTGGTCGCGCACTCCCAGCGCCGCGCAGGCCCGGGCGAGCTCGCCCACCCGGTGCTCGCCGAGACGGTCGTCGCGGTCGGCGGCGAGGTGGCGCAGCTCGGCCGGGATCACCTCGCCCTCCTCGCCGAGCGTGCAGGTGACCAGGCAGACGTGGGCGCCCTCGGCCGCGTACTTGGCCATCGTGGCGCCGGTGCCGATCGACTCGTCGTCGGGATGGGCGTGGACGAACAGAATCCGACGATCGGGCGACATGACCGACCTGCCTTTCCTTTCGTGGCTCCCAGCCGGGTCCGCCGAGGGTTCCCGCGTGCTCCGGGGTGGCGCCTCCCCGTCCGCGGAACGGCACGAGGGGCCCGAATCCGGGACCTTACTCCACGAAGGCGCCGGAACGAACCTTGACCGGCCCCGTGGAGCCCCGCACGACCAGCTCCGGCTCGTACAGCAGCTCCTCGGCGGTGACCGTCGCGCCTTCGATCTGGCTGACCAGCAGGGTGACGGCGGTCCTGCCCATGGCCTCGATCGGCTGGCGGACCGTCGTCAGCGGCGGGTTGGTGCAGTTCATGAACGCCGAGTCGTCGAAGCCGACGACCGAGACGTCCTCGGGCACGGACATGCCGACCCGCCGGACGGCCCGGATGGCGCCCAGGGCCAGCGGGTCGCTGGCGCAGATCAGGCCGGTGACCCCTCGCTTGAGCAGCCGGGTGACCACCGCCTGACCCCCCTCGGGGGAGAACAGGGTGTGCTCCACCGTGTCGAGGCCGGCCTCGAACCCGGCCTTGCGCGCCGAGGCGGTGAACGCCTCCAGCTTGCGCCGGGAGGGGATGTGGTCCTCGGGACCGAGCACCAGGCCGATGCGCTCGTGCCCGAGCGAGGCCAGGTGGCCGTAGGCCTGCTCAACGGCGACGGCGTCGTCGGTGGAGACGCGCGGGAAGTCCAGGCTGTCGGTGGCCGCGTTGACCAGCACGACGGGCAGCCGCAGCTCCAGCAGCCGGTGGTAGTGCTCGTGGGGCGCGTCGGCCTCGGCGTAGTGGCCGCCCGCGAACACCACGCCGGAGACCTGCTGCTCCAGCAGCATCTCGACGTAGTCGGCCTCCGACAGCCCGCCCGCCGTCCGGGTGCACAGCACGGGCGTGAAGCCCTGCTGGGCGAGCGCGCCGCCGACCACCTCGGCCAGCGCGGGAAAGATCGGGTTGCCCAGCTCGGGCAGCACCAGGCCCACCAAGCGCGCCCGCTCACCGCGCAACTGCGTCGGCCGCTCGTACCCGAGCACGTCGAGCGCGGTCAGCACCGCCGCGCGGGTCGCCTCGGCCACCCCCGGCTTGCCGTTGAGGACCCGGCTGACCGTGGCCTCGCTGACGCCGACCTTCTTCGCCACTTCCGCAAGTCGCCGTGTCACGGCGCAATCATAGGTCGAAATCCTGCAAGTCGCTTGCGTTCGCCTGGTCGCTCAACGACATGCGTCCCAATTGGAACGTCAGCAACTTGCACCCTCTTACAACGGCTTGCAAATTCGGTCGAAGCGCCCTGTCAGCGGAAGATCACGAAGGGCCCGCTCCGCCGGTGACCACGGCGACGACGCGGGCGCCCGGGGCGAAGGCCCCCCGGGCCGCCAGGGCGAAGATCCCGTACATCATCTTGGCGATGTAGACGCGGTCGAGCCGCAGGCCGTGCCGCTCGTGGAAGTCCCCGGCGAACGCGTCGAGCTCGGGGGTGCGCCTGGCGTACCCGCCGAAGTGGAAGCCGCATTCGAGGCTCCAGTTCGACGTGGGCGCGCCGAACGCCTCGCGCTGCAGCCGCTCCACCTCCCCGGCCAGGTACTCCCCGCCCTTCAGCACCGGGAAGCCGACGGCCCGGCGCCCCGGCGGCAGCCCACCGGCGATGCCGGCCAGCGTCCCGCCCGTGCCGCACGCGCAGCACACCGCGTCGAACCCCCCGGCGGCGGCGAGCTGGGCGTCGATCTCGGCGGGCAACTCGGCGCAGCCCCGGGCGGCGAGGGCGTTGCTGCCGCCCTCGGGGAGCAGGTAGAACTCGCCCCACTCGGCCCGCAGCCGGGCGATGGTCTCAGGGGTGTGCTTGGCGCGGTAGGCGGTGCGGTCGAGGTAGGTCAGCCGCATCCCGCGGGCGGCGGCGCCGGCCAGTGCCGGGTTGAGCGGCAGGTGCTCCTCGCCGCGGATCACCCCGATGGTCGCGAACCCGAACCGGCGGCCGGCCGCGGCGGTGGCCCGGATGTGGTTGGAGTAGGCCCCGCCGAAGGTCAGCAGCGTGCCGTGCCGCAGGCGGGCGGCCTCGGCCAGGTTGTACTTGAGCTTGCGCCATTTGTTGCCGGGCAGCTCGGGGTCGAGCAGGTCGTCCCGCTTGAGGAACAGGCGCACGCCGCCGAGCCGGTCGTCGCGGAGCTCCGCGATCGGGCTCGGCGACCGCGGCGCCCCGTCACCCCGCCCGGCGTCGTCGTCCACAGGCCCAGCTTGGCACGCGACGAGCGATGAGAGGGGGTCGGTAGGCTACCGACGGCCCTTCGAAACCTGAGGAGATGCGCGTCATGCGTGCTGTCGATGCCTTCCGCGCGGCCTACGGCCGCGAGCCCGAGCGTGTCTGGCACGCCCCGGGGCGGGTCAACCTGATCGGCGAGCACACCGACTACAACGATGGGTTCGTGCTGCCGTTCGCGGTGCCCTGGGGCGTCACCGCCGCCGTCGCCCTCCGCGATGACGACACCATCCGGCTGCTGTCCCTTCAGGCTTCAGGCGGCGACGAGGCCCGGGTGCCCGAGCCGCTGGTGATCACCGAGTTCGAGCAGGCCGAGGGGTGGGCGCGGTACGTCGTCGGCGTCTTCTGGGCGCTGCGGCAGGCAGGGCACGATGTGCGCGGCGCCGACGTGGTGATCGACGGCGACGTGCCGCGGGGGGCCGGGCTGTCCTCCAGCGCCGCGCTGGAGGTCTCGGTGGCCATGGCCTTGGACGACCTGCACGGGCTCGGCCTGTCCCGGCTCGACCTCGCGCTGCTGTCGCAGAAGGCCGAGAACGACTTCGTCGGCATGCCCTGCGGCATCATGGACCAGGCCGCCTCCGCCCTCAGCCAGGAAGGCCACGTCCTGTTCATGGACTGCCGCAGCCTGGCGACGCGGGCCGTCCCGCTCGATCTGGCCTCCGAGGGGCTGCAGATCCTCATCATCGACACCGGCGTGCACCACGAGCTGGCCGACGGCCAGTACGCCCGCCGCCGCCGCGACTGCGAGAGCGCCGCCGCCCGTCTCGGGGTCAAGGCACTGCGCGACGTCACCGACCTGGCCGCCGCCCTGTCGCGCCTTTCGGGCGACGAGCGCAAGCGCGTACAGCACGTCGTCACCGAGGACCACCGGGTTGAGGCGCTGGTCGGGTTGCTGCGGGCCGGCGCCGTGCGCGAGATCGGCGCCCTGCTCAACGCCTCGCACCTGTCGCTGCGCGACCAGTACGAGGTGTCCTGCCCCGAGCTGGACGTGGCGGTCGAGGCGGCCGTGCGCGGCGGCGCGCGCGGCGCGCGCATGACCGGCGGCGGGTTCGGCGGGTCGGCGATCGCCCTGGTCGCCGACGACCGTGCCGATCAGGTGCGCGAGGAGGTCACCAGGGCCTATCAGGAGCGGGGCTGGGCCGCTCCGCGGTTCTTCCCGGCCAGCCTCGCCCCGGGGGCGCACCGCCTCGCTTAGCGATCGCCCTCAGCGAGCGGAGGCCGGCGGACGCCCCCAGTGCAAGAGGGGACCAGGGACCCCAGTGCGAGAGGGGACCAGGGGACGTCCCCAGCGGGAAGTGAGGCCGGCGGACGCCTCCGGTGCGAAACGAGGCCGGCGGGAGCCGTCAGCGGGTGGCGGGGCCGGTCAGGTCGCGGGAGCCGTCAGCGGGAGGCGGGGCCGGTCAGGTCGCGGGACGCTCTGGCGCTCCCGCGGCCGGCGGGAAGGGTCTGCGGCCCGCGCCCGCGGCGCGGCCGGGTCTCGACGAGGAAGCGTGTGGTGAGGCCGCTGGCCTCAAGGACGCGCCGCACGGGCGAGGAGGGCTCCGCGAGCCGTAGTTCGCCACCCAGCACCACCGAGCGCCGCCGGGCGGCCAGCAGGGCGCCGAGCCCGCTGGCGTCCATGAAAGTGACCTTGGAAAGGTCGACGATGAGCCGCGGGTGCGGCAACTGGAGCAGGCCGATCAGGCGCTCTTTGAGCTCGGGGGAACAGGCGATGTCGATGTCCCCGCTGACGCGGCACACCACCGCGTCGGCCAGGACGTTCACGGACAGGTCCATCACAGGACCTCCAATCGGACGCCGGGCGGTTCGCGGTCGAGCGGACCGCCCTTCTTGCGTCCTTCGAATGACGGCGGCGTCGCCGCCGTCACGTGAGCCTTGCGGCTGCGTGATCAGAGCGGGCGAACCTGCTCCGCCTGGGGGCCCTTCGGGCCGCGAGTCGTCTGGTAGTCCACACGCTGGTTCTCCTCGAGGCTGCGGTAGCCCGCGGCGTCGATCGCGGAGTAGTGCACGAAGACGTCGGCGCTGCCGTCATCGGGAGCGATGAACCCGAAGCCCTTTTCGGCGTTGAACCACTTGACGGTTCCCTGAGCCATGAAACTGATCTCCTCTGAGACGATCTACGAGGTCCACAACGTGACACCCCGAGTTGTTCAGCGACCGACCGCCCCTTGAAACACGTGACTTCGCACGGTGGAACGCCCGCTGTAAGAACTCCGCAGGCGCTGCTAAACGTTAACGAACCTCTACTACAACCGATCCCCATTCAACACCATGCGGCCCGAGAAGGCGAACGGTGACCCCGGGAATTTTCGGGCCTTCTACGCGCCGAGCGGAGGGAAGGCGGGGGTGCGGCGTTCCAGGAAACTCGCGACGCCCTCGGCGAAGTCGGGCCGGGTGAAGGACTCCAGCATCAGGCGCACGGCCTCGGACTCCGACTCCGCGAGGGACCGCCCCCAGTCGCCCCAGACCTGCCGTTTGATCACGGCCATCGAGGCCGGCGAGCTGTGGGCGGCCAGCTCCCGGGCGTAGGCCAGGGTCTCCTCCAGCAGCCGCTCCCCCGGCACGACCCGGTTGGCCAAGCCTAGGTCGCCGGCCTCGGCGCCCGTGAACGTGCGGCCGGACAGCAGCAGGTCCATCGCCCTGGGCTGGCCGATCAGCCGGGGCAGGATCCACGCCAGGCCGTACTCGGCGATCAGGCCGCGCCGGGCGAAGGCGGTGGTCCACTTGGCCTCGGCGGCGGTGAAGACCAGGTCGCACACCAGCGCGTGCACCATGCCGAGCCCGGCGCAGGCGCCGTTCACGGCCGCGATGACGGGCTTGCGGATGGTCGTCGGGTGGGTGGTGGGCCGCTTGTCCGGCTCGACGTCGTAGGAGCCGTCCTGGACGGCGGCGAGGGTCTGGAAGTCCGCCCCGGCGCAGAAGCCCTTCCCCGCGCCGGTGACCACGACGACCCGTACCCCGGGGTCGCGCTCGGCCTGCTCCAGCAGGTCGAAGTAGCGCCTGCCCATGGCGTCGGTCCACGCGTTCAGCCGGTCGGGCCGGTTGAAGGTGAGCGTCAGCACGCCCTCGTCCAGGGACGACAGCACCAGATCGGACATGGAACCTCCAGCGGGGCCGGTACAGAACAACGTTCTACACCAGTCTGCCCGACCGGGGCGGCCCGGTCATCCCTCGTAGTCGCTCTTGCGGGGATGGTGGACGAACGCCGGGGAGAGCTGCACGTCGTCGTAGTACCGGTGGAAGACCGGCGTGAGCGAGCCGGACAGGGGCGGGACGATCCACGACCAGTCGGCCGGGCAGATGCGTCCCGAGCGCTCCTCACGCTCGAGGTGGGACATGAACCGGCGCGACTCGGTGTGGTGGTCGGTGATCGTCACCTGCGCCCGCTCGAAGGAGTGCAGCACGGCGACGTTCAGCTCGACCAGCGCCCGGTCCTTCCAGAGCGTGCGCTCGTTGGAGGTGTCCAGGCCGAGCCGGCGGCCCACGACCTCCAGCATGTCGTACCGGTCGGTGTCGGCCAGGTTGCGCGCGCCGATCTCGGTGCCCATGTACCAGCCGTTGAACGGCGCGCACGGGTAGCAGACACCGCCGATCTCCAGGCACATGCCGGAGATCGCCGGGACGGCGTGCCAGCGGAGCCCGAGCTCGGCGAACCAGGGGAACACCGGGTGGACCAGCGGCACCTCCAAGATCGCGTCCGCGGGGACGGTGGCCAGCAGCGGCGGACGGCCGCCCGCCTCGATGACCAGCGGCAGCACGTCGAAGTCCGTCCCTGGCCCGCCGGACCACCCCAGGCGGCGGGCCATGGCGGTGAGGTCGGCGTTGCGCGCGTCGCCCGCCAGGATGCTCCCGTCCAGCGCGCGGTACCCCGCGTACCGGATGAGCTGCTCGTTCAGGATGCGCGGCCCGGGACGGCCCGGCCGGTCGGGGGCGAAGACGGTGATGGTGGGGCGGATGCGCCCTTCGTTGGTCGCCTCGCGCAGGTGGGCGACCGACTCCACCGCCACCCCCTCGGCGGTGTCGACGTGGCGGCGGTCGCGCACCCGCAGCGAGTGCCAGTACAGCCGGCCGATGCACCGGTTGCTGTTGCGCCAGGCGACGCGCGCCCCGTAGGCCAGTTCCTCGGCGGTGTGGGTGTAGGTGCCCCAGGCGTCGATCTCGGCCAGCACCTGGTGCAGGCGGGGCCAGAACGGGCCGGCCGAGGGGTTCTCGGCGTGGAACAGCCGCAGGAACTTCTCCGCCTCCTGCGGGTCGGCCAGGCCGTCGCCGCCGCCGGGGCGATGGAGGGGCAGCGCCACAGGAGCGCGAGAGGCCGGCGGGCAGGCTCGGTCCCGCTCATGGATCGACACGGGAACTGCGCTCCGTCCGGGGGGAGACAGTGGGACATCCTCCTGCGAGGGTGAGGGCGCCTGGGCGCCCTCTGCCTCAGGGGACGGCGCGGGAGTCGAACGACCCCGACGCAGCGCCGCGACAGCTGACTTTACCGGAAGTCGGACCCTCAGAAACCCCAACACTGGACAACCGCCACATCGGTCACATGGGTATCAGAACGCTTCCGGGAGCTCTGACGCCCTGGAGGCGGCGGCCTTTCCCGCCGCCGTCGGCACGGATCCGCGGCAGCCGCACGTCGTGTTCCGGGTGAGCTCGGTGACTCTCAGCGTCGATGCGCCTGCAGAGTGACACGAAGCACGGCAAGACCACATCTTGGGCCATCGAGTGGGATTTGTCCTGCCAAATCGCAGACGGGTCGGTGTCCAAGAACGGCGACAGCCCCAGGGGGACTCCCCCTGGGGCTGCGTGGTGGCTCCCGCGATAGGACTCGAACCTATAACCTGCCGGTTAACAGCCGGCTGCTCTGCCGATTGAGCTACACGGGATCGTTCGTTTTGCGCCTTGCGGGAAGGGCGTTGGCCCTTCCTTGCGGCGCGGAACTAGATTAGCGCATTCCGAGGGGTGCGTGTCGCACCCAGATCGTCCCCGGCCGCGGGGAGGCGCCGCCCCGGGCCGGAGCCTGCGGTGTCGCTCCCCCGCAAGCTTCCGCGCGCCGGGAAGATAACCGCCCGCAGCCGGGGTAGGGGAAGCCCAGAGCGGGGGAGCCAGCGGCACGCGGGAGGTAGAAGATGCGATATCGATTCACGTTCGCCGTAGGCCTGGCCATCGGGTACGTCCTCGGCAGCAAGGCCGGACGAGAGCGGTACGAACAGATCAGGCGGCTGGCGCAGCGCGTCGCCGACAATCCCATGGTCCAGCAGGCCGCGGGCGTGGCGGGGGCCCAGGCGTCCAAGGCGGCCGAGGTGACCAAGCACAAGCTGGGCGACGTGCTCGGCGACCGGGTGCCGTTCCTGCACAGGAACGGCTGGAGCGTCGTCAAGGACGACACCGGCACCGGCTGGCCGGACAGCGAGATGGACCGCGTCACCTGACCGGCGCACCCCGGAGACGGCCCGCGTGAAACCCCGCGCACGGGCCGTCTCCGCATGTCGCGGGTCCCCGCGCACAGGTTGGTCTCCGCAGGCCCCGGGCACGGGTCGGTCTCCACATGCCGCAGGCCCCCGGGGCGAGGCCGTTCGCGGTACGTGCGCGGACGGGCCGTCGCTGCGGCCGTGCGGACGGCGGGTCAGACGCCGAGCGTGCGGCGCAGCCGCTCCAGGGCCTGCTCCGCCGCGGCCCGCAGGCCGGGGTCGGACGGGTCCAGGCCGGGGTCGAACACGAACTCCCACTCGGCGGTGTCCTGACCGGGCACCCGGCGGGCGACCAGGCGCACTCCCCCGCGCTCGCCGAGGCGGACGTGCCGGTTGACCAGGATGGAGGAGGTCACCCGCTCGCGCACGGCCTCGGGCAGCCGGCCGGGGTCGGGCAGCTCCACCCGCCGGCGGGCGCCGTCGGTGCCGACGACCAGCAGGCCCTCCTCGTCCCACTGCGCCCGGTCGACCCGGTACCAGGGCAGCGTCTCGCCGGCCGGCAGGCGCAGCGCGCGGTCGGTGGCGACGACGTACCCGCCGTCCGGCGTCCGCGCGTGGACCAGCACCCGCTCGCCGGGCTCCAGCCGCACGCCGGCCTCCGGGGGGAGGCCTTTGGTGCCCCAGGGAAATCGCATGGGTGAAAGCTACCCGGCCCGCCGGTGCGGGGCCGCACGCGGGCGGCCCGGCGCTCATCCGGCGAGAAGGTCCAAGGTGAGGGCGGCCGACCAGGAGAAGTCGCGGCACCCCCGTCCCATGCCGTCGAAGGGGTCGAAGCACTCACGGAACCCCGCCTGGCGCACCAGGCGAAGGGTGGCGGTCGCGAGCAGCCTCTCCAGCGCCCCGAGGCCGTGCCCGGCCGCGGCCTGCCGCAGCAGCCAGTTGGTGTTCACCCACGACGGCCCGCGCCAGTACGTCTCCCGGTCGAACTGCAGCGCCCGCACCTCGCAACTCGGCACCGGGTAGCCGCTCGGGCCGAGGAAGGACGACTCCAGCAGCTCGACCAGCGGCCCGACGATCGTCGCGGGCATGCCCGGGTCCAGCAGCGGGCCGAATCCGCCGATCGTGCGGATCGGGATGAGCGACCCGGCGCGCAGATCGCGCGCGTAGAACGCGCCCTCCCACAGGCGGGCCAGCAGTCCGCCGCGGATCCGCTCGGCGGCCTCCTCGAACGGCCGGCCGTCGGCCCCGATGACCCCGGCCAGGTCGGCCAGCGCCAGGCAGGAGGCCAGCCAGATGCCGTTGAACATCGGGTCCTCGACGGCGAAGGGGTGCTCGTCGCGCAGGTAGCCCGAGCCGTACCCGGCGTCGCGGTAGCGCAGGGCCAGCCAGACCCAGCGGTCGTGGTGGCTGTCGGAGCGCCAGTCCTCCAGCCCGCAGGCGTAGCCGACCATGGGCAGCGCGGCCAGCGGGGCGTCCCAGGCGGGGCTGTCGTCCAGGCCGGACTCCCAGGGATGGACGATCGCCGCCAGGCCCTCGCCGCCGAGGTCGCGGGCGGAGGCCAGGTACCGGTGCTGGGCCACCAGGCACGGCCAGGTCCTGCGGACGAACGCGAGCGCCGCGTCGCGGTCACGGGCGTAACGCCAGATCCACCACACGGCGCAGGCGTGGAGCGGCGGCTGGGTGAGGCCGGAGGTGGGCACCCCGCGCGGCGCGGCGGCGCACTCCCCCGAACGCCAGATCGACGGCCCCGGGTAGTAGGAGTCCCTGGCGGCCGGGTCGAAGACGATGTGCGGCACCATGCCGGTGCTCCACTGCCCGGCGAACAGGCTCAGCAGCTCCTCGCAGGCGCGCGACCACCGGCGCCGCGCCAGGCCGATCGCCACGAACGCCGAATCCCAGCTCCACTGGTGGGGGTAGCGCCCCACCGAGGGGACGGTGGCCGTTCCCGTCCAGTTCGCGTCAAGCACGTCGAGTGCGGCCTGCTCGAGCGCGGTGTCCTCGTCGAGCGCGGACCGCGCGTCCATCGGCTCGTCGGCAGGAGGGGCGTCCCTGCCGTCCCTCCTCCCTGGTCCCCGCGGGCCCCCGTGCTGATGGGCCCGCGCCCGTCCGGGGCCTATGGCCTTGACGGCCCTGGACGGGCGCGGGAGGTCTCAGTCGAGGTAGTCGCGCAGCATCTGCGCCCGCGTCGGGTGACGTAACTTGGCCAGCGTCTTGGACTCGATCTGGCGGATGCGCTCGCGAGTGACCCCGAACTCCCTGCCGACCTCCTCCAGCGTCCTCGGGTGCCCGTCGGACAGCCCGAAGCGGAGCTGGATGATGCGCTGCTCGCGGTCGGAGAGAGTGGCGAGGATGTCGTCGAGCTGGTCCTGCAACATGATGAACGCCGCCGCCTCGATGGGCACCACGGCGTCGGCGTCCTCGATGAAGTCGCCGAGGTCGGAGTCCTCCTCGCCGATCGGCGACTGCAGGGACACCGGCTCCTGCGCGATGCGCTGGATCTCCACCACGCGGTCCACGGGGAGGTCCATCTCCATCGCGATCTCCTCGGGAGCGGGCTCCCGGCCGAGATCCTGGTGGAGCTGGCGCTGCACGCGGACCAGCTTGTTGATCGTCTCGACCATGTGCACGGGAATTCGAATCGTCCGCGCCTGGTCGGCGATCGCCCGGGTGATGGCCTGGCGAATCCACCACGTGGCGTAGGTGGAGAACTTATATCCCTTGGTGTAGTCGAATTTCTCCACCGCGCGGATCAGCCCGAGGTTGCCCTCCTGGATGAGATCGAGGAAGAGCATTCCGCGGCCCACATAGCGTTTGGCGATGGACACCACGAGCCGCAGGTTGGCCTCGATGAGCCGCTGCTTGGCCCGGACGCCCTCCCAGACGAGCTCCTCGAACTCGGGCTTGACCAGCCGTATGCCGATGTCGCACAGTTTGTCCTCGGCGAACAGGCCGGCTTCGATCGCCTTCGCCAGCTCCACCTCCTCCTCCGCCGTCAGGAGCGGCACGCGGCCGATCTCCCGCAGGTAGATGCGGACGAGGTCGCTGGTCGGCGCCCGCTTGCCGACATCCTCCTCATCGGGCCGGACGGTGTCGTCGTCGCCTTGCGGCTCGAGCACCTCCACACCCTTTTCGGCGAGCATCCGCACGACACGCTCCAGCGCGTCGGCCGGCAACTCGGAGCGGTCGAGCGCGGCGGCGACGTCGTCGACGGTGACGCTGCCGCGCTCCTTTCCTCTCGCGACGAGATCCGCCACCTGGTCTACTACCGACGGCGGTCCACTTGGCAGCACCGATGCACCCACGGTGCATAGTCTGCGGTATAGGGGCGGTAAAAGGGCAGGCCTATTTTTGTCACCCGAGGTAAGGCCGGAGCCATTACCGAATTGAGATCGGACAAAGAGTTTGGCTGCTCTGAGAAGCGGAAAGTAAGGTTAATTACGCTCCGACGGCGCGTTCTCTTAAGACCCGGCGTTGTTGTTCGAGCGCCACCAGTTCGCCGAAGAGGCGGTTGTAGTCCTGCTGCTGCTCAACAGGGTTGAGGCGCTCCATCTTGGCCTTGATCTGCACCAGCGCCCTGGTGACGGCGATCTCGGCGAGCCGGGCCAGCACGGCCTGGCCGTAGCGCTCTTCGCCGGCCAGGTCGGCCCGCACCGGATCGACCGCGAACCTGGTCGCCAGGGCGCGCAGGCCGTCGTCCTCGGTGGCGGCGAGCAGCATGTCGACCCACTCGCGCCCGCCGGGGCCGCCCGCGACCGTGCCGCCCGCCGCCGTGACCAGGCCGTACAGGGCGACGTGCTCGGGCACGGTGAACGCCTCGGCCCCGAGGGCGTCGAACTCGGGCCCCATGAGCGCGGGACGCTGCACCGCGAGCTTCAGCGCCTCCGCCTCGATGCGGACCACCGGGTCGGCGGAGTCGGCCGGCGGGGGCGCGCTCGCCCGCCGTGCGGGCCGTTCGGACGCCGCCCTGCCCCCCGCGCGGCCCGCGACCTCCTGGATGCGCCGCAGCACCAGCCGCTCGTCCATGAAGCCGAGCCAGCGGTCGAGGTCGACGGCGTACCTGGAGCGCAGCGCGGAATCCTTGATGCCGGCCACCAGCGGGGCGGCGGCGTCCAGGGCGGCCAGGCGGCCCTCGTTGGTGGTCAGCTCGTAGCGCGAGATGACGCTGCGGATGGCGAACGCGAACAACGGCTCGCGGGCGGCGACCAGATCGCGGACGGCGGCGTCGCCGTGCTTGACCCGCAGGTCGCACGGGTCGAGGCCGTCGGGCTGCACGGCCACGAAGGTCTGGGTGACGAACTTCTGCTCGTCGGCGAAGGCGCGCAGGGCGGCCTTCTGACCGGCGGAGTCGCCGTCGAAGGTGAACACCACCTCGCCGCGGAACTCGGCCTGGTCGAGCAGCAGGCGGCGCAGCACCTTGATGTGCTCCTCGCCGAACGAGGTGCCGCAGGTGGCGACCGCCGTCGGCACGCCGGCCAGGTGGCAGGCCATGACGTCGGTGTAGCCCTCGACGACGACGGCCTGGGAGCGCTTGGAGATCTCGCGCTTGGCCAGGTCGATGCCGTACAGGACCGTGCTCTTCTTGTAGATCGGGCTCTCGGGGGTGTTGAGGTACTTGGGCCCGTCGTCGCCGTCGAGCAGTTTGCGCGCGCCGAAGCCGATCACGTCGCCGGTGATGTCGCGGATGGGCCAGACGAGCCGGCCGCGGAAGCGGTCGACCGGGCCGCGGCGCCCGTCGCGGGCCAGGCCGCCCTTGATCAGCTCGTTGGCGGTGAACCCCCGGCCCAGCAGGTGGCGGGCGAGGCGATCCCACTCGGACGGGGCGAAGCCGACCCCGAAGTGCTCGGCGTCGACGCGTTCGAAGCCCCGCTCGGACAGGAAACGGCGGCCGGGCGCCGCCTCGGGGGTCTCCAGCTGGGCGGCGTAGAACTCGGCGGCGGCCCGGTGGGCCTCGATGAGCCGGCTGCGCTCGCCCTGCTCGCGCCCGGGGACGTAACCGCCCTGCTCGTAGCGGAGCTGGATGCCCGCGCGCTGCGCCAGCCGCTCGATCGCGTCGGCGAACGACAGCAGCTCCAGCTTGCGGACGAAGGTGATGACGTCGCCGCCCTCGCCGCAGCCGAAGCAGTACCAGTAGCCGCGGGAGGGGGTGACGTTGAACGAGGGGGACTTCTCCTCGTGGAAGGGGCACAGGCCTTTGAGATTGCCGCCGCCGGCGTTGCGAAGCTGGATGTGCTCCCCCACGACGTCGGCGATCGATGAGCGCTCTCGCACGAGCGCGATGTCCTCGTCACTGATCCGCCCTGCCACGCCGCGAGTCTACGACTCGGCGCCGACACTCCGCTCCGGCGGCCGTCCCGGCCCGGCGGGACCCGCCGGGGCCGGACACCGCGCGCCCCGGAGCGTCAGGGGTCGCCGCGCCAGCGTGACCGGCCGGTTACCGTCGGTTCCATCCCAAGATGGGGGATTTTCGGCGAATAAGCGGTGATGGTGGCGAAGGTCGGTTACAAAGGGAACGCTCATATCGGTAACGTCTGGCGGGTGGAGATCATGCGATCGGGGCGACTGGCCGCCATCGGAGCGGCCGTGCTGGTCAGCGCCGCCTGTGCGGCCCCCGGCGGGGTGGCCGGCATCAGCACGCTGCCGCCCGCGCCACCCATGCAGGACGTGGCGGCGACCGGGGCCGCGACCGGCACGCCGGACCCGCTTCCCAGCCCCGACGTCTCGCCCACCGGCGAGGGCGGCACGGAGATCGACGCCGCCACCCTGAAGCCGACCCCGTCGGCCTCCCCCGGCTCCCCCGGCGACGTCAGGCCGCCGCGCGGCGACGACCCGGTCCGCGTGCCCCCGCCGAGGCTGTCGCGGTTCACCTACGTCTTCCCGGTCCGCGGGTGCCGGGTCAGCTACGCCCGCAAGCAACTCGTGCTGCCCAAGACCACCATCTGGGCGGGCAAGGGCTGCTCGTACGTCTCCCCGGTCGGCGGCGTCGTGCACGAGGTGAGCACGACCGACCGCTGGAGGCCGGCCACCGACCACGGGACCGACCGCGAGGGCCGGTTCGTGTCCGTCCTCGGCGACGACGGGGTGCGCTACTTCGGCGGGCACCTCGACACCGTCGAGGCGGGCGTCCGGCCGGGGACGCGCGTCGCCGCGGGCCAGGTGCTCGGGCGCGTCGGCGACTCGGGCGACGCGCGGGGCCAGGGGGCCAACCTGTACTTCTCGGTGTCCTGGGCGACCGCCTCGCGCTACTGGTGGGTGCGCCGCGGGATGGTCGATCCGTGGACCTACCTGGACGCGTGGTTGCACGGCAATCCGACCATGTCCCCCGCCGAGCAGGTGGCGGCGGTGCGCGCCCGGGTCGGCGCCACGCCCGCCTGCCGCACGCTGTGCGCCTCCAAGCCGGTCAAGAAGAAGCCCACGCCGGTCCCCACCCAGACCGCCGACCCCGACTCCGTCACCACCGGCTGAGGCCACACGTGGACCGGCCGGCGGAGGCCACCGCCCCTGCCGGCCGCTCCGGGTCGCCATGCGTCCGCGCGTGCGGCGCCGGCCCTCGTCAGGGAGCGCCGATCCTCGCCGCGATGATCGGGGCCAGGCGGTCAGCGATCTTGACGTGCCCCGCGTCGTTCGGGTGCACGGAGTCGCTGAGGTCGGCGCTGGTCAGCCAGCCCTCGGTGTTGACGTAGAAGACGTTGGGGTCGCCGCCGTCGTTGAGCGCCTTGACCGCGGCCTGGGTCTGGGCGACGAACTTCGCGCGGAAGGTCTCCATCGCGAAGATCGTCGCGTACGGGTACTTCGCCCGCACCTCGCGCAGCAGGTTGGTGTAGGAGGCCTGGAACTCCGGGGTGTGCACGCCGTGGCCGGAGTCGTTGGTGCCGAGGTTGATGACCACCACGTTGGCCTGGTAGCGGGAGAAGTCCCAGTCCGGGGTCGCCGCGTTGGGGTTCAGCTTGAGGAACTGCCGCTCCAGCCCCACGCATCCGTCGGCCGTGGCGACCAGGCAGGCGCCGCCCTGGGCGATCTGCGTGTGCCGCACGTGGAGCCGCTCGCCGACCAGCCACCCGTACGCCGTCAGCGCGTTCTTGGAGGTGGTGGTCCCCACGGTGATCGAGTCGCCGACGAACTCCAGCAGCGTCGAAGGCACGTTCGCGCGGAAGGTGCTCGCGCCCGCGTCCAGGACCAGTCCCTGGAACACCGCGTCGCCGTGGTAGGACCCGGCGACGACGCGGTAGGAGACGCGCAGCGTGTGGTCGCCCGCCCGCAGCGGCGTCGAGGTGAGGTTCACCGTGCCGCTGACGTTGGTGCGGTAGACGAACGGGGCGCCGTCGATGCTGTAGTACAGGTCGATGGCGCCGCGCTGCTTGAGCTTGACCGTCGTCCCGGTGAAGCCGGTGGTGAAGTAGGCGCCCGCCCAGTACGGCGTGTAGGCCGCCGGGTTGCGGGTGTCCCAGCGGCCGGTGAAGGAGATGTTGGCGTCCGTCGGCGAGCCGTCGCCGGTCGCCGCCGTCGCCGGGAGCGGCGCGACGCCGCCGATGACCAGGGCCGTCACCGCCCCCATGATGAGAGCTCTGAACCTCGGCATGTGATAGTCCTCGCTCGTGGCGGAGCCCGCCGCGTCCGGCCGCGGCACGGCGCCGGGTGGGGGAAGGATCAGGACGTGATGATCGGTCTTCGACGCTAGGTCGGCTCGCGCGGCGCGGCAACGGCCGCGGGGCCGCCCGCACCCGCCGCCCCGGCTCTTCCCCAGCTCACCCGGCGGCCCGCCGCCGCGCGGCCGTGTAACTTACAGCCGGGGCGGCGGTCGCCAGGCGAGCGGAACATCAGGACGACGGACGCCGGCGTGGCCGGGCCGGCGCGCCTGGCGGGGCGGCGGGGGTCAGGCGCGGGAGCTGAGTGAGCGGTGCAGGGCGACGGCGCTGACGTCGGTGAGCGAGGCGATCTGGTCGACCACCACCCGCAGCCGGGCGGCGTCGTCGGCCGCTCCGGCGAAGGCCGGGCGCAGGGCGGGCTCCAGCGTCCCGGGCGCGCCCAGCATGATCATGGACGCCAGCTCCGCGATGAGGTCGCGCTGGCGCGCCTGGTTGGCGTGGTGGTCCTCCCGGGACATCACGTAGTGCGCCGTGACCCCCTTGAGCAGCGCGCACTCCAGCCGGGTGACCCGGGGCACGATCAGGTCGGCGCCGTACCGGGTGCGGCCCCGGCCGTAGGCGCTGGTCGTCGCCTCCTGCGCCGACAGGCAGAACCGGCCGATCAGGGCGCTGGTGAAGGACTTCAGCGCCACCAGGTCGGCCATGGTCTCCTCGAACCGCGCCGGCCACAACGGCGCGGCCACCAGGTGGGCCAGCGTCTCCTCCAGCTCGGTGAGGCAGGAGTCGCCCGCGTACCACTTCAGCGTGCGCTCGCACACCTCGCGCCGCTCCCCCGCGTCGAACAGCAGTTCCGGGGTGAGGTGCCCGGAGTGCAGCGCGTCCTCCAGGTCGTGCACGGAGTAGGCGACGTCGTCGGACCAGTCCATGACCTGCGCCTCGAAGCTGACCCTCCCCTCGGGCGCGCCCTGCCTCGCCCAGTCGAAGACGGGCAGGTCGTCGGGGTAGACGCCGAACTTCGGGCCGTGCGCGGAGGTCCAGGGGTACTTCAGGGACGAGTCGAGCGTCGCGCGGGTGAGGTTCAGCCCGGCGCTGCGGCCGTCGCCGGTGAGGACCTTGGCCTCCAGGCGGGTCAGCAGGCGCAGGCTCTGGGCGTTGCCCTCGAAGCCGCCGCACCGGGCCGCCAGCTCGTTGAGCGCCGTCTCGCCGTTGTGCCCGAACGGCGGATGGCCCAGGTCGTGGGCGAGACAGGCGGTCTCGACCAGGTCGGGGTCGCAGCCGAGCGCCTTGCCCAGCTCCCGGCCGATCTGCGCGCACTCCAGCGAGTGGGTCAGGCGGGTGCGCGGGATGTGGCGGCCATGGTCGGGGATCTCACCCGGGCCGACGACCTGCGTCTTCGCGGCGAGCCGCCGCAGCGCGGAGCTGTGCAGCACCCGCGCCCGGTCGCGCTCGAACGCGCTGCGCTCAGGGTTGCCGGGAGGTTCCGGCACCCATCTGGCCTGGTCGAAGTCGTCGTATCCTGTCATCGGTAGCGGGGATGCTACCCCCGCTATGGGTCGCGCATGACAAACATGCAGGAAACTCACGATGTCCGGACGCATTTCGTCTTCCCCCGCAGGTCAGGCGGCCCGTGAGTAACCCCTGCCCCGGCCGTCGCCACCCCTGTCCGGCCGGAGGAGGCCCCTTCGGCCGGACAGGGCCTGGATGGACGGAAGCCGGGCCGTCGCGCGAAGCGGACGAGCGACGGCCGGCGGGATCCGGGCTCCGCGCACAACTTGGGCGGGGCGCGGTCAGCGGGAGTCGGACTCCTCGCGGGGCGGCGCCGCGCGTCCGGCCTCCAGCCGGGCGACCGGGACGCGGAACGGCGAGCAGGACACGTAGTCCAGGCCGATGTCGTGGCAGAAGCGCACCGACTCGGGGTCGCCGCCGTGCTCGCCGCAGATGCCGATCTTGAGGTCGGGACGGGCGGCGCGGCCCTCCTCGACGGCGATGGACATCAGTCGCCCGACGCCGCCGCGGTCGATGCTCTCGAACGGGGAAACCCCGAAGACGCCCAGCTCCAGATAGCGCGAGAAGAACGCGGCCTCGACGTCGTCCCGGGAGAACCCCCAGGTCATCTGGGTGAGGTCGTTGGTGCCGAAGGAGAAGAAGTGCGCGGCCTCGGCGATCTGGCCGGCGGTCAGCGCCGCGCGCGGCACCTCGATCATCGTGCCGATCTCGGCCTCGACGCCGCTCGAAGCCAGGATGCCCCGCGCCTCGTCCCGGACGTGCTCCAGCTCCTGCACGGCCCCGACCAGCGGGATCATGATCTCGGCCCGGGGGTCGCCGCCCGCGGCGCGGCGCTCGGCCACCGCCTCGGCGATCGCGCGCACCTGCATGGCGAACAGCCCGGGGATCACCAGCCCGAGCCGCACGCCGCGCAGGCCGAGCATCGGGTTCTCCTCGTGCAGCCGCTTGACCGCCGCGAGCAGCCTGCGGTCGCGGGCCGTGGCCTGCTCACCGGCCAGCGCGACCTTCACCGACAGGGCGGTGAGGTCGGGCAGGAACTCGTGCAGGGGCGGGTCGATCAGGCGGACCGTCACCGGCAGGCCGTCCATCGCCGCGAGGATGCCCGCGAAGTCGGACCTCTGCAGCGGTTCCAGCGCGTCGAGCGCCGCCTGGCGCTCCTCCCCCGAGACGGCCAGGATGAGGTCCTCGACGAGCCGGCGGCGCTCGCCGAGGAACATGTGCTCGGTGCGGCACAGGCCGATGCCCTCCGCGCCGAACCCGCGCGCCCGCGCGGCGTCCTCGGGGGTGTCGGCATTGGCCCGCACCGCGAGGCGGCGCCGCTCGTCGGCGTGGACCATGACACGGTGCACGGCCTGGATCAGGTCGTCGGAGGTGTCGCCGGCGCCCTCGAAGTACTGGACGACGGGCGAGGCCATGACGGGCACCTCCCCGCGGTACACCTCGCCGGTGGAGCCGTCGATGGAGATCACCTCGCCCTCCTCGACCACCACGCCGCCGGGGGCGGTGAAGCGCCGGCCCGCGGGGTCCACCTCGATCTGCTCGGCGCCGCACACGCAGGTCTTCCCCATGCCGCGGGCGACGACGGCGGCGTGCGAGGTCTTGCCGCCCCTGCTGGTCAGCACGCCACGGGCGGCGATCATGCCCGCCAGGTCGTCCGGGGTCGTCTCGCGGCGCACCAGGATGACCTCCTCACCCCGCGCGGTCAGCTCCTCGGCGCGTTCGGAGGAGAACACCGCCCTGCCCACGGCCGCGCCCGGCGAGGCGTTCATGCCCTTGGCGATGGGGATGAGGCGGCCGTGCCCGGCGAACCTCGGGAACATGAGCTGGGCGAGCTGGTCGCCGGAGACGCGTTCGAGCGCCTCGTCCATGTCGATCAGGCCCTGGTCGACGAGCTGGGTCGCGATGCGGAACGCCGCCTCGGCGGTGCGCTTGCCGACACGGGTCTGCAGCATCCACAGCTTGCCGCGTTCGATGGTGAACTCGATGTCGCACAGGTCGCGGTAGTGGTTCTCCAGCGTCCGCATGATGCCCAGCAGCTCGCGGTAGGAGCTCGCGTCGATCTTCTCCAGCTCCTGCAGCGGGATGGTGTTGCGGATGCCCGCGACGACGTCCTCGCCCTGGGCGTTCTGCAGGTAGTCGCCGTACACGCCCTGGTTGCCCGTGCCGGGGTCGCGGGTGAAGGCGACGCCGGTGCCGGAGTCCATGCCGAGGTTGCCGAAGACCATCGCGACGATGTTGACCGCCGTGCCGAGGTCGGCGGGGATGCGCTCCTGGCGGCGGTAGACGATCGCGCGGGGGGCGTTCCAGGAGTCGAAGACCGCCTCGACGGCCATGCGCATCTGCACGCGGGGGCCTTCGGGGAACTCCCGGCCGGTCTCGTCCTTGACGATGTCCTTGAAGGTCCGCACCAGGCGCCGGAGGTCCTCGGCGGTGAGCTCCAGGTCGCTGGTCACCCCGCCGTGCCGCTTGGCCCGCTCGATGGCGTCCTCGAACCGGTCGCCCTCGATGCCGAGGACGGTGCGGCCGAACATCTGGATGAGCCTGCGGTAGGAGTCCCAGGCGAAGCGCTCGTCGCCGGCCTGCGCGGCCAGGCCGCGCACCGACTCGTCGTTGAGGCCGATGTTGAGGACCGTCTCCATCATGCCGGGCATGGAGAACTTCGCCCCGGAGCGGACGCTGACCAGCAGGGGGTCCCCGGGGGCGCCGAGGCGCTTGCCCATGCCGTCCTCCATCGCGTGGAGGTGCTTGTCCACCTCGTCCCACAGCCCGTCGGGCACCCCGCCGCCGGCCAGGAACCGGCGGCACGCCTCCGTCGTGATCGTGAACCCGGGTGGCACCGGAAGACCCAGGTTCGTCATCTCGGCGAGATTGGCGCCTTTGCCACCGAGGAGCTCCTTGAGATCCTTGTTGCCCTCGGTGAACCCGTATACGTATTTGGGCACTGGGACCCCTCCAACGACTCCTCGGCGTACGGTTCCGCCTCTTTCCGGGGGACTCTACCTACGATTAACGGAAGGAAACGTCACCGGCCTATCAGAGGGACGTTCGCCCTGCTAGACCAAATATAGCGGTCTAATCCAATCAACCCCGGGGGCGGGACGGCCAGAAAAGGAGCCGGCCACCGGGCAATGGTACAGACCAATTGTGCGGGCGGTTCACGGCGATTAGGCCGGGGCCCACCGGAGCACAATTGGTTTAGACCAGTAAAAGCGACGGCATGGTTCCGGCCAACATATTCCGCAGAACGGAAAACCCGCCTTACCGGACGGGCGCGTCCGCCGCCGCGACGGGCGCCCCGCGAAGGCCCGCCGCGTGGTCGCGTTCGGCCCGGTGGACGGCCGGCCCCATGGCGGAACCGGCCACCAGGAACAGCCCGCCCAGCAGCAGCCACCCCGCCGTCCCCCACCCGAGGACGACCGTGGTCAGCAGCAACGGGCCCGCCATCCGGGCCACCGCCGTGCCACTGCCGAAGAACCCCTGGTACTGGCCCTGCCTGTCCGGCGGCGCCAGGTCGAAGGCGATCTCCCAGGCCCCCGCGGCCAGCATCATCTCCCCGAGCACCTGCAGACCGGCCGCGGCGAGCAGAACGGCGGCGGCCGCCCACGCCGAGGTCCCTGCCTGCGACAGCGCGAACGCCGCGCACGAGGCGGACATGGCGACGCCCGCGAGCCGCACCAGCCGGGACGCGCTGCGCAGGCCCGTGACGCGCCGGGCGACCCGCACCTGGAACAGCATCACGGTCAGCGTGTTGAGGACGAGCAGCGCGGCGACCGTCCAGCCCGGCGCCTGCGTCCGCCCCGCGATCCACAAAGGGACGATCAGGCTGAGCAGCGGCATGTAGAGCATCATCACCATGTTGAGCAGCGCCACCACCACGTACCGCCGGTCGCGCACCACCTCCGGCACCCATCGCTCCCGGCGCCCGCGGCGCCGGCCGGCACCGGCGCTCCCGGCCACCGGAACGGCCCGGGCCGCCGAGGGCGGCACGGCGGGCAGCCGGAGCAGCACCAGCGCCGAGAGCACGAAGCTCGCCGCGTCCATGGCCAGGACCGCCAGGTACGCCTCGCGGGTGTCGAAGTGCAGCGCCACTCCGCCGACGGCCGCGCCGACGGCCAGCCCGGCGTTGACCGCCGCCTGGAGGCGGGCGCGCACCCGCGTGCGCATGGTCCTTTCCACCAGCCCGGCGAGCAGCGCCTGCCGCCCGGCGGCCAGCCCGCTCTGACAGCACGCGTAGAGGCACGCCGCCAGCAGGAAGGCCGCGTACGAGGTGACGAACAGGTACGCCGCCACGGCCGTGCCGGTGGCCAGGGCGAGCAGCGCGGCCGTGCCCCGGGGACCCCTGCGGTCGGCGAGGTGCCCGAGCGGGGCGCCGGCGAGGGCCCCGGCCGCCCAGCCGAGCGTCAGGCCGAGCCCGACCTGCGCCGGGGACAGGCCCACGACGCGGGTGAAGTACAGGGCCGAGCAGACCAGGTAGGCGCCGTCGCCGACGGCGTTGGCCAGATGGGCGAGGGCGAGGACCCGCGACGGGCCGGAAGGGCTGATCACGACACCACGCTAGATGCGATGCGGACCACTCTGAAGAGCCGCTCCCCATTCGCTTTCTTGGGCCACTTCGCCGTTCCCGGCCCCTCGCCGTCCGCCGCACCGTCCGGTCGCGCGGGATGGGGCGGCGCCCGGAGGCGTCGCCGTCACGCCAGGGGCGAACAGCGCCGGGAGGGGGACCACCGACCCGGCGGAAGCTGCCAGGATGGCCGCATGATGGAGCTGAACGGACGTCCGGTGACCCCTGGCGAGCTCGGCTCGCTCGCGCTCTACAACTACGGGCACTTCACCACCATGCGGGTGGAGGACCTCCACGTCCGCGGCCTGTCCCTGCATCTCGACCGGCTCCTCGGCGACTGCCGCGTCGTCCACGGCGTCGAGCTCGACCTCGACCGCGTGCGCCACCTGGCCCGCCGCGCGGCGTCCGCGGCCCCCTCGCCGGTGATCGTCCGGGTCACCGTCTTCGACCCCGAACTCGACCTCGCGCACCCGGCGGCCAAGGCCCGGCCGGAGATTTTGGTCACCACGCGCCCGGCGCCCCCCGACCGGCAGCCGCCCTCGCTCGGCGTGGCCGAGTACGAGCGCGACCTGCCGCAGGTCAAGCACTCCGGCATGTTCGGCCCGCTCTTGCAGCGGCGCTTCGCCCAGGCCGGCGGCCACGACGACGTCCTGTTCACCGACGCCCGATCCCGGGTCAGCGAGGGGCCCACCTGGAACATCGGGTTCGTCAAGGACGGCGGCGTCGTCTGGCCGGGGGCCGACCGCCTCAACGGCGTCACCATGCGCCTGCTGGACCAGGCGCTGCGCCGCGCCGGCGTCCCGTCCGCCACCGCCGAGGTCGACACCGGCGACCTGGCCTCGATGGACGCCGCCTTCATCACCGACGCCGCCGCCGGCCCCCGCCCGGTGCGCTCCATCGAGGGCGCCGAGCTGTCCCTGGACCACCCCCTCCTCACGACCCTGCGCAGGGAGTACGCCGCCCTCCCCGCCGACCCCCTCTGACCTGCGCGAAGGGCACGGCTCTCAGGAGGGCCGGACGGGGGTGGCGCCGGTGGCGGTGGACACCAGGTCCTCGTAGACCTCGCGGCCGGTGGTGAAGGCGCCGAGGGCGATGGTCTTGTTCGTGCCGTGGTAGTCGCTCGACCCGGTGACCCGCAGGCCGAGATCGCCGGCCAGGGCGCGCACGTGCTCGCGGTCGCCGGGGGTGTGGTCGGGATGGTCGGCCTCCACGCCCCACATGCCCGCCTCGGCGAGTCGGGCGATCAAGGCGTCGGGGACGATGTGGCCGCGCCTGCCCGCCCGCGGATGCGCGAGCACCGACACCCCGCCGGCCTCGCCGACCAGGCGCACGGCGGTGAACACGTCGATGTCGGCCTTCGGCAGCCGGTAACGGCGGCCCAGCCATTCGGGGCCGAACGCCTCGTCCACCGACCCGACCAGGCCCCGCCGCACCAGCGCCCGGGCGATGTGCGGACGGCCCACCGTGCCGCCGGCCGCCTGCCCGGCGACCTCGGCGGTCGTGACGTCGATTCCGTCGGCGTTCAGCAGCGCGACGATCTTCTCGCTGCGCAGGTCGCGTGACCGGCGCACCCGGGCCAGCTCCTCGGCCAGCGGCTGGTGCGCCGGGTCGAACAGGTAGGCCAGCAGGTGCAGCCCGACCGACGGCTCGGCGCCGTACCAGCGCCCGGACAGCTCCGCCCCCGGCACGAGGGTCAGGCCCGGCGGGACGGCCGCCGCGGCCGCCTCCCAGCCGGCCGTGGTGTCGTGGTCGGTGAGCGCGACCACGTCGAGCCCGGCGGCGGCGGCCCGCCCCATGAGCGCGCCGGGGGCGTCGGTGCCGTCGCTGGCCGTGGAGTGCGTGTGCAGGTCGATCCGCATGGCACGAGCCTGCCAGCATCCCCGCCGCCGCGGTGACCCCCACCGCGCCGTGGTGGGCGTACAGGGGGTTGTATACAGGGCATGTCCGTTCTTCACGCGCGTCGCCGGTGGCGTGGCGTTCTCGCTCTGCTGTCGGTTCCGCCGCTGTTCCTCGTCGTCAGCGGGGCGTGGTTCTCGCTGCTCGGGTCCGGCGAGCCGGCGGCGCGCCCGCCGCGCCCCGCCGGGCAGGACGCCCTGTGGCTCGGCCACGCCTGGGTGGACGGGCGCAACGGGGAGCCGGAGCTGGCGGCGCTCGCCGCACACCTTCGCGGCGGAGGCATCGGCGACGTCTACCTGCACACCGGGCCGCTCGCCTACGACGGCACCCTCGCGCCCTCGTTGTACCCGCGCGCCGCGTGGGCGGTCGGCGCGTTGCACCGGGCCGTGCCGGGCCTGCGCGTGCACGCCTGGCTCGGCCAGCGCGTGGAGCCCGGGGAGCTCGACCTCGGCTCGCCGTCCGTGCGCGCCAACGTGGTCGAGGCGGCCGGGCAGGTGCTGGCCGCGGGCTTCGACGGCATCCATTACAACTTCGAGCCCGTTCCGGACGGTGACCCGGGGCTGCTGGAGCTTCTCGACCGCACCCGCGCGGCCATCGCGCCCGCCCATGGCGTGCTGTCGATGTCGGTGCACCACATCGAACCGGCGTCCGGCGTCGCGCTCGTCGGCAACGCGCTGCTCGGCAGCACCAAGTGGTGGACGCCCGGTTATCTCACCCAGGTGGCCAGCCGTGTGGACCAGGTAGCGGTGATGAGCTACGACACCGCGCAGCCGACCGAGGACGCCTACGCCGGTTATGTCCGGCGGCAGACCGAGCTGGCCCTGGCGGCGGTTCCGCCCGCCACCCGGCTGCTGATGGGGTTGCCCGCCTACCACGACGACAACCTGACCCACCACGCCTCGGCCGAGACCGTGGCCGCCGCCGTGCGGGGCGTGCGCCTCGGGCTCGGCGCGAACACCAGGCCCGGCTTCGGAGTCGCCCTGTACGTCGACTTCGCCGCCACTCCCGCCGACTGGACCTCCTACCACCGCGCCTGGGAGGCCCCGTCGGCGAGCATCCCCCGGACCAGCGGGCGGGCGGCAGGACCTTAGAGGGCCCGGACGCGGGTACCCCTGGACCAGTGGGCAGGGGGACGGGACGTGGGAGAGCCCGGAGCGAGGACAGCGCGCGGGCACTACTCCCAGGTCCTCTGGATCAGCGGGCTGAGGGTCGGGACCTTTCGGGAGGCCGTGGGCCGTTTCAGCGGACAGGGGTGGAGACCCTGCCGATGCCGAGGGTGTTGGCGGCGGGGAGCAGGCCGGACTCCAGGGCGGCGACCAGGAGGGGCGTGGTGAGCTCGGCGAGGCGCTCGGCCTTCTCCAGGCCGATCGCGCGCCAGGGGGCGATCGCGAGGTCGTCGGTGACGCGCTCGACCGTGTCGCGCAGCCGGTGCCCCTGCTCGGTCGCCGTGCCGTCCGGGTTCACCAGGCCGCGGGCGGCGAGACGGTCACGGGCGGCGTCCCACGCCTGAGCGGTCCACCCGCGGCTGTCGAACGTCTCGCGCGGCGCGCCGCCGATCGCGGCGAGCGACACCAGCGCCTCGCACGGGTCGAGCTCCGCGGTCAGCAGCGCGGCGACGTGCCCGTCCCCCCGGTGCTCGCGCAGGACGCCGATGGCCTGCCACAGGAGGAGGTGGGGCTCCTCGGGCCACGGCAGCGCGGCGTTGGCGGCGGCGAGCGGCCGGCCCGCGGTACCGGCCGCCTCCGCCGCCTCCCTGGCGAGCCGCGCGGCCTCGGCGAGGCCGTGGCCGCCGACCTCGCCGCCCAGCATCGCCCGGTACATCCGGTCCACGGCGCGCAGCCGCGCCTCCAGCACCTTCGCGGCCGGGGCCACGGTCCAGGCGGCGGGGACGTGTTCGGCGACCATGCGCGGGCTGAAGCTGTAGAAGGCCGCCGCGACCAGCTCGGCGGAGGCCTCCCCCAGCGGGGCGGCGCGCCAGGCGAAGTACGCGGGCCAGCG
Source organism: Sphaerisporangium sp. NPDC005289 (assembly GCF_040607455.1). Lineage (NCBI taxonomy): Bacteria > Bacillati > Actinomycetota > Actinomycetes > Streptosporangiales > Streptosporangiaceae > Sphaerisporangium > Sphaerisporangium sp. NPDC005289. The sequence goes on from NZ_JBEXGS010000001.1 coordinate 117,846, forward strand.
GGTGTCCACCTGGTAGCCCAGGGCCGCCGCCTCGGCCGACACCTCCGGCGCGTACCAGAACGGCGCGTGCACCGGCTCCAGCTGGTGCCACATCCGCCGCGCGAAACCGGGGTCCTGCGTCATCGTCGTCCACTCCTGTGCAAAGAGATCGAAAACCGCGAAGCCCCGCGAGAAGCCGGGAACATCCGGATCGTCACGTCAGCGCCATGACGTACGTTAGATAGTGCGGCTATCTAATGTCAATCCCTGTCCTCTCACGCGGCCGCGCCCGCCCTGCGGCGGGGAACGGAGATGAAGGCGCAAACGGGGAGTACGCCGTCCGTCAGGCGGGAGGCATGCCCGCTCCATGGCCGCCATCGATCGGTATCGTGGGACGCCGCGGCGGTTCAAGATCGCCTTTGCGCTGCAGGTGCCGCCCACGCCGCCGGGCGAAGTGCGCCGGGATGTGCCGTCCGCCCTGGACGACCTGCTGATGCGCCTGCCGGCCAAGGAGCCCGGCGACCACGACGACTAGGAACCGGCCGCCGAAGAGGCGGCCGCGCCGGTCGCCGGCGTCGTCCGCCCGAGCCGCCGCTCGGCCGACGCGCCGAGACCCGCGAGAGAGAGGCCGTGACCTGCCGCGACGGCGAGCAGCCGTCTCACACCGTCGCCCGGCGAGGGGTCACCAGACCGGTCTCGTAGGCGAAGGCGACCGCCTGCGCGCGGCTGGAGAGGCCGAGTTTGGTCATCGTGCGGTTGAGGTGGGTCTTCACGGTCGCCTCGCTGACGCACAGGCGGCCGGCGATCTCGGTATTGGACAGCGCGTGCCCGACCAGCTCGAGGACCTCCGCCTCGCGGGCGGTGAGGGCGGCCAGGTCGCGGGAGGGGGCCGCGGTGACGTCCGCGCGGCGCGTGTAGGTCTCGATCAGGCGCCGGGTGACGCTGGGCGCGAAGAGCATCTCTCCTGCCGCGACGGTGTGGATCGCGGTGAGCAGGCGCTCGGGCGGGGTGTCCTTGAGCAGGAAGCCCGACGCGCCGGCCCGCAGGGCGTTGTAGACGTAGTCGTCGAGGTCGAAGGTGGTGAGGATCACGACCTTCGGCGGCCGGCCGTCCGCGGGGGCGGCGAGGATGCGCTCGGTGGCGGTCACCCCGCTCATGCCGGGCATCCTGATGTCCATGAGGATCACGTCCGGGCGCCTCGCCGCGGCCAGGCGCACGGCGTCCTCGCCGGTGGCCGCCTCACCGACGACGTCGAGCTCGGGCATGGCGCGGATCAGCGCGGCGAGTCCGGCACGGACCAGAATCTGATCGTCGACAACGAGCACTTTGATCATAAGGACGTCTCACCGGCCGGCATAGGAGGCTGCTCATCCTCAGTCGGGGATGACAGGGGCAGGGTGACCACGACCTCGAACCCGCCGAGCGGGCGTGGTCCGGCGGCCATCGTTCCCTTGTAGAGCTTGACGCGTTCTCGCATGCCTATCAAGCCGTGGCCTTTCTCGCAGTCGGGAGCGGCCGCCCGCTCGCTCCCGCCGCCGTCGTCGGTGACGCGGATCTCCAGTTCCGCGGGGCGGTACAGGAGGGACACCCCGGCCCGCGCGGGCCCGGCGTGCTTGAGCACGTTGGTGAGCGATTCCTGGACGACCCGGTAGGCGCACAGGTCGACACCGGGCGCCAGCGGCCGCGCGGCGCCGGTGACCGTCACCTCCACCGCCACCCCCGCAGAACGCACCCGCTCGACCAGCTGCCCGAGCTGGTCGAGACCCGGCGCCGGGTCGTAGCTCACCCCATCGCCCTCGTCCTCGGGTTCGATGCGCAGGACCGACAGCAGCCGCCTCATCTCGCCCATGACCTCGCTGCCGGTCTGTGCGATGGTCGCCAGCGCGTCGCGCGCGGTGACCGGATCAGAGGCGAACACGTACCGGGCGAGTCCCGCCTGCACCGAGATGACGGACATGTGGTGGGCGACGACATCGTGCAGTTCGCGGGCGATGCGCACCCGCTCCTGGGTGACCGCGCGCCGGGCCCTGTCCTCCTGGTCGCGGCTGAGCCGCTCGGACAGCTCGGCCAGCCGCCGGCTCCTGTCCGTCAGCAACCGCGCGCCGTTGCCGAACCCCCAGGCCACGGCGATCATGACACCCGCCTGGACGACGCCCGCCCCCAGGAGGCCGACGGGTCCCACCAGGAACGCGTGCGTCCACATGACCAGGATGGCCACCGCGCCCACGGCGGCCAGGCGCGGTGACCGCCGAGCCGCCACCGTGTACAGGGCCAGCAGCGGCGGCATGGTGTTCAACCCGTAGTAGTAGCCCAGCGCGTGGTACACGATCGCGGCCGCGCAGGAGATCAGCAGGACAACGAGCGGGGCGCGCCTGCGCAGCGCCAGCGGGAGGTTCGCCACGAGCGTCAGCATCATGGAGAACCGGTCCGGCAGCCGGAACCCGTGCTCGGGCGCCATCCCCAGAAGCCACGGATGGCGTGCCACCGCCACCTCGATCGCCACGGTCATGCCGGTGAACACCAGGGCGAGCACCACGTCGACGATGAGCGGGTTCGTCGCGGCGAACCTCCTGAACGGCGCGACGACCCTTGTGCCCATCAGCGCATGGTAACCGGACGACCACCGGCCCCTCATCCCCCGCCGAACCTACGACGCGTACCGCGGAAGTCACGCGCCCGGCGCGTCGTACGGCAGGGGTTTACCCCCGGCCGCCACCCGGTGTACGGCGATCTCAATCGCATGCGGGATGACCTCTTTGTCTGACCTCCGTAACGTCCTGCGGTAACGCCGGCGGACCGTCCAGCGTGACAGGAGCCCCCAAGGAGAGCGCGTGCGCCGATACCGTCTCCCCAGCCGCGCGGTCCGGGCGATCGCACTGCCCGCCGCGCTGCTCGCGTCGCTGAGCGGCCTCACCGCGGCACCACACCAGGCGAGTCCGGCGAAGGCCTCCGCCGAGGCGCCCCCGCCCGCTCCGACCGAGAGGCAGGCCGTGGAGGCGGCACGGCGGTCGGGGACGCGGGTGGAGGTGCTGTCTCTGCGCACCGAGACCCGGCAGGTCTTCGCCGATCCCGGCGGGGGCTTCACCTCCGAGACGGCGGCGCTGCCTGAGCGGGTACGGCGTGGCGGTGGCTGGGCCGATGTGGACACGACGTTGCGCTTCGCCGGTGACGGCACGGTGCGTCCGGTGGCCACGCCGTTGGATTTGGCCTTCTCCGGGGGCGGGACGGTCCCGCTGGCGAGTATCGGCGAAGGCGGGCGTTCGGTCGCGATGTCCTGGCCGGGCGGGTTGCCGAGACCGGTGCTGGAGGCCGGCACCGCGACGTACCCGTCGGTGCTGCCGGGGGTGGACCTGAAGGTCACCGCGTCGGTGCTCGGGTTCTCCGAGGTGCTGGTGGTGAAGACCCGGGAGGCGGCGGCGAATCCGGCGCTGGCCAGGCTGAGGTTCGCGACGCGGGGCGCCGGGGTGTCGGTGCGACGGTCGCCGGCCGGCGGGCTGAGCGCCGTGACCGAGGGTGGTGAGACGGTCTTCCACGCGCCGGCGCCGCGAATGTGGGACTCCTCGGGGATCTCGGCGGAGGCGCCGTCGGTGGCGCGGCCGTCGGCGTCGAGGTCCTCGGGGACGGCGTCCCCGGAGGCGGGGTCCTCGGGCGCGGGCTCCTCGGCCGCCGGTATTTCGGGGACGAAATCCTCGGGGACGGGGTTCTTGGGCACGGGTCCGCGGCCGGGCGGACGGCAGGCATTGCTGGGCGTCGAGGCCACGCCCGATGAGGTGGTGCTCACGCCGGACGCGCGGCTGCTCACGGGCGCGAACGTCACCTACCCGGTCTACATCGACCCACAGTGGTCGGGCTCCAAGCAGGCCTGGACCTACGTGGACCGGGCGTTCCCGAACCAGGAGTACTGGAACTCCAGCCACATGCCGGAGGCGGGCAACTACGGCAGCGGGATCAAACGGTCGTTCTTCCGCATGGACTCCAACAACGTCAACGGGAAGCACATCCTGAAGGCGACGTTCCGCATCACCCAGGCCAAGTCGTGGGGGTGCACCTCCTCCCCGCAGGCCGTACAGCTGTGGTTGACCAGCGGCATCTCCAGCTCCACCACCTGGAACCACCAGCCGTCCTGGTCGGACTGGCAGGACAGCGTGTCCTCCGACGCCGGCTACAACTCCTCGTGTCCGGACAAAGGCATCGAGTTCGACGTGACCGCGACCATCGCCAAGGCGGCCAAGTCGGGCTGGCCGAACACGACGTTCGGGCTGAAGGACTACGACGACACCGGCAGCAGCACGTGGGGGTGGAAGGGCTTCGGCAACGCGCCCAAGCTGGTCGTCGACTACAACACCCCGCCCGCGGCCCCCTCGGGCGTCGGCACCTACCCGGCCACGCCGTGCGTCACCGGGGCGGGGCGGCCCGCCGTCAACGCCGGCGACGCCGAGAGCCCCATCAGCCTGAAGGCGAAGATCTACGACCCGGACAAGGCCAACGACGGGGTGCGCGCCGAGTTCGCGTTCCATCACTACAACACCACGACGGCGGTGTGGGACGACGTCACCGCCACCCTGCCCGGCGGCGGGAAGACCGCCTACAAGTACACCACCGCGGCGACCGACCACTCGATCAAGCTGTCGGGGCTGGTGACCGGACAGAGCTACTCCTACAAGGTCAAGGCCTACGACGGCACCGACTCCAGCGCGTGGAGTCCCTGGTGCGAGTTCACCGTGGACACCGTCGACCCCGCGACGCTCCCGAAGATCACCTCGGCCGACTACCCCGGCGACACCCCCGACGACTGGCGGGGCGGGGTGGGCGGCGCCGGCGCCTTCACCTTCGCCCCAGGGGACGGAGAGACCGACGTGACGGCCTTCAGGTTCGCCCTCGACGACCCGAGCCTGGCCACCCCCGCGACCCAGGTGGCGATCCCCGCCGGGCAGACCTCGGTGACGGTGCCGGTGGCGCCGCGCCATGACTGGCTCAACGCGCTGTACGTCTTCCCGGTGGACCGGGCGGGCAACGTCGGCAAGATCCCGGCCGTCCACAGCTTCTACGTCAGGGCCGGCGCCGACCCCGTGGGACTGTGGCGCCTGGACGAGACCGCCGGCACCACGGCGGGCGACTCGGCGGCCGCGCCACACCCGGTGACGCTGGCGGGTGACACGGCGTGGACGGGCGGCCGGGTGAACGGGGCCGCACGGCTGAACGGTTCCACCGGGTACGGCAGCACGGCGGAGCCGGTGGTGCGCACCGACCGGGGTCTGACCGTCTCGGCCTGGGTGCGGCTCACCGCCAAGACCGTCAACTCCTCGGTGCTGAGCCAGTCGGGTGACCGCAACTCCGGCTTCCAGCTGTACTACTCCTCGACCTACAACCGGTGGATCTTCGGCAAGTACGCCACCGACGTGGACGGCACCGCGCTGTCACGGGCGATAAGCGACACCGAGCCGCAGCTCGGCGTCTGGACGCACCTGACCGGCGTGTACGACGCCCCGGCCAAGCAGGTCCGGCTGTACGTCAACGGGACGCTCCAGCAGACCGCCGCGGCCTTCCCGTACACGCCGTGGAACACGAACGGACCTCTGCAGGTCGGGCGCACCAAGTGGGAGGGCGGCTTCCACGAGAACTTCGCGGGTGACGTCGACGACGTCAGGGTGTGGGACCGGATCCTGTCCGACGACCCCCGAACCGTGAACGACCCGATGCTGGGCAACGAGATCGCGGCCATGGCCAAGCAGCCGCCCGCCCAGCTCGGCCTGTGGAGGCTGGACGAGGGAACGGGCACGACCGCCGCCGACTCCTCCGGGTACGGACGGAACGCGACGCTCGCCGGCGGCGCGTCCTGGTCCGACGACGGCTTCGACGGCGCCGCCGTACTGCACCTCAACGGCACGACGGCCTACGCCTCCACCACCTCGGCCCCCGTGCGCACCGACCACAGCTTCACGGTGACGGCCCGCATGCGCCTGACCGGGGACGAAACCTGCGCCATGCCCGTCCACACGCTGACGGCCGTCGGCCAGGACGGCGCCAGGAACAGCGGCTTCTACCTCGGCTACCGGACCTTCACCGAGAACGGCGCCACGGTCTACCGGTGGTCGTTCAGCACGGCCGGCAACGACACCGATTCCTTCACCATGACGCACGCCCGGTCCGTCGAGACCGTCGGCTGCTCGACGCTCGACACCTGGACGCTGCTGGTGGGGGTGTACGACGAGGTGGCCAAGGAACTCCGCCTGTACGTCAACGGGCAACTGGCCGACGTCCGCCCCTTCACCGCCTGGAACGCCGGCGGCGCCCTGCAGATCGGCCGGGTCAGGAACAAGGGCGCCTACGTCGACCACTTCGCGGGTGACGTGGACGACGTTCACGCCTTCGCGGGCACGCTGACCGACCGCCAAGTGCTGAACCTCGCCATGGGACTCCCCCTCGACGGCTGATCCACGACCGGACCTAGCTCGATCCGACCCGGCCCGGCGCGGCGCGGTTTCACCGCCTCCCGGCGTGGCCGGGCCCGGTTCCCCGACGTTCACTGACGCTCATCGCTCCCCCGGAGGAAGCCGTGCTCGGTTCATGGCGAGGCTTGGCCAAGGTCGCAGGAATGCTGGCCGTCGTGGTGCCCGCCACGCTGATCACTCCGGTCGCCGCACGGGCGACGGAAGACCCTCGATGGCACAAGGCCCAGGAGCAGCATCCCGTACCGGGGCACGCCCTCACGGCCCGCGCGCCGCTCGCGGACCCGGGGGCGAAGTACGACCTGAAGGCGGCGCCCCCGGTGACCTGGCCGGAGCCGGGGTCGGCCGTGGTGCGGCTCCCGGGGGCCGCGGCCGGCGCCGGGGCAGGCGCGGGAACGGGCGCCGGCACGACGACAGGGACCGGCACGGCAACAGGGACCGGCGCGAGAACAGGGGCCGGCGCCGGTGCCGGTACATGGGCCGCGGGCCCCGGCAAGGTGCGGGCCGGGCGCCTGCCGGTCTGGCTCGGCCCGGCGCCCCCGAAGGCCGGCGCCGACGGGCCGGCCCCCTCCCCTCAGAGCACCGACAGGCAGAGCGAAACCTCGCGGCGGGCGACCGCGGGTGCGACACCTTCTCCGACCTCGCGGCCCGCGCCGGCGCCACCCGCCGTCGAGGTGCGGACGCTCGACGCCCGTACCGCCGCGGCGTCGCGGATCTCGGGGCTCGGCCTGCTGCTGACACCCCAGGCAAGACCGGCGGGCGCGGAACGCCTGTCGGTGGAGGTCGACTACTCGGGCTTCCGGTACGCCTTCGGAGGCGACTGGGGGGCGCGGCTGCGGCTCGTCCGGCTGCCCGAATGCGCGGCCACGACCCCGGACAGACCGGAGTGCCAGACCCGCGCGCCGCTGGTCACCAGGAACGACGTCACCACCGGGCGGCTGAGCGCCGACGTCGACGTCACCTCGGCGGCCCCGATGACGCTGGCCGCGGTGGCCGCGGCGTCGGGTTCGACGGGCAGCTACGAGGCGACCTCCCTCTCCCCCTCGGCCACCTGGAGTGTGAGCAACCAGAGCGGGGCCTTCTCCTGGTCCTATCCGCTGCGCCTGCCGCCGACGCCCGGCGGGCCGACCCCGAACATCGGGTTCGCCTACTCCTCGGGGAGCATCGACGGCCGCACCGTCGCGACCAACAACCAGGCGTCCTGGATCGGCGAGGGCTTCGACTACTGGCCCGGTTTCATCGAGCGCAGGTACAAGCAGTGCGCCGAGGACGGCGTGACGCCCAAGCGCGGCGACCAGTGCTGGCGGTACGACAACGCCACGATGTCGCTCAACGGCCAGGCCACCGAGCTGGTACGGGACGACGCGACGGGCACCTGGCAACCGCAGAACGACGACGGCGCCAAGATCGAGAAGCTCGGCGGCGCCGCCAACGGGGACAACGACGGCGAGCACTGGCGGGTGACCACGCCGGACGGCACCCAGTACTACTTCGGCCTGAACCACCTGCCCCGCTGGGCCGACGGCGACCCCGAGACCCAGTCGACCTGGACGGTGCCGATCTTCGGCAACAACGACGGCGAACCGTGTCACAAGGACAGCGGCTTCGCCGACTCCTGGTGCCAGCAGGCGTGGCGGTGGAACCTGGACTACGTCGTGGACCCGCACGGCACCGTCAGCACGTTCTGGTACACGCCCGAGACCAACTACTACCGCCGCGACGTCACCACGCTGACCAACGGCGAGCCCAACGGAACCCCGACCCGCTACATCCGCGGCGGCTATCTCAAGCGCGCCGACTACGGGCAGCGCTCCGACGCCGTCTACTCCTCCTCCGCCCCCGCACGCGTGGTCTTCGACGCCAAGGAGCGTTGCGTCCCCGACTCCACGTTCGACTGCGCCGAGAGCAAATTCACCAAGGACAACGCCAAGTACTGGCCGGACGTGCCCTATGACCAGAAGTGCGACTCGGGCGAGAAGTGCTTGGACAACTACGCCCCCACGTTCTGGACGCGTAAGCGGCTGGCCGGCGTCACCACGCAGGTGCTGGTGTCCGGCAGCACCTACAAGGACGTCGACACCTGGACGCTGAACCACGAGATGCGCGCCCCCGGTGACGGCACAGCGGCCGGACTGTGGCTGGCCTCGATCCAGCACACGGGCAAGGTCGGCGGATCGGTCTCCCTTCCGCCGGTCCGGTTCGCGGGCGTCCAGAGGCCGAACCGGGTGGATGCGCTCGAAGGGCGCCCCCCGCTCACCAAGTGGCGCATCTCGGCCATCGACAACGAGACCGGCGGCGCCCTGTCCATCACCTACTCCAGCCCCGACTGCGCGGCCGGGAACACCCCGGAGCCCGACTCGAACACTCGGCGGTGCTACCCGCAGTACTGGTCGCCCGACGGCGCCACCACGCCCGTCCGCGACTGGTTCCACAAGTACGTCGTCACCCAGGTCCAGCAGATCGACGGCACCGGCGGGGCGCCCGACGTCGTTGACACCTACGAGTATCTCGGCGGCGGCGCCTGGCACCACGATGACGACGACGGGCTGACCAGGGAGAAGTACAAGACCTGGTCGCAGTGGCGCGGCTACGGCAAGGTGCGGGTGCTGCACGGCGACCCCGCCGGGCAGCGCTCTCAGGCCGAGTTCACCTACTTCCGCGGCATGGACGGCGACGAACTGTCCGGCGGCGGCACCCGGGACGTGAAGGTCACCGCCTCCGAGGGGCCGCCGCTGGACGACGCCGACGCCCTGCAAGGACGCGTCCTTGAGGAGTTCCACTACGACGGTCCCGGCGGCGCGGAGAAGATGGGGGAGATCACCGGCTACTGGGTCAGGCAGACCGGCAAGCGGGTCCGCTCCTGGGGCACCACCACCGCCAACATGGTGCAGGCCGACGTTGTCCGCACCCGCACGGCCCTGGCGTCCGGCGGGTGGCGGCGCACCTCGTCCGACACCGACTACAACGCCGATGGCCTGATCACCCAGATCAGTGACCTGGGCGACGACTCCACTCCCGCCGACGACCAGTGCGTCCGCACCACCTACGCCCGCGACGACGCCCGCTGGATGATCTCCTACGCCTCCCGGGTGGAGACGGTGAGCAAGGCGTGTACCGCGACACCGTCCAGGCCCGGCGACGTGCTGTCCGACATGCGCAAGTACTACGACGGCAAGGACTTCGGCGCTCCACCGTCCAAGGGTGACGTCACCAAGACCGAGAAACTCGGTTCATGGAACGGCGGCCCGCAGTACGTCACCGTCGGCAGCACCACCTTCGACGGGTACGGACGGCCGCTGGTCGTCACCGATTCCGCCGGCGGCAAGACCACCACCGCCTACACCCCAGCCGCCGGCCCGGTCACCGCCACCCAGGAGACCAACCCGGCCGGGCACGTGACCAAGACCGAGGTCGAGCCGGCCTGGGGCCTCGCCACCGCGGCCATCGACGTCAACGGCAAGCGGTCGGATCTGGCCTACGACCCGCTCGGCAGGCTCACCGGCGTGTGGTTACCGGGCCGCGCCAAGGCAACGTACGCCACGACTCCGAACATGCGGTTCGGCTACCAGATCCGTTCCGACGGGCCGACCGCGGTGTCCACCGCGACCCTGCGCAACGACGGCAGCACCTACACCACCGGGTACGCGCTGTACGACGGCCTGCTGCGGGCGCGGCAGACCCAGCAGCCCGCTCCCGGTGGCGGCCGGCTGGTCGACGACACCTTCTACGACGCCCGCGGCCTGGTGGCCAAGTCCAACGACGACTACTACACGGAGGGCTCCCCGGGCACCACGCTGTGGAGCCCGGCCAGCGACGACGACGTGCCCGGGCAGACGGTCACCCTCTACGACGGCATGGAATGGGCCACGGCGGAGATCTTCCGCAAGCGCGGCACCGAGCAGTGGCGCACCACCACGACCTACGGCGGTGACCGCGTCAGTGTCGACCCGCCCGCCGGATCCACACCGATCACGAAGATCACCGACGCCCGGGGTCGTACCGTGGAAGTGCGCCAATACAAGGGCGACGGGCCGAGCGGCGCCTACGACGCGACCAAGACCACCTACGCCCCGAACGGGCAGCCCGCGACGATCACCGACGCAGCGGGCAGCATCTGGCGCTACCTCTACGACCTGCGGGGCCGGGTTAAGCAGGTCGACGACCCTGACAAGGGCACCGCGACGCTGACCTACGACGACCGGACCGACGAGCTGCTGTCGAGCACCGACTCGCGAGGCAAGAGCATCGCCTTCACCTACGACGCGCTCGGCCGCAAGACCGCCGAGTACGCCGGAACCGACGCCTCAAGCGTCAAGCTCGCCGACTGGACCTACGACACGCTGCCCAACGGCACCGTCGTCAAGGGCCAGCCGGCCTCCGCCACGCGCTACGTGAAGAACTCCGTCACCGGCGTCACCGACGCCTACACCAGCGCGGTCACCGGCTACGACAACGCCTACCGGCCTACGGGGGCGCAGACCGTCATCCCCGCCGCGGAAGGCGCGCTCCAGGGCACCTACAGCACCAGCACCGACTACAACCTCGACGGCACCGTCCACCGCACTGTGCTCCCCGCTGCCGGAGGGTTGCTCGGCGAGACGATGCTCTACGACTACGACGAACTCGGCAACCCAACGACGACCCGCGGGCTGACGAACTATGTCACCTCCACGACGTACTCCAAGCTCGGCCAGCTACTCGACATGACGCTGTCCACCGGTGGCAAGCGAGTCAAGGAGACCAACTACTACGAAGAGGGAACCAACCGTCTGACGCGCTCTCTGTTCGAGCGCGAGACGGCCCCCATCTCGATCTCCGACGCCAACTACACGTACGACCCGTCGGGCAATATCACCAAGATCGCCGACACGCCGTCCGGCCAGTCCGCCGACGTGCAGTGCTTCAAGCAGGACTACCTGCAGCGCCTGACCGAGGCCTGGACCGCCACCGACGGCTGCGCGGGCGCCCCCGCCCAGGCCATCGTCGGCGGCCCCGCGCCGTACTGGCAGTCCTTCTCCTACGACGTGGTCGGCAACCGCACCAAGGAGGTCGACCACGGCCCGACCGGCGACATCACCAAGACCTTCACCTACGCCGGCGCCGGCAACCCCCAGCCGCACACGTTGACCTCCGTCTCCTTCCAGGGCGGCGCACGCAACGGCCAGACCGACACCTACGCCTACGACCAGGCGGGCAACACCACCGAGCGCGGAGACGGCCGCGTCCTAGAATGGGACGTCGAAGGCCACCTCGCCAAGTCGACCGACCCCTCGGGCGTCAGCACCTACCTCTACGACGCCGGCGGCGAGCGGCTCATCCGCCGCGATCCCACCTCGACGACCCTCTACGTCGCCGGGATGGAGATCCGGCTCGACAAATCCACCGGCGCCAAGACCGCCACCCGCTACTACAGCCACGGCGGTCAGGTCGTGGCCTGCCGGACCAACCAGGGCGTCACCTGGCTCGGCGCCGATAACCACGGCAGCGCCGACACCTCGCTCACCGACAACGCCGCCCAGACCGCCGACCGCCGCCGCTTCACTCCGTTCGGCCAGATGCGCGGCGTCCAGCCCGCGTACTGGCCGGGAGAACGCGGCTTCGTCGGCGGCACCATCGACACCAGCACCGCACTCACCCACCTCGGCGCCCGCGAGTACGACGCCGAGACAGGCCGCTTCATCTCCGTCGACCCGGTGTTCGACCAGTCCGACCCGCAGAGCTGGAACGGCTACGCCTACTCGGGCAACAACCCGGTGACCACCTCCGACCCCAGCGGCCTGCTTCGGGATGGCGGCGGGGGCGGCTCGTCGCCCATTCTCGCCCAGGACGCCGGGATGCTCGGCGCCGCGTCCGGCTTGGCGATCGGCGGCGCCTCCCACTACAGCATCCCACCCCCGCGCCCCGCGACCCACCCCAAGCCGCACTGCGGCACCTGGGACTTCGGTTGCAAGGCCAAGAAGGTCTGGCACGACTACAAGGGCACCATCGTCAACATCACGGTCGCGGTCGTCGTCACCATCGGGTGTGAGGCGGCCACGGGCGGCGCCGGGAGCGTCGGCTGCCTCGCGGCCGGCGGCGCCGCCGGGAACCTGGCCGAGTACATGGTCACCAAGCCCCCGGACCAGTGGAGCCTCGGCGGGATGGTGAAGACGGCCACGGTCGGGGCCGTGGTCAACATGGCAGGCGGCTTCGTCGGCAAGGCCGCGGCGGCGGTGGTCGGCAAACTCGCCACGACGGCAGCCGGCAAGGTCGTCGCCGGAGCCGTAGCAAAGGCCGCAAGCAAGGCCAAATCCGCCATCGGCAAGGGCGGCGGCGCGGCCGCCGAAGGAGCCGAGGGCGCGGCGGCCAAGGGCGCGGGCAAGGGTGCGGGCAAGGGCGGGGAAAGCCCACGCGCCGAATCAGGCCGATCCGGCGGCGGCTGCAACAGCTTCATCGCCGGCACCAAGGTCAAGATGGCCAACGGCACCCTCAAACCGATCGAGAAGATCAAGCCCGGCGAGAAGGTCCTCGCCACCGACCCGCTGACCGGCAAGACCACACCCAAGGCTGTCCTGGCCACCTACTCCGGTCTCAGCTACCTCACCCTCATCCAGATCACCGTGGACACCGACGGCAAGAAGGGCGACGCCACCGGCACCATCCTCACCACGGAGCACCACCTCTTCTGGAACGCAAAGGACCGCACCTGGGTCCGCGCCGACCAGCTCACCGACGCCGACCGCCTCCGCGACCCCGACGGAAAACCCCTGCCCGTCGTGGGCGCCACGCTCCGGCCCGACCACCCGGCCGTGCACGACATCACGGTCGAGGACGTCCACTCCTTCTACGTCGCGGCGGCGGACACATCAGTACTGGTCCACAACTGTCCCACCTCTTGGTCGCTGCCCCTGAGGCGGACCCCCTATGGACTGCCCGAAGGGCCGAGCATCACCGTCTCGACGAACGGCCGGTCGGTGCCGGCGGGCATCAAGGCAGCCAATCGATACCTCGGGAAGAGACTCCCGAGAGGCGTCCAATCAGACGACGCCGCGGTCCGGCATGAAACCTTGGAGGAACTCACGGAGGAGCAGGTCAGAACGCGCCTGGGCGACAATATTCTGCAGGGGACCAGGGTCATCGAGAAAATCGACGATTCGCATGCCGTCGACATGGTCAATGCCCTTCTCGGAATGTTCTTTGGCGCCGGCGGCTGATCACCGACGATGTCGTCACCTTGGATCCCATTCGGATCCAAGGTGACAAGGCGCGGCCGAACGAGTTCGACGCCCGGATTCAGGAGCAGGGTGGCAGTGAAGTGCCGGAGGTCGACAGGCGGAGGCGGCCTTGCGGGGTCTGGTGGGGAGAGCGAGTTCGAACAGGGCGTGCAAGCGGTGTTCGCCGGTTGATCGTGTGACCGGGCACTCAAGCCACTCGCGACTCTTGGCACACCGGAGACTCAGAAACGGTAGCGGAGGATGCGTCCGACTTACCTGAGAAAGTAGAAGCGGTTCATGACGGCCAGGGCGGCGCGGTGGCCGGCCGGGAAGCGTTCGACCTCGGGCGGTCGGAGAAGAACAGCTGTTCGACCAGGTGGAGGCCGGGGACGGCGGCGGTGAGTTCCGCAGGTCGTCCTGGGGGCGCCGACGAGGTGGGCCGCGGTGAGGGTGTCGAAGGTCATCGCGCGGATGGCGACGTCCAGGGCGTCGCCGGCGCGCCTCGACGGCCTGCTCGGCCAGCGGGTCGCGCAGGACCGGGCTCTCCGTACGGTCGTGCACGGCACGCCCGTACAGCGCGGCGAGGAGGGTCTCTTTCTCCCTGATGAGGTGGACCTCCTCGGTACCCATTGCGCCAGCCTAAATCCGGAGTACAGGGAGTCTGCGCAGGTCAACGGGGTTCGCGGCGGACGCCGTCGGCCATTTTGGGTTGTTTGCGGCTCTCCAAGGGCGAACCCGGAGCATCTCGAGTGGAGTCGCCGGAGGCGGGCGGGCGTCGGCGATCCAGAGCGGGTGGGTGAGCGGGAGAGGCGACCCCACACCGACAATTTCTATGTTATTGAACAGATTAGTTTTCGGCAGCAACGTATCGGGCAGTAGAGGGGTGGCGGTCGAAGGGATCGGCGCATCCCCTCCGGCCTAGAACTTCAGAACACGCGATGGATCGCCCCGAGCCGGGGATCCGACCGAAAGGACATGACAGATGAGGAAGCTGGTCGTGAGCACCTTCGTCACGCTCGACGGGATCATGCAGGCTCCCGGCGGCCCCGGCGAGGACGACAGCAATGGCTTCGCGCACGGCGGATGGACCGTGAACTACTGGGACGAGCAGCTGGCCGCGTTCATGGACGAGACCATGTCCACGCCGTTCGATCTCGTCCTCGGACGCAAGACCTATGACCTCTTCGCCTCGTATTGGCCGAACGCCCCGGAGGAGGCCGGCGCCAAGCGCCTGAACGACGCCACCAAGTACGTCGCGTCGCGGAGTCGTCCCACGCTGGAGTGGAACAACTCGGTGCTGATCAAGGGAGACGTGGCCGAAGGCGTCGCGGCGCTGAAGAAGGAGGACGGACCCGAGCTGCAGGTGCACGGCAGCGGCGACCTGCTGCGGACGCTGCTGCGCCACGACCTCGTCGACCGGTACCGCCTGCTGATCTTCCCCGTGGTCCTCGGGTCGGGCAAGCGGCTGTTCTCCGAAGGCGCCGTTCCCTCGGGACTGAAGCTCGTCGACAGGGAGGTCTCCACCACCGGCGTCCTCATGAACACCTACGAATCGGCCGGCGAGGTCGTCACAGGGGCCTTCGATCAGGACTGACCGCTTCCGCGAAGCGCCACAGCGGACCCCCTGGCCAGGCGTTCTCGACCGGGACACCCGATCGGCGAGGAGGCGGACGGTCCCGGGGGCAGGCCCGGCGGGTCCGCGTACTCCCTAGGTAGTACGTGACGTGTCGCTGGAGGGGGGACGACGTGGAGCGGCGCGTGCAACAGCATCGGTCACTACCGACCGAGCCATGAAGGGAGCACGCGATGCGCAGAATCTACGCAGCGCTTGCCGCACTGCTGTTGATCGCCGTACTGGCACAGTTCTACTTCGCCGCAGTGGGTGCGTTCGCCAGACCACAGGACGACGGCTCCTTCGCGCTGCACAGCATCACCGGCATGATGATCATTCCGGTCCTGTCGCTGCTGGTCACCATCGCCGCCGCCGCTTCCCGCGCCCCTGGGCGGCAGATCGCGACGGCCCTGCTGCCGTTCGGCCTGGTGATCGTCCAGGTTCTGATCGTCGTGCTCGGCCGCGTGCTGAACGACAGTGCGGACAACACGACCCCCGCCGGGCTCGCCATCATGGGCCTGCATGGGATCAACGCCATGGCGGTCATGGGAGCCGCCGGCATGGTGTTGCGCAACGCCCGCAAGCTCGCCGGTTCCCCGCGCGGCTCGCAGGCCGCCGACGGCGCTCCCATGGCGCGGACCTCCGGCTCTCTGGGCGGCGAGTCCGCGGCACGGTCCTCGTGAGCGTTGAAGGGCTCATGGCGCTCGACCTGCTCGCCGGGGTGCTCGCCGCGGTGGCGTGGCTGGGCGCGGGCGCGGCGGCGGCCGCCCGCCATGTCAGGGTGGCCGCCGGTCTGTTCGTCCTGGCGGTGCTGGCGTCGCTGGCCCGGGGCGGGCTCGTCCTGGCGCTCGCCGGCGCCGGATGGTGGTTCGTCCAGGAGAAGCTCACGCTGACGCTGCCGCTGCTGGCGGCGGGCACGGCCGCCGCCGCCGTGCTCGCCGCTCCATCCCTGGCCAGAGCGGCCTTGGGCGCCGGTCAGAGCCGACTCGGCGTCTCGGAGGCCGTCCAGGTGGAGTCGACGGCGACGGCAGCGCACGCCACGGGGGCGCGGGCGGTCGGGGAGCCGACGGCGGGACCAGGAGCGGCGGCCGAAGCAGGACCGGCGGCCGAGACACGAGCTGCCACCGAGGCAGGGCGAGGCGCCGTACCGGGTGCGGCGGCGTTGGTGAGGCCTTGGGCGGTGACGGCGCTGTTCGGGGCCGGGTACGCGGCGACGGCCGGGCCGGTGGTCACGTTGCTGATGGGGTACCCGGCGACGTGGAGCACCGCGATGATCACCGTGGTCCTCGTGGCCGCGGCGGTGCTGACCACCCAGCGGTTGCTGGCCCCCGGCACGCGCGTCCGCGGGACGCGGGCCGCCGTGGCGGCGACCGTCGTGGCCGGGCTGATCGGTGGAGGGCTCGCGTTCCTGCCGGCCGACGACGTCGACACCGGCCGTGGCCCGGCCGCCACCTCCGCGGGCACCATGCCGGCATCGAACGGGCACGGCGCCATGCCGATGCCCGGCGGGCACGGCGCCATGCCGATGCCGGCTGGGCATGCCGCCATGCCGGTGGCCGGTGGGCGGTTCGGCGCGGGGCACCCGGCAGGGGCGCACACGGCCGGCACCGCGGGGTACGACCGGCCGGTGACCGCGCTGCGCGGACCCGCCGCGCCCGCGCCGGGCGGCACGGTGCGCCGGTACGAGCTCACGGCGCGCACGGCCACGGTCACCCTGTCGTCGGGGCGCAAGGTGGCCGCGTGGACGTTCAACGGGACCGTCCCCGGTCCGCCGATCACCGCCACCGAGGGCGACCTGGTCGAGGTGCGCCTGCGCAACGCCGACATCTCCGCCGGGGTGACCCTGCACTGGCACGGCTATGACGTGCCCGCCGGCGAGGACGGGGTCCCCGGCCTGACGCAGGACAGCGTGCGGCCCGGCCAGGAGTTCGTGTACCGGTTCCGCGCCCTCCAGGTCGGCACGTACTGGTACCACACCCACGAAGTGTCCGACAAAGGGGTGAAGATGGGCCTGTACGGCGCGCTGGTGGTGACACGGTGTGGACCGGCGCCGCCGGGCGCCGACCTCCCCCTTCCGGTGCACACCTTCGCCGGCCGGACCGTGCTCGGCGACCACGACCGGCCGATCGAGCGGCGCGTCGCGCCCGGCACGGCCGTCCGGCTGCGACTGGTCAACACCGACAACACTCCGCACCGGTTCACGCTCGCGGGCGCCCGGTACAGGGTGGTCGCCGTGGACGGCTCGGATCTGCACGCCCCCGGCGAGGTGGACCGGGTGGGGCTGCGCCTGCCCGCGGGCGGCCGCTATGACCTCGCCT
The DNA here is from genome assembly GCF_040607455.1 of Sphaerisporangium sp. NPDC005289. Taxonomy (NCBI): domain Bacteria; kingdom Bacillati; phylum Actinomycetota; class Actinomycetes; order Streptosporangiales; family Streptosporangiaceae; genus Sphaerisporangium; species Sphaerisporangium sp. NPDC005289. The sequence continues at coordinate 135,397 of NZ_JBEXGS010000001.1, forward strand.
TCACGCTCGCGGCGGGCGCGCCGGTCACGCTCGCCGTTGACGACCGCGTGGCCGGCCTGCGCCTCACCCCCGACCCCACGGCCCCCGCGTCCGGCGCCGCACCTGGCTCGTCCCCGGAGAACGACGGCACCAGGACCGACACGGGTGAGGGAGGCGCGGACGCCACGACCGGCACGGGTCGGGGAAACGCGGATGCGGGAGACGTGGGGACCACCAACGGTGCGAACGCGCAGGCCGTGGATGACGAGGCAGGACAAGGCGGGCAAGGAGCCGTGGCGGTACCCGACACCCAGGGGTGGCCCGAGTTGGACCTGACCCGGTACGGGACGCCGGCCGGGCCGCTTCCGTACAACGGCTCCAGCCGGTTCGACCGGGACTTCACCATGGTTCTCGACCAGGGGCTCGCCGTGTCGGAAGGCCGCCCTCTGTACGCGCACACGGTGAACGGGCGCGCGTTCCCCTCGGTGCCGACCCAACAGGTGCGGGATGGCGATCTGGTCCGGATGACGGTGGTGAACCGGGGACGGGAGACCCACCCCTGGCATCTGCACGGCCATCGCGTGCTGGTCCTCGCCCGGGACGGCCGGGCGCCGACCGGCACCCCGCTGTGGCTGGACACCTTCGACGTGCGCCCGGGCGAGGTGTGGCAGGTCGCCTTCCGCGCCTCGAATCCGGGCGTGTGGATGAACCACTGCCACAACCTGAGCCACGCGGACCAGGGCATGATGCTCATGCTGGACTATGAGGGCGTCACCACGCCCTTCCACGGCGCGCACGGCGGGTGATCGGGCCGTTCGCCACCAGGGTGGCCTAAGGTGATCAATGAGGCGATCGGTACTAGGCTTCGCCCTCGATGTCCGGAAATATCACGCCTCGCATTCTTCGTCGGTTGAAGCCCGGGACCCTGCTCATGGCGTTGCCGATCACTGCCATCTTCCTGCTCAGCGGATACGTCTTCCTGCTCGCCGCCGGCCATGACGCGAAGGCGGTCGCGGGTCGGGACAGGACGGCTCGCGCCGCGGTCGCGGCTCCCTCGGCCTCGGTGGCGGGCCCTCCGGGCTCGGTCGCGGCCCCCTCCGCCCCGGCCGCGCCCCCATCGGCCCCCTCGGCCGCCGTGACGCCCGGCGCGCCGGCGGGGACGGCGGGGACGGCGACCGCCGTGGCCCCGCCTCCCAGCCCCACGTCCACCGCGTCCGGCTCCGGCGACGGCCCGGACGCAGGCCCGGACGCACGCTCGGACACAGGCTCGGCGGGGCGGGCGGAGACCGTCCGGGTCCCGTACTCGGCGAAGGGGCGGTACAAGGTCGTCAAGGGGGTCGCCGAGCCGCCGGAGGGAACCCGCGGCAAGGTGGTCCGCTACCTCGTCGAGGTCGAGCGCGGGCTGCCGTTCGACGCCGAGGACTTCGCCGCCATGGTGCACCGGACGCTCAACGACCCGCGCAGCTGGGGCCGGGGACGCATGCGGTTCGAGCGGGTCGACCACGGCCCGGTGCGCTTCCGCGTGGCGCTGTCCAGCCCCGCGCTGACCAACGTACGGTGCCGTCCCCTGCAGACGTTCGGCGAGCTGTCGTGCTGGAACGGCAGGCGCTCGGTCATCAACGCCAAGCGGTGGGGGGCGGCGATTCCCGGATACCACGGCGACCTGGTCGCCTACCGGCAGTACGTGATCAACCATGAGGTCGGCCACGCCCTCGGCCACGCGCATCAGCAGTGCCCCGCCCCCGGCGGCCTCGCGCCGGTGATGACGCAGCAGACCAAGTCCCTGCAGGGCTGCCGCCCGAACGCCTGGCCCTTCCCACGCTCCAAGGGCGGCTCCGGCGGCGCGAAGCACCACGACGAGCGCAGGCACCGTACCCCCAAGGGGGACACCTCGGATCGGCGCTCCAAGGGGAACTCCCCCGACGACGACCGGCCCCGCGCGGGCGAGTCCGGCCACCCCGGCCGTGGCCGGGACTCCTGACACCGGCCGCGGGTGGGACTTCTGGCGGGCGGAGGAGCACGAAAATCGTCCGCGATGACGATGAGGCCGGCGACGGAGGTCGGCAGACTCGGGAGGGCGACCGATGTCGGCCCACCAAAGGAGCAAAACGGTGCATTTAGCCCGAAAGTCACTCCGTAGACTGATGGCCGCCGGGCTGGTCTCCGGCACTGTGCTCGCCACCTGGACGGCGGCGGCGCACCCGGCGGCGGCTCGGCAGAGCGAGGCGTCCGGCACCGGCGGCGCCGTGGTCCGGACCGCGGCGCAGCGGGCCACCCCCGCCGCGGACGCCCTCGACCGCGACGCGCTGCGCGGGACGCTCGACGCGGTGCGGGACGCGGGGATGTACGGCATCTACTCCAGCGTCCGGGACGGCGAGGAACGGTGGGAGGGCGCCTCCGGCGTCGCCGACGTGCGCACCGGCAGGCCCGTGACGCCCCAGATGCGGCACCGCATCGGCAGCGTCAGCAAGGCGTTCACCTCCGTCGCGCTCATGCAGCAGGTGGAGCGCGGCCGGCTTGACCTCGACGCGCCGATCGCGCGCTATCTGCCCGGCCTGGTGCCCGGCGAGCTCGGGCGCGCCGTGACCACGCGGATGCTGCTGAACCACACCAGCGGCATCGCCGACTACATCCCCGGCGCCTTCCCGTCGCTGGTGCAGAACTCCCCCGCCAGCCTCGACGACAACAGGTTCGAGCGGTTCACCCCCGAGGAACTGGTGCGCTTCGGCCTGGCCGGCGTGCCCACCGGACGTCCCGGCGAGCGCGCCTCGTACTCCAACACCAACTACGTGATCGCCGGCCTGCTGCTGGAAAGACTCACCGGCGTCGAGGCCGAGACCTACATCACCCACAACGTCATCGGCAGGGCAGGGCTCCGGCACACCTACTTCCCGCGCACGCCCTTCGTCACCGGACCGCACTCCAAGATGTACGAGGCGTTGTACGGCCTGATCGACCCGCCGCGCGACTACAGCGTGTACGACATGTCCTGGGCCTTCACCGCGGGCGCGCTGGTCTCCACGATGGACGACCTCGGCACCTTCTACCGCGCGCTCCTCGGCGGCCGGCTCGTCGGCCCCCGGCAGCTCGCCGAGATGCAGCGCACCGTCCCGTTCACCGACGCGCAGGGCAACGTGCTGCTCAACTACGGGCTGGGGATCTACGCGCAGGACTGGCCGTGCGGCCGGTTCTGGGGGCACGACGGAGCGGTCTTCGGCGCGGGCACGGTCACCCTGTCCAGCCCCGACGGCCGCCGCCAGGCGTCGCTGGGCATCAACCTGATGAAGTACCAGCACATCGACGAGAACGGCCAGGTCCAGATCCATCCCATCGACATCGCGATGGCGCGGCACATGCTGGTCGCCCTGTGCGGAACCCAGGCCGCCCCGCCCTCCACGCTGAGGGCCCCCGCAATCCCCCTGTTCCCCACCGAGACCCTGCGCCCGGCGCGAGCCTAAGGGCACCGCCACCGGCCCTCTCCGCCGCGCCCGGCGGAGAGGGCCGGCCGGAGCGGTCGGCGCACGGCGAGGCGGCGTGCGCCCCCCCGACCCGGGACTCAGTGCACGGCGAGAGTGCGGCCGGCGACGACGGCCTCGCGTACGCTGCTCGCCAGGACCGCTCCGAGTCCGTGGGCACGCGACGCCAGGTCGCGCAGGCCCTCGAGGTCATCGGTGTGGGCCAGCAGGTCGCGGTACTTGTCGTTGCTGCGCAGCAGGTCTTCGGCGTGCAGCGCCGCGTCCGCCGCCTGCACGCGGCGCGCGTACGCCTCGAGCGCCGCGACCTGCCCGGTCACCTCGCCGGCCGAGCGCCGCAGCGCGGCGAGCTGGGGCTCGAGCACCGCGCGCAACTCGGGGGTGAGCACTCCCCCGGTCGCCCGGGCGTGCTCGGCGCGCAGCTCGGACTGGGTGCGGAGCACTCTGGCGATCTCCCACAGCCGCCGGGGCAGGACGACGTCGTTGGCCACCGGGTCCAGCCAGCCCATCTGGTTGACGCGGGAGGCGTAGACCGTCTCGACGGCGTGGCCCGCGCGGTCGAGCAGCAGCCGGGCGGACCGGTCGAGGTCGGCGGGGACGACGTAACGGTCCTGGTAGAGCCGCACGAGGCGAGCGGGGGAGCTGAGCACGGCGAAGCGGCCCCACGGCAGGCCCACGGCGGCGGCGCCCACCAGCAGGATCGACAGCGTCGCCGTTCCGCCGATCAACGTCATGCGGTCGAGGGCCACTTCCTGCGACACCGCGATGAGGATGAGGATGAGCAGCAGGCCCGCGATGATGCCGAGCCAGCCGGAGGCGCTGGAGGGGACGACACGGCGGTCGGCCAGGGCGTTGTTACCGATGATGCGTCGTTTGTCATCGTCGGGGATGTCCGGGTCCACCACCGGCCATCTTCCGATCCACCAGGCGCCCATCGTGAAGTAAGCCCCCTCTCGGCGAAATCGCCGCCCCCCGTCAGCGGCAGAGCCGTGGCCCCGCAGCCGACAATCCCCGTTGGCGTCATTTTAACGTTCGTGCACGGCTCGTGGCGCGGTTAATGGGCGCCGGGAATCGATTCCGGGTATTAGCGCCCGACGCCATCCCTAATTGCGACATATCCGGTAATTCAGGTCGGTGCCGGCCGCCGGGGTGTTGACCTCAACCGCGCTTGATGTTTCACGATGGTCGCCCCGCACCTCTGACAAGGGAGAACTCATGATTCTGGTCACCGGGGCCACCGGTCGCGTCGGAGGGCACGCCGTGTCGGCCCTGCTGGCGGCGGGCGCCGAGACACGGGCCCTCGCCCGCGACCCGGCGGCCGCCCGCCTGCCGGACGCCGTCGAGGTCGTCCAGGGCGACCTGGCGAAACCCGAGACGCTGGAAGCGGCCCTGGACGGCGTCGAAGCGGTGTTCCTGGTCTGGCCCACCCTGTCCGCCGACCACGCCGCCCCGGCCGCCGTCGAGGCGATCGCCGCGCGCGTCCGCCGCGTCGTCTATGTGTCCGCACGGGGAGTGCCACCCCGGCGGGAGGAGTCGGACGGGACGATCCTCGGCTCGCACGCCCGCCTGGAAAGCCTGATCGAGCGGTCGGGGATGGAGTGGACCTTCCTGCGCCCCAGCGGCTTCGCGGCCAACACCCTCATGTGGGCGCCGCAGATCCGGGAGACCGGGACCGTCCGGTGGGTGCACGGCGCCGCTCGCAGGCCGCTCATCCACGAGCGCGACATCGCGACCGTCGGTGTGCGGGCGCTGTCGGCCCCTGGGCACGGCGGCGCCGCGTACGAGCTCACCGGGCCGCGGACGCTCACACAGGTCGAGCAGGTCACCCTCATCGGCGAGGCCATCGGCCGTCCGGTGCGATGGGAGGAGATGTCCCCCGAGGTCGCGCAGCGGGCGATGGTGGCCCAGGGCATGCCGGCCTCGCTGGCCCGCGACATCCTGGACGGACACGCCGCGATGGTCACCGCCCCGGAAACGGTCACCACGACCGTCGAGGAGATCACCGGCACCCCGGCCACCGACTTCGGAACCTGGGCCCGCGACCACGCGGACGACTTCCGCTGACCCCGCGTGGGGCGTGACCCCGCGTGGGGCGTGGAGGGGGTCAGCGCCGGTGGGCGACGCCGCAGAAGGCGGGCAGGTCGTCGTCCCCCCGGTAGAGCGGGGAGTCGGGCCGCCACGAGCCCAGGCGCGTCACCCCCGGCTCCACGAGCTCCAGGCCATCGAAGAACGCCTCGATCTCCTCGCGGGAGCGCAGCACCGCGGGCGAGCTGGCCCTGTCGTACACCGACGTGCCGGGCATCAGCCGCCGGTCGGCCTCGGCGTGCGACAGGACCAGCACCGAGCCGGGGACCACGGCGTCCATCAGAGCGCGGACGATGCCGCGCGGGTCCTCCTCGTCCCTGATGAAGTGCAGCACGAAGACGAGCAGGACGGCCATGGGCCGGTCGAAGTCGAGGTGCTCCCGCAGCACCGGGTCGGCGACGATCTTCTCCGGCCGGCGCAGGTCGCCGGCGACCATGATGGTCTGCTCGTCGGTGGCGAGCAGGGCCTGGCCGTGCGACAGGACGATGGGCTCGAGGTCGACATAGGCGACGCGCGCGGCGGGCAGGACGCGCTGCGCCACCTCGTGGACGTTCTCCTGTGTGGGCAGCCCGGAGCCGATGTCGAGGAACTGGCCGATGCCCGCCTCGGCGGCGGCGTACTCGACCGCGCGCCGCAGGAAGCGACGGTTGGCGACGGCGAGCTCGCGCGTGCGGGGGAACACGCCGATGACCCGCTCGGCCGCTTCCCGGTCGGAGGCGTAATTGTCCTTGCCGCCCAGGTAATAGTCATACATTCGCCCGACATTTGGGGTTATCGGGTCGAATGCTGCGTTTAGTGGCGCGGAATCCATTACCACTCCGTCGGGGGCCGGGTGTCATGCGGCGGTTCTCGCCGTCCGTTCACGTTATTCGGGGCCCGACGTTAACAGCCGCCATCCCGATGCTCAATGGCGAGGGCCCATTCGCCGTTCACAGGTCCCTGCGGCGCACGAGCAGGGCGCCCGCGGCGAGCGGAAGCAGAGCGTAGGCGAGCATCACGGCCGCCGCCGCGACCGGGGGCAGCAGCGTGTCGAACACCGTGTTCGCGTCGAGGGTGCCGGTGATCTCGCGGGGCAGGTTCGTCAGCAGGACCGACCCGAGCCGCGCGTCCCACGGCGCCGGCAGGTTGATCGCCACGATCGGGATCACGTACACCAGCCCGATCAGGATGACGATCGACCCGGCCGTGGACCGCAGTACAGTCGCCAGTCCTAGCCCCACCAGGGCGAACACCACCACCGACAGGCCGGTGACGATCAGGACCGGCAGCCGGTGGGCCAAGGGGGTGAGGTACACGCCGTTGAACCGGCCCCCGATGAGCGACCGGCAGGCGAAGTAGGTCCCGAACACCACCAGCGGCCCGGTGACGGCGGCCAGCCCGGCGAGCAGGGCGGCCTTGCCCGCGACGACCGGCCAGCGCCGGGGCACCGCCATCATGGTCGCTCTGATCGTCCCGGTGGTGTGCTCCGAGGTGATCGACAGCACGCCGAGGATGCCCAGGCACAGCTGAGGGATGATCACCAGGACCTCCTCGATGTAGGAGACCGAGGAGCGCAGCCGCCCTTCGGGCGAGGTGCCGTCGAACGCGGCCGCCGCCGACCAGGCGATGGCCGCGCCGGCCAGCAGGCCGGCCAGGGCGACGCCCAGGGCGTAGTAGGTGGAGCGGACCGAACGGAGCTTGTGCCACTCCGCGGCCAGAACGTCGATCATGGACTACCTCCGGTGCGTGGCGCCGACAGCACGGACGCCGATGGTGCGCTCCCCCCACCGCGCACGCCGGCCGGGCCGGCGCTGACAAGGCGGCGCTGACAAGGCGGCGCTGACACGAGCGGGCGCGAGGACGCGGTGCGCCCGGCGCGTGGACGCCGACCGTGGGCGAGCGTTCGACGGGACGGGCGCCGGTGAGCGGGTGTTCGGGGACGTGTCAACGCTCCCGCAGCCGAAGCGGCGGCGCATCGGCCCTGCGTCCGAACTCCCACACGGGTCTCACCCTCCAGGCCGTCCTCCTCCGGGCTGATCCGCCCTTGTCCTCGCCCTCGTCGCTCCCGTCCCCGTGCCGGGTCAACGGCGACGGCGACGGCGACGGCGACGGCGACGGCGACGGCGACGGCGATCAAGGTGTCCTCGGGGTGTCCATCAGATGGACGGGAATAGGCGGAATGGTGGCGGAAGTTAAGATCAGGCGATGTCCATGGCGTCAGTAGGGCCGGTTCGGAGCCGAAGAACCGCAGCAGGGTGGTCGACCAGACCGTCGTTCCCCCGCCGCCCCTGACGAAGACCCGGGCGAACCGTCCGGGCACTCACCAGGAGCCTTCTTGCCCTCCTCACCGGTGGAAGCCGAGCAGCCGCTCGCGCGGCGAACCCCGACGCCGGCCGCCTCGCGGACGCCCGCGACCAGAGCCGTCCACCACGCCCCCCTGACACCGCGCAAGTCCCCCACCCCCGCCGGCTCCCTGCCCGGGACCACCTCCGAGCCGGCCGTCTTCCTGGCCGGAGCGGCCGCCGCGCCGCCGCGGACGCTGGTCGACGTCCTGGCCGAGACGACCCGGCGCCACCCCCGCTCCCCCGCGCTCGACGACGGCCGCACCCGCCTGGACTACCAGGCCCTGAGCGCCGAGGTGGAGTCCCTGGCGGGCGAGCTGCGCCGGGCCGGTGTGCGCACCGGCGACCGCGTGGGCGTGCGCGTCCCGTCCGGCACCGCCGACCTCTACGTCGCGATCCTCGCCGTGCTCGCCGCCGGCGCGGCCTACGTGCCCGTCGACGCGGACGACCCCGACGAGCGCGCCGAACTGGTCTTCACCGAGGCGGGCGTCCACGCCGTCATCGGCGAAGGCCGCGCGATCACCCGTACGACGCCCGCGAGCACGGACGACGCTCGCCGTCCCCTCCCCGCGAGCACGGACGGCCCTCGCCACACCGTCCCCTCGGACACAGACCCCCGCCCTCACCCCGAGCCGGACGGCACGCCGGAGCGGCCCGGTCCCGAGACGACCGGCGCCCCGGAGCGGTCCGGTCCCGGGCCGGAGGACGACGCCTGGATCATCTTCACCTCGGGCTCCACGGGCAGGCCGAAGGGCGTGGCGGTGACCCACCGCAGCGCGGCGGCGTTCGTCGACGCCGAGGCGCGACTGTTCCTCGCCGACGAGCCGATCGGCCCGGGCGACCGGGTACTCGCGGGCCTTTCCGTGGCCTTCGACGCCTCCTGCGAGGAGATGTGGCTGGCGTGGCGGCACGGCGCCTGCCTGGTGCCCGCGCCCCGCGCGCTCGTGCGCACCGGCATGGACCTCGGCCCCTGGCTCGCCGACAAGGGCATCACGGTCGTCTCGACGGTGCCGACCCTGGCGGCGCTGTGGCCGGTCGAGACCCTCGACGACGTCCGCCTGCTGATCTTCGGCGGCGAGGCGTGCCCGCCCGAGCTGGCCGAGCGGCTGGCCGTTCCCGGGCGCGAGGTGTGGAACACCTACGGCCCCACCGAGGCCACCGTCGTGGCGTGCGCCGCGCCGCTGACCGGGCGGGGCAAGGTGCGCATCGGCCTGCCGCTCGCCGGCTGGGACCTCGCGGTCGTGGACGACGCGGGCGAACCCGTGGCCATGGGCGAGACCGGCCAGCTCGTCATCGGCGGCGCCGGCCTGGCCCGCTACCTGGACACCGCCAAGGACGCCGAGAAGTACGCCCCGCTGCCTTCCCTCGGCTGGGCGCGCGCCTACCGCAGCGGCGACCTGGTGACGGCCGAGCCGCGGGGCCTGGTCTTCGTCGGCCGGGCGGACGAGCAGGTCAAGCTCGGCGGCCGGCGCATCGAGCTGGGCGAGGTGGACGCCGCGCTCCAGTCCCTCCCGGGCGTGCGCGGCGCGGCCGCCGCGGTCCGCGCGACCGGCTCGGGGCACCAGCTTCTGGTCGGGTACGTCGTCGCCGCCGAGGACTTCGACGCCGAGGCCGCCCGCGACCGGCTGGCCGGGGCGCTGCCGGCCGCCCTGGTCCCGCGCATCGCGCTCGTGGCCGACCTGCCGACCCGCACCTCCGGGAAGATCGACCGCGACGCCCTGCCGTGGCCGCTGCCCGGCGGCGCGACCCCCGGCGCCGATCCGGGCGCGGCGGGCGCGGCCGCGGAGCTGTCGGACGACGAGCGGTGGGTGGCCGAACGGTGGGCCGGCATCCTGGGCGTGGACGCCGCCGACCGCGACGACGACTTCTTCGTGCTGGGCGGCACGAGCCTGGCCGTCGCGCTGCTGGTCTCCGAGCTGCGCGCCCGCCACCCCGCGGCGGCGGTCGCCGACGTGTACGAGCACCCCACGCTGGGTGGGCTCGCCGCCCGCCTGGCCGCGATGGCGGCCCCCCGCGCCGAGAACACGCAGCGTCCCGTGACGCCGGTGCCGCGGCGTTCCGCGCTCGCGCAGACGGCGCTCATGATTCCGCTGCTCACCATCGGCGGCATGCCGTGGATCGTCGGCCTGGCCACGCTGAACAACATCGTGGCCCTTCCCTGGACCCCCACCGTCTCGTGGTGGTGGGTGCTGGCGGGCTGGCTGCTGTTCGTCTCCCCCTGGGGACGCATCGGCGTGGCCGCCGCGGTGGCCCGGGTGCTGCTGCGCGGCCTGAAGCCGGGCGCCTACCCGCGCGGCGGCGGCACGCACCTGCGGCTGTGGTTCGCCGAGCGGTTCGCCGCGCAGATCGGGGTGGGCCGGCTGTCCGGCGCCCCGTGGAATGCCCGGTACGCGCGGGCGCTCGGCGCGCAGGTCGGCGAGGACGTGGACCTGCACGCGCTGCCCCCGGTGACCGGGATGCTCAAGGTCGGCAGGAACGCGGCGATCGAGCCTGAGGTCGACCTGCACGGGTACTGGATGGACGGCGACCTGCTGCGCGTCGGTGAGATCCGCGTCGGCGCCGCCGCCACGATCGGCGCCAGGGCGACGCTGCTCCCCGGGGCCCGCGTCGGCAAGAACGCGCAGGTCGCGCCGGGCGCCGTCGTCGAGGGCGCCGTCCCGTCCGGCGAGCGCTGGGCGGGTGCGCCCGCGAGCCGGCAGGGCAAGGCGCGCCGGTTCCCGCCGTCGGAGCGGCCTCCGCGCTCCCGGCGCTGGGAGGCGATGTACGGCCTGTCGGCGATGGCGCTGAGCCTGATCCCGGTCGTGGCCGCCCTGTGCGGGCTGATCGTGCTGGACGTCTTCGCCGGCGACGTGGCCACGCTCGGCGAGGCGCTGCCTGCCGCCCTCTACGGCGTCGCGCCCGCCACGGTGACCGCGCTGGCGGCCTTCGCGCTGATCGTCCTGGTCTGCGTGCGGCTGCTCGGCGCCGGCCTGCGCCCGGGACGGCACCCCGTGCACAGCCGCCAGGCGTGGCAGGCGTGGGCGACCGGCCGGCTCATGGCGGCGGCCCGCGTCTGGCTGTTCCCCCTGTACGCCAGCATCCTCACCCCCGCGTGGCTGCGCGCGCTCGGCATGAAGGTCGGCCGGGACGTCGAGCTGTCCACGGTGCTGGCGCTGCCCACGATGACCACCGTCGGCGACGGGGCCTTCCTCGCCGACGACACGATGGTGGCCCCGTACGAGCTGGTCAACGGCAGCCTGCGGGTGGACCAGGTGCGCATCGGCAAGCGGGCCTTCCTCGGCAACAGCGGCATGACCGCCCCGGGGCGCAAGGTGCCCAAGGACGGGCTGGTCGGCGTGCTGTCGGCCACGCCGAAGAAGGCCAAGGCGGGTTCGTCCTACCTGGGCATGCCCCCGATCGAGCTGCGCAGGACGGCCGAGTCCGGCGACCGGAGCCGCACCTACGACCCGCCGCGCCGGCTGAAGGCCGCGCGGGCGTTCGTGGAGGTCTGCCGCGTCGTCCCCGCCATGGGCACGGTCGCGCTCGCCGTGCTGGTCGCCGCGACGCTGGAGTTCCTCGCCGGCTCCTACGGCTTCGCGGTCGCGGCGGGGCTGGTCGGCGTGGTGCTGGCGGGCGCGGGGGCCGTGGCCGCCGCGACCGCCACCGCGGCCAAGTGGGCGATCGTCGGCAGGATCGCGGCGGGCAACCGTCCGCTGTGGAGCTCGTTCGTGTGGCGCAACGAGCTGGCCGACAACTTCGTGGAGGTGCTCGCCGCCCCGTGGTTCGCCGAGGCGTGGCTCGGCACCGCCCCGCTGGCCCTGTGGCTGCGCTCGCTGGGCGCGCGCGTCGGCCGCGGGGTGTGGTGCGAGACCTACTGGCTGCCCGAGGCCGACCTGGTCGAGGTCGGCGACGGGGCGAGCGTCAACCGCGGATGCGTGCTGCAGACCCACCTGTTCCACGACCGCGTGATGAGCATCGATAAGGTCGTGCTGCGGCACGGGGCGACGCTCGGGCCGCACGGCGTGGTCCTCCCCGCGGCGACGATCGGGCAGGACACCACGGTCGGACCGGCGTCCCTGGTGATGCGCGGCGAGACGGTGCCCGCGCGCGCCCGCTGGTTCGGGAACCCGATCACGCCGTGGTCCCGTCCGCCGTCGCGTTGACCCGGAAGGCATGACAGAACGTGAGCGTGGCACCAGGCGTCTCCCGCCGTCCCTACTTTCCCGAGCGGGGCAACGAGGGCTACTGGGTCGAGCACTACGAGCTGTCGCTGGACTACCGGGTCGGCGCCGGCCGGTTGCGCGCGTCGGCGGTGATCTCGGCGTTCGCGAGCCGGTCGCCGTCCCTTCCCGCCTTCACCCTGGACCTTTCGTCCTCGCTGCGCGTGTCCGGGGTGCTGGTCGACGGCGAGCCGGCGCGCTACACGCACCGGGGTGACAAGCTGCGGATCACCCCGGCCCGCCCGCTGCACGAGGGCACGCTGTTCGCCGTCGACGTGCGGTACGGGGGCGACCCTCGTCCCCTGACCAGCCGCTGGGGCGGCCTCGGGTGGGACCGGCTCACCGACGGGGTCATCGTCGCCGGCCAGCCGACGGGGGCGCCGTCGTGGTTCCCCTGCAACGACGACCCGGCCGACAAGGCCACCTACCGCGTCACGGTGACGACCGGGTCGGCGTACGAGGTGGTGGCCAACGGCCGCCTCGCCGACCGGCGCCGGGCCGCGTCCACCACCACCTGGGTGTACGAGCAGCCGCAGCCGATGGCCACCTACCTGGCGAGCGTGCAGATCGGGCGGTACCAGTCGGCCGAGGTGCCGGGGCCGGTGCCGCAGCGGCTGGTCCACCCCGCCCGGCTGGCCTCGCGGGTGCGGGCCGACTTCGCCCGCCAGCCGGCCATGATCGCCCTGTTCTCCGACCTGTTCGGCCCCTACCCCTTCGCCGGGTACACCGTCGTGGTCACCGCCGACGACCTGGAGATCCCGGTCGAGGCCCAGGGGATGTCGATCTTCGGCGCGAACCACGTGGACGGGCGGCGCGGCGAGGAGCGCCTCATCGCCCACGAGCTGGCCCACCAGTGGTTCGGCAACAGCCTGACGCTGGAGGACTGGCGCGACATCTGGCTGCACGAGGGCTTCGCCGCCTACGCCGAGTGGCTGTGGTCGCAGGCGTCGGGCGAGGAGACGGCCGACGCGCTCGCCGCCCGCTGGCACCGCAGGCTGGCGGCGCTCCCGCAGGACTTCACGCTGGCCGACCCCGGCGCGCGCCGGCTGTTCGACGACCGGGTGTACAAGCGCGGCGCCCTCACCCTGCACGCGCTGCGCCGCGCGATCGGCGACGAGGCGTTCTTCGCGCTGCTGCGCGAGTGGACGGCCACCTACCAGCACGGCGGCGTCACCACCGAGCGGTTCACCCGCCTCGCGGCCCGCCACGCCGCGACCCCGCTGGACGACCTGTTCGCCGAGTGGCTCCACACCGAACGCCTCCCGGCCTCCCTCACCCGCCGGACGGTCTGACCACCGCGGCCGATAACGTCCCGGCCTGGCGACGACCGTGCGGGTGAAGGATGAACGTCTGAGAAACGGCTCGTCCTGAGAACGGCTCGGCCCGGGGACAGCAGGTCTGTGGGGACCGGTAACCGGTCCTGGGGCCGGTCTTGGGAACGGCCGTACGAAGTCCTGGATCGGCTGTGGGTGAAACCGCGCGTGTCGATCGGCACGGTGGCGTTGACTGGCTGTCGGGGCCCCGGCCACGCCAAGACCCCTGGGAGCCACGCGGCGCCCGAGTGCTCGCCAGGAGCCACCACCGCGATGGCGGGAGCCGCGCCGAAGGAAAGGGAAGCATGGGCGAGCACGACGCCTTCCGCATCGACCACGGCCACGATCGCGAACTCGCCTCCGAGGGGTCAAGCCGGTACGCCGAGCACGTACGGCACAACGTCGCGGCGTTCGACGGCGCGTGGGGCGACATCGCCCCGGTCACCTTCGCGTGCGCCGCCTGGCGGCTGGCCATCACCCCCTCGCCGCCCTACGTGCGGCGGCACCGGCGCATCCTGTCCGCCGCCTGCGACCGCAACCCCTGGGACGGCACGCTCACCGCCCGCGTGCTCCTCGTCTCGCCGCCGCCGGCGGAGCTCACCGCCTCGCGCGAGTGGTGGCACGACCGCGGCTGGCGCGAGTGGCCGCAGACCTTCGGCCAGTACCTCGAGCCCAGCGACCAGGACCTCACCCGGAACCCGTTCCTGCGCACCACCCTGGTGATCGACGCGCCCCTGCCGCTGGACGCCCTGCCGCCCGCCCCCGACGGTCCGAGCGACACCCTGTCCTCCACCGCCGCGCTCGCGGTCACCACCCTGGTCAGAGAGCTCAACGCCCTGCTCACCCCGATCATCCGCCGCCTGGAGACCACCCAGGCCCGCGGCTGACCGCGGCGCGCGTCGTCATCTCCGCGACCCGCTTACTCAGCACCCTGTCGCCCGCGGCCCTGTGGTGAGGATGGACATCCGGCACGGCACACCAGTGCGGTGAGCACACACGTCCCCCGACAGCGCCTCCCCACTCCCGCCATGTGCTGAACGCCTGCGGCCCGGCGTGCGGGTGAACATCCGGCACGGCACACCAGTGCGGTGAGCACACACGTCCACCGACAGCGGCTCCCCACTCCCGCCATGTGCTGGACGTGATGGGCGCCGGGTCGGCGGGTCGTGGTACGGCGATGCCGGCGCCTGCTACGGCGCCTGAGCCGGTGCACGTTCGTGGAAGCGCATCAGGGCGGCTCGGTCATGCGATCACGACGCCGAGGACAGCTTGACCGATGCCCGGCGAGGGCGGCGAGGGCTTGAGACGGTTGTGAGACTTCACCGGCGGCGCCGGCTGTTAGGTTCCCGGCACAAGCCCACGAAGGAGGTCATCGTGTCCATCGTCCGAGGGATCAGCAACGGGGCGGCCGCCGCCCTGATCGGCGCCGCGGCCGTCGTCGCGACCACGGCCGCACCGGCGGCTGCCGCCGTCGACCCGGCGAGCTGCGTCTACGGCTACAACCTCTCCATCCCGCAGGTCTCGGCCACCTGCAACAACCCGACCCCGACCGGCTGGTATCTGCGGGTCGCGTGCGAGACGCCCCGCGGCACCGTCGTGTACGTCAACGGCACCATGGCTTATGGCCCGGGGCGCGACACGTCGCTGGCGCGGTGCCCGCACAACACCGAGCTCGGCCCCTCCACGCTGGTCAACGCGTAGCGGCGCGCAGGGCCTCGGTCAGGCGGCGGACGCCGTGGTCCAGGCGGCGGAAGTAGGTCGCCCTGCTCAGGTGCAGGCGGTGGGCGGCCGCCTCGTGCGCGATGCCGCCACGAAGGTAGTACAGGCTGAGCACACGCCCGGCCTCCTGGTCCACGGGTGAGCCGGAGTTCGCCAGCGCCTCCACCTGCCGTCGGACGAAGGCCGCGATCGCCTCGGGTGACCCCAGCCCGGGCATCGCGGCCGGCGGGCCCTCGGCCGGCCGGCGCGGGTCGCCCAGCCGGGCGAGGGCGGCGCGCACCGCCTCCGCCAGCGCGTCGTCCTCGGCGGGGACGGCGCCCCGTTCGAGCTGCCGCAGCCAGCCGGGCAGGTTGCGCGGGGTGAACGTGCGCGCGAAGACGCCGCTCCTGCGTCCGCAGCGGAACAGGTCGTCGCGGGTCTCCCCCATCCGGACCAGGCCCATGCGCTCGGACAGCCGCTGGTACGGCGCCCACGGCGTGGAGACGACCACCCTGCCGCTCGCCATGGCGGTGGCCAGGATGTGCCGCAGCATGACGGCGCGCGCCGCCGGGCGGCGGGGCGCGGTGACCAGCATCCCCAGGACGACGCCGGCGGAGTCGTCGCCGCCGGGCGAGGGGGCCGGCGGCGGCGCGTGCTGCTGGAGCAGCGCCTCCAGCAGCGGCGCGGCCCCGGCGCCGATGCCCGTCATGTTCGTCATGCCCAAGGGCCGGTCGTCGCCGTCGACGACCAGGTCGAACAGGCTGCCGGGGGTGGTCATCCACAGCTCCAGCATCCGGTCGGCGCGGCGCGGGTCGAGCGCCTCCATGCCGGCCCACTGGCGGGTCAGCCGGACGATGTCGTCCTCGTCCGCCGCCTCCGCCGCCCTGACGCGCAGCGGCCCCGGCACGGGCGGGAAGAAGATCGGGCGGACCTGGGGATGGGCGGACATGTGCAGCACCTGGTCGGCCAGTTTGGCGCGCACGCCCGGGTCACCGGTGCGGGTGATCTGACGCCGCCGGTGCGCGGAGCCCTTGTCCAGAAGCGTGCGGGCCGTGACCGGGTGCCGCCACCGGTAGGCCAGCTCGAAGATCGTGCGGAAGGGCTCGACCACGACCAGCCCGTGCGCCTCCGGCCGTACGACGCTCAAGGCGCTGAGCCGGTCGAAGTCGGCGGGTGTCCCCTGCACGAGCGCGGCCAGCAGGTCGGCGTCCGCACCGCCCACGGTGGCCACGACCGGCAGCGCGCCGGGCGGCGGGCCGGCGGTCTCGACGGCGAGCCGCCGCAGCAGCTCCCCCGCCACGACGTCCGCGAGCCCGCCCAGCGTGTCCATCCCGGCGATGTCGCCGGTGGATCCGCTGGTCGGGCAGGGGCTAGGCGGACTGGGGCTCGGCGGGCAGGGCTCCGTCCGAACGGCGAGGGCGCACAGCAGACGGTCGGCGATGAGGGGGATGCCACCGGACAGGTCGGCGACCAGGTCGAGCCGGGCAGGGTCGCGCACGCCGCGCGAGCGCGCCAGCCTTCGCATGGCCGCCCGGCTCCACGGGGACAGCGGCACCGTCTCTACGGGCCGGTCGGCCCAGCCGGGCCGGGACACCAGCGGCCTGCGCCCGACGACCAGGACGCACGTGCCCGGCGCCAGGTCCGCGAGCAGCTCGCGGACGGCCTCGGCCCGCGCGTCGTGATCGACGCCATCCACCACCAGCAGACCGGTGGCCGTCCGGTCGCCCACCGGCGGACCGGCGGCCGGCCTGAAGCCTGGTGCCGGCCTGGGTGCCGAGTCGGCCGGTGTGCCGGTCAGCGCGGACGCCAGCCGGGTCTTGCCCACGCCGACCGGCCCGCAGAGGTTGACGACGACGACCGGTCCGCCTGGCCGGGCGCCCCGTAACAGGGCGCTCAGCCGCCGGCGCGCGTCAGTGTAGGCGACCACCGGTAAACGTTGACGCGCTCCCCGGTCTGAAGGCCGGGAGTTCAGCCCATGCCGCGTCACGCGGCACCTCTGAGGCTTCCTGTTTCATCGACCTGTGCCACCGCGAGCGGTGGTCTTACCTGGTCTCCACAGGCGTTTAACCTGTCCGCCCGCCCGGCGGCCAGTATGTTGATCGCCGCATTGACGTCCCGGTCGTGGGCCGCGCCACAGGCGCAGATCCACGACCGGACCGACAGCGGCATCGACTCGACGACGGCCCCGCACGCCGAGCACAGCTTCGACGACGGGAACCATCGATCGATCTTGACCAAGGTCCGCCCGTACCGGGCGGCCTTGTACTCCAGCATCCCGACGAACTGCGACCAGCCCGCGTCGTGGACGCTCTTGGCCAGTCTCGTGCGCGCCAGGCCCTTCACCGACAGGTTCTCCACATGCACCGCTTGGTTGTCGCGGATGATGCTCGTAGAGAGCTTGTGGGCGAAGTCGCGGCGCGCGTCGGCCACCCGGGCATGACCCCTGGCGACCTTCACAACGGCCTTCTTCCGGTTCGCCGACCCCTTCGCCTTACGGGACAGGGCCTGCTGGGCCTTGCGGAGCTTCTTGGCCGCCCGGCGCAGAAACCGAGGGTTGCCGATCTTCCGTCCGTCGGACGTGACCGCGAAGTGCGTCAACCCCAGATCGATGCCCACCTCGCCGGCCGTCTCAGGCCAGGGCATCTCGCCGGTCTCGTCTCCGGTCTCGACGACGAAGGAGGCGAAGTACCGGCCCGCCGCATCCTTGACCACCGTGACCGAGCCTGGGTCCGACGGCAGGGGGCGCGACCACCGCACTGTCACGTCCCCGATCTTCGGCAGGCGCAGCCTGCCGCCTGGCGTGATCGAGAACCGGGCGTTCCTGGTGAAGCGGACGGCCTGCCGGTTGTCCTTCTTGGATCGGAACCGGGGCGCGGCCACCCTCGGTCCCCTCCGCTTGCCGGTGATCGAGGCGAAGAAGTTGCGGTAAGCGGCATTCAGATCGGCCAGCGCCTGCTGGAGGACGACCGCTGAGACCTCACCCAGCCACGCCCGTTCAGGGGTCTGCTTGGCCTGGGTGATGACCCGATTGGACAACTCCCCGTCGGAGACGTACGGCAGTCCTTGAGCGCGGGCGTCGGTCCGTACGCGCAGCCCGTCGTTGAACACCACCCGCGCGCACCCGAACGCCCGCGCCAGCGCCTCACGCTGGGCGGCGTCCGGGTAGAGCCGGTACTGGTAACGAAGCCGCACGGTCATCATTGTCCATCGATCCGTGACCGAACGTATGGGAATCCGAGCGATCCGTGAATATATCGGCGACCGCGCCAACGCCGCCCACCACCTCGGCGAGCACACCATCGTCGAACGCAACGACCGGCCCTTCGCCGTCCTGGTGCCCCACGCCTGGTGGATCAAGCAGCAAGACCAGGAAGGTCAGGGCACGGTCGCGCCTCAGCAGGCACTCCCGCGCGGGCCTTCGCCTCCGGCGTGAACGCCGGAGCACTGGCCCGCATTCAGGTAGCAATCACGACGCCACCGAGGAATCGGTGAAGAGTTATGGCCTCACCCGGCCATGTCGCCGTCGGCTGCCACCAGGGCGCCGCTGAACTGCGCCGAGTACAGGCGGTGGTAGGCGCCGCGGGCGGTGAGCAGCTCGTCGTGGGTGCCATGCTCGACGATGCTCCCGGCCTCCATCACCAGGATCAGGTCGGCGTCGCGGATCGTGGACAGCCGGTGGGCGATGACGAAGCTGGTGCGGTCGCTGCGCAGCGCGGCCATCGCGTGCTGCACCAGCACCTCGGTGCGGGTGTCCACCGAGCTGGTCGCCTCGTCCAGGATGAGCAGGGACGGGTCGGCCAGGAACGCCCGCGCGATGGTGAGCAGCTGCTTCTCGCCGGCGCTGACGTTGCTCCCCTCCTCGTCGATCACGGTGTCGTAGCCGTCGGGCAGCGTGCGGACGAACCGGTCGACGTAGGTCGCCCGCGCCGCGGCCTGGATCTGCTCCTCGGTGGCCCGCGGGTTGCCGTAGGCGATGTTGTCGCGGATGGTGCCGCCGAACAGCCAGGTGTCCTGGAGCACCATGCCGATCTGGGAGCGCAGGTCGTCGCGGCGCATCGCGGTGATGTCGACACCGTCCAGGGTGATGCGGCCCGCGTCCAACTCGTAGAAGCGCATGATGAGGTTGACCAGGGTGGTCTTCCCCGCGCCGGTCGGGCCGACGATCGCGATGGTGTGACCGGGCTCGGCCACCAGCGAGAGGTCCTCGATGAGCGGCTGGTCGGCGTTGTAGCGGAACGACACGTGCTCGAACTCGACCCGGCCGCGCCGGTCGGCGGGCGGCGCCGCGTCGGCGGGGTCGGGGGCCTGCTCCTCGGCGTCCAGCAGCTCGAAGACCCGCTCCGCCGAGGCCACCCCCGACTGCAGCAGGTTGGCCATCGAGGCGACCTGCGTCAGCGGCTGGGTGAACTGCCGGGAGTACTGGATGAACGCCTGGACGTCGCCGAGGCTCATCGCCCCGGTGGCGACGCGCAGGGCCCCGACGACGGCGATGGCGACGTAGTTCAGGTTCCCGATGAACATCATGACCGGCATGATGATCCCGGAGATGAACTGGGCGCCGAAGCTCGCCTTGTACAGGTCCTCGTTGCGCTCGCGGAACACCTCCTCGACCTCCGGGCCGCGCCCGAACACCTTGACCAGCTCGTGGCCGGTGAACGCCTCCTCGATGTGGGCGTTGAGGGTGCCGGTGTGCGCCCACTGGGCGACGAAGAGCTTCTGCGAGCGCTTGGCCACCTGGCCGGTGACGACCATCGACACCGGGATGGTGACCAGGGCGATGACCGCGAGCAGCGGCGAGATCACGAACATCATCACCAGCACGCCGATGACGGTCAGCAGCGAGGTGAGAAGCTGGCTCAACGTCTGCTGGAGGGTCTGCGACACGTTGTCGATGTCGTTGGTGACCCGGCTGAGCAGCTCGCCGCGCGGCTGGCCGTCGAAGAACTTCAGCGGCAGCCGGTTGATCTTGTCTTCGACGTCGGACCGCAGCCGGAAGATGGTGCGCTGGGTCGCGTCGTTGAGCAGGTAGTTCTGCAGCCAGCTGAAGACCGAGGCCGCGACGTACAGCACCAGGGCCCAGGTCAGCACCGTGGCGAGCGCGCCGAAGTCGATGCCGTGGCCGGGCACCAGGTCCATGCGCGCGAGCATGTCGGCGAGGTTGCCGTTGCCCGAGGCACGGACGCCCTGGACGGCCTGCTCCTTGGTCGTCCCCGCGGGAAGATGCCGGCCGACCACGCCGCTGAAGATGATGTCGGTGGCGCGGCCGAGGATCTTCGGCCCGATGACGGCGAACGCGACGCTGACCACGGCCAGCGCGATGACGGCCAGGATGCGGGGGCGTTCGGGGTCCAGCCGCCGGATCAGCCGGCGGGCGGAGGGGCCGAAGTTCATCGACTTCTCCGCGGGCATCCCTCCCCCGCCGAAGGGCCCCCTGCCGAACGGTCCGCCTCCGGCGGGCGGGCGCACCGGAGCCGCGAGCGGCCTGCCCCCCGCCGCGGCACCCGGTCCACCTCCGGCCTGCGTCCCCTGGCCGTCCTGGGCCGGTCCCCCGGCGGGCGTGGCCTGGTCTGCCGGTGCGGTGGGACGCTCGCTCACGCCGCCCTCCTGACGGTCGGCCGGAACCCGGCTCATACTGCGCTCCCCGCGGTCACCTGGGACTCCACGATCTCGACATAGGTCGGACAGGAGGCCAGCAGTTCGTCATGGGTCCCGATGCCGGCGATCACGCCGTCGTCCAGGACGATGATCTGGTCGGCGTCGGCGATGGTGGAGACCCGCTGGCCGACGATGACGACGGCGGCCTCGGCGGTGCGCGGACGCAAGGCGGCGCGCAACCGGGCGTCGGTGGCCAGGTCCAGAGCCGAGAACGAGTCGTCGAACAGGTAGATCTCGGGCTTGCTGACCAGCGCCCGCGCGATCGACAGCCGCTGCCGCTGTCCGCCGGACACGTTCGTGCCGCCCTGCGTGATCGGCGCCTGGAGCCCCTCGGGCATCGCCTCGACGAAGTCGCGCGCCTGGGCGACCTCCAGGGCCTCCCACAGCTCCTCGTCGGTGGCGTTCGGGTTGCCGTACCGCAGGTTGCTCGCGACGGTGCCGGTGAACAGGTACGGCTTCTGCGGCACCAGGCCGATGCGCGTCCACAGCAACTGCGGGTCCAGGTCGCGGACGTCGACGCCGTCGACCGACACGGTGCCGGAGGTGGCGTCGAACAGCCGCGGCACCAGCGACACCAGGGTCGTCTTGCCCGACCCGGTGCTGCCGATGACGGCGGTGGTCTGCCCCGCGACGGCGCGGAAGGAGATGCCGGACAGCACGGGCGCCGCCGCGCCCGGGTAGCGGAACTCCACGTCCCGCATCACCAGCTCGGCCCGCCTGCCCGCGTCGCGCACCGGCTCGTCCGGCGGGCGCACCGACGACTCGGTGTCCAGCACCTCGCCGATGCGCTCGGCGCAGACGGCGGCCCGCGGGATCATGATCGAGATGAAGGTGGCCATCATCACCGACATCAGGATCTGCATCAGGTACATGAGGAAGGCGGTCAGCGCGCCGACCTGGATCTCGCCGCTGTCCACCCGCGCCGCGCCGAACCACAGCACCGCCACGCTGGAGGCGTTGAGGATGAGCATGACGACGGGGAAGATCAGCGCGGTCAGCCGGCCGACGCGCAGCGCGGTGTCGGTCAGCGCCTGGTTGGCGTCGGCGAACCGGCGCGTCTCCTCGCGCTCCCTGACGAAGGCCCGCACCACGCGGATGCCCGACAGCTGCTCCCTGAGCACCCGGTTGACCTCGTCGATGCGGGTCTGCATCGCGCGGAACTGCGGCACCATGCGGAAGACGATCAGGCCGATCGAGACGAGCAGCGCCGGGACGCAGACCAGCATCAACCAGGACAGGCCGATGTCCTGCCGCAGCGCCATGATGATGCCGCCGACGCACATGATCGGCGCGGCGACCAGCATGGTGCACGTCATCACGACGAGCATCTGCACCTGCTGCACGTCGTTGGTGCTGCGCGTGATCAGCGAAGGCGCCCCGAACTGGGTGACCTCGCGGGTGGAGAACCCCACCACGCGGTGGAAGACCGCGCCCCGTACGTCGCGCCCGAACCCGGCCGCGACCTTGGCCCCGTAGTACACCGCCGCGATCGAGCAGGCGATCTGCACCAGCGACACCGTCAGCATCCAGCCACCGGTGCCGAGGATGTAGCCGGTGTCCCCGGTGGCGACCCCCTTGTCGATGATGTCGGCGTTCAGGCTCGGCAGGTACAGAGACGCGATGGTCCCCACGAGCTGCAACGCGACCACCGCTACCAGTGCCGTCGAATAGGGCCGCAGATGGACCCGCAACAACCGGCTCAACATGTCCGCGCCCCGGTCAGCGCGGCAGAACCCACCGTGGTAATCACTTGGGTCAGGCTATAGGAGGAGTTGACCCACTCTCCCCTGTTTTTCGCCTGGCGAAACCGCCCGCGAAGACCGGGCATGTCCTGCGCGTCCGGCTGAAACTTTCAGCTCCGCGCGCCAGTGCCCCGCCCCTGACCTGTCAGGGAAGGTGGCCGCTCAGACGCGGGGTGGACCGGGCATCGCCCGCGGCGCACGATCGAGGATGGGCGGCGCGTGTCGCCGTCCCGCTCGGGGGAGTCGATGCGACGAACCGGTCGCGAGCGCGTGTGACGGGGGGCGCTCTGGATCCGCCGGCCGGTGGCGTGCAGGCGTCGCCCGTGCGTCCGGCAGCACCAGCTCCTGACCCCGCACCCAGCGGGCGGGCCGTCCGGAGGTCCGTCCGCTCGACGAGAGAGGCTCCTCATGCCCTTTCCGCGTCCTCGTGGGACCGCGTCGCGTGGCCTTCTGATCGCGGGTTGCGCGGCCGCCGTCACGGCCGCCCTCACGGCCACCGTCCTCGGCGCCGGCCTGACGCCCGCCTCCGGCGCCGCCGCGGGACCGGTGCCCGCCGTGGGCGCCGCCGCCGGCGCGGCGCGGGCCGGTGCGGCCGCCGCCGACACCACCCCGCCCAGCGAACCCACCGGGCTCACCCCCCTGACCGTCTACCGCAACGGCGGGGTGGCGGGCCTCACCTGGGCGCAGTCGACCGACAACGTCGGGGTCACCGGGTACGACATCTACGCCTGGTCCTACGGCTCCCCGGCGTATCCCTCCTTCAGCCGCGTCCAGGCGGACTTCACCCACACGACCACCCAGGTGACCGCCGAGGTGAAGTACCTCACGCCCGGCGGCTCCTACCTGTTCTACGTGGTGGCCATCGACGCCGCCGGCAACAGGAGCGTGCCGAGCCTTCTCGTCATGAACAGGGCCATGGTCGAGCCGCCGTTCCCGAGCCCGTACCCCACCTCGTCCGCGCCGCCCATGCCCTGGGACCTGCGCGTCTTCGCCGGGCCCGAACCCGGCTACGTGGCGATGCAGTGGGCGACCAGCGGTTACACGCCCGAGACGCACTGGCCGGTGTTCGTCCGTTCCTCCACCAGGTGGGGCCTCGGGGACGACAGCCCGCTTCCGCGCACCCTGGTGGTGCCGATCGGCGGCGAGGCGTCCTACACCTTCCAGGTGGTGGCGCGGGACAACGCAGGCAATCTGAGCAACCCGTCCAACGCCGTCACCTACATCAACCCCTATCCGTCGCCCTCCCCCACCCCGCCCACGACCCCGACGCCGCCCACGACCCCCTCGGCGACCCCTTCCGCGCCCCGCACGTGCGCGGTCACCTACGTGGCCAAGAGCTGGGCGACCGGCTTCACCTCCGACGTCACGATCAAGAACACCGGCGCCACCCCGATCTCGGGATGGCGGCTGGCGTTCGCCTTCCCCCTCACCACCCAGCACCTGACCTCGGGCTGGTCGGCCACCTGGACCCAGACGGGCACGGCCGTCTCCGCGGTCAACACCGCCTGGAACAAGACCATCAAACCCGGCCAGTCCCTGAAGATCGGATTCAACGGCACCTCCTCCGGCGCCAACCCCTCCCCCACCGCCTTCACCCTCAACGACGCCCCCTGCACCTCAGGCTGACCTTCCACCGCCGGACCCACGTCCGGCGGCACCCCACATCTGCCCCGCACCCCGCACCTGACCGGCACGCTCGTACCCGACCGGCACCCTCACACTCGACCCGCACCCCACACCCGACCGGCACGCTCGTACCCGACCGGCACC
>NZ_JBEXGS010000001.1:159726-743365 GCF_040607455.1 Sphaerisporangium sp. NPDC005289
GCACCCTCACACCTGACCGGCACCCTCACACCTGACCGGCACCCTCACACCTGACCGGCACCCTCACACCTGACCGGCACCCTCACACCTGACCGGCACCCTCACACCTGACCGGCACGCCGCGGCCGCAGGCCCGCCCGGGGTCTCGTCCGCCCGTCGAGAGGCTCCCCATGCCCTTCACCCGTCCCCGTGGAGCCGCCTTGCGTGGCCTCCTGCTCGGATGCTGCGCGGCCACCGCCACCGCGGCCGTTCTCGCCGCCGGCCCGCTGCCCGCCTCAGGCGCCTCCCTCGGCGCGGGTCCGCGGGCCGCGTCGGGCGCCGTCCTCGGCTCCGGCCGACTCCCCGCCTCGGGGGCCGTCCTCGGCTCGGCGCGGACCGGCGTGGTCGCCGCCGACACGACTCCGCCCGGCGAGCCCGGCGCGCCCTCCCCCCGTAACGTGTACCTGAACGGGGTGGCGGGCCTGACCTGGGCGCCGTCGAGCGACGACGTCGGGGTCACCGGGTACCAGGTGTACGCCTGGGCCTACGGAACCCCGGCGAACGTCCCCTTCACCCTGGCCCGTGCGCGCATCACCACCGCCTCCTCGACCACTCCGGTCTACGCCGAGGTGTCCGACCTCATCCCGGGCCGGGACTACCTGTTCTACGTGGTCGCCGTGGACGCCGCCGGCAACAGGAGCGTGCCGAGCCTGCTGACCAAGGCCACGGCCATGGTCGAGCCGCCGACCCCGGGCCCGTCCCCCGCGCCGGCGATCCCGCACACGCCCACGAACCTGCGCATCGGGTCCGGGCTCGGCACGGGCAACGTCACGCTGACGTGGTCCACCGAGGACGCCGGCAACTCGGTGGCCTTCATCGCCTTCCGCCGCTCCTCCGCCGAGTGGAGCTACTCCATAGACAGCGTGATCCCGCGCACCCTGGCGAGCATCGGCGCCGAGCCCTCCTACACCTTCCAGGTGATCGCCCGCAACACGGCCGGCACCCTGCTCAGCCCTCCGTCCGACCCGGCCACCTACACCGCCCCCTCACCCACACCGTCCGCGACGCCCACCGCGACACCGACCGCGACACCGACGCCCTCCGTGGCGTGCGCGGTCACCTACGACGCCACAACGTGGGCGACCGGCTTCCTCGCCGTGGTCAACGTCAAGAACACCGGCAGCACGCCGATCGACGGATGGCGGCTGGCGTTCGACTTCCCCCTCACCACCCAGCGCCTGACCTCAGGCTGGTCCGCCGTCTGGGCCCAGTCCGGCACGACCGTCTCCGCGACCGACCAGTCCTGGAGCAAGATCATCCAACCCGGCCAGGTCCTGTGGCTCGGCTTCAACGGCGTCTACTCCGGCAGCAACCCCTCCCCCACCGCCTTCACCCTGAACGGCGCCACCTGCGCCTCAGGCTGACCGTCCTGGGGCGGCCGCGCGTCCGGGCGGCGGACTCGGGGACGGAGCCCCGGGTCAGGCGGCGAAGCCTCCGTCGACGCTGATGGCGGACCCGGTGATGTAGCGGCCTCCCTCGCCGGCCAGGTGCGCGACGGTGGAGGCGATGTCGTCGACGGCGCCGTAGCGGCCCAGCGCGGTCGCGCCGCTGAATCCGGCCGCCTGCGGCCCGCCGGCCGGATTCGCGTGGGTGTCGATCGGGCCGGGATGGACCAGGACGGCGGTGATGCCCCGCGGACCGAGATCACGGGCCAGCCCCTTGGTGAGGCCCGCGAGCGCGGACTTGCTCATCGCGAACAGGGTCATTCCCGGCCCCGGGACGCGTTCGGTCACACAGGTGCCGACGTTGATGAGGCGGCCGTCCGCGCCCATGTGCCGGGCCGCCGCCTGGCAGGCCAGGAAGACCGACCGCACGTTCACCGCCAGCACCCGGTCGACCTCCTGAGGCGTGATCTGTCCCAGCTCCGCGGCGACGAACGCCGCCGCGTTGTTGACCAGGACGTCGATCCGGCCCCACTCCCTCGCGGTCCGCTCGACCGCCGCGACGGCCGCGTCCGGGTCGGCGAAGTCCGCCTCGATCACCAGTGCCCGGCCGCCGCCGGTCTCGATGCGCCGGGCCACCGCCTCGGCCTCCTCGGCGGCGTGGGCGTAGGTGATGGCCACGTCCATCCCGTCCTGCGCCAGTCGCAGGGCGATCGCCGCGCCGATGCCGCGGCCGCCCCCCGTCACCAACGCCACCTTGCCGGTCAGTTCGGTCACGTCTCCCCATTTCTTTGTCGATCAGCAAAGAAATAGGTACCAGGATGCGCCCGAGCCGGTCAAGGGATATATTGGTCAATCGACAAAGAAAGGTGGCGGGCGTGGCGGAACGCGGCAGGCCGCGTGGCTTCGATCGAGACCTGGCGCTCCGCCAGGCGATGCTGACGTTCTGGGAGCACGGGTACGAGAGCACCTCGATGGCCGACCTCACCGCCGCCATGGGCATCGCCTCCGCCAGCATCTATGCCTGCTTCGGGTCGAAGGAGCACCTGTTCCGGGAGGCCGTCGAGCTGTACGGGGCGACACAGGGCGCCGAGCCGCTGCGGTGCCTGGAGGCGTCGGCGACCGCCCGGGAGGGCATCGCGCGCGCCCTTCGGGTCAACGCCGAAAGGTTCGCCGACCCGGCCACGCCGCCGGGTTGCATGGTGGTGCTGTCGGCTCTGACCGGCACGACCGCGAACGCCGGGCTGCGCGACTTCCTCGCCGAACGCCGCGCGCTCGTGCCGTGGTCCTTCCGGCGGCGGCTGGAACGGGGGATCGAGGAGGGCGACGTCACCCCCGGCACGGACATCGACGCCGTCGCCGCCTTCTACGCCACCGTCCTGCAAGGCATGGCCGTCCAATCCCGCGACGGAGCCGGCAGGGCACACCTGGAGACGATCATCGACTGCGCGCTGGCGGCGTGGACCACCCTCACCTCCCCCCGAACCGCCTCGCCGGCGACCGCGCCGCAGGAGTAGGTGACGGTGAAGTCCCTCCGGAGTGCGTCGAAGCCTCAGGTTGCGGACGGGGCGCCGGTCGGCCAGGAGGGACACACCACGCACATGTGATCACCAGGACATCGCCACCCGGTAGAACCCCGCGAGCGCGCCGTCGATGGGGTGGGGCCGCGGCTTCCCCGAGGAGTCGAGTTCGTTCCACCTCTGCAGGTTGACCGCGACCGACATCCGCCGCCCGCCGTCGGCACGGGTCATGGACATCGCTCCGCCGCCCCAGACCGTGCCGCCATGGCCCCAGAAGGTGCCGCCGCCGGGGACCTCCATCGGGTGCAGGCCGAGGCCGTAGTCGATCACCTTCCCCTCCTGGGAGACGACCGGGACGGTGCGGCGCATCTGCGCCAGTGACGACCGGTCCACGATCTCCCCGGCGAGCAGCATGCCGAAGAAGCGGTTGAGATCCGCGACGGTCGAGATCAGCGAGGCCGCCGGGCCGACCCACGACATGTCGTACACGCTGTAGTCGCGCGGCGGTTCGATCATGCCGAACCACGCCTCGTACATGCGCGGGTGCGGCCCGTCGACCTGCGGTCCGGCCGGGAAACCGGTGCCGGTGAGCCCGGCGCGCTCGATGACATCCTGGGTGACGCACCTCTCCGCCGTGGTGCCGCTCACCTGTTCCAGCAGCCTGCCGAGGAGCAGGTAGTTGGTGTTGGAGTACACCCCCGGAGTGCCGCCCGGCGCACCGACGGCGGGCGCCCCGACTCCCATCGCGATGAGATCGGCCGGGTCGAACCGCGTGAGCCGGTTGTCGTCCAGGCTGTCGGGCCGGGTGTCGGCCACGGAGGGGAACGCCTTGAGGGACGGGTAGGCGTGCGGGAGGTACTCGGCGAGGCCGCTGGTGTGGTTGAGCAGCATCCGGACGGTGATGGCGTCACCGCGGTCTCCAGGGACCAGGCGCGGCAGGTAGTGGCCGATCGACGTGTCGAGCCCGATCCGACCGCCCTCCACCTGCCGCATCACCGCGGCGGCGGTGAAGGTCTTGGTGATGCTGCCGACGCGGTGCCGCATCCCGGCCGTGACGGGACGGCCGGTGGCGACATCGGCGACCCCGGCGGCGCCACGCCAGACGTGGCCGCCGTCGCACACCTCGGCGAACACTCCGGGCACCCCTGCGCGGTGGACCTTCTCCATGGCGGCTTCGAGCGCCGCGACATCCAGTGGGTTCTCCATGCCTCCATTATGCACGCGGTGCGTGCAACAGTGAGTGCATAGATAGGGTTGGATCTGGCGAGAGGGGTGACATGGCGGGCCGCAGGCGTTGGTCGACCGAGGAGATACTGGACACGGCGGAGCGGCTGCTGCGCACGAGCGACGCCGACTCCTTCAGTGTGCGCCGGCTGGCCGCGGCGCTCGGCACCGATTCCTCCAGCCTCTACCGGCACTTCCGCAACAAGACCGAGCTGTTGCGCGCGGTCACCGACCGCATCCTCATCGCCGCCATGGACGGCTACCGTCCCGAGGGCGACTGGAAACAGTGCATCACCACCGTCGCCATGCGGGTGAAAGAGGCCTTCGGCCGGCATCCCCAGGTCGCCGCGATCTGGGGACGCTACGCGTCGGGCGGCGCCGGCTCCCGGCTGGTCATAGAGGAGGTGCTGCGGGCCCTACGGGCATCGGGACTGCCCGACGAGGAGATCCCGGCGCACTACCACCGGCTCGCGATCCTCTTCGCCGCGTTGATCTCCTCCGAGGGGGCGGTGGAGAGCGTCACTCCCGAAGAGCGCGAACAGGGCCTGGAGTCGTTCCGCGTCGCGGTGCTGGGCGCCGACCCCGAACGCTTCCCCGCACTGGCCCACTTCGGCCGCGACATCCGCCCTCTCCACGAAAACCGCCACGCCGTGTTCGAGGCGATCCTCGCCGCCCAGCTCACCCAGATCGAGGCCCGGATCCCCCGGCCCGCCCCTCCGGCCGGCGTCTGAAGTCGCCAAAGGGCGGACCGGTCCACCGGTACGACGCGGCGCGGCGCGGCGCGGCCAGCCGAGCACGCCGTCCGCCTTCCGCGCAGGGCATGGCCGGGCGCGGACCAGGCGGCCGGCGGCACAGGTCCGACCAGCGGCACAGGTTCAACCGGCGGAGTCGCCGGCGAGGAGGGCCGAGCCCAGCGGGGTCAGGGTGTGCAGGACGGCGCTGCCCATCCGGGTGGTCGAGACCAGCCCCGCGTCGCGCAGCACGGTGGTGTGCTCACTGGCGGACGCCCTCGAGATCGCGAGCCGGTCGGCGAGCGCGCTCGTCGTGGCCGGGTGCCGCAGCGTGGCCAGGACCGCGGCTCGCGTCCGGCCGAGCAGCGGGCCGAGCGCGTCCGCCGCGGCGGACGGGCGGCCCCCGGCGTACATCGGGTACACCAGCACGGTGGCACGACCAGGCCGGTACATCATCATCGGCCCGGCGGCGAAGTACGACGGGACCAGCAGCAGCCCGTTCCCGCACAACTGGACGTCGTACTCGCCCGCCACCTGGACCTGCAGGACCGGCGGCTCCCAGCGGCAGTGCAGGCTCAACGTCGCCAGCAGGGCGTCGGTGCCGCCGCGCAGCAGCGTCTCGGCGCGCAGCGCGCGGTCCGCGGCGGCCGTGTCGCGGATCCGCGGCCACAAGGGCGCCAGCGAGGAGGAGAAGTAGTCGTACAGGTCGCCGGTGAGCGTCCGCCACGCGACGGCGTCGCCTTCGGCCAGCTCACGCCGCCACGACCCGCCCGCGGCCGGCGGGGGAAGCAGACTCAGGTCGGCCATGACCTGCTCCACGGGAGTGCTCTTCGCCAGTTCCACCGCCGCGGCCAGGTCGTCGGCCTCCGGCTGGAGCAGCAGGTCCGGCATGAAGCTCTGTTTGGGCACCATGTCCGCCAGCACTCCCGCGCGGTCGATCGAACCGTCGCCCACCGAGCGGCGCCACTCCGTGACCTCGGGGCGCGACCAGGTGGCGCAGGATGGCGGGCGGACGCTCAGAGCGCTCTCCAGCAGCGCGTTCGGGGCCGGCGCGAAGGTGATGAGACGAAGGTCGGCGGCGGTGAAGTGCAGACGCATCATTCGCCCGATCTTCCCGCACCGACGATCTTCACTCGCCTCCGCCCCGGTGGCGGCACAGCGCAAACGGTGTTTCGGCGAGGACCGAAAGGCTTTGTGGATTCCCCTGGGCCTCGACAGGCTCGTGACCAAGGTCGACTTCGGTCGTCCGGAACCACGGTCCGGTCATCGCAACCACAGGAGGAATGCCATGCGCACCGCTACTCGCCGACGGCTCACGGGAGCGGCCGCCGCCGCGGCGGCTC
Organism: Sphaerisporangium sp. NPDC005289; assembly: GCF_040607455.1. NCBI lineage: Bacteria > Bacillati > Actinomycetota > Actinomycetes > Streptosporangiales > Streptosporangiaceae > Sphaerisporangium > Sphaerisporangium sp. NPDC005289. The sequence goes on from NZ_JBEXGS010000001.1 coordinate 165,966, forward strand.
TCACGGCCACCGCTCTGTTCGTCGCGCCCACGCCGGTGTCGGCCTCCACCGCGTCGGCGGCGCGGACGAGTTCGACGGCACGGATCCAGGCCAACTCGTGCAACCTGCCGACCTCTGCTCGGCCGAACAGCAGCTTCATCCAATCCTTCTGGGACTGCAACGAGTGCAAGAAGACCGCGGCGTACGACCACAACACGTTCGGCGGCACCTTCTACTGCACCTACAACCCCAGTAACCGCGCGACCGACGAGCACCGCCAGTACTGACCTTCCCTTCGCGCCGGGCCCGGCTCCCATCAGCGGAGGCCGGGCTCGGCCGCGTGTCCCCAGTCGGCCGCGTGTCCCCAGTCGGCCGCGTGTCCCCAGTCGGCCGCGTGTCCCCAGTCGGCCGCGTTTCTCAGTCGGCCGCGTTCTCCCGGGACGCCGCGACGGCCCGGCCGCGTGCAGATCGCCCGTCCGAGCACCTTGGGGTCATCGCCGAACGTGGTCGCGGCGCCCTTGCCCCGTACCGGTCAAGGGCCGCAGAGAACCGGACGGCTTCATGAGTAGGTGAGACCGAGTAGGAAACTTTCATCGTCCCGGCGGCGCGTACCGCCTCTGACCTGCCCCGGTGTGCCCAGCACCGACCGGACGATGGACCAAGCCCTCGGTGCGGGCGCAGGATCGTGACGGACGGCGTGATCCGCCGTCCCGCTCGGGGGAGTCGATGCGACGACCGGCCGTCAGGCGCACGCCTGCTCACGGAGCCGATCCGATGTCCCGACGGCCGACGGCCCACCGGCGTCGCCCGCGCGTCCGACGGCACCACTCGCTCCTGACCGGTATGTCGCGGTCAGGCTCGCTCGGTCCTGACCGGCACACCGCGGCCAGGTCCGCGCCGGTCCTGTCCGCCCGACGAGAGGCTCGCCATGCCCTTCTCCCGTCCTCGTGGGCCCGCTCTCCGCGGTCTTCTGATCGGATGCGTCGCGGCCGCCGCCACGGCGGCCGTGCTCGGCGCGGGCCCGATGCCCGCCTCCGGCGCCGTCCCCGGCACGCGGGCAGGCGCGGTCGCCGCCGACACCACCCCGCCCAGCACACCCGGCGGGCTCGCCTCACGGCCCGTCTACCTCAGCGGCGTGGTCGGCCTCACCTGGACGCCGTCGACCGATGACGTCGCGGTCACCGGGTACGAGGTCTACGCCTGGTCCTACAGCAATCCGACGGTCGGGACCTTCAGCCGCGCCTCGTCGCGTGTCACCTCCTCCTCGGCCACCGAGGTCGCCGCCCAGGTGTACGACCTCACCCCGGGGCGCGACTACCTGTTCTACGTCGTCGCCGTGGACGCCGCCGGCAACAAGAGCGTGCCGAGCCTGCTGGCCAAGGGCACGGCCATGACCGAACCGCCGCCGGGCCCGACCCCGAGCCCATGGCCGACGATCCCGCCCACGCCCTACGACCTGCGCGTGCTGCCCGGGCCCGATGCGGCCAACGTGATGCTGACATGGGCCACCTCGGGGGGCACGCCCCAGGAGCTCGTCAACGCGTTCCGCCGGTCGTCCACCGAATGGACGTACGCGGGATACAGCAGGCTTCCGCGCACCTTGGTGCGCCTCGGCAGCGAGCCCACCGTCACCTTCCAGGTCGTGGTCGTCGGCGAGGCCGGAAACCTGAGCGACCCGTCCAACGCCGCCACCTATCCCCCGTCCTCCTCACCGAGCCCCTCGGTGACACCTTCCGTCACGCCCTCCGTCACCCCCTCGTCGACGCCGACGGTGACGCCCGTGGGCTGCCAGATCACCTACACGCCGAGAAGCTGGCAGACCGGCTTCACCACCGACGTCGCCATCAAGAACACCGGCAGCACCCCGATCGACGGCTGGCGGCTGACGTTCGGCTTCACCCTCACCGCCCAGCATCTGACCTCGGGCTGGTCGGCCACCTGGGTCCAGTCCGGCATGGCCGTCTCGGCGACCAACCTCGCCTGGAACAAGACCATCCAGCCCGGCCAGACCCTGCGGATCGGCTTCAACGGCACCCACGCCGGCGACAACCCGCCTCCCCTGGAATTCAGACTGAACGGAAGCCTCTGCACAACAGGGTGACACCCGCAAGCCGCCCCGGCGTCTCCACGTTCCAGACGTACCGGCGCTCCGGCGTTCCCGTGTTCCGGACGTTACGGACGTTACGGCGTCCGGAACGTCCGGCGTTCTGGACGTGTCCCGGTGTTCCGGCGTCCCTACGTGCCGTTCCGACGTTCTGACCCGTTGGACCGATGGTCTGAGGTGCTGTTCCGCCGTTCCTGGCGGAGGACCGGCCACCCGGCCGCCTCCGCCAGGGGCGGTGAGGGCCTGGCGACGACGCGCCATAGCCCGCAGTGGCAGAACTGGTAGTACACCGAACCTTCGCTGGTGTGGTGATGAGAACGGGTCCGCCACGTGTGCTCGCCATGGTCGTTCATGAGACCAGCGTGATGTAATGGCATTGTGCATCTCAACCCTTACGGGCAGGACGCCGTGTGCCTCATGGCCGACCTGGCCAACCTCCCGCCCGGCTCCCTCGACGAACTGGTCGAACGATGCCTGGACGCCGGTCTCGTGGTGGACATGCCGACGGACGAGAAAGACCTCACCCGCACGCTGGACCTCATCGAGCAGTGGACGGAGATCGTCGACGCCGTCGACGACCGGCGGCGAGCGGAGCTGGTGAACCGCCTGCTCGCGACGGCGACCGCGCACCCCCGCCTGACCGACCACGGCGGGAGCGGCTGGCACCTGCACTACCGCGACAACGGCCTGCCGCTCGGAGAAGTGCTCCAGGCCCTGGTCGCCGTGGGGACCGCCCTCCACCTGACCGGCCGGGGAATGTCCAGGCTCGGCCGCTGCGCCCGGGAAGGCTGCGACCGGGTGTATGTGGACGTGTCCAGAGGCGGCGCTCAGCGTTACTGCTCCCCCCGCTGCTCCAACCGCGACGCCGTCCGCCGCCACCGAGCCCGCCGATCCTGAGATGGACGCCGCGAACGGTCTAAAGGCCGCAGCGCGGGCGGTCGCAGGTGAGGATGTGGTATTCGCCCGCCGCGCCCCAGACGATGCGCGGCAGCCGGTCGGGTCCGATCGCGAGTTCCAGCGGGCCGAGCTCGGCCGCCCGCAGGAGCGGAGCCTCGCGTACGTCGTCGCATCCGTCGTCCGCGCAGGCGAGAAGGGTGACCCGGTCGTCGTCGCGGGAGTAGCCGGCGATCAACGGCCGGTCGCGGTCGTCCAGCGCGAACCCGAACCCCCGCAGCGGCGCCAGGCGCCGCAGCTCCGTGACCTTCGGCGTCCCGGCACAGGTAGCCGTCGCGCAGGTCAGTATCCGCGCAGCGCCGGACTCCGCATCGTTGTACACGAGCACCGGCCGGCCGTCACGCCTGACCGCGAGGGCCAGCCGGACGTAGTCGTATGAGACAGCCCAGTCGTCGGGCAGTGGGCCCAACGTCTGGACCGTGTGGTCGGCGCAGGACACCGACCCGCAGACCGCCACGGTGATCAGCCCGCGTTCCCTGTCGAAGTGAGCGACCACGGCCCGGCCTGTGGTCCCCACGGCCACAGCCAACGGACGGTCGTGGTAGACGATGTCGGCGACCGCCCGGAACATGTCGACCGTTCGCGGCGAGGCGCATGCCGGGCTCTCGCACAAAGTGAGCTGGACCGTCGACGAGTCGTCCTTCTTCTGGACCCACGACAGAAAGACGTGATCGCGACCCGCCTCGCCCGAGGAGGCATGTTCGTCCCGAGTCGCGCCAGGAGACGGCCGAGCGCCGTCCCGTCGCCCGTCAGCCTGAGACAGGGCCAAGGAGGGAGACGGAGACGCGGACGCCGAGTCGCGGAGCGCCTTCAACGACTTCTCGGCATCGGGCGACGGGCCCCCTGTCCCCTTGAGCCGGACCACCGATGCGATCACCGGCGCGGGGGAACCGGCGGCCACGGCGCTGTAAGCGGAAATCCCTTCGTACGACGCCGAGGCGAGGCGCCGCCCCTGGAGCAGATCGCCGCAACGAGGGCGAGGGCAAGGAACCAGCCGGAGGGTCATGTCCGTCCCGTCGCCGACCCACGGGACGATGCGGACGATGCCGTCACTTCCGGGCACCACATTGGTGCCACGCAGGTCCACAAGCCGCCGCTTCTCGTCGATTCCGACCGTATGCCAAGCTCCGCATCGCACATCCTCACAGGCCAGCGGCTCGACCCCGGCGATGACCGGGGCCCCATCCGCGCCGAAGACCACGCGCGGCGGCGCCGGCTCCGCCCGCCCGGCCGGCGCGGCCACGAGTGTGGCCGCCGGGACGCCCAGCGGATCGCCGAGCAGCAGGACACCGTAGAGCGCCCCCGGCACCAGCGCCCCCACCACCGTCACGACGGCGGCCGCTTTGCCGTGGCGACGTGGCGTCACCCGCTCGGGCACCGGCATCTGCAACGCCTCCTGACCGGCACGCCGGCACAGATGGGTGTAGCAGCCCGCGAGCAACGCCGCCTGCACCGGTGCCAGCAGCGTCCCCAGGACGACGGCCGCCACGTTGCCCGCGACCACCGCCGGACCACCGGCGAACAGCGAGCGGACCGTCCAGGACGGCAGCCACGCCAGCGCCGAGACCACCGGCACCATCCCCAGATGCACGACGGTCGCGAGGTGATCCGCACGGGCGAGCCGCACCGCCCGCACCGTGGCCGCCACCGCCCCGACCGGGCGCGCCCCCAGGACGGGGATCGCGAGCAGCACCCGGCAGACCAGCAGGAACGGCCCCACCCCCACCAGCACACCTACGGCGGTACCGGCGTACACCCCTGTCACCGCGAAAGGGACCACGACGAGCGCCATCGCCACGAACAGGATCGCCGACAGAAGCAGCAGCGCGCCGGCCCGCCGGACCACCCCGCGCAGTGCCCACGCGACCGACACCGGCTGTCCTTCGATCCCCGCGACCACCAGGCGGCAACCCGCGATCATGGACGCCACCCCCGCGACCACCGTCCCGGCGACGGCCAGCCCGAGCAGTACCGGCGTCGCGGCCGAGCCACCGCCGGGAACGGGCACCCCGTTGACCACCGATCCGCCCGGCACGGTGACCCACGCCAGCACGGCCACGTCCACGAGCCCGGCCAGCCCCGCGGTGACCACCGAGACGAACAGCAGAGGCACGTACAACCGCCCCGCCATCCGGCACGCCCGCCACACGCCGCCCCCGACCTCCGGCGGCACTCCGGCGGGCTGACCTTCCCCACTCTCGGACGCGGACGGCACGCCCGTCTCACCTCTTCTCCGGTTCTGCGGGTTTCTCCGGTTCTCTGCGCGATCGCCTGCTGAATGGCATCGTGCGCCCGCCCACGCTCTGAGCGATCCGCTCCCGATTCTGACGGAAGCCACGCCCCTCGGCGCCCCGTACCGATGAGCCGGTGCACTCGCCTTACCGGGCAGCCGGCGCGTTCGTCGTACCGAAGAGCCCGCGCATTCGCCTTACCCAATAGCCGGCGCTCTCGCCCTACCGGTGGACTTGTACGCCCCCTACCGGCGGTCTTGTACCCGCCTTACCGGTGGGCGGTATATCCGCCTTACCGTGCGGCCCCGTGACCGGAGGTACACACTTCCGGCGAACGGCGTGAACAGGACCGTGGTGCCGCGCCGGGGCAAGTGACAGCACAGTGAGCCCCTCGCCGATGAGCCTGGTCAGTTCAGGGTGAAGGCGCGACCGTCTACACCGATCTCCGCCAGCAGTGCAGGAGTTTCGCCTGCCCGAGTGGTGACGGTCGCCCCCAGTGCGGCCAGCGCCGGCCGGATCGTCTCTGGCGCGGGATGGATGATCGCCAGCGACCGCAGCGGCACGACCGGCAGCCCGACGGAGGGATGGACGGTGGTCCCCCAATCGATGAGGAAGGGCAGCGGTCCGCTCCGCAGCGGGGTGAGCCGCCAGGCGAGCAGGGTGCCGTCCGGCCTGCGCCGCGACATGGCGGCAGGCTCGCCCGGGTCGTACCCCGCCCGCCTCGCCTTCGCCACCCGCTCGTCCAGTCCACCGGGCTCAACCCCGAGGGCCCACCCGACCAGCGCCGGTGCGGTCAGCTCATCGATCCCGAACGGACGAGGCCGCTCGGGAGCCGGCCGACCGGTATCGGGACCGATGATCTCCAGGTAGGCCCGGCCGCCGAGCCCGAGCAGGAAGTTGCGCGTGCCGAGTCCCGGATGCGGCCCACCTTCGACCGGCCGCACCCCCGTCACCTCCGCGACCCGCGCCACCGCCGCCGCGAGGTCCGGACCCGCATAAACAAGATGATCCAAAGCCGGATCAATCATCACGGCCTCCCCGCCCAACCCGAGCCACGAGCTACACGACACAACGGGTCGTCGACACGACTTCCATGGAGAGCGATCCCCTCCAGTCTCAGCGACCACCACGTCGGCGTCAGCGCCTTGGTCACCCACTGCCGCCGATCATCTATATCAGCCGACAGTCTGGGCCAAGCCATTCGCCGGTTCACCACTTACCCGCAGGGAAGCTTGCCACGACTCTTGCTTACATGATTACATCACTGTGCCCTCGCCGTGCGAGAGGTACGAGAGCGCCGGCCTCATGAGCGGTCACCCCGATGACTATCGGCAGGCGAATGGAGACGCAGCACCTACCCTCTCACCGACGTCGCCGGCCCCGGCAAGGCCGCGGGACAGGAGCAGCCGTGACCGAGCAGCACGTGAACGAGCCCGCGCCCGGCGTGCCCACCATCTACCAATGGATGGGCGGCGAGGAGGCCCTGAACCGCCTCACCGAGGTCTTCTATGGTCACGTCATGAAGGACCCGCTCCTCGCCCCCCTCTTCGCCGGCATGGACGAGCACCACCCGCGGCACGTCGCCATGTGGCTCGCCGAGGTCTTCGGCGGCCCCTCGACCTACTCCGCCGAGCGCGGCGGCCACCCGCACATGGCGCGCATGCACCTGGGCCGCGGCATCACCGAGGAACAGCGCCGCCGCTGGGTCGACCTTTTGCAGGACACCGCCGACGAGGTCGGCCTGCCAACCGACCCGGAGTTCCGCGCGGTGTTCACCTACTACATCGAGTGGGGCACGCGCATGGCCTTGATCTACTCGGGCGAGAATCCGCCTCCCGTGAACGCGGCCGACGTCCCCCACTGGCACTGGGGCCAGACCCCACCCTGGCAACCGAACAGCTGACCCCCGCGCGCCAAGGCCGCGGCCTCACTCGACCCGCGCCGGCCACCGATGACCTGCGACACACTCCCGACTCGCCCTACCACTCCCTCGACCTTGATCCACTGGACTCTGCGGCGCGTCACGGAAGCAGCTCAGATCGACACCGCCATCACCATCTGTCAATTCATCATGACCGTAAGCACCTAGGCTGGTTGAATCGAGACGGTTCCGTTTCGGCGGTAATCGGCTTGCCGATCGCTGTACCTCCCGGTCCTGCCCTCGCTCGCTGACGACGTGCTCGACCGTACCCAAGGGAGGACCGGCCGATGGGTGAGCTGATCGCCACCGGGGCAGGCGACGCCTATCATGTGACCGAGGACTGCTGGGGGCTACAGGCAGGCCGGTCCGGCGGCGAGGCGCAGGGCTACGCCCTGCACGACGTGCTCCGCTTTCCGACTCGGGGGCAGGCCGAGGCGGCCGGTTTCCGGCCATGCGGCATCTGCTTCCCGGCCTATGGCACCCCTCAGCAGCCGTGAGAGGCGGCGCCGCCCGTTCAGCAGGTCGATCCGGAGGATATCCGGAGAGCCGGCGAAGCCCGGACGGCCGATGTCCCTCGGCGGCCCGGGCCCCGCTCACGCGGTTCAGCTCGTTGCGATGACGCCGGGGAAGCCGTAGTAGGCCTCATAGATGTCAGTGAAGTAGTGCCTGCACGGGTCGAGTGCGCCGCCCCAGTTGTCGGAGCCGCCACCGCCGGAGCCGCTGTTGACCCCCTTGGCGACGACCTTGCCGGCCGAGTTCACCGTGTAGACCGGGCCGCCGGAGTCGCCCTTGATGATGCACTGGCCCTGCTTGGTGCCGCGGATCAGGTTCCTGGCGTAGGTGCCGCTGCTGTAGCGCACATTGATCTTGACGGCGTTGACCTTCCAGCCGCACAGTTCGCCCGCGGCCTTGCCACCTGTGCAGTACTGGTCCCCGTTACCGGCCCGTCGCGACCACATTCCCGCCACCGCACGGCTGGAGGAGGAACTCTTCGAGCCGACGTAGATACGTGCGGCGCTCGTCTTGCTGCCGCTCAGCTTGATCAGGGACACGTCGCCGTGGTAGGTGCTCTGCCCGTCGATGAATACGGTGCCGGAACTGTTGGCCCAGGTGTCCTTCACCACCGTGCCCATGTACTCGGCGGGTGTGTAGACCGATCCGTTCAGCGAGGTGCAGTGTCCCGCGGTGAGCATGGCCTGGTAGCCGCTGTAGCGCCAGGAGAAGGCGTTCGTGCAGTTCTCGATGCTGGCGCCGCCGTAGAATCCGCCCACGCTCGTGTCGTTCAGTCGGCCACTGGGCTCGTCGGGGCCCGGGTCGGCGACGAGCCGGACGGCGACGGCGTCGGTGCCGTAGCGGCTCGCCAGAGCAGTACGGAACTCCAGAGATGCCTGGGTGGCCTCCACCACGACCCGGTCCTGTTCCACTTGGACGTAGGTGTTGGTCACCTGGTCGACCCCGGGCAGGTCGGCGGAGGGCAGCGCGATGATCTCATCCTTGATCGCTTCGAGCCGGTTCGCGCTGTAGCCGACCATCTTCACCTTGGGGTAGACGAGCCACGGGTCGCCGACGACCGCCTGCGGGGCCGCCGCCTCCGCCTTCTTCTGCGCGACCGTCGCATCGGCTCCGCTCGCCGTGGTTCGCGCCGCGGGGGCCGCGGCCGGGACGCTCTCCTTGTCCTGCGGCGGGGGGACCGATCCCAGGTCCGCCGTGCCGTCGTCCGGCGGGGTGAGCTGAGGCGGCAGGACCAGCGGCCGGCCGGCCTCCTGCACCACGTCCGCCGTGGTCACGGGGGCGATGACCACGCCGGCGCTGACGTAAGGGGTGGCGTAGGCATCGGGGTTGGCCTGAGCTCGGGTCAGGGCCTGGTTCAGGGCGTAGCTCAACTTGTAGTCGGGAGGGGTGGCGTTCGCGTACGGGTCATCGGTGAAGACCGGGACGGGAGTCACCAGAGCGGCGTCTGCGGGGAAGAATGAACCGGCCAGGAACGACAGCGCGAGTACGGGACTCACAAGGGCGGCACGTCTGACGAGCGGGAGGCGCATGGGGGGGGCTCCACAGCAAGGAGGGCCTGAATGGCTAATTGCCGCCCAAGTGAATCACAGTGCCCATAGGTGGTTTTATTACGAAAGTCGTAATTATAGGGTTTTGCGGCGTATCGCATCTTTTTTCAAGATTGCCAAGATTCCAGAGGGGCTTTGTGTGATCTTGGTATGTATGCTGGTGCGGATGCGACGAAGGGCGGACGTGGGGTGGAACACCCGAATACACGTGGTCACGTGAATCGCCTCCCAAGGTCACCCACCTCTCACCGGGCCGCTCCCGCGCTCTTGGCGGGACTCATCGGCGTGGCTCTCGGGAGTCTCGCGGGACTGCTGCACCAGCGCTCCGGGGACCTCCCCCCGGTGTACCTTGGCGCGGAGTCCTTCTTCTTTCGTTTCGCCTACTTCGCAGCGGCCGTCGCCTGCGGGCGGGTCACCCCCGGGATCCGTCAGGCAATGGCGGCGGGACCGCTCCTGGCGCTAGGCGCCTCCGTCGCCATGACCGTGGTCGACCTGGTGAGGGACATCCCCCCTCCGTACCCGCCCCCCGGCGACGCCTCCGGGATCACCTTCTACCTGCTGTGGTCCCTGGTGCTCCCGTCGGCCGGGGTGGTGCTGGCCCACCTCACCCGCCGTGACGGACTCGGCGGAGACCTGGCCATGTCAGCGCTCGTCCAGGGGCAGATGGTCCCCGCCGTGCTGTCCCTGTGGTGGGACTCGGCAGACGGCGAGTGCTGTGTGGCGGTCGAGTGGGGTTATCCATGGCAGGACTGGGCCGGCCTCGCGCTTGCTCTCATCCTGGTGATCTTCCTGCGCCCGTCCCTCGGCGCACGCCTCCGCACCCTCGCCACGACCATCCTGCTCACCACGCTCGTGTGCGGCCTGTCGCTGAACCTGATGTGATCGCACCCGACCGCCGACCGGCGGGCTTTCACCGGTCATCCATCCGGCCACCACTTCACGCCAGGGCGTCCAGGTGGCTGAGGTGTTCGTGGAGGCCGTTCGTCGTCGCATAGACGCGAAGGTCGGCGACGGAAGGGGGCTTCACCTCCAGCCGGTCCGCCAGTACCCCGATGCGCTCGATGAGATCATTCTGGGTGCGCACCTCGCTCAGGCGTGCCATGCCGAGGGCTCGTTCGGCGACGGCCCGGCCGCGCAGATCCTGGTCGTCGCACCACAACTGCAGGAAGTGGTACTTGCGCAACTGGAAGGAGCCGACGCTGCTGAGCGAGAGCTTGCGGGCGCGCCGCGATTCTTCGTCGGGTGAACCCACACCTGGACGACGGCGCCCAGCGCTCAGAAGTCGATGTGCGCGGGTTCCCAGATCGAGCAGTCGTGGGCGAAGAGTACGCGGCGCGGGTCGAAGTCGGCGAGGCGTTCCAGCCAGGACCGATACGAAGGCAGCGGGTCCGCCGCACCGTGGAGTGCCGCCTGGCGGGCCAGGTGGTCGGACGCGAAATGGGACGCGAAGTCGTGGGCCTGGCCGGCGAGGACCACGCTCCCGTCAGGACGCTGGAGGACGAGTGACTGGTGACCCTCGGTGTGCCCCGGGGTGGGGATGATCCAGACGCCGGGCCAGACCTCGGTCTCCCCCGCGAGCTCCTCGTAGGTCGCGCCGGCGAAGTCGACTAGTGCGTCCACGGTGTAGTCGCCGCGGCGGGCCGTGGCCAGTTCGGAGTCCTGGACCAGGATGGGCGTGCCGCTCAGCATGGGGTTGCCGCCGCAGTGGTCGAAGTGCAGATGGCAGTTCGCGACCAGCGCGATGTCATCGGCGCTCACCCCGGCGTCCCCCAGCGCGTCCCGCAACGGGCGCCGCCGCGGGCGATAGTGCGCCTCGGTCCCGGCGTCCGCCGCGCCGATGCCGGTGTCGAACAGGATCACCCCGTTGTCGTGGCGCACCAGATAGGCGAGCACCGGCTCCACCCGCGGCCCCGCCCCGCCGGTCTCCGACTCAGGCCGGATGAAGTACCCCAGGTCGAGCCGCCGCACGCTGATCTCCCCGCTCATCCCGTCATCGTGCCAGGCCAGGACGCCGCCGACAGCCGGTCCGCCCATAGCGGAACAGCACGCCGTTCCCAGACCGCGTGGCCGGAAAAACCGGGGTCTCGCCCAGTGAACAAGGCCCACGCCCACCCATCGAGATGGCCGTGGCGACTGTAGATCGGTCCCCTGGGTACCTGTCAGCTCAATCTTCGCGATCTCGACGGGTGCCGGGCGTCGCGTCGGCCCGCCACGGCATGGGCGACGGACAACACCGAGCAGAACGTCCTGCTCGGGCAGGTCCTCCCCAGCAGGGACACCTGCCCTTGCCATCGGGAATCAGCGGAGTGTGTGCTTGTCGGCCCAGTCGGCGATGGCGGCGGCGATCAGGTGGGGGTGGTCTTCCGGGGTGTGGTGTCCGGCGACCACGTCGTGGTGCCGGATCTCCAGGCCGGCCATGTTGGCCGCGCACCAGTCGTACATCGCCGGGGTCATCATGTGGCCGGGGCCGGGGTTGAAGGTGAGCAGCAGCTTGGGCACGTCGGGGCTGGTCGCCAGCCACCGGTCGTAGGCCTCGACCCTGGCCACGACGTCGGCGGGTTCTCCGCCGAGCGGCATGGAGCGTGCCCATCGCAGCAGGGGCAGGCGGCTCTCCCGCGTGGGATAGGGCCTGCGGTAGGCGTCGAGGTCCTCCTGGCCGAGGGTGGTGGCGACGCTGCCCGGCAGCCCCTGCTCGAGGAAGAGGTTGTCGTCGAGCATCATCGCCTCGCCCACGCCGCTGGTCTTGATCGCCTGGAACAGCTCTCGGCCACCTTCGGGGAACTCCTCCCAGGACATCGGCTTGACGATCGCCTCGGTGAACGCGATGCCGCGGACGCGCCCTGGGTGGCGGGCGGCCCAGTCGAAGGCGAGGAAACTGCCCCAGTCATGGCCGATCAGCACCACGTCGTCGAGGCCGAGGGCGTCGAACCAGGCGTCCAGGTAGCGGACGTGGTCGGCGAAGGTGTAGTCGATGGGCGGTTTGCCGGACCTGCCCATGCCGATCAGGTCGGGAGCCAGGCGGCGGCCGGGCTCGCCGACGGCGGGCATGACGTGCCGCCACAGGTGCGAGGAAGTCGGGTTGCCGTGCAGGAAGACCATCGGGGCGCCGTCGCCGAGGTTCTCGTAGTACATGGTCGAGTCGAGTACGGGCTGGATGGGCATGGTGTCCCTTTCAGACGAGGTTGAGTTTCATCACTTGGTCGATCGCATCTCGATCACGACCTGGCCGGGCGGCGGGTCGCGTGGTGCGGACCGGTTGGCGTTCGGCGTCACGACGTGCCCCCTCGGCGACGCGCAGCGGTCCGCCAAGGTGATGAGGCGGCTTCGGGGGGATCGGAAATTCGTCGCCGGACGGTCGCCGGAAGGCGTCATCGGACGGTCGCCGTCGGCGTGGTCATCGGAAAGCCGCGATGTTGCGTGCCGCCCAGTCGGCGAAGGTGCGCGGCGCGCGGCCGAGGATCCGCTCGACGTCGGGGCTCACCTGCTGCTCGTCGCCCGACGGCTCGCCCAGGATGGCGAGGGTGCCGTCGACGACCGGTTCGGGCATGAACCGCAGCATCTGGGCGCGGGCTTCTTCGCGGGTCTGCTCGACGAACCGGACGGGAGTACCCAGCGCCACACCGATCGCCGCGACCCGTTCCCGCGGGGTGACCGGCTCCGGACCGGTGAGCTCGTACGCGCGGCCGGTGTGGCCGTCCTGGGTCAGGGTCGCGGCCGCGACCTCGGCGATGTCCGCCGGGTCGATGACCGGCAGCCCGACGTCGCCGAACGGCGCGGCGGCCGTCTGCTGCGACCGGATCTGATCGGCCCACGCGAAGGCGTTGGAGTCGAAACCGCCGGGCCGCAGGATCGTCCAGGCCAGACCGGAGCCTCGCACGGCTTCCTCGAACGCGGCGGGGTGACGGTAGAACTCGGGTCGCGTCCTGGCTCCCTGAGAGGAGAGCAGCACCACCCGCCGAATTCCGGCCGCCTTGGCCAGGTCCAGGATGCCCCGCGGGTCGTCACCGGCGACGAGCAGGAACAGCGTGTCGGCCCCCTCCAGCGCGGGCTTCAGGCTGACAGGCTCGGCGAGGTCGCCTCGCATGCGTCGTACGCCGGGCGGCAACTGCGAGGGCTGCACGGGCTGCCGGGAGACCGCCGTCACCTGCTCGCCGGCCGCGGCGAGGATCCGCACGACGTTCCGTCCGACGTTCCCGGTCGCACCTGTTACCACGATCATGGAAAACCATCCCCTAAGTAAGTTAGCTGACTAACTAGCTCAGGACCATAGTCGATCAGATCGCCACGCGTCTATAGTCAGTCAGGTGACTGACTCAGCGAAAGTGCGCCAGAAGCCGGGCAAGCGGGAGCGGCTGGCCACGGCCGCGGCCCGCGTCCTGCACGAACAGGGTGCCGAGAAGACGACGCTCGCCGACATCGCCCGAGCGGCCGACGTGCCCGTGGGCAACGTCTACTACTACTTCAAGACCAAGGACCAGCTCGTCGAGGCCGCCATCGACGCGCACGGGCAGAACCTGCGGACGATCATCGCCGCGCTCGACACGCTGCCCACTCCCCAGGACCGGCTGAAGGCGCTCGTGGGCGGGTGGATCGATCAGCGCGAGCTCGCGGCCCGGTACGGCTGCCCCACCGGAACGCTGGCCGCAGAGCTCGACAAACGCGAAGACGGCCTGGACCGCCAGATCGCCAAGATCATGCAAATCCTGCTCGACTGGACCGAGCAGCAGTTCCAGGCGATGGGCCGGCCGGACTCCCGCGAGCTCGCCGTAGCCCTAATCGCCGCCTACCAGGGAATCTCCCTGCTGACCAACACCTTCCGCGACCCCGAACTCATGGCCACCGAAGGCCGCCGCCTAGAACGCTGGATCGACTCCCTGACCTGACCAGAGATGGCAACGGTGCCACCGCCAATGTCAGTGGGAACGGTCGCAGCCTGCCTGGAGTCCGAGCCGGTCGTGCTCGACACGGCACCCGTACAGTGCGGTGCGTAACAAGACGATCACACTTGCGCCGTCCGTCCGTGTGCCTTCACTCCTGATGCCATCGTCCGAGTGAGTCGTGGGCGCTGAGGAGGGCAAGCAGATGGCGAGCGGTCCGGCCGGTTACGCGGTGATCGACGTGGAGACCACAGGGTTGCGGCCCTCGTGGCACGATCGGATCATCGAGATCGGTGTCGTGCACACCGACCTGGACGGACAGGTGACGGGTGAATGGAGCACGCTGGTCAATCCGGAACGCGACCTCGGGCTCCAGCGCATTCACGGCATCAGCGCGGCCGACGTCCGGCACGCGCCCACGTTCAAAGAGATCACGGGCACGATGACGACCCTGCTGCGAGGGCGAGTGCCGGTCGCCCACAATCTCCGGTTCGACACCGGTTTCCTGGAGGCCGAGTTCTCCCGTGTCGGGGTGGCGGCCCCTCCCCTGGCCGGCATCGGGGTGTGCACGATGGCGGAGGCCGGGCGGTTCCTGCCGCACGCGCCGCGCAATCTGGCCGGGTGCTGCGCCGTGGCCGACATACCCCTCGACGGGCACCATGACGCGCTCATCGACGCCCGCGCCGCCGCGAGCCTGCTACGGCACTATCTCGACCTGGCCCGGCCGGAGTCCCCCTGGCCTCAGGCGCTGCGCTCCTCGGCCGCCGCGGAATGGCCGGTGTTCCACGGCGGCGACGCACCCTGGGTACGTAGAGGGGTCTCGGCAGAACGGCAACGGCACTTCCTCGCGCGCATCCTCGATCGAGTGCCGCAGACGGCGCAGCCCGTGCAGGCCGGGCCGTATCTCGCCCTGCTGGACCAGGCGCTGCTGGACCATCACATCTCAGCGGCTGAGGCGGACGCCCTGGTCGAACTCGCGACCGGGCTGGGGCTGTGCCGGGCGGACCTGGACCGGCTGCACCGGGACTATCTCGTCGCGCTCGCACACGGAGCCTTGTCCGACGGAGTGGTCACGGACGCCGAGCGGCACGAGCTCGACCAGATCGCCGTCCTGTTGCACCTACCCGCCACGGCGACCGGGGACGCCCTTGACCAGGCCGCCACGCGAGCGTCCGTGCCGTTGGCTCGGTTCGCCCTGCAGCAGGGGGACCTCGTCGTCTTCACCGGCGAGATGGCCGAGGATCGCGAGACTTGGGAGCGGCGCGCCCGCCAGGCCGGGTACGTACCGCACCAGAACGTGACCAAGAAGGTCGGCCTCCTGGTCGCCGCCGACCCGGACTCCCTGTCCGGCAAGGCGCGAAAGGCCCGCGCGTACGGCATCCCCATCATCACGCCCGACGCCTTCGCGCGGATGCTCGCCTGATACGCGTGAACATTGCGCACATCGTTCACCTCGCCCCGCCTCGACCGAGGGCCGGCAGGCTTGGCGTTTCCGCCCGACCGGCGCCTCGTGCACAGACCGGAGCCGGAGGCTGCGGCTAACGCCGGCGGGCGGGGGTGCGCAAGACCTGGCGGTGGTGCCAGTCGATGTTGGCCGACTCCATGGAAGGAAGACCCGGCTGCGGCGACCGGACGGGACGCTCCGCGAGGTCGAGGACCATGGTCTCCGAGGTCGGTGACCTGCCGGCGAACTTGGCGGAGACGGTGATCCTCCGGTCGGAGGTGAGCCCGAGGACGCCCTTGTCGAACAGCTTGTGATGCATGGCGCACAGGCACAGCCCGTTTACCAACGGCCGAGGGCGGGGAGCAGCAGGAGCGGTTCGTGCGGGGCCGGCTTCCCATTCCGCGCCCACCGCCGAATGCCTGCGACCCGCTCAACCCAGTCTATGACGGACCATCCTAGACTCGGCGAATACTAAGGTGCAGTGCACCCGATGGCTATCTCTTCGAGGGAGAGACAGGGAGAGAAGCCGGTTTTTTTGTCGTATTCGCGTCGAGTTGCGTCTTGGCCCAGTCCAGGTGCCCCTTCAGCGACCGCCGGGCCTGGTCGGCACGTGGACCTTTGACCTTGCCAAGGACACTACATGCGGCGCCACACAGGCCGAGCACACGGTCCATCCTCTTTCGCTTTCTCGCCTCACCGATCTCTTCCAGCAATCGAGCCAGGCGGGCGTCCGGACTTTGGGGCGAGGCCGGCGAATCAGATCGAGTAGCGGGAACAGAATTCACGCGCGGAGAGGAATCGGCTGTACGAGAACGGGGGGTCGGCTGACGCTTCGTTGATAACCTCCCTGTGCGGCGACCACGTGTACGCGTCTCCTGCGACACTCCGCCATAGAGCTCTTCTTTGAGAGCTTGACGGAACTCACGGTGGTCGTCGCGAGCACGCGGATCACCGCCGAAACCGGAATGACCGAGAAGGGCCGCGTCCTGGAGAGCGGCCTCCTCAAGTCTCTGCTCGGTGGCGGCAGCAGCCATCATGATCTCCCGCCTGGACCTGTCCCAGTTCAACGCGGCCAAGGATTCCTCCCAGCATTGCACGTTCAACATGACGAATGCACGAGACACGGCGCGTTCATCGATTCCACCGCTCGCAGGTGGACGCTTCGCGC
The DNA here is from genome assembly GCF_040607455.1 of Sphaerisporangium sp. NPDC005289. NCBI lineage: Bacteria > Bacillati > Actinomycetota > Actinomycetes > Streptosporangiales > Streptosporangiaceae > Sphaerisporangium > Sphaerisporangium sp. NPDC005289. Next base: position 182,704 of record NZ_JBEXGS010000001.1, read on the forward strand.
ATCCACCTCTTATACGCACCGCAGCTGACCAGCGTAGCGGGCACGCACACACTTCACAACAGCCTCATGGGACGTCCGGACACTTTCAGTTTTCTAACAGAGTGATCCCTTCGACGTCCACAGACGTGTGATTCATCGCTCATTGCACTTCCGCAATGAAAATATTGGTTTACGAAACAGCAGCAGACTTCGCTCCACCGTGTACCGATCGGTAACGATCACACGCGACGAGTCCCCGATATAGATGACGGGGCGGCATTCATCACGGAGATGAGATGGGAGCTCGCCGCTCGTGTCGCACGCTTCCCAACAGCTGGTTCATTCGATATTTGATTGGGATCCGCTCGCCGCTCGTGAACCAGGTCTCCCAGGGCGCGTGTCTGTCAGTGGTAGCCGAATTGGGTGAGGCGATGGTGGGCGATCTCGATCTCCGCGGGGGTGAAGAGGTCGGCGTAGTGGGGCTGGATGACCAGGGCTTCGACGGTGAGGTCCAGGCGGCCTCGCTCCCACAGGGCCGCGAAACCGTCGCTCACCGCGGGGGCGTGCAGGAGTTTGCGGGCGGTGGCCAGGCTGCCGTGCTCGGCCAGCATGCTGAGGAAGTAGCCGGCGTGGTAGTTGGCCTCGCGCCGGGCCCGGTCGTAGATCGAGCGCATGGCCTTGTCGAAGTCCCCGTCGATGCCCGCGACCGGAGTGGCAACCTCGGGAGCCACCTCCGCCTGCGCTACAACGGCAGGGATTCCGGCCGCCGACTCGTTGCGCCGGGCCGCGTACCCGAGCAGCGCGTCGACCGAGGTGAAGACCTCGTATCCCAGCTCCTCCAGCCGCGGCAGGTCGGCGGCCTCCGGGTCGAGCTCCAGGATCACGGGCTTGCCCTGTCCCTGCTGCAGCCCGTCGGGCCAGAACGCTTCGGCCACCGCCAGGGCACGGCCGCTGGCGGGGTCGGCGATCTCACTGTCGAGGGCGGGTTCGGCGTACCCGAGCCGCACCAGTTCCTCGGCCATGGCCTTGACCTGGGCGACGCGTACGTCGTCGCGTTCGTCGGCGATGACGGTGATCGGGGCGAGTTCCTCGGCCTGGGGCGCCGCGCCGTTGCGCAGTTCGGCGAGGAAGGACTGCACGGCCTGGGCCAGCAGCTCGCGCCGCGCGGCGAGGAAGTCGAGGTACCGGTCGACCCTCCACAGGTCGCGGTCGGCCGGTATCCACTGTGAGGCAAGCGCACCGGGGTGCTTGTCCTCGACTTCGGTGAAGTACTCCTCCGGGGTGCGCTTGCCGATGACGAGGTTGGTGTCCTGGGTGAGGAAGCAGAAGTTGGCGATGGCGTTCACCTGCCCCCGGTCGTACCCGGCCTTGTGCAGCACGGCCTTGGGGAAGATGTGGTGGACCTGGAGCGAGGCGAGCTTGCCGAGCATCTCGGCACGCAGCGGCAGTCCGCTGCCGAAGTCGCGGGCTCCCTTGGCCCGGGTGAGCAGGTAGAGCAGAGGGTAGAAACGCGACCCCTTGGTGGAGCCTTCGAAGTCGTGAGCCTGGATCTCCAGGTTGCCGCCACGCCAGCGTTCGAGCGAGGAGATGAGCCCGTCGATGCCGGCGTCCTTGGCCACCTCGTAGTCCTTGGCCAGAACCGTCTCGGTCGATCCGGCGAAGCGTCCCCACAGCGCGGAGTGCACGTACCAGAACAGCACCTTGTCACGGTGAGTGGCGTCCGCGAAGCGACCGCCGGGGCTGAGGTGCAGCAGGCGCGAGATGACCGGGACGGCGTAGCGCCCCATGAGCACCTGGTCGTGGTCCAGCCCGAGGCGTCCGGACGCGGCCTCCAGGAAGTTCCCGACGTATCCGACCGACTTGGCCAGGGCGACCTCGAACTCGCCGGCGGAGACGGTGTCGAGCGCGGTGAACACCGCGCGTCCGGTCGCCACGGCCGCGGTGTTGCGCAGCAACCAGTCGAGTGAGAAGTCGAACCCTTTGACCTGCCACGTCTTGAGGTGATCACGCATGACCTGGCGGGCCGACGGCCAGTGGGCGCAGATCTTGGCCAGTGCCAGATCACCCTTCGACAGCGCGGTGCCCCCGGAGTTGACCCGGTTGAAGATATCGACGACGACCTCGACGTCCTTGTCCGGGCCGGTGATCTTCTCCTCGTGGAACTCTCGCTGGAGGAGCTGGTACAGCCGGTTCAGGCGTTCAAGATAGAGGGAGAAATTCTCCGGCATGGTGCTGAAGTCCTTGAAGAAGGGCTGCAGACCTTCGGTGTACAGGCGGGTGACGTCGACCCATCGCGGGTCGTCGCGCATCTTCGCCGGCGCGTGGAACTCGAAGCTCTCGTCCTCCACGTTGAAGCGCAGGCCGGTGAACGCCGCGGCGTCTCCCTCGAAGAAGGCGGGCGCGTGGCCGCGGATCACACCGTACAGCGAGGTGATGCGCTGCTGGCCGTCGAGCAGCAGCGAGCGCACCCCACCGTCCGTAGAGCCGCCGCGTACGGCCGTCTGCTCCGGCTCGGTCTCCCAGATCAGCAGTCCGCCGACCGGATAGCCGCGGTACAGCGAGCGCATCAGCCCGCGCACCTGGTCGCGGTTCCAGACGTACCCGCGCTGGAACTCCGGGAGCAGCACCGTGCCGTTGTCGATCTGGTGGAGAAGTACCGAGAGCTTGGCCATGACCCGCCTTCATGTGAACCGATAGATGCCGGAGATGGTCGTCGTACGCTCAGCGAGCGAGCGGACGATGACCGTTGGTCACTCGACGAAACCGTCCAGGAATGGACTCGGATTGCCGTGCCAGGAGACGTACAGCCGTTCGCGGGCTCTGGTGCAGGCGACGAACAACAGGCACCGTTCCCGTTGCAGGTCCTGTGCATGGGTCACCGCGTCCTCCTCGGCCGGGGTGACGGCGCTCGACGAGGGCACGGCGTGCTCCCCCACCCCGATGACCGCGACGCACCGGAACTCCAGCCCTTTCATGCGGTGCATGGTCCCGGCGCGTACCACGTCCTCCGGGCCCGCCTTGGCGAGCGACCGCGCCGGGACGCCGGCCGCGTTGAGGACGGTGACGGCGGAGTCGGCGAGGACGTTGGACCGCGCGGCTATGCCGATCTCCTCCGGCTGGACGCCCATCTCCCGCCATTCGACGACCTTGCGGGCGAGCGCGTCGAGTTCCTCTTTCTGCGTACGGAACCCGTGCGGCTCTGGCGGAGGGCCGTGTACCTGAGAGCGGTAACCGGCCACGGTGTCCAGACCGCCGTTCATGTCGTCGATGGCCTCACCGCGCAGCATGCCGAGGCTCCAGCCGAGAATCTCGGCCGTGGTCCGGTAGTTCACGGTGAGCCGGGAGGAGCGGCCCGCGACGTTGACACCGACCTCGCGGAGCGAGACGCGGCTGCTGTAGATCCGCTGGTGGGTGTCCCCGGCGATGAACATGTCGTCGAGGCCCTGCGCGACGGCCGCGCGCAGGAAGCGCCACTGGACCGGGTGGAGGTCCTGGGCCTCGTCGACGATGACGTGCCGGTACGGCTTGTCCGCGCGCTCGTCGAGCAGCCTGGTCGCCTCGGCGCAAATGGTCTCGTGCGTCCAGTACCGCCGCCGCTTCAGCTCTTCCTCGAACTCCCAGATCACCTGCCACAACTGGGCACGCTGGCGGGTGCCGAGCCCGCGTCCGCGTCCGTCGCGCTTGGCTGCCAGGTATCCGGCGGCGTCGGTCACCCGCTGGGCGAGCACCACGTGCCGCCACTCCTCGGCCAGGAAGGTCTCGGTGAACGGCGCGTCGAGCCGTTTGACGATGCGACGCCAGATCTCCTTCTCCTCCTTGTCCCGCAGGATCGCCGGGCGGCCGTGCCGCTCGGCGAAGATCTGGTGGGAGAGCTGGTCGACGTGGCGGACCTCGACCCGGTCGAGCACCGCCGATGAGTCGGCGAGCAGGCGCAACCCGGCCTCAAGGGAGGTGGAGAGGGTCGAGGTGAAGGTGGTCAGTAGTACCTGGCCCGCGCCGGATCGGGCCAGATGGTGGGCACGGTGCAGGGCGACGACGGTCTTGCCGGTGCCCGGCCCGCCGGTGATCCGCGCGGGCCCGCTGAACGTGGCGTTGGCCACCTGGTATTGGGTGGGATGCAGGTAGATCCGCCACAGCGCGAAGGGGTGCCGGAAGACCTCCATGAGTTCTCGGGGGCCGTCCACCAGCACCACCTGCTCGGGCGTGCGTTCCACGGCCGCGGACAGGTCCTCGGTGTCGTATGGCTCCCGCGCGGGCGCGGCGCCGAGCTCGGCCCACACCTGTTCGGGGGTGAGCCCGGCCGCCAGCCCGTACAGGACCTGCCACTGGTTATGCGGCAGGAACGCCTCCGCGGCCTCCAGCTGGCTGACGTGGGTGAGTGCCCGCGCGAAGGCCATCGTCTGTTCGTCCACACCCAGGCCGGACAGGTCGGCGTCGCGGACGTCCTCGAACAGCAGCGTGGTGGCGGTCTCGGTGTGGCGCACCAGCTCGGGCAGGGTGGCGTCGATCGCGGCCACGTCACGGATCTCGATGCGCCCGGTCGCGGCGTTGACCGAGGCGCGCCGCCGTTCGGCCCACGCGGTGGCCTCGTCGTGCGGGAGCACTTTCAGCAGGGTGAAGGTGTCACCGGTGTCGGGGGCGAGGACGACGCCGCGCCAGAACAGGTCGATGCGGATGGTGCGGAAGCGGTGGTCGTGCGCGTTGTGCAGTTTCTCCAGGTGCAGACCCGCGTGTGTGGCGTGCTCGAACTTGGTGAAGACCTCGGTGACCCGGTCCTGTACGGACCGTTCCAGTCTGCCGAAATCCTTCAGGAAGTCCTTGTCGATCCCGAGCTTCGCCACGCCACTCCTCATTGAGAACTTCACCGTGCACGCACATGCCCATCGCCTCTCGGGCGAGCGCCGTTAGCGTGTGTCCGGAAATCTTTGTCATCACTCCGCACCGAGGTTCCGCAACGTCTCCCGGACCTTGGCCACGTTGGGGTGATGTGGGCCGTATCGCGACTCCAGGTCGGGCAGCAGGCCGGTCAGCGTGCGCCGCGCCGCGGCTCTGTTCCCCGTCCCCAGTTCGAGCAGGCCGATCTGCCGCCGCAGTTCAAGGACGCGCTCCTCGTCGACCCCGAGCTCCCTCTCGTCGTCCAGCAGTCGCCGGAACTGGGCGAGCGCCAGGTCCGTCTCGCCGACCACGGCGTGGCAGTGCCCCTCCATCAGCCTGCAGCGGAGCACGAGGTCGTCCGACGGGCCCTTGGCCGCGGTGAGGTCGGCGGCGAGTTCGCGGAACAGCGGGACCGCGCGGCGGTAGTCGCCACCGAGGAACAGCACGTCGGCGAGCTCGATGCGGATCTCGATCATCACGAGGTGCCGCGGGCCGAGCGTGGCGGCGCCGGCCTGGAGCAGCTCCGACAGCACCTCGGCCGCCTCACCGAACCGGGACGCGGCCTTGAGCTTCTCGGCGCGCTTCCTGGCATCCGCGATCTCTTCGGGTGCCGGGGACCGCGCCGTGCCTCCACGCTCTGCCGCCGAGGCCGGGCCGGGCGGCTCGACCCTGCCGACGATCTTGGCGTACATGCGGGTGGGATAGGCCGTGGCCAGGTCCACATAACCCGGGAACGGCGGCGGCTCGGCGCAGAATTCGAGAAGCCCGGCGTACACCTCGTCGGCGGACGCGGGTCGCTCTTCGGGGTTCTTGGCGAGCATCCGCAGGACGAGGCGTTCCAGGCCCTCGGGTACTTCGGGTCGCCGGCCGCGCAGGGGCCGCGGCGCGCGGTCGGTGTGGTTGCGCATCGAGGCGAGCGCGGTGTCGCCCTTGAACTGGTTGTGCTTGGCGAGCATCTCGTCCAGGACGACGGCCAGCGAGTACAGGTCGGTGCGGGGTTCGACGGTCCCCGCGGCGGCCTGTTCTGGCGCCATGTACTCGGGGGTGCCGAGGGCCATGCCGGTGCGCGTGAGCCTGGTCTCGGTGGACGACAGTGCCGCGGCCACGCCGAAGTCGAGCACCTTGACGGTGCCGTCGCGGCAGAGCATGAGGTTTCCCGGTTTGAGGTCGCGGTGCACCAGCGACCGGGCGTGGGCGGCGGACAGCACCGAGCACACCTGCGCGGCGATGGCGGCGGCCCACGCGATGGGGATCTCGCCGTCCTCGCGGATCTCGTCGAGCAGGTCCGCCAGGGAGCAGCCGTCGATGAGCTGCATGACCATGTACAGGTCATCGCCGAAGGAACCGCAGTCGTAGACGGTGGGGACGCCGGGGTGCTCCAGCGCGGCGGTGATGCGGGACTCGCGGACGAACCGTTTGGTCAACTCTTCGTCGGGCCTGCCGTCCGGCATCCGATCGACCCGGATGAACTTGACCGCGACCGGCCGGTCGAGCCGTTTGTCGCGGCCGAACCAGATCTCCCCCATGCCGCCGGATCGGCGCGAGAGCGGGTCCAGTTCGTACCGTTCGGCGATAGTCGTCCGGCGGTTCGGAACGGCCCGCCTTTCCTCTATGGCCATAAAGGAAAAAAGTACACGATCAATGCGCGGGTCAGAGGCGACATCCGGCACTCGCGTCGCCCGGCGGCCGATCCGTATCATTTCCGCTGTGTCTGCCAGTCCCGGCCCCGCCGCTCGTCACCACGACGCGGACATGCGCATTCCGGACCGCCGGTCCTGGCGGGGTCTTCCGTTAAGCGTAATTTGGGCGCTTACGCCGCTTTTCACGTGCGGGTTCGGCACGTGTTTCATCATCACCCATGCCGCGATCCGGACAAAACGCCGTGACCTGATCTTCTCCGCGTCCGGCTACGGGGTGCTGTTCCTTTTGTTCCTCGCCACCTCGTCCTATCTCAACGCGCTTCCCGACCACGACTGGCGCAACACGGTGGCCGGGTTCGTGTGGGTGCCGGGGGTCTGGTTCGGCGGCACCGTGCACGCGTTCATCATCCGGCGCGCCGTGTTCCGCCCTCGCGTGGCGCCGTTCCGGCCGCCCGCGGGTCCCCCGGTCACCTACGCGCACCCGGCACCGGACGTGCCGCCGCACGCTCCCCAGTGGACGGCCCGGCCGTCGTGGCAGCAGGCCTCGCATCACCATCCGCCGCCCGTCAGGGACCCGTGGGGAACGGTGCCCGGCGCCGCTCGCCCTGCCACGAACGAGCTCGGTCCGCTCGGCCCCTACCGCCTGCTGTCCCGCCTCGGCGAGGGCGGCCAGGGAACGGTGTACCTGGCGCAGGCCCCGGATGGACGCGAGGTGGCGGTCAAGGTGCTGCACGCCCGCCTCCACGAGGCGCACGGCGAGCGCGACCGCTTCATGCGCGAGGTACTGACCGCGCGGCGAGTGCCGCCCTATGCGACCGCGCGCGTCATCGACGTGGGCGTCGCCGACGACCGGGCGTACGTGGTCAGCGAGTACGTGCCCGGCCCGTCGCTGGACGCGCTCGTGCGCCGCCAGGGCCGCCCGCTCGACAGTGACGGCCTCATCCGGCTGGCCATCGCCACCTCCGCCGCCCTGGCCGGCATCCACGCGGCCGGCGTCGTCCACCGCGACTTCAAACCGGCGAACGTCCTGCTCGGGCCGGACGGCCCGCGGGTCATCGACTTCGGAGTGGCGCGGGCGCTGGACCACGTCACCACCTCCGGCGGCATGAAGGGAACGCCCGCCTACATGTCGCCCGAGCAGGTCTCCGGACGGCCGGCCGGCCTGGAGTCCGATCTGTTCAGCTGGGGCGCGACGATGTTCTACGGCGCGACCGGCGCGGGCCCGTTCCGTGGTGACACGCCCTACCAGCTCTTCTCGGCGATCCTGTCCTACCACCCCAACATCTCGGTGCTGCCGCCGATGCTGGTGGGCCCGGTCGCCGCCTGCCTGGATAAGGAACCGCACAACCGGCCCACGGCCGCCGAACTGATGCTGGCGATCGTCCAATAGCGTCGGGAATCAGCGGAGTGCGTACTTGTCGGCCCAGACGGCGATGGCGGCGGCGATCAGGTGGGGTGGTCTTCCGAAGGTGTGGTGCCCGGCGATCACGTCGGCGACCATGGTCGGTAAGACGATCATCTCGATGGGCAGGCGCTGACACCTGTGCCCGCCAGGCACATCTTCCAGGTCGGAGTCCCGCACCGGGCGCCGCCGCCGGACTCGGGGGACCGATCAGCGCAGCCGTTCCAGGATTCCTTTGGCGCGCAGCTCGGTCACGTGCTCGGCGGCTCGCAGCGGGGCCGTCCCTCCCCGGACCAGGACACCCGATTCGATGTTCTTGGCCACACCCGACTGGGTGAGGTTGGCGCTGGACACCAGTAACACTCGCCGGTCGGCCACCGCCAGCTTGGCGTGCATCTTGGCCCCTGGCTCACCGCGCCTGTCCGCCGGCCAGTGCCACACCTCCACCCCTGCGACCGACGCGAAGGCCGAGGCCGGTTCCGAACCGGCCAGCGCGCTTCCCGCGCCCTGCAGCGTCTCGACCACCACCATGACCGGCACGCGGCGGGCCACCGCGCCGGCCAGGGCGTCCAGCAACGGCGGGTACGGCTTGGCCGAGTAGGTCATGAGAATCAGTTCATGCGCGGCGTGCGCGACGAGGTCGACCAGTACGGGCGCGGTGGCGCGCACCGGCACCTCGTGGGTCGCCGGCCCGCTCCACACCGACTCGACCCGCACGCCCGTCTCGTGTGCCGCCCATCCGGCGGCGGCGCCCCTCAGATAGGCGCCGGCCTCGGCGCCGCTCAGTCCCGCCGCCGCGACGGCGTCCAGCACTCGCCGGGCGATCTCCGGCCACTCCGGCAGCGGGACGGCGTGCACGATCGCCTCCGCGGGCAGGCCCTGCCCCACGGCCAGCCCCAGCGTGCCGGTGTACAGCGGCCCGAGCCGGGCCAGTGCCTGCTCCACCGCCGCGGCGAAGTCGTCGCTCATGTCGCCCGGCCCGGGCGCCGGGTTACGGCACCTCCGGGAAGAGGGCCGGCTCGGACGGGTCGATGGGCACGAGGAAGCGCCGGTCCAGGAAGCGGTTCCCGCGCTCGCAGGTGGTCTCCGACACGAACAGGCAGGCGTGGCAGGCGGCGCCGTGCAGGAAGTCCTCGGGGTCACGCGGCAGCCGCTCGGCGCACAGCGGGTCGGACGAGCAGTGCCGGGCCTCGGTGAGCGCGCGGCGGGTGAGGCGTACCAGCTCGTCGGGTTCGGCGAGGGAGACCAGGCCACCGAGGGTCCCTTCGGCGTCCGGGACGGCGGTGTAGATGAGGATGCCGCCGCGCGGGTCGTCCTCGTCGCCGGCGTAGACGCGTTCGGCGAGGCTGGCCGAGTTGTACCCGCACTCCAGCGCGATCGTCCTGATCATCAGGTGTGACAGGGTGTGCAGCGCGTAGTAGCGCGCCCCGGGCCAGCCCAGATAGCGGGTGTCCTCGTTGAACGGCTGCCCGGTGCGGGCCGAGTAACGGTACTCGCGGAACCGTCCGTACGCCTCGTAGTGCAGCTTGACGGCCGCCGAGTCTTCGACGGTCCTCTCCCAGTCGGCCAGGAGATCTTCGGGTACCCGCAGGAAGATGCCCTCACCGCGCACTTCGCTGGCCGGGACCCAGGTGGGTTTCGATCGGGACAGCGGCGCGCGGGTGACGAGGTTCGGGTCGTCGGGGTCGGGGGCGTCCAGCCGGGTGAAGCCGATCATCGCGCGCACCTCGCGCACCCGTTCCACCTGGATCACGTCCGAGTAGAAGTCCTTGAGCAGGTTCGGCACACCGTCGGGGTGGCGGTAGGCGGTGAACTCGTCGCTGGGTTCGGGCAGTGTGGTACCGGAGAAGACCTGCCATTCGGGGGTGCGCAGGTCGGGATAGCCCTCGGCTTCGCTATCCGCCTCACCAGATGCGAGACCGGTCCGGTGGCGTTCGATCGCGGCCAGGAGCTCGTCATCCTGCCATTTCTCGAACTCGTAGCTCAGCGGCGGCATCGACCGCAGGAAAGGAAGCGTGTTCGGCCCGGCGACGTGCTGGAGGTTCCCCCAGAACTGCTCGACCTTGGCGTCGAGCTCGCTCGCCCCGCTCTGCGGCACGGCCAGCGCGGACAGAGTCTGGGCGAACCACTGGTTGGACGCGCCGACGACCAGCACGTGCAACGATCTGGCACATCCGGCGAACGTGCCGAGGTGCGGATGGCGGCCACGGCACCCCGGCAGGTGTTCCTGCCCGCGTCTGCCCATCACCTCGCGGATGTTGCGGTCGGCCGGGCAGCGCTGGCAGGAGATGCGAACGTTGGCTCCGAGGTTTCCGCCGTAGTCCTCCATCAGCAGGTGCGGCTTCTCCACCGTCGGGCACTTGCCGCCGTGGTGCACGAACTCCAGGTACGGGAAGTCGTCCAGGTGCCCGGCGCCGCACGCCACCACGAACCGTGCTCCGACCACGAGGTTGTTCTTGTGTCCTTTGCCGCACTTATGGAAGAAACGCGCCTCGTGCGGCTTGTTCGGCTTGTCGTTCTCGAAGCCGAAGACCCCGGAGTCGATGCGGGCGAGCAGGTTGCACGCGGTGCACCGCATCCAGCTCGGGAACGGGGCGACCGGTGTGCCGGTGCGCGCCGCCTCGCCGTTCGGGTCCTGGTCCGCGCCGGGCAGCCAGGGGGCCGGCTTCAGTTCCTTCACCGTCTTGCTGAGCACGGTCTGCACGGCCGCGAGCAGCCGGGGCTCGGTGATCACGACGTGCTTGTCGCCGAGTTTGTCGTACCGCCAGTCGTCCAGCCCTTTGACCAGGACGGAGAAGTTCGGCAGGTCCACCAGCGCGCCCACTCCGCTGGTGAACATCAGGTGGCTGGGCCGGACCGAGCCGACCCTGCTGCGGTACTGCGAGTAGCTCGCCATCACTTGGCCCCTCCCCCGATCGTTGATACGCCCAGTTCGTCGCCGACGGGGATGTCGGTGTCGTCGTCCGTCGCGTCCGGGGTGGAGAACACCCAGGCGGTCGCGCCGACGGGCGAGTCGAAAATCGCGCCGCTCGCGGGCAGCAGCAGATTGATGTCGTTCTCGGTCTCCCGCATGGAGTTGCCGACCGTCATCAGTCCCCACGGCGCGTTGCCCGCCCGGTCGATCAGCGGCGCGATGGTCTCCTGTTTGGTGGCCTTGCGTTCGTAGCCGAGCCGTGCGGGCCCCTGCGTGCGCTGCTGCCACATGTCGGTGACCGCCTTGATGCGGGCGTCGAGGTACTCCCGGCTGCGGGGGCCGCCGACCGCTTCGGCCCGGCGCAGCATCCGGGTGACGACGTGCCGCACGGGCTCACCGTCCAGCGGCACGTCCTCGGCGTCCCGGTTGCCGGAGTAGGACTCTTCGGCGTGCCGGATCGCCGCCACGATGGTGGCAGTGGTGCCCCGGTCGAGCGCCCGCCGGGTGTACGGCGTGACGGACAGGGCCTCCACCTGGCGGTAGAAGGTCGCGTGGTAGTGCTCGAAGTCCTCGAAGTGCGCCAGGTCCCGGGGACGCGACCAGTTGTACAGCGTGATCACCAGGCCCGGGCGTTCGGCGGTCCGGCCGACCCGCGAGGACGCCTGGATGTACTCGGCGGTGTTCTTCGGCTGGCCGGTCATCACCATGAGCCCGAACCGGGAGACGTCCACGCCGACCTGCAGCATCGACGTCGCCAGCACCACGTCGACCGGCTGCCGGTCGGCCGTGCGATCACTACGCCGGTCACTGCGGCGGTCGCGGTACCGGTCGGCGAGCGGGTGCGCCTGCCTGCGCTTCTCCTTCTCCTCCTTCAGGACGTCGATCAGTTCGTCGCGGATCTCGATCCGCCGCCGGGTGGTGTCCAGTTCGGGGTCGAAGCCGATCTCCAGCCGGTTGAGCACGTCGCTGATGTCGGCCGAGGAGATGCGGGAGGTCAGCTCGACGATGTTGAGCAGGTCCGTCCGGGCGAGCAGCCGGTCGGACAGCCCTTTGCGCCTGCCGTGCGTCCGGACCCGGGTCGTCACGTCGTCGTCCAGGTAGCGGCGCATGCCGGCCAGCTCCCGGGTGGCGTTGAAGTAGCCGACCACGGTCATGTACGGGTCGGCGGCCTCGCCGTGCCGGTCGAACATCGTCTGCCCGGCGAGGAACAGGATCTCGGCGAGCCGGATCTCCGCCGACTTCAGCCGCACGCCGTGGGCGCACACCCCGAGGTAGCGCCGCCCGGGCGTCGCGGGGGTCACCGGCACCTGCCGGGAGAAGAAGGTGTCGGACACGTCGATGACCTGCGGCGGGAACACCGCGAGCCCGCGGGCAAAGACGCCGAGCACCTGGCGCTCGGCCCGCTTGGTGGTCGCGGTGGACGCCACGATCTTGGGCCCGATGTCCCGGCCGCCGGCCCGCCAGGTGCACAGCTCGTCCACCGCCGCCTCGAACAGCCCGACCGTGGTGCCGAGGGCCCCGGAGATCAGGTGCAGCTCGTCCTGGATGATCAGGTCCGGCGGTCGGAGCCGGACGACCGGCACGCTGGCCGTCTTCGGCAGCTTCCCCTTGGCGTGGTGCTTGTCACCGCAGCCGATGGCGTCGTCCAGGTCGGTGTGCCGGTAGCCGTGCCGGGGACAGCGCTTGCTGACCCGGCCGAACAGGTGCCCGGCGAAGCCGCGCCACGGGAGCTGGGCCAGCTTGTCCACGGTCGCGATGACCAGGCTCGGGGCCAACCGGTAGATCTCCTCGTCCACGGTCAGGATCGGCAGCCCTTCCCGGCGGCCGGCGATCTCCCCGGGGTCGTCCAGCCGCGCGGTCAGGATGCGGTCCTCGCCGAGCTTGGAGAAGGGGCAGAAGTCGCCGTCCCCCTCCCGGCCGCGCCCGCAGTAGAGCAGCACCCGGCGGCGCTCCACGTCGACCTCGATGTTCCGCCCGGCGACGAGCTTCTCGCCGCACCAGGGGCAGGTGAGCGTCTGCAGCACGTTGGCCCGGCGGCGGCTGTCGGGCGCCTCCCTGGCCTCCTGGATCTGCTTGTCGGCCCCGTCGAACCAGTTGGGCGAGACCGCGTTGCCCACCCACAGGCCGATGCGGAACGGCTCCTCGCCCCAAGTCGCCGGGTCCTCGCGGCGCAGCACCTCGGCCGCGCACACCAGCGCCGCCGCCCGCTGGAACTGCTGGGCGGTCAGCAGCCGCAGCGTGTAGCGCATGAGGACGGTGACGCCGGACATGCCGTCACGCGCTTCGGCGCCGACGCCGACGACGCGTTGCAGCCGCCGGATCGCGAAGGTGTAGGCGGTCAGGCCGAGGTACGCCTCGGTCTTGCCACCGCCGGTCGGGAAGAACAGCAGGTCGACGGTCGCGGTGTGGTCGGCGGCCCGCTCGGGGTGGCCCGGGTCGGTCAGCGAAGGCATGTTGAGCAGCACGAACGCGAGCTGGAACGGCCGCCAAGACGCCGCCTTCGCGCCCTCCTCCTCGACCTGTGCCATGCCCTGTTCGTAGGTCAGCCCGTGCTCCTCACGCCGCTTGGCCATCGCGGTACGGCGGCGCTGCGCGGCCATCGCCAGGTTGGCGAACCGGAACGCGGCGAGCGCCTGCTGGTGCCGCTCGGGGGTGAAGACGAACTCACCAGGATCGGCGGGGCCGGCCGGGGACGGCAACGGCCGCCCGCTGAGCAGGGCGATGCCGGTCTCGACGCGCCGGGCGGCCTGGCGGGCCTTGTACACCGCGAGCGTCGCGGCCTCGCGCAGCGGCTCCGGAAGCGTGGGGATGCGCTGTTCCTGCACGTCCAGCCAGGCGGTGTAGCTGGTGGCGAGCGGCATCAGTCCTGCGGCCAGCTCGTCGGGCGAGGCGTCGGCGAGGGCGTCCATGGACAGTTCGACCCCGGCGAGCGGAGTGCCCTCGCCCACCGGCGCGACCGTGGCGGGGACGTCGTACACCGGCAGCCAGGTGGTGTACAGCTCGGCGGCGCACCGCTGGCCGTCCGGGACGACGGCGTGCACCGCGACGTTGCGGCCGGACGCGTACCGGCGCTCGTCCCGGTACAGCAGGCGCAGGTGCCGGTCCTCCAGGTCCTCCGCCAGGCCCGCGTCACCGTCGAGCGGGTCGTCGATGGGCAGGAAGACGCAGGGAGCCGCCTCGCCGGCGGCGTTCGGGGCGGCGACCTTGAGCTCGGTCTGGAACAGCCAGGCGGTGTCGGGTGCCCGTACCGGTGCCGCCTGCTGGTTGATCAGCGTCAGCTCGACGACCCGCCGCCCGTCCTTCTGGGAGCGCACGCCAACGGCCAGCAGCACACCGCGCTCGTCGGGCCGCTCCATCGTCAGCGGGACGCGCTCCGACGGCTCGCCGTCCAGCCGGATCTGCTTGACGTAGCTCACCGGCTCGCGGCTCCACGCCTGAGCCGGCCGCGTCCCGCCCTTGCCGTCGTCCACCTGGACCTCGGACTTGGCGTACCGGCCCCAGGACGCGGTCACCGTCAGGACGTCCACGTCGCCGGGCACCGCGAACATCATGCCCTTGGACGACGCCCAGATGCGGCCGAGGTTCTGCGGGGTCAGCTTGTCGGGCAGCTCGCCGTCCTCGCCGCTGCCCTCGGCGCCGATCTCGGTATCCGGCACCTCATCGGCGGCCTCCTCGATCGACCGCGCGGAGGGCTTCGGGCCGAGCATGCCGACCAGGTAACGCTCGCGCGGGCCGGGAGACCGTGCCGGGAGCTGCTCGGTGTCCCCCTCCCAGGGGCCGAGCAGGTCGAGGTGGACGAGCTTCTGAAAGGCGTCCCTGACCTCGAACGACGTGGCCGGCGCGAAGACCTGCGGCGCGTCGAGACCGCGCGGGGCCGGTTGCCCGGAGCCGGGTAAGGCAGGCTCCCCGGCGGCGGAGCCCGGTGCGGCGGAGCCGGCTTCCTCCGCCGTCGCGCCGTCGCCGTGGTCACCGGCGTTGCCCGCGCCATCGACGTTCCCGCCACTGCCGCCGCTGCCGGCGTTCGCGGCGCTGCCGGCGTTGTCGGCGAACAGGTCGGCCTGCTCGGCTTGTGCCGCGAAGAGCGGTTCCTGCCGGTCGTACACGGAGGGCTTCCTCTCTGATCACCTGAATCGTCAAGAACAGCCGAGCCCCCCCGACCACGGCCGCGAACCACCTGCGTGCGTTGCCTACCTACCCGCTCACTCCAGCAACGCCTCCTGCACCGCCCCATCCGCCAACGCCTGCTTCCTGGCCGCCCGAGGCCCCTTCTTCTTGGCCCCCTTGTCGTGCAACCCCTTGGCGACCTCTTCTGCGTACCGGGCGTGGTTCAGCTCAAGCAGCCGATCGACCAGCTCGCGGCGGGCATAGGGGCCAACGGTGTACCGCGTCTCCCGCCCCAGATCGTGATGCCCATGATCAAGCTGCTCGATCAGGTCGTCCCACCCGTAGGCTCGGCACACGGCCTCATCGATGGCCCGGTGAATCCGCCGCAGCTCAACGATGTCATCGTCATCACACTTGGGATCGTTGACCAGGTTGTACGTCTTGGTAAGGCCAGCCTGACGCGCAAGCATGAGGTCGCGCCGGTCGATGTCCAGTTTGTTTCCCAGGTCTCGCACCTCCTCCGTCATTACCGGCAGCGGGAGAGTCTCAAACACATCCGATGGGGTGTAGCGAAGGTCCGTCTTCATGGAAGATGCCCTCGCAACCGCCCACCAATAATGCGGACTACTGGAAATAAGCCCCAGCATCGCCGTGTCATCAGTTGCGAAGACGGTGAGCGAATGTGAGAATACATGCCCCGACGACACCATCACGGGCATCACAACCTTGCTTACAATTGTGATAGCGATGACACGCTGCAACCGGGATATGGATTGATACAGATTAGGCGCACGCTCTCCATACTGCCACCAGCGCTCACGGCGAATTTTCCGGTTATTTCGATCCCGTTCAGGCTTCACGAGACGATGCACCCGAGCATATGCAACTGGATACTCCCGAGCTACATCTTCGCTCCAGTCTTGGAAATTGATCACCCAACGACTAGCCGTTCCGTCCGATCGAGAGTTCACGTCGTCACCGGTAAGATATGGAAATAATACATCGCGATTGCGGGGATCCGCTAGCAACCCTTCCACTTCTTCAGGTCCGACAGTGAAGCCGTTGCCATATATCTTCGATCCATTCCAAGCGATTCCACGATTCGCAGCAAGCGGCAATGGAATTCCAGTTACCCTTGAGACCGGGGCCAGAGCGGACGTGATGGCCGCAACAGGCGAACCATCAGCGACCACGTACACGCCATCCTGTAGTCTCACCCCGCTCGTCCACACAGCACAGTACTCAAGGACTGCACTCCTGGATGGCCAGGGCCGACTCTTGATGGAGGCACGGATAACCGTTCCTGAACTCAATAGTCGATCCAATCCAACGACCCTCGTGTCACCTTGGGCCAGCGTGTTTGTTGCAATCAGGCCCACCTGGCCGGCTTTCTTCAACAGAGAGTGCGCCCGCAGAGTGAAGTATGCAACAAGATCAGCATTTCCTTTCGCGCCAGCCGCGACCTCATTAACCAGATACTCTCGATAGGCGGCCCCCATAGCCCCACTTATCTTCGATCCTCCCAAGAACGGCGGATTTCCGATCACGGCATCAAACCCATCCCCCCCGTAGACTTCGGGAAAAACTAGTGGCCAGTGAAGCGGCTGGCGATCAAATGAACCTGCTACCGGGTCCGAAGTCAACCACTCCTTACGGGCTTCACGAGCCTCCAGTTCACCGCTTCCAGCATGTACATCGCTGGCGAATTTAGCCGCCTGTTCTGAACCAATCTTGCGACCCCGGTCACCTTTGCTCGCAAAGGCCAACGCCGCCCCGACAGTGAGATCCGCCATTAGACGGAGGCGTGAAGAGGTCACCTCTGCTTCAGCAAGGAGTGCTCTCTTCTTGCTGAGAGCAGCCAGGGGATCGAAGCCTAGCTCTACTTCGGATATTTGCCGTCGGTAATCGGTTAGCTCAGTGACCGTCGACCGTACGCTAGCAGTCCAGTTGAAGATGTCCTGATGGATTTCTCGACCCTTTGCCGGGTCCATATGCATGTATTCGATTTGCTCTAGCGATGTGATGCCCAGCAAGGCGTCGCCAGCTACTAGCCGGTCGTCCACAAAAGTGAAGGGCCGGGTGGTGTCCATGGAGACGAGCCAGAGGGAGAGTTTGGCCATTTCTACGGCCATGGGGTTGATGTCCACGCCATACAGGCAGTGTTCGATGATCTGACGGCGGGCCTCGATGATCAGGGGGTCGGCGTCGGCGTCGACGCGGCGCTCCTCCGCGCCGGCCAGATACGCCAGTGCCTCCGCCTTGCCCTCCTGGGACCAGGCTTCGACGAGCTTCTCTCCCAGATAGCGGGCGGCGGCGACCAGGAACGCCGCCGAGCCCATGGCGATGTCGGCGATCTTCAGCTTGAGGATGTCGTCCGCGCTGCGCAGCTTCCACTCGTTCTTGTCCGCCGTCTGCAGCGGACCGGGCGAGTAGACCAGCGACTCCAGGGCGCCCTCGACCACCTGCTCCGCGAGGAAGCGCGGCGTGTAGTGCGTGCCGGTGTTCTTGCGCAGCGCCGACTCAGTGACATACAGCGCTCCGGGCAGGATGACCACGGGCAGGCCGCGCAGGTCCTCCCGGATGATGCCGGAGAACGGCAGCAGCCGGCGGGCCAGGTCGGCGTCGCCGCCGGTCGCGGCGAGCAGTCGGCGGGTGGCCTCCATAGTGGCGGCGTCGTCCAGCGGAGCGAGCTTGCGGGTAAGAGCGCCTGCCGAGCCGATGCCGGAGTCCTTGTACTCCTCGGCCAGCTTCGCCGCCAGTCCGTCGCCGGCGGTGGCCCGCAGACGCTCCAGGTGGACGAGGTCGACCTCCTCCTCCTTGCCCGGCTTGCCGATCAACCCCACCACCGTGTCGGCCGCGCGGAAGCCCTCGTAGGAGAGCAGACCCTCGTACACGTAGCCGATCTGCTCGACGTCCAGCGAGCGGAAGGTCAGCTTGCGGCGTTCCCGGTTCTTGCCGGTGCCGACCTCGACGTACTGCACGGCGCGCAGCATGTGCATGACGGTCCGGTCGTCGATGGTCAGCGGCATCCAGGCGTCCGCGTCCGGGTCGAACATCGAGCCGTCGTGCGGGTGCATGGTCAGCCGGGGGTGGTCCACGCCGCCGTGGACGGCGCGGAACAGGGCGAGCAGGCGGTGCCAGGCGGCCTGGGTGTTCTCCAGCTCGTCCTCGGTGCCCTCGGCGACCCGCTGCTCAAGCTCGGCGCACAGCCGTCCGGCGGAGTACGCCGTGGCGTACACCTCGTTGTCGGAGGGGAGCAGCCCGCGTTCCTCGGCGAACAGGATGAAGACGATCCGCATCATCACCGTGACGGCGCCGCGGTAGACCTCGTGCGCGCTTACGTCGTTCGAGACTCCGGCCCGGCCGATGGCGGCGACGAGCAGTTCGACGGCCTGGCGCACCTGCACGCCGAGTGCCTCGGTGATGTCCTCCTGGCTGTCCAGGCTGGCGGTGAGCAGTGCGGGTAGCCGCTCGCGCTCCGGGACCTCGAAGAACCGGCTCAGGTTCAGCAGCGAGACGAAGGCGCGCAGCACGTCGCGTTCGGCCGACTCCGGCCACGGGATCGCGTCGAACACCGCCGTCGTGGTGACCCCGTCGCGCGGTGCCCAGACCAGCGCCCACCAACGGCCGTCGGTGACCAGCCCGAGCTCGACGCCGTGGTGCCGGCAGAGCTGGGCGACGCGGTCGACCGGGGTGGCGGCCCAGGTGGACGTCTTCATCCGCGCCGTCGGGTGACCCTTGCTGATCATGCCGAGCAGCCGCACGGTGTCCGGCTTCGCCTCCTCGCCGGGGACGGCGAGCGCGAAGGACGGGGTGACGGTGGTGTCGTGCTCGGGCACGTCCATCGCCAGGTGGCCGAGGCCCTGGTCCAGCCCGCCCAGGTGGACGGCGTCGCCCCAGCGGAGCAGATCGCGCAGCACGTACTCGATCCACTCTCTACTGCTCCCGCCCTTCTGCCAGGCGGTGTAAGCCAGACGGAGCCCTTCGAGCTCCTTCTTGCCGACCGCGTCGAGCGTCGGCCAGGTGCCGCGCAGCACGGGGAGGCTGAGGAACGGACCGGACACCTCGACCAGGCTGAGCCAGTCCTGGTGGCTGAACTCGCGGACGTGATACCTCATCGGGTCGCCTCCCGCCTCGGCACGACGAAGACCACGGCCACCGGGAACCGGTGCGGCTGGGGGTCTCGGTAGCGGGCCGCGATCACCTTGAGCTCGCGGTCGCGTTCCTCGGCGAGGTGGGACAAGCGTTCCTCCCAGGATCTGCGGTCCTTGCGGTACTGGTCCAGCTCTTCCTTGCTCTTGGCGGCCTCGACCCGGCTGAACAGGGCGTCCTCGTCGTCGCCCTCGGCGAGCTTGGCGCGCAGGGTGGCGGCGAACTGGTCGAGGTTGTCCACCAGGCGGCTCTGCTCGGCTTCCATGCGCTGGGCGAGCTTGCGGTCGAGCTGGCCTTGCAGTTGCTCCACCCGCCAGTCGATGGACTGCAGCAGAGAGCCGCTGACCCTCTTCTCCCATACGTCCGCCAGCCGGCTGCGTACCGGGGCTGACGCCGGGGTGCCCTCGGTGAGCGCGCGGTCGAGGATGCCGCCGAGTACGGTGAGGTTCTCCAGCCGGCGGAACCGTCCGGTCTCGGGCACCCAGCCGCCGGCGTGCAGCACCTCCTCGTGCAGCCGGACGCCGTCCCCGCCGACCAGCAGGAATCGGGAGTACGCGCCGACCAGCGTCGTCTCCAATGCCGGGTCGTCGCTGACGACGGCGGTGACCCGGTGCAGGCCGATCTCGCCGTTGGAGACGGCGGCGCGCAGCAGCCGGGTGGACATGGCGACCAGCGGGTGGCCGAGATGGGCGAGCACCACGTCGTCGCGGACCCGGCCCTCGGTGTCGATGGTGGCCTTGGCGTCGAAGGTGATCGGCCGCTGGTGTGGCGGCTCGTCCTTCCTAACGGCCTTCTGCAGCAGGCCCGCCGTGGCGCGAGCCCACGAACCGGTGAGGGGAGCGACGTCCAGCAGGCCCTCGGCGAGGTGCTTCTCGTCCAGGTGCGGCCTCAGCGGCTGCTGGCGGGCCAGGTCGAGCGCGGTGTCCACGACCCGTTTCACGTTGGCGGGGGTGATGCCGAGCATCTGGACGGTGGCGTCGAGGTTCTCGCGCAGCTTGCGCACCTGCTCGCGGACGTTGGTCTCGACCGGGATGGTGCCCTTCTTGCCGGCCCGCTCGACGTCGTAGTCGGTGATGTCGTGCAGCATGCGCTTCTGCACGGCCGCCGCGAGCACTGCGTTGACCGAACCGAGGTCCTCCTCCATCCGGGCGACCTTGTTGGCCACGCGGGACAGGAACTCAAGGTCCGCCTCGTAGGAGTCGACGGAGGTGTCCCAGCCGGTGCCGACGAAGTGCCGGATGTCCGGCGTCCGCTTCTGCCCCCACCGGTCGATACGGCCGATGCGCTGTTCGAGCTTGTTAGGGTTGAACGGGATGTCGTAGTTGACCAGTCTGTGGCAGTGGTTCTGCAGGTCGATGCCTTCGCTGGCCGCGTCGGTGGCGACCAGGATGCGCACCTTGTGCTCGCTCGGGTCCTTCTGGAAGGCCACGCGCAGCAGCTCGCGCTCCTCGGCGGACAGGCCGCCGTGCAGGATCTCCAGCCGGTCGTCCCCGGCGAGGCCCTCCTGGCGCAGCAGCTCGACCAGCCACCGCTGGGTGTCGCGGTACTCGGTGAAGACGACGACCCGCTCGTTCGTCCACTGGCCACCCGGACGGCACACCGCCTTGAGGTAGGTGATCAGCTCGCGGGCCTTGGCGTCCGGGGCGGCCTGGTAGTCCTGTGCCCAGCCGCGCATGCGGTTGAGCAGCGTGATCTCCGCCTGGGTGGCGGCGCCCTGCAGCGGGGCAGCGGTGCCGATGGCGTCGTCCTCGGCGACCGCCAGGGCCTCGTCGTCCAGGGTGGCCGTGGACTCGTAGAGCTCGTCGAGGAAGTCGTCGTAGTCGTCCTCGGCCTCGGCGTAGGGGACGGCCTTCGCGCCGCGCGCCGTCTCCAGGTACACACCGAGGGTGTGCTCGAACGCCGCGGGGCTGGAGAACAGCCGCTTCTTCAACAGCAGAGTGACCAGGTCGGCGGCCCGGCGCCCTCTGTGGCTGGTGTTGAGGCGGGCGCGGCGCAGCTTGGCGAACTCGGTCAGCAGGGCGTGCACCTGCCGCTCGTCCTGCGGGTACTCGACGGCGATGGCATGCGCCTCCCGTTCCAGGAACCGCTTGTTGCCGTGTTCGTCAACGATGTCCCGCTTGAGCCTGCGGACCACCGTCTCCCGCACGGCGCTCCTGTCCGGGTCGACGCCACGGGCGAACCGCTGGTTGTCGAGGATCTCCAGCAGAGCGGTGAACGACGCCTGGTAGCCGTTGTGCGGGGTGGCCGACAGGAACAGCCGGTGGGTGAAGTGCGGAGCGAGCCCGCGGATCAGCTTGGTCTGCTGGGAGTCCACCGCGTACACCTGCTTGGGGGCGGCCGGCGCGATGTGGTGGGCCTCGTCCAGGATGAGCAGGTCGAAGCGGCGTTCCAAGCCGTTCGGGTCGAGCACCTCGCCGAGCAGCCGCTGGGCCTTCTGGCCGCGCAGCCAGGGCAGGCTGACGATGGTCAGCGGGTAGACCGAGAAGGGGTTGGCGGCGCTGCCGTGGGTGCGGCGGACGATGGCGCAGCGCTCGGTGTCGACGATGGTGAAGTCCAGGCCGAACTTGTCGGCCATCTCGTCCTGCCACTTCAGCACCAGACCGGCCGGGCAGACGATCATTATGCGGCGTGCCCTGTTACGCAGGAGCAGTTCCTGGGCCACGAGCCCGGCCTCGATGGTCTTGCCGAGGCCCACGTCGTCGGCCAGGAGGAGGTTGACGCGGGGCGCGTCGAGCGCGCGGGCCACGGGTTCGAGCTGGTAGTCCTCGATAGCCACGCCCGACCGGAACGGGGCCTGGAGAGTCTTCACGTCGGCGCTGGCGACCGCCGGCCATCTGATGGCGTCGAGAAAAGCCGCCAGCCGCTCGGGCGAGTCGAACCCGTCGGAGGTGACGTCGGGTAACGAACCACTGGGCAGCACGCGCCGGCCCGGCTCTATCTCCCAGATGACGTCCAACGTCTCGCCGTAACGACCGTCCTCGACGCTCTGTAGCCTCACCAGGGTGCTGGCCTCACCCGGCTCGGAGTCGCCGACCACCCACCGCTGTCCGCGGACCGCTACCAGGGCACCCGTAATCGGCCGCTCGGACGGCGCAATCGTCACTATTTCTCCTCGTCAACGGCACAGCACCAGCCCTGAAGCCGGCGACCTTCCGCCACGAGCGAGACGTTCCCCCGAACCAGTCTCGACGGGGCATTTCAGACAAACAGCGCTTACGTCACCGAACACTCGATCTGTCGGTGTGTACAGCACTGTAGGGCAAGGGGTGAACAACTGTCCACAGCACGTTTAGTTGCGTGCATCGAATTCACATAAAACAGACAACCTGACATGCGGGTCCGTCCGCTCCGGACCCCTGGCCGACCGTCGACATGCAGTGCCTAAAGGGTGCTACGCCCATTACAGGACTCTCGGCTCCCGCC
Source organism: Sphaerisporangium sp. NPDC005289 (assembly GCF_040607455.1). Taxonomy (NCBI): domain Bacteria; kingdom Bacillati; phylum Actinomycetota; class Actinomycetes; order Streptosporangiales; family Streptosporangiaceae; genus Sphaerisporangium; species Sphaerisporangium sp. NPDC005289. The sequence goes on from NZ_JBEXGS010000001.1 coordinate 205,193, forward strand.
GATGGTTTACCTGCCAGGTGGCTCGCCACTTCAGCGCAGGTAGCGGTCGTACAGCACCCCTGCGCCCGGACCGAGGATCCCCTCAAGGATGTCTTCCGGCAGGCGTTCCAGACCGGACCTGCTCACCTCGGCGGCCCGTCGGAGGATCTCCGCCCGCTCCCGCAGGCGACTCGCGACCGTTCCGGTGGCCTGGCTCATCGTGCCGAGCTCGGCCCATACCCGATCACGGTGCGGGCCGTTCCAGCGCATTCGAGCGACCGTGTCCTGCACCGGCTTGAGGACGTCTTGGACGGCATCCGCGAGATCGTCCGCCTCGTGCGCCAAACGCATCAGTTCATTATATTGCGACACCACACCCCCGGCCCCGCGTCTTATATCAATGGCTGAGAATCCTTCCATATGGGGCGAAGCGCAGGTAGATTCCGGCCGGTGGAGCCCGAGCGACTGGTCGATCCCGATGAGCTTGAACAGCTCGCCAAACTCCTCACCGACCGGCGGCAACTCGCCGAGCAGTACTACGCCCGCGCCGGCCAGCTCATCGGCCAGGCATCGGCAGGTCCCATGGTCAACGTGCTGCGCTGGGCCACCAACACCCCTGCCGATCTGCTGAACCGGGCCTCGATCGCCCGGGCCGCCGAAAAGGGCGGCGATCCCCTCATCGCGCTCACGACATTCGGTCTCACCACCTCGATCGGATCGGTATCGGCCAAGGAAGGCACCCGATTACGTGCTGGCCTGAAAGCCGTTCTCGACAAAAACAAAACGGCCACCCCCGAGGAGCGGGCCGCCGCCGTCCGGACGTACTTCGCCAAACTCAAGGCGGACGAGCGCTCTTGGCTCGCGGCCAACCAGCCGGCCCTGGTGGGCGGCCTGGACGGGGCTCCGAGCAACGTCCGCTTCGCCGCCAACAAGCTCCTCATCGAACGCGACCTCGCCCACGAACAGCGCGAACTCGCCACCCTCAAGGCCACCGACCCCAAGAACCCCCAGATCCCCCTGCTGGAGAAGCGCCTGGCCCGCCTGACCGAGTTCCAGCAGCCACGCATCACCGGCGACGGCCAGTCCAAGCCCCGCCAGTTCCTCCTCTTCGACCCGGCCAACGACGGACGAGTGGCCGAGGTCTTCGGCGACCTCGGCAAGGCCACCCACGTAGCCGTCATGGTCCCCGGCATCACCAACCGCCTGGACAACTACGACGACATCGCCAAGGACGGCCAGTGGCTGATTCGAGACCCCAAGTCCGGTAAGGACTTCGCGAATACCGCCGTCGTCACGTGGCTGGGCTATGACACTCCCGAACTCGGCGACTCCGTGCTTCCGGACAAGGCACAGGCTGGTGCTGGTGACCTGCACTCATTCCGAGCAGGGCTACAAGCGGCCGACAATGCCAAGGTCTCTCTCTTCGCGCACAGCTACGGAACCTTGCTCTCCAGCAAGGCACTGCAACAGGGCACCGATTTCGACGCGGTGGTCTTCATGGGCAGTCCTGGACTCGGTCACAACGTCGAGAGCGTGGCAGACCTGAAGCTGCAGCCAGGCACACCGGTGTTCGCGATGCGCGCACCGGGCGACTGGGTCTCCTACACAGAGGCACACGGGAAGGACCCCGCCGAGCTGGCTGGTATCCAACGCCTGGCCACCGGCCGGTCATTCGGTCACTCTCAGTACTACATGGATCAGAATGTCGCCTTAAGGAACTTGCAGGTCGTTCTTACCGGAGACGGGACGAAACAGGCTTTCACCGGCTCTCCCGCGCTGGTTGATGAACGATTCGGTGCCGGCTTCGCACGAATGCTGGTGAAGGAGATGCAGAGCCGGGTTCCACAGTGGAAGTCAGGGGTCCTCGGTGCGGCCCTCGAACCGATCATCAAAAACGTGGACCCGAAGCTCGCACTGGGTGCCGTAGCGGGCGGAAACGAGGCCATGGTCGCCACGACCATCCTGGCGCTCAAGCAGTCCGGGCTCGATGGCTACTTCACAAAGGAGGACATCGCAGAGATCATCGGCAAGTCGATCGGCGAACTAAGCAAGGAGGCGCCGCGTATGTTGAAGGCGAGGACCGAGAGGGGATGGTTGCTGTGAACGGTCAGAGCCTTCAGCAGTCAGACCGAATCGTGCGCCGCATCCCCACAGTTCCTCGCAGACCGAAGCTTTCCCCGACGACGAGGCCCGTCCGGCGTGGTCGTACCTTCGCGATCCTGGCTCTGCTCGCCGCTCTGGCCAGCTGTACGAATGGAACAAACACGGTGATGACCCCAGAACAGGCCCGGAATACGCTCATCGACGAGGCGAAGGCCATCATCCAGGACGTCTTCCCAAATGCGCAGCCGTTGGTGGTCGTGCAGGTGACGGACGCGCCGTGTGGAGGACCGGTGGGCACCGAGCACTCGAAGGTTGAGAGTGGACTGAACCTCCACTTCGATTCCCCGGACCATACCCTGTCGCCCCAGCAGGTGTTTCAAAAGGCCGTCGACGTGCTCAAGCAGCGAGGATGGACGATCAATTACACCAAGGACAATGTTGCGGGCGCGGAGCGTGAAGGCTACGGAGGCATCAGTGCTGGGGTGGGCGACTCTCCGGTAGGAATCAACATCTCCGGCACCACGGAATGCGTGGACAGCCCGGCACCGTCCCGCTGAGCGCCCTCGGCCCCTCAAGCCACGAGTTCCTGCCGCAGGTGATCCCGGAACTCCCTGACCGCGACCATGTCGGCGTACGGGTCCAGGTTCTCGCTGAACCTCTTGAGAAAGTCGACCGTGCGGGGAGAGGTGAGGGCCCTGGTCGCGGGGATGGCCGGGCGCGCGACCTCCAGAGCCTGCTCCACTTCGCCCAACTGCAGGTAGGCATCAGCGGCGAGGGCTCGGTTGATCTGCGCCGAACGTGGAAAGCGGTCACCGAACGCGGCCACAGCCGTTTCGGCCTTCGCCAAGGCTCGATCGTGCTTGCCGAGGAAGCGCCAGCAGTTGCCGCACTCCCCGCCCATCTGCGCCTCTTCGTACCCAGCGACCCACGCCGGGTCGGCATCGGTGACGCCCTGACCGTAGACGCGCTCAGCCTCACCCAGTAGGTGCTCCACCTGACGGGCGGCGTGCCCGTCCCCGGACTCGGCGGGGTTGGCCTGGCAGGCGGTCGCCCACGCTTCCCTGACCAGTACCAGCGCCATGACCCGAGGAGAGGCCTCCGCCTGGCGTGCGGTGTCGGTGGCGGCGCGGGAGAGCCGCACCGCCCAGGCCGGCTGGTCAACGTGAATGGCCTGCTGGGTCAGTGCCGCCAGCACCCAGACACCCATGAGCGGGTCGTTGGCGGTCTTGGCCAGCCTGAGGGCCTGGCCGAAATGCTGCTGCGCCCTGCCGTGCTGGTTGAGGTCGAACGCCGTCCAGCCTGCCATCCGGGTCATGCCCGCCGCCGCGCTGAGCAGTTCGGCACCCACCTGGTCGTCGTAGCGGCCGTGCAGCAGTGGGGTGACGTTGCTGTTGAGGTAGCGCAGGACGACCGGGCGGACCAGGCCGGCGCCGAACTGGTGGTCCAGTTGGCCGAACGCCTGGCGGGCCTCGTTGATACGTTGCACGTCGGCCATGCCGACCGCCCGGCTCGTCCCGGTATGCGCGGTGGAGGCGGCCGGGGTGTCATAGGTCCAGGACGTCAGCCACTCCCCCAGCGCGGCGGGGACGAACGGCAGCGTGGCCAGCAGGTGACGGCGGGACGGATCCATCTCGTACCTCCACAGCAGGTCGGCCGACTTCACCGTAGCCTCCAGCGAGCCGCCGCCACAGTCCACCAGCGGCCAGGAAGGTGTCTCCACGAAGGCCCACCCCTCCACCCACCGTTCCACCTCGCCGGCCTCGACCCCGAACACCACGGCGATCCGCGCCCGGTGCCGAGCCCGTACCCCCTGCTCACCCCGCTCCCACCGCGCCCACGTGGTCGGCGCGACCCCGACCGCCTCGGCCGCCGCCTCCTGGCTCAGCCCGCGCCGCCGCCGCGCCCGCACCAGCTCAGGACGACCGGTCTGCTCTCCCCGTACCGCCACGACGGACCCCCTCGGTAATCGCGTGACCACTGAATGTGATGACGATGACACCGACCGCACCCCCGCGCCAAGCCCTTCGGATCAAACGACCAGAGATCGACCACTTCCGGCGTACGCCATGCCACGTCCCTGATCAACGCGCATGCGACGCCGCTCCGCGTGCTCCCCCGGCGGTCTTTCCTGCTGTGCACCGTCACCGCAACGAACGGAGCACCGCCATGCCCCCCGCCGACCCCGGCCCGCACCCATCTTCCCAGCGGCCGGACGAGCCGCCGGCCGCCGCCGCGCGCCATCGGGACATCCGGGTGCTGGTGAAGGTCCTGCAGCCCGGCTCGGCCGCGCGCCGGGCGCGCACCGTGGTCAGGGAGGTGTTGCGGGAGGCGGGGGTCGGCGACGACGCGATCACCGACGCCGAGATCGTGGTCGCCGAGCTGGCCGCGAACGCCGAACGGCACGGGCAGCGCCCGTACGAGCTGCGCGTCTTCCGGATCGACGGCGTCCCTACCTGGTGCGAAATCGTCGACGGCGACCCGGGGCCCGAGAAGATCAGTGATGCCTTCCAGCGACTGGCGACGCTGCCCGAGCCGGACCTGTTGCTGCTCGCCGAAAACGGACGCGGCCTGCTGCTGACCTACGAGCTGTCCCAGGGCCACTGCCAGGCGTACCGGACGACCACGACCACCACCGACTCCCCCGGCAAGGCCGTCGGCTTCGCCCTCCCCACCGCCTCAGGCCCGCGAACGCCCTACTCCGCCCTCCCCGACCTCCGCTCCGGCCTCGCCCACCTCCGCCAGTGGCGGCGCAGCCGCTCGACCCCGGGCACCGAGGCGTAGCGCGACGCCGGACGAATCGGTTTCCCGCGCAATACGCGTGTCCACTCCGCGATCCGCGAGGCAGCGTGAAACGCGCCGGACATGATGCTCTTGGCAGCTCGCCGCTGTCCAGAAGGGGACACCGAACAGAGAGCGCCCTTTGCGTAGATTTCGGACACCGGAAATCCGTGCCCCAGGTCGCCGCGCACCGGCCCGTGACCGCGGGCCGTAACTGTGAAGCCGAATCCTGGCAGACGACTACTCAACAAATCGCTTTATCAGCCACAAAATCTCGCGTCAAGCCGTTGCTTCCCTAACCAATGCCTGCAATACCGAATTTGGTCCCATAGCCACATCTCGGAGCAGAATTGATGGAAACCTCCTCAAGCACCGCAAGAGCCCCACGAGCCATCCGCCGTCTGACGGTGGCACTGGGGGTCGCCGCCGCCGTAACCGGACTGGGCACCGTCCACGCCACGGCCGCACCCGCACCCGCACCCGCACCCGCACCCGTCAAGGACACCACAGCCCGGCCGATCGAGCCGACCGGCGAGGTGCCCGGCGGTTTCGCGTCCTGGACCGACCTGCTGGCCACCCAGCAGAAGCTCGTCAAGGCGGCCGACCGCATCACCGCCGCCACCAAGACCAAGCAGGACACCGGATACGCCGGCATCATCGCCGCGCCGGAGAACCACGAACTGCGCGTCTACTGGAAAGGCGACACCCCGAGGCGCATCGACGACCTGATCGGCCGACTGCGCGAGGACGTCCCGGTCAGTATCCTGCCCGCGGCGTACTCGGCCCGAGAGCTTGAGCGCGAGATGAACCGTCTCGCCCGCGTCTCCGCCGGTGCGATCACCTCGATCGCGCCGAAGGTCGACGGCTCGGGCCTGACGGTCTCGAGCGCGGACCTCGGCCTGACCCGCGCCAAGGTCGCCGACTCCACCGTGCCGATCACCATCCAGGCGGGCGTCACGCCGGCCCTGGCCAGCCGCTGGGACGACTCCCCACCATGGTGGGGCGGGGCGGCCTGGCGCAAGGCCGGCATCAGCGGGGTCGGCTGCTCCACCGGCTTCGCCGTCACCTACGGCGGCACGACCAGGATGCTGACCGCGGCCCACTGCGGTGACCTCGGGCAGACGGCCACCGACCCGACCGGCCAGGCGATCGGCCCGATCTCCTCCTACGACGACATGTACCGAGACGTCATGTTGGTCAGCGCGAGCACCGCGGGCCGCGTCTACAACAACAACCCCGGCACCATCTCGCCGGAGTTCAGCAACCCGGTCATCGGCACCACCGGTTCCTACGTGGGCATGTGGCTCTGCACCTCCGGCGCCTACTCGGGCACCCTGTGTTCCATCCAGGCCAAGCAGGTCAACGTCACCCTCAGCGTGGGCTACCCGATCTATGGCCTGGTCATCGCCGAGCAAGCGGCGCACACCAACGCGGCCGGCTCGGGTGACAGCGGCGGCCCGGTGGAGATCCCCAACCCGTCCAGCACCACCCAGCAGTACGCGGTAGGGGTCATCTCCGCCATCGACCCCAGCACGCCGGTGCCCTGCACCGGCTACGTGACCAGCGGGCGTACCTGTTCCTGGCGGTTCTACTACGCGCCGTGGAGCAACGCGACCACCGCCTTCCCGGGCATCACCCTCGTGACCGGCTGACCCTTCGACCGGCGGGCTGTACGCGGCTCCCGACGCCGCACAGTCCGCCGGTCTCGCTCCACTACCGGGCGACTGACCTGGCGGGAACTCAGCGGGCGCGGCGACGCTCAGTGTCCGTCGCTCCGTTCGTATCAGGCTCGCAGAGCCGTCCGTACGGTCGCTCGCATGAACAAGCCATGTGCGGCATCGCCATTCACTCCATCGTCTGGAGGGGACCTACTCCCGCGATCCGCGTACCAGGACGGGCCCTCAGGGGGTGGTCGCCGCCGCTATGAAGATCGGTACGGCCGCGAACAGCCGGTCGGCGCGGGCGCGTTCCCACTGGTCGGCGATCCACTCGTCCGCCTGTGCGCGTGTGATCGCGCTGCGCTCGCTGCAGACCTCGGCGAGCCGGGTGAGCACCGGCAAGAACGAGCCGTCGGTGAACACCTCCGTGTGCACCTCCACCGTCACGTCGCCGAAGCCGGCGTCCAGCAGCAGATTGCGGTGCTGACGAGCGGCCCGTGGCGAGGCCACCTGGTCGGCGCGCTTGCGCACGATGGTGCGGGTCAGCTCCGGGTCGTTGGAGTCGATCACCAAGGTGTCCCAGTCCTGCCCGCACAGGACGATGCGCCCGCCCGGAGCGAGAACGCGTCGTGCCTCGGCGAGCGCCCGTCCCGGGTCGCCCAGCGTGTGGATGACCTTGTCGGCCCGGTAGCCCGTTACCTCGCCGTCCTCGAACGGCAGGGCATTCGCGTCACCGACGCGGAACTCGACATACGGCCAGCGCTGTCGCGCCAACGCGATCATTTGCTCGTCGAGGTCGATCCCCATCGCCCGTGCGCCCTGATCCGCCAGTTCGGCGACGGCCCGCCCGGCACCGGAGCCGACGTCGACCACGAGCGCGCCCGGGGCGGCACGCAGCAGTTCGTACGATCGGGCGCGCAGCGCGGCGGCGTGGGGACTGCGCTCGACGGCGTCGAGCTGAGGGACGAGGGCCTCGATCGCTTCGTTGGACATGCGCGCCATGATGCGACTTAATGTCGGCATGAAGTCAAGCGCGACCATGAGCATCGGCGAGGTGGCCGGGCACTTCGGCCTGGCCACGCACGTACTGCGCCACTGGGATTCCATGGGCCTGCTCTCGCCCGTGCGCGTGACCGGAGGTCGCCGCCGATACGACTCCTCCGACCTTCATCGGGTCGCGGCCATCCTGGTCGGCAAGGAGGCGGGGCTGGCCCTGAACGACATCCGCGACATGCTGACGACCACCGACATCGAGAAGCGCCGAGAGACCCAACGCCGCCAACGCGATGTCCTGGTCCGGCGAATGGCGAAGACGCAGGCTGCCCTCACCCTCATCGAAGGCGGTCTGACCTGCGACTACGAGGACATCACCGAGTGCCCCACCTTCCAGTCCCTGGTCTCCGACCGCATGGGCCCGCACGTACCGTGAGGCAGCAAACCGACCAGTGACGCTCTATCTGGTACGGCTCGCCGACGTCCTCGGCATCGACCTCGTGACGGCCGGCCACGCGAAACTCGACGAAAGCGACAAGCGCTACACCGTGGAGGAGTACCGAGGCTCGGCCAGAAAGGCACCCCCGCTCATCTGAGCCTCTCACCTGCAGAGAAGCGGATCGACGTCGCCGGTGACGCTTGACGCGGACCCGGGGGGCTCAGGGTGCGCGGCGGGTCAGCAGGTGGGCGCGGATGCGGTTCAGGCGGGGCATCAGGCCGTAGATGACGATCGGTACGGCGACGGTCGCGAGGACGAAGGTCCGCAGGACGGGGCCGGTGCCGGACAGCCACGGCCCGATCGTCAGGTTGAGGACGGTGAGGGTCGGAAACACCGCGATCCAGATCATGAGGGCGAGCTGATGCCTTCCGGGTGGGCTGATCGGCTGCCGTGCGGCCGTCGCGCCTGCGGGAGGGGTTCGGTGTGACATGACGGATTCCTCTCTGGTGGATGCTTCACTGTGCGATCGAGTCGCGGTGCGCGATCGAGTCGCGGTGCGCGCGGACGGCGTCGCGGACGTCCTCCTCGACCAGGTCGGCGTTGATGGCGACCGCTGCGGCCGAGCCCTGGCCGGCGGCGGTGATGACCTGGGCGCGCGGGTCGCGGACGTTGCCCGCCGCCCAGACGCCGGGAACGGTCGTACGGCCGGTGGCGTCGGTGACCACCCACCCGGTGTCGTCGATGTCGCAGCCAAGTTCGAGCAACAGGTCGTTGTCGGGCACGAATCGCGGGGGCACGAAGACGACGTCCCTGCGGACGAACCGGCCGTCGGCGAGCGCGACACCGCGCAACGTGTCGTCCTCGACCACCACCGATGCGACGTGTCCTTCGACGACGCCGACGGCGCGCGCGGCCAGTTGTTCACGTTCGTCCTCGGTCAGGCTCGCGGGAGGGGCGAACAGGACGACGTCGTCCGACCACTGGCGCACGATCTGCGCGTAGCGGACCGCCTCCTGGGTCCAGCCGAGCACACCGAACGCCTGGCCCCGGACCTCGTAGCCGTGGCAGTACGGGCAGTGCAGGACGTCACGCGCCCAGCGTTCCCGCAGCCCGTGGACATCCGGCAGTTCGTCGCGCAGTCCGGTCGCGACCACGACACGTCGCGCGCGGACGGTGACACCACCGCCCGGCTCGACCTCGAACACCGCGCCGGCGCGCCGCGCGCTCACCGCCTGTCCGTCGACGACGTCACCGCCGTACCCTTTGACCTCCCGCCGGCCCGCGGCCAGCAGCTCGCCGGGCGCCGTCCCGTCGCGTGACACGAATCCGTGCATGTGGGTCGCCGGCGCGTTCCGAGGCGCGCCGGCGTCGACCACGAGCACCTCGCGCCGGGCCCGTGAGAGCACCAGCGCCGCGGACAGTCCGGCGGCCCCGCCGCCGATCACCACTACGTCGTACTGATTCATGTCCACCAGGGTGCGTCCGCGTCCGCGCCCCGGACAACGAACGTTGCCGTTTCCGGGAAAAACGGCGGACCATGGTGGCCATGAGCGTCCAGGAACAGCCGATCGCCGATGCACTGAACCGTGTGGGGCCGCGACTGCAGAGCCTGCGCAAGCAGCGCGGCATCACCCTCACCGCTCTCGCCGCGGCGACCGGCATCTCCAAGAGCACCCTGTCGAGGCTGGAGACCGGCCTGCGACGGCCCAGTCTCGAACTGCTCCTGCCGCTGGCGCAGGTCTATCAGGTCCCGCTGGACGACCTGGTCGGCGCGCCCGCGGTCGGCGACCCGCGCATCCGGCTCAAGCCGCGGCAGGTCAACGGCCGCACGGTCCTCCCGCTGACCCCGCCCGGAGGCGTCCAGGCATGGAAGATCGTCATTCCGCGATCGCAGTCCACCGCGCGACCGCGTGCGCACGACGGCTTCGAGTGGCTGTACGTGCTGTCCGGGCGGATGCGGCTCGTCCTCGGCGAGCAGGACCTGGTCCTCGGCGTCGGCGAGGCGGCGGAGTTCGACACGCGGGTGCCGCACTGGTTCGGGAGCACCGGCGAGGGCCCCGCGGAGGTGCTCAGCATCTTCGACCGCCCAGGCGAGCGCATGCTGGTGCGAGCCAGGAGCGGTCACCGGACCACACTACCGGAGAGCCTGGCCCCGCATGGTTCCGCGACGGACGCGTTCACAAGCGACGCAAGGCCCTGTACAGGAACATGAGCGGGCGGGAGGCACGGCCGGGCCAGTGGGCCGACCCGGGTCCGCCCTCTTCCGGCTTCGACGCCGTTGACGGCCGGTCGGAGCGGGCAAGGACCACCAGGGAGCGTCAGGTCACGCGGTGCCCGTTCCTTCTAGGGTGTGGGGATGGGCCGGGTATTGGTGATTTCCTTCGTCGTGGTCGCCGTTCTGTCCGGTTGCGGCTCGCAGGGAGTGCTCAGTCAGACGCTCATCGACCAGGCTCGGGCGCAGGGTGCGGCTCCGGACCTGATCTACGTCGTGGACCTGCCCGGTTACGAGCTCGCCGAGCAGTCGGTCGGTGTGATCGGTGAGGAGGGCTTCGGCTCCTTCTATGTCTCGCCCGAGGGCAGGCGAGTGGAGCTCCGCGTCGACCGCGGCTCGTTCAGCGACGGCCAGTGCACAGGCACCCCCATCACCAACGCCGAGCCGCCCACCGCTCCCGTACGGTGCGACCACGACGAGGTCGGGTGGTACCGGCAAGGCGGAGGCCGCCACGAGTACACCGCGATCCGCGGCGACCACTACATCCGCCTCGCAGGAGGGCTCGCGGACGTGGACCGGGCCGCCCTGAAGGCGGCCGTCGCCGGAGCCCGTCCGGCGACCGGGACCGGCACGCCCTCCCCACCACCCAGCCCCGTGGAGCGCGGCGACCTGCCCACCAGCGGCGACGGCGCCCCCAACAACGAGGTCGGCCCCGGCGGCTGACCGAAAGGGCCACTTATCAACCACGGTTGCGTAGCGTGACCCGTAAAAGTCGCTCACTCACCTCGCACGACGTGGTGGCCGCCGGGCGAGCCTCTGGAGGAGTGCACTCCGGAGAAGACGAAACGGGCTATGCGCCCGAGGCGGCGACGCGGCGGAGAAGGCGCCGTCCACCTCAGCGGTGAAGAAGTCTTCGGCATCGTCGCCCCCTGTGATCGCGAGCCGCGCTGACCGAGCCTTCGCCCAGAAGGAGTACATGTCGCTACTAGCCATCAGGTAGCGCAGCGCACCACGCAGTTCCCCCAGCTCGATGGTGTGTGTCTCGTAGGCGACCTTCTGGAGGTTCAGGATCAGATTGCAGTAGTGATCCTTTTTGGAGACGACGAGTCCAGGCGCCATTTCCGGCCACACCTGGCGCAGCTCTGGGTCGTCGATAGCCATTCTGATGAGGCCGGTGTGCAGTTCCCGTAGAGCGATCTCACTACTACGCATCTGCTCTTCCCGGGCGATGGCCAGCTCGTCCCGCTGGTTCCGCAGTTCCCGGTTCTGCAGCAAGAGCGTGAGCGCAATGGCGATGAATGCCACACCCGAAAAGAGAACGCCCACGGGAGTGACCGCTTGGCCGATCTCCGACCAGCGATGGAGCTCCGCGTCTTGCGTGCGTAGCAGAAGGAGGACCGGGAGGATGACACCGGCCGCGACAACCGTGACGCCGAGCACCAGGCCGGCGCTGATGGCAAGTATGTTCAGTCGCCGACCGCGCACCTCAGAGACCATATCGGGAGATCAGATCACCGTCGACCGCGCCCGACACGACGAACCGCACGCACTTCGCATATCCCGCCGTTACTGCGCGGCCAGGTACTGTTCGAGCGGCACAGCCGCCTGCCTTACCTCGGCGACTCTGCTCTCCAGAGACGCCAGGACCTGAGGGGCGTGGGTGAGCCAGCCTCCGGCCTGCGATCCGACAGCACCGTAGTCATGAATCAATGCGGCATGCCGATCGAAAAGGAGGAAGTCGAAGAAGTCCTCGTTCGGCAGGCTGCGCGCGGTGTCGTAGCGCACGACTTCGATGACCTCGCCAAGGTTCGCTCGAATCTGATAGGCCAGCAGCTCATAGCGCAGGTACGCGCTGAGCGGCTCTTGGACCAGGCGGATCCGCGAGTACTCGATCCCCCGGCTCCTGATGTCGTCGTAGAGAGGTCTGTCGGTTTCGGCTTCCTCGCGCAGGAGCTCCATGGCCTGGCCCACGTCGCCCTGGCGATACGCCTCTTGGGACCTGTTGGTGTCGAGTTCCTGGTACGCCTGCCAGCATTCGAGTTTGAGAAAGCGCCGGCCGATCCGCGACCACTCTTTCGAGAACTGCTGCCCGAACTCGTCAAGGGTCAGCCACTTGCCGGTGCGTGTCGCCCATTCGGGTGGAATCATCTACCTGTCCGGAATATCGTTTTTCGCCGCTATAAGGGTGGCGCGGGAGATCCGGACAATCCGCTCATCGGCAGCGCATCTCGCGTTCTCGAGAGGCTGGATGCCGATTTGACCGGTGATATCGGTGCCGATGACGGCGAAGCTCCCGTCGTCCAGCTCAAGGATATCGGGCGAGCCGCTGACCGCAGTGGTGTCGCCACGCTCTTGCGGAGTGCTACCAAGCCGCCTGATCGCCCTCATGACGTCCCCACCTATGACATATCGGTTGTACGCACCTATATCACGCAGTAACCAACCCGCCAATACGGGGCCGCTTAAGTGACAATCTGTCGGTCGATTACCAACCAGCCGATAAGGAGGTTGAGCGCACTTCGGCCACAGGATGCCCAGGAAGCCGACGTCACGCCGGCCAGGCCCTGTACAGCAGTGGATCCAAGCGGTACGCGTCGTCCGCGGCACGGTCGAAGGCCCCGAGAGCATCCAGGCAACGTACGGCCGCCGCCGGGTCCGGGCAGGCGCCGGGTATCGCCGCGGCCTCCACCAGATCCCCGAATGACAACTCATCGGTCTCCATGAAACCGTGCAGCGCCGTGAAGACGGCCGCGAGTGAGTCATCGGCGGTGAGTCCGACGAGCTCGACGAGTTCGGCGAATCCTCGGGGGGTGTCAAGTTCCGCCTCGACCTGGCGCAGGGCCTCGTCCTCGCTGCCGGTCACCGTACACAGGGTCAGAGCCCGCTCGACCAGATATGGCCAGCCGGAGGTCACGGCCAGCAGGCGGTCCCGGTCATCCTCGTTCCCGAACCTGCTGGTCTCGACGGACCACGGCTGGAGGGTCTGGCGGTCATGGCGGCGCAGAGTGACCACGCCAAGTTCGGGGATGTCGTCCGCGAAAACTCTCATCCAGAACGGCATGGTCACCGGATCGGCGATCATGACCACGGCACGGGTGACGCCACCTCGCTTTGGACGCTGCTCGATCGCGGTCCGCAACCCCTCCCAGCAACCGTCGGGCTTGGTGCCCATGTACGCGAGGTCGGAGACCACGACGCGTCGCTGTCCGGGTACACCGCCGGTCAGCGCTTCTGTGAACTGCTTGCGACCACCGGCCGGGATGAGGGTGAAACGGTCCCCCAACTCGCCGACGACCTCCGAAAGGGTGGGCCGGACGTCATCTATCCCCGTGGCAGCCGAACCCAGGACGAGGCGCACCTGGTTGACGTGATCACCCAAGAGGTCGTTGACCTGAGCGATCGTGATCGGCCATCTGGTTCCGTCCCGGAGCGTACGGCGGGTCTGCCGGGCGATGAACTCTGGGGGGACCGACTCCGATTCCGCGCGGACGAGTTCAGCGGTCACCTCTTCCCGGGTACCGATCATGCGCAAGGCGTTGGACGAGCGCAACCGCCAACCCACTCCATCGTTGTTCGGCCGCAATACCCCAAGGCCCGCCAGTTCATGAAGGTAGGAACGGAACCCTTCAGCGTCGAGCTTGGCGAAACCATCGCGCCACCAGTAGCGGCACTCGTCGGCCAATTCGGTGTCCGTGAGGCGCGTATCCAGCGTCTTCTCGTACGCGTGGTGGGCCAGAACGTTCGCGATGACATTGTAGCGGGGGTCGAGGTTCAAGGTGTCCTGGAAAGCGCTGGTCATCTCTCGTCGCAGGTGCGGGTCGGATTCGACCGCCTCCACGTCCGCCGCCGTGATGGCGTACCCCGGACCGTCCTGGACCTGGGCCCGTTTGGCGTGCATCGTCTCCACCAACCGGTGGCCGAACATCTGAAGAAGGAACGGCTGGTAGGAGCAATGATGGAGAATGCGGTACGCCAGATCCTGATCGGCGAAGACGAATCCGAGGGCGCCTAGCGGCTTCGTGATCAGATCGAAGGCGTGCTGTGGGCTCAGCGGCCCGATGACCGTGGACTGGCCGAGATGACGGAACGGGCCGTTGCCATTGAGCTTGGTGAACCGCTGGACCGAGTGCAGTCCCGCGAACACCACCTTGGCGCGGCCCTTCGTTTCCAGGCAAAGCCCTTTCAGCCGGTTCGTCTCGTGGAAGCCCGGCGCGTCTGATTCGAAGAACCCATCCGCCTCGTCGAGGAGAATGAGCAGCCTGCGCCTGGCGTCGTGACGCAACCAGTCCAGGATGCCCTCCCTGACCGCGCCGTGTGGGTCTCGGGGCCCCCTCGCCCTGGCCGGAGGAAGCACGCCCGCCGTCCTGAGCGTCTGACGCAGCCGGTCCCATACCGCGCTTGCTCCAAGGCCACCCTTCTCCGGGGAGGTGATGTTCAACTCGAGGTGAACGGCGACTCGCGCGGGCTCCCGCTCGAATCTGTCCTTACTCTCCCGCAGCAGGGCGGACTTGCCCAGACCGCGCCCTCCGAAGATCACCTGGGTGCCATCGGGGTCGAGTATGCTGCGGCGCTCCCTGTCGCGGCCATAGAACATCTCCGGGGCGACCAGCATGCGCTTGTGCCTGACGTACGGGTTGACCGAGGAGAACGGGAGCGTGAGAGCCATCGTGACGTCCAGGCGGCCTGAGCCCTCCGCTACCGCGTAGGCGAGCACAGCGTCGTCAACGACCACGACCGGCGCGCCGGTCTCGACGGCCCTGGCCGCGAGCCTGCGGCGGACCGACGGCGGCATCGTCCCGAAGTGCGCTACCAGGACGCCGTCCCCTGAAGTGTCCTGATCGACCCACCCCATCAACAGGTCGGCGGTAGGCCGGTCCCAGACCAGCAGAACCCGCAATCGGCCGCCGCCCGGGTCGTCGATCCCCAGCTTGGTGCCGAACGCAGGGACCAGTGCGCTGCCGATCACCGACACACCGGTCAACTCGACGAACCGCCGGGCCCGGTCCCGCCGGAGATCGTCGCGTCGCTCGGCCTTCTGCGATTCGATGCCGAGTAGCCGCATCACCGGGCGCAGATCACGCTGACTGATATTCGCCCGTTCCTCCGGCCTCGTCTCGCCGAGTTTCACCCAGAGTTCCAGCGCCGCCGCCGCGTTGACGCGGGCGTCCGGGGACAATCCCGAGTAGTCCAAGGCATCAAGCTCCGCGTGCCGGCCGCCTTCGCGCACGGTCGCCAGGAATCTACGGGTGATTCCATTCGAGAGCGCGTCCGGGATGGCGGGAAAGAACCGCTCCAGGTCCCTTTGCTCGCTGGGCACCGGCATCTGCTGGCCCGTGCTGAGGAGATAGACCTGTTCCTCCGCAGTGGCCAGTTCGCCCTCATCGATCAATCTGCTGACCCGCTCCAGGTCGGCCGCGGCCACATCCGGGCGTCCGGTCAGGTCGTGCAACTGTTCACCCAGTCGCCGAGCCGCCTCATCCCGGAAGGAGGCCAGGCTTCCGGCGACCTCTTCGAGCGTCCGCCGTACCCGGTGAAGATCCTTTCTCCTTGCGGGATCGGCGAGCCGCAAAGCCTCGGCGAGGTCGCTTTCCTGCTCGTCCGATATCTCGTTGCGCGGGCGGGCCTGACGAAGCTCGCCGAGGAGCCGCGCGTGCTCAGCGGTGAGTTCTGATCTGCTTGCCGCTTCGGCTGAGCTGAGCGCGTCCAAAGCCTGCTGACGCGTGAGCAGGGTGGCGTCACCACCACTGTGAGGAAGCCGGTCCGTCTTGGCCAGGTCGATCATCTGACCGGCCAGCCGATAGTCCTCAGCCTCCAACCGCGCGTCGAACGCTTCAATCCACTCCATGGCGGCGGCGTCGAGCAGCGTCTCCGGGGTGGATTCGGATGGGATCTCGACGAGGAAGATCCTCGGGTCGAGAGTGGCTCCCGGAACCTTGAGAAGTTCCACAGTGAGAACCAGGTCGGCGGGCGACTCACCAAGCGGAAGCTTCGTTTCCCCGTCAAGCAGGCCGAAGATCTCCTTCATCGAACTGATCGCCGCTGTTGCGGCCGCCGACACCAGCGGATCCGCACCAGACGCTTGTGCGGCCAAGTCGGCGAGCACTTCCTCCCGCTCGACCCGGACCGTCTCTCGCAGCGCCGCGATCTCCTCGGTCACCCATGTGCGCCCGCCGGCTTGGTGCCGATCGAGCGCCGTGACGGCTTCGACCCACTCGGAGACGATCACGAGCGATTCTGTGATGAGCCCCAGCAGGTTTCGCCGGCTCGGCCCTTCCACCGGCTTGCTGGATGTCGGCCGGAAACGACCGTCGAGTTCGTCGAGTTCCCTGCCGGCCTCGTCAGGCCGCGAGAGCCTGCGCACCTCCGCGGCGACGTCAGCGAGCTTGGCCTGCTCGTCACGCTCGCAGGTGGACAGCAGCCTACCGAGCACACCCGTGTCCGGGTCCAGCCAATGCTCGGCGATCTTCGTCGCCCGCTGAAGGGGTAGCTTCCTGGAGGATCGCATGCAGGTCCCGGCGCGCTCACCGACTGCGGCGACCCGTCGCTCCAGCTCCGTGACGTCGGCGAGTGCTCCGATCAGTGGAGCGTCCAGCAATGTCCCCCTCAGTGCCCGGCCACCGACTTCCGCGGCCACCCGCCCAAGATGATGGTCCATGCGGGTCGAGGCCTCGACGAGCAGCGCACCGGCGGCGTGCTCGCCGGTGATCAGTGCCGTCCTGAGCAGTGCGGGCACGGTGAGGAGCAGCGTCAAGGGCTCTGGTTGCAGATCGCCGTCCGAGAGCTCGACGCGCAGCCTGGCCGCACAGGGGCCGGCACTCGAACGAACGGCCTGCGCGAGGGCCGCCACGCGTAGCGCCCACAGCCGTGCCGCCGGCCAACCGGCCGCCCGTGCCACGCTGTGCGCCATACCGAAGCGGCCTTGCGCCACCAGTGACGCGACCCCGGCATCCAGCGGCGATGGTGGGCCGGCTGGACTTCGCTCCTCGCTCTGGTCCTGATGGATGTTCGAGATCGAGGTGAGCCCCGCTGGTAGGGGCTCACCTGCATCCGCACTGTCAGGTGTCGCGGGGCCGGGCACTTCCGCCGGTTCTTCATGCTCGGTAGGCGCTTCTGCCTCGCCACCGACCTCCGGCGAACCGGTCGCCCGCGCCGGTGAGATGACCGACGCCTGATCAGCGTCAGCGGCCGGGGAGTCCGTGTCGGTGTTCGGCGCTCCCGCCCTCTGATCAGTGGTCATGGCTTGACGTCTGACAAGCTGGCCCGCGGTCGCCAGTCCGGTCAGCACCGTCAGTTCCCGCGGGAGCGCTTCGGCGCGCGTGTGGCATTGTGCGATTAGTGCCGCATCGGCCGAAGCGGCGCCGCCGTCCGCGGCGGCCAGTTCCACGAGCCGCCCCAGCGCCAGCAGTGCGTCCGCAAGTTCCCGCTGTCCGTCATCCCAGACGGGGGCGGCGAGCAGCTTCTCCACCGAGAAGGCGAGTCCGTCCAGTGCGGGACGCAGGACATCCGGCGCTGCCGGGTAGGTCAGGTCCGTGAGCTTGGCGAGGAGGAGCCGGTCGGTGGTGTTCGCCGCCCAGGCGTCCTCTACGACGGACATCGCCTCAAGGATCCGTGGCACGCTGACCTCAGACGGACTCACACCCTGGTCGGCGAGCCATGTCGCGGCCTCATCCAGCACCCCTGTCAGCCCCCCGAGCAGCGCCAGGTCAGTGGATGCCGGTGCGAAACCGGCCTCCAGCGTCGTGCCCACACGGTCAGCCGCCTGGCGCGCCTCCGTCAGCGCCTTCTCCAAGGCGCTCCGAAGGCGGGGAACCTCCTCAGAAATCCGGCTGCGCTCCGGCATGGTGCCGGTCCCTTCGTCCATGGGCGTTCGCTCACCCGCGTCGGACTCGATCGGCTCTGGCGCGTCCAACTCGGAGGGGCCGGAGGTGGGCACCACGAACGGCCCGTCCAAGGAAAAGTCAGGAGTGGCGGTGATCACCGCATCGGCAGCGACCAGTAGTAGGTCGCCTTGGCCGGCTGGAATGCCGGGCGGAAGCCACCACTCGTACTGGGCGAAGTGCGTCAAGGTCCGGGCATGCGACGCACTGGAAGCCATCACCGACCACAGAGCCCAGCACCTCTGGGCATCGGACCAACTGGACGCGGCTGAAACGGCGCCTGGATCACCGGGCGAGTAGGACGCCCTTGTCAGCTCGTCCTGCACGGGTCGAGTGATGTGCCAGGAGGCCGCGAGGGAGTCCTGAGGCCGCGCCCGGCGCAGGCCGAGCAATACCTGCGTTCCGAGCGATGACCCGATGCGTGCCAAATCCTTCATGCCGAGATGGCGAAGGGCCATCACACGTGCGTTTCTCTCCATCTTCGCCAGCAGGTCTCGCACGTCATCGGCGATAATCCCCGCGAGCACCCGAGCCCACAAGCCGGGTGCGGCGTTCAACGCCTGGAGGAACCGATCGAGTGCCGCGTCCGCCGGCCGCGGATCCTGCGGCTCATAGTACGGTTCTCTCCACAGGTGGTAGAAGGGCTGGTCGTGCTCGGCCTTTCCCATGATTCTCCGGAATTCTTCCATGGCGCTATCTGCTCGATATGCCGGTCCGCTGGCCTTGTGGTGACATGTAGCGTCACCCGCCCCGGCGATGACCGCGAACGAGTGTGTACCCTGCGGGCAATTCGCCGCCGTATCCATAGGACTGGCGAATTCGCCTGTACTCGGATTTGGCATCCTCTGTCGCTTGATGGCCAGCCCGCAGCTTACGCAGGAAGGGCTGAACGTCATAAGGGCGCATGAATCGGGCTAAAAGCTGCCGATCGTCGGCGTTCTCATGTTGGCCTGATTTTTCCATGGCGTTGAGCTCGTTGTCCCGGGAATGCGCCTCATCCTTCCCTTCCAGGAAGAGCCGCGTCACAGGCCGCCATACCAGCATGTCCACCAGCGTGTCGCCCGTCCGTGCGGGGAGACGGACCTTGCCCGTGCCATCCCGGCCGGCCTGTTCCACCGTGAGAACGCGGGTGTCGATCAATTCTGCGACGACCGGCTCCAACAGCAGGCGTCCGGCGTCCGGCACATCGAGGCCATAGACGACATCGGCGAGACGTTCACGCGAGAGGATCGCCACACCATCGGGGTCGAGCAGACCGGCGCGGCGGACCGCGCAGAGTACGCGGGCACGTAATGTCGCGGCGGCGTTTCCTGTTACCTGCCCAGGTTCTGGGGCCCTGTCCCGGGTCAGGACCCAAGGAGCGTAACGATATTCGATCCTTTCTTCGTCAAAGAGGACGGGCACGTCCAGAAGGGTAGAGGTCACGCTCAGTGTCGGTGCACCGCGCGGCCAGGAGAAGGTCAGAACGATGCCCGGGAAGTAGTCGAGAGGCCAGTCCACTCCGGCCAGACGCAGACCGGCACCTGCCCGTTCGATCCTCGCCTGCTGTACGGCTTCCGCCTGGGTGAGCTCGTGGCCCTGATGCCGCAGGCGCAGCCGTACAGTCGTGCCCACCAGGCCGGAATACGTCATCTCCTCTACCACTCTTTCCGGCAGAGGGGCGATCCCTTGCAGCGTGTGCTTGAGCCGCAGCGGAAGCGTCCAGGAAAGCTGCGAGTCAGTGACAGAGCACATCGCGCCGTCGTCGGGCTCATCCGGCTCTTCCTCGGCATCCTCCAGCAGCGGGTCCGGCAAGTGACCGAACCAGCCTAGGCTGAGCGGCGTCATCGGGTCGACTTCCGCGTACGGCCCCGGCGGGTAGGACGCCCGCCAGACTCCGCCGCCCTGCCTGGGGTCGTCAAGGCGCAGGTGTACGCCCGAGGGCAGCACATTCTTCTCGTCGACATTTCCGAGAATGTCATCGGAGATGACGGTGTTGGCGTGACATATCGCAGTGGCGTAGTCGATGCCGTGCAGCCTGGAGGACGCGCCGTTGAGCGTCCTGAGCCGAGGCCCGATGGCGGTGTAGGTGATCATGTTCCCCGGGCCGAAACGCCGGCGGCTGGACTCAGGTGCCCTGCCCAGCGCGGACGCCACGGTCCGCAGGTCGCCTCCACCGAGCGGACCGTCGTCGCAAAGCCTCTCGGCGAGAGCAGAACGCGGAAACGCATAGTGCCGCCATCGGCGGAGCACATGGGATGCGTCGAGGGCCTGGCCTATGGTGCGCATCGCGCCGCGGAGCGCCGCAGCCAGCTCGTCTTCTTGGACGTCGTCCACCAAGACCAACGGGAGAGGACCTTCGAGAAGCTGGCCGCGAGCGGGTCCGAGCAGGTAACGGATGTAGGACTCCAGCTCGTCGGCCACCGCGTCCGCGGCCGACAGGTAACGGGATCGGATCAGCAGATGCCCATCGGCGTCGAGTGCTCGACCCTTGCGGCTCAGGCGTTCGAGTCGCGCACACGTCACCGTCACGCCCTGCCCAAAGGCGTCGAAGTCGGCGATAAGGCGCTCGGTCGCCACCACGGCGCCGTTCCCCGCCGGTTCGTCGGCCGATCGGGTGGCACCCGCCGGTGCGCCGGAGACCCAGTCCGGGAGCGAGCCGCCCCCCTCCAGCAGCGGATGGGCTCCCTCCTTGTACATCACTTCGGCATAGAGCGGATCCGGTCCTGCGGATATGTTCAGCATCGCTCCGACGGGCGGTGCGTCCACGACCACGTCCCCCCTCTCGATCACGGGAAAACGATCGAAGTCCACAGGACCGCCGGAATAGCCGCCGTAGTTGACGTCATAACCGAAGTAGACGGCGTTGAACGCGACCGCCGTGTGCAGGACTCCACGACGGGTGGCCACCGCTTCCAGGTAACCGATGAGACGTTCGGCCTCGACAGCCGGCAGGCTCGCGAAGCCGAAGGGAAGCGCGGGGGTGAACAGCGGATCGTCCACGTAGGGCTGCCACACGGTCACGACGGTCCCCCCGCGGCACGTTGGGCTCTCGCCTGCTCCCGGCGGACGTTTCCTCTGTCGCGCCAGAGTCGCCCGTCCTGCTCCACCTTGCCTTCCACGGCGAGACGTGTCAGCGATTCCTCGATCCTCGCCGACGCGACCGCTGGATTCGCCCCGAAATAGCGACTGGTCAGCAATGAGCTCGGCAGCTTGATCCGATGGCGTTTCACGGGGTGGAACCAGGACTCCTCACCGCGTAGCGCACGGCAAAGGTCCGGCACCGAAAGTCCCCGGGTCATGTGCCAGAGGAGCGCGGCGACCTGCTGGTCCAGGCGTCGCGCCAGGTGTGCCGCATCGGTGTGGCCCCCGGCGGGGCGAGGTCGCGGCGTCGCCAGCGCGTCGGCAACCGGAGGGCGGGTCTCTTCCGGTGACCATCCCGTCTGGTGGTCCCAGCAGGCGGAGCAGCGGTTGGAGGCGGTGGTGCAGCACGTCGTGGGTAGTCGATCAATGCCGAAATAGGCGGCGAACTTACGGTTGGCACAGGTCGAACTGTCCTCGAAGAAGTCCACGAGCTGGGCTCTTTCAGTCGCAGCGCGAGCGGCCTTGCCGGATAGTGCGGCTCGGAACCCCTCGGGCAAACCGGCCCGGTGTGCGATCAACCCTGAAACGAAGTGCCGGGAGGGTGCGGCCGAGACGTCGATCCTGCCGCGGTCGTGCAGGTCGGCGAGCAACTCCCACGTGGCCGACGGAGACGGAGCGACATCCCGGTAGCCGGGTATCTCCTTGCCGAGGTAGGCGTCCAGCGCTGCGATATCGAGCCGTGAAAGGTTGAGGGGGCCTCTCCGCGCCGGAAGCGCGAATAGCGCCTCGACCGTCCTCTCCCCGACATCCGTGGTGTCCACCGCGCCATAGTCGACCGGCTTCACTGTGACCATCGGCGGGAAGTCCCCCAGGTCCTCCACGGCCCCAAGGTCGGCGAGAGCCGCGAAGACCCGGCGCACCCCGTCGCGGTACTCCTCAACGACACGCTCTTCACCGGCGTCGCCCAGGTTCAGTATCCCCGCCTGAAGGTCTTCACCGATGAGCGCATCGGCGATCGATACCGCGTCGAGAGTGTCCTGGCACGCCAGGATGGCATGCCCCATTCGCGCCAAGAGAGCCGGCGGAAGATCTCGGCCGGTCATGAATTTGACGGTGCGCAGCCCTTTGCCGGTCATGAGCGCGAGCCCCGAGTTCACTCCGTGCCCGTCTCGGCCGGCTCGGCCGAGTTGCTGGTAGAGAGCGGCCAGGTCGGTGGGCGGAGACACGCAGAACACCGTCCTGATGTCGGGACGATTGATGCCGAGCCCGAACGCCGATGTGGCCACCACTACTAGCGGAACGAAATTCTCCTCCCCTCTGCGGGGCGCCTCACGGAACTCCGTCATGACGGCGGCCTTCTCGGCCTCCGTCAACCGTCCGTGAAACCGACGGACTTTGACACCGGAGTCCCCCACATATTCGCGCAGGTGCGCATGCAGGGCGACGACCTCCTTAACGGTGAGGCAGTAGAAGATGGCGTGATCGGTGATCCTGTCGAGAATCTCCTCGGCCAGGCCGGCGACGGTCTGCGTTCCAGCGGCTGCGATGGATCGGCGGAAGATCGCGAGCTCGGGGCGAATCGGATTCTCCCGTACGGTGACCAGCTTCTCGGTACCCTCGCGTGGCGGAACCGCCGGTAGCCCGAACACACGCTCACGCAAGCCTTCGTGAACGGTCCTGTTCGCCGTCGCGGTCAGCGTCGTCACCGGCAGAGTGAATTCCTCGCGCAACTCGGCGAGGAAGCCTTCGACTCGACGGAAGGCCGGACGGAAATCGTCCCCCCATTGCACTGCGGTGTGCGCTTCGTCCAGCACGATGCGGCTGACCACCCCGGTCCGCACCGCTTGCCGCACCACGTTGCGCATCCGCGTCTGACAGAGGCGTTCAGGGGAGAGATAGATCAGCTTGATACCGTGGTCCGCGCGCCCCTGCAATTGATCGGCGACTTCTGTCTTGCCCGCCCTGGAGCTCGACTCTCGCAGCGGAGCGACCAAAGCGCGTACCGCGCCGCCGATGGATCTGTTCAACTCCAGTGCCTGGTCGTGCATGAGCGCCACCAATGGCGAGACCACGATCGTCACACCGGGCAGGACCAGGGCGGGAAGCTGGAAGCAGAAGCTTTTGCCGAAGCCGGTCGGCAGCAGGCCGAGGACGTCACGGCCGTCCGCCACGGCGCGGATGACATCGATCTGGGCCTCCTTGAGTGTCGCAGGGCTCTCTAACAGTTGAAGGAGCCCGCCGACCTGGGTGGATCGCCGTACCACCTCGTCGGCGAGTGATCCACTCACTCTCAGTGTCTCGACCTCGTGCGCCTTGAGGACGAGGTCTCGGATGGCGCGAGTCTGAGGGAGCAAGGTGTGAGCGGCGAGAGCCTCGTCGGTGGAGAGCACAGCCGCTCGGTCTCTGTCGATCAGGTGATTACGCGCGAAAAAATCCCATATGCGACGCCAGCCTTCGGCCATCGTTACAACGTTCCCACCAGCTGGTTCGCCGGTCTCCGGATCGGAGCGCAGGAGCTCCGGCTCCAGCGATCCCAGAAACATCTGCCGATAGGCGCGGCGGAGCGCGGTGGCCCCGGCGAGCTTCCGGTCGGAGATGACGACGACGCCCCGATGACGTTCGGACCTGATAAGGCGACCGACAGCTTGCCGCAACTGCAATGCGGCAAGGGGGAGGTAATACCTCATGGTGGCGGCCATCTCGGGATCGGGCACGTCGGCCGCCTCGGCGCGCGCGGCCACGGCGGCTCGCCGCGCCTCGACCACCGGGGCGGCGAAGGGCGCGAACGGCAGTTTGTTCACCCATACCAATCTGAGCTTGCCGGGATCGGCGACGTCCACCCCTTGCCAGAGCCCCTTCGTGCCGACGAGCACGCCTCCTCCGTAGTCGGCATCTGTGAACTCCAGGAAGGCGCGGTTGTTACCACGTTCCAAGGCTGAGATCACAGGTGCGTCGTCTCCACGTCGCCGTAACTCCTGGATGAGGTGTTCCGTGATACCGCCGGCCGTGGACCTCGCAGTGGTGAGAACGAGTGCGCCACCGTCATGGCCTCCGTGCTCCCCCGGCCGGATCATCTCCGCCGCGTACCCGGCGAGTTGGTGAGCGACCGTCCGCATGGCGCCATCCGTCTGCTCGGCCCATGAGGGAAAGTCCGCGAAGCACACCAGCTCGGCCTGCTCGGCGAGGTTGAAGGGACTAGGGAGATGTAGCTCTCGCGTGTTCTCGGGAAGTCCGAGGCGCTCACGGATGAAACTCCACGATCCACCTACACGCAGGGTTGCCGAGACGAAATACGTCCGCGCGTACATGGTGATGAAGCGGCGCCAGGCCGGATCGGCGGGTAGTTCGATCGGCGAGCTCGCGATGTGAAAACGGTAGGTACGCAGACTCGACTTCAGCGCCTCGATCTCCTCGGCGAAGACGACCTGGTTCGGCATCCCGGACAACGGTCCGGGATGCCCGTCCAGAGGCAGCATCGTGGGAGAGGGACCGAGGACGGAGTCGATGTCAGCGGAAAGCCGGCTCGCTGAGCTCTGTATCGAGGCGACCTTGCCGATGAGGGCCCTGACGCGTTCAGAGTCGAAGAAGTCGAGATTTGTACCCCGGACCGCCAGAAACCCCCTCAGCGCGCCCATCATGGATTCGGCGACTCCAGCCAGCCTGACCAGCGAACCGGCCAGAACACGTACCCGGCCGACACCGGCCGTGCCTCCGTACGGGCTGGCCAGCGTCACAGCCCGACTGCCGATCAACGCACCTACGCCTGCCGATCTGGCGTCGAACGCCTGACTCGCCACTTTGGGGAGCTGCTCATGGTCGAGAAGGTTCCCCAAGTTCGTCACCGTGGCTGCGACGGCGTCCCGCTCCGGGCAGTGAGCCACTTCATCGACCCAGGTCGCGACTTGCGCGTGCACATCCTCGACTGAGCGGTAGTCGAGGCTTACCGTCAGCGCCGAAGTGGCCGCGTCTTCAAGCTGGTGCGCCTCGTCGACGATCAGCAACGTCTCCGGACCCAGCGCGGTGAGCTCGTCCACGTGGGCCATGAGCAATGCGTGATTCGCCAGGATGAGCCTGTGTCCCTCGATCGCCTCGTCTACCAGGTCGGTATGACGGGCGATCATTTGCGGAGCGGTGGCCTCATAATCGCCGCCGTTGGCCTGGGAAAGCGAATCAAGCCATACGGCCACCACCGACCCCAGATAGTCCGAGAAGAAAGGAGGAAGATCGACCGGGTCCACTGAGCGCGCCGACCAGAGGCTCGTCGTCTCGCGCGCGGCCGTCAATCTCAGCAGCAGGTAGACCAGCAGCTCACGAAACTTCCGTACGGCGAGGAATCGGTTCTGTGTTCCGGGCCGTGCTCGCCGGCTGCGATCCAGCATGGTGGCGTCGGCGAGCGAGATCATCAATGCCCGTAGCGAGAGGCGGTTCGCTTGACCTTTGACCACGTCGCATATCTGGAGCAAGCCCGGAACCACGGTGTCGAGGCGGGCGACGTCCGCGGCGAGTTGCGCCTGCAGTTGCTTGGTGTAGGTGGCGACGACCACATTTCGGCCCGCGTCGCCGCTGAGCCAGTCAAGCGCGACCGCGAGGATCGCGAGACTCTTCCCCGTGCCGGTGGGTGCCTCCACCAACCCCGACGCGCTCTCCTCAGCCCATCGGCGCAACGCCGTGGCCATCTCCTCCTGTGCCTGGCGACGGCGAGCTCGTGTGCCGTGGGCGACCGATGCCAGCCGAACCGGATCAACCACGTCGCCCGGCCCGCGGACCTCCACGGGCACGCTCATGGAGGCTCGGCCGGACCTACCGTTCCGGGCAGGCGGCGCGGTCATCAACGTCTGGGTAAGGATTACCACTTCAGCATGCCCATGATGACGTCTCTCACCGATGGTGGATCCCGCGGCGGCGACCTCCCGCAGCACGCGCCAGGCGGTCGAGTCCGGGCACACCGAGACCACCAGATCGGAGAGCTCCGCAGGCCACGTCGCGAGACGATCCGCGCCCGTCCTGAGCACCCTCGTCAGGAGCTCCGCGTCATCCCGGGCGTCGTGCCACGACAGGTCGGATGCATCGAGTTGCAGATGACAAGCGAGCGCGCCGAGTCGATGCGCGGGCGCTCCCGGCCACAGGGAAAGCGTGAGGTAGAAGGCGTCTACAAGTTCCGCCGCCAACGGAGGTAATTGCTCGCGCTGAAAGGTCTCGGCCAGCACCGGGAAGTCGGCGCCGGTTCCGTTGTACGCCACGATGCAATCAGCTTCGGCGGCGAATTCATGCAGAGCCTCCAGCGCCTCTCTCGCCGGAACCGCTTCCGTCTCACGCTCGCCATTCTGACGGTGCGGAGGCATCTCCCAACCGTCGCCCGGAAGCTCCACCCACCGGTCGAAACGGGCATCAGCGTGGACCCAGTCCAGGTCGGCGCCAAACCTCACCGCCCCGATTTGAAAGATCCTCCGGTCGACGAACGGCTCCACACCGATCGTGCGTACGACCGACTCCAAGTCGAGCACGACCACGCGGAGCGGCTTGACCACGACCGGCGCAATGTCGTTCGCCTCTTCGGCCAGGCTCTTGTTCACCGGCGTGCGCAGCCTGCCGTTCGTTCGCACCATGGCGCCGGCCGTCAGCGCTTCCGAGATCAGATTGGCCACACGAGCCGCGTCGAGGCGGGGAAACCGGGCCTGGGCCGTCGCAGTGAGCTCGTCCGGGGTCATCCCATCGGGGACGCCTTCCAGCATTGCGACAATCCGCTGCGCCGACGCACTGAGCTTGGGGTGGGTCACCGGAACCTCCACGCTATCCATCGGCTGTGTTCACGGATTGTTACTCGGATGTATCTCTGTGACGCCTGATGTCCACGATCGGATCACAAGCTCAAGGCAATCGTGATGCGGCGCCCCTTGCGGGAGCCGTCCGGTTCGCAAGATGCGGATCTGACAGTAGGTCCGTCGCCAACATACACGACCTCTACCTGTGCGTCGAGTTCACAGGCGGCATTGCGCTACATGGCGCATCGGATCGACGTGTGTATGGGTGTGGGACGAGGCGACAATCAGGTCGGCCGGCAGCACGCGGATAGCGGCAGACGGTCCGCGCCTTGGAGGTCGTCGCCGAGGCGAGCGAGCTACTGGACAGCGAAGGAAGAGCCGGGCCGCCCCTGCGGCCTGCCTGGAAGCTGATCAAGCAGTATGGAACGCCACCTTCTCCACGACACCGGTGTGGCACCTTGTCGCTCGTGGGAGCGACGGTTCTTCGATGCGCGGCCTGCCGGTTCCGATATTTTGATGCGCTACCGACGAGCTGTGGGGGGCGTAGTAGATCTGATGGGGCCGGCCGGCGATCTCAAGGGCGAGCTGGTGAGTTTCGCGTTGTCCCGGCGGTTCCACCGGCCGCTGGAGAAGGCCGTGCTCGCGGCCTTCCAGGCGGGGTGGTGGACGACGAGGACGAGTTCACCACCGTGCTGGAATCGTTCATGTTCACCAAGCGCCTGAAGTCCGGCCGGACCGTCGTGGAGAGCTTCGCCGAGCGGTTCTCGGGCGAGAAACGGGCACTGCTGCTGTCCTGGACGGACTACGTGGTCGGAGTGTTCGAGAGCAAGGAATGGCACGGAGACGACGGCTTCGTCGCCGTGAACCACGTGGACGAACTGACATACCTGATCCGCTCGAACATGGGGCCGAAGGGAATCAAGCCCTTCATCCCCGGTTCGGTGATGGTCGGCGGCATCCTTCCGATCGGTGACGAATGGATGCTCAGCGGCACCTCGACGCTCTTCTCCCCCGTGGACGCCCCGGCGGCGCTGGAGGCCGTGCGGGACTTCCAGATGGCGAACCCCAAGATGGTCTTCCGCAACCCCGGCAAGCTCGCCCGAGCACGCGAGATGCAGGCGCGGCAGCGCGACTCGTTCATCGACCTGTTCGGCGGCGATCTCATCGTCGTGCCGAGCGACAAGGTGGAGGAGAGAATGCTCGCTCTCTACCGGCACGACTACGAGCGGGCGGGAAGCCAGGGCGGGCCGTGGACCGACCCGGGTCTGCCCTCTTTCGGCTTCGACGCCGATGACGTCCTCGGCGTGATCTACGACGAGGAGGACGGCCTGGGCATGTACCGGGACTTCGACGTGGCGCAGGAGGTCTTCGCCGATCCGGCGCTGATCATCCGGCGCCGGTACCGGGAGGTGATCAAGGCTTACCTCCGAGGCGATGACGTCACCCCTGTCCCGCTGCGGCGACTGGCCGCACAGGACCCCGCCAAGACCGACCAGCTGTTCCGCAAGCTACTGAAGAAGCCGGACTTTCTCTGCGAGCGTGACGGCGAGGCCCTGCTGCGCGAGCACAAGCCCGGGTGGTTCGCCTCTCCCCCGCTCCCCACGATCATCCCGGTCTGAGTGCGTAGTCGAGAGGGTCGTTCGCGGTCAGTCCAGCGTCGGCGTGGTCGGCCGCGGGCAGGCGCTCCGTACAGCGAGCCATGCCCGCGGCGATGTTCTCGGTAATGTGTTGCCATGGGATGGGAGACGCTCGGCCGGTGGGGGGATGACGCCGCTCGGGTCGAGCCGCTCACCGGTGGAGTCGCCAACGATGTGTGGAGTGTACGCGTCAACGGGCGCCTCGCGGTCGGTCGTCTGGGTGCCAGGGGTGACGCTGATCTCGCGTGGGAGACCGACCTCCTCCACTTCCTCGACCGTGAAGGCCTGACCGTTCCGGTGCCGATTCCGACGACGGACGGCCGGATGTTCGCCGACGGTCTGGTGGTGATGACCTACGTGGAGGGCGGGCCACCCGAAACGGAGGCCGACTGGCGTCGGGTGGCCGACACGCTCCGCCGGCTGCATCGGTTGACGCAGGGCTGGCCGCAGCGCCCGGGCTGGCGGTCGTCGGCCGACCTCCTGCACGCCGAGACCGGGACGAAGATCGACCTCGGCGCGATGCCCCCCGAAGGTGTCGCCCGATGCCGAGCGGCGTGGGCGCGGCTCGCCGGACGTCCGACCTGCGTGGTTCATGGCGACTCCAACAACCTGGGCAACGTCCGTGTGACGCCGGAGCGGGTCGCGCTGATCGATTGGGACGAGTCGCACGTCGACGTGCCCGAACTCGACCTGGTGTTGCCCGGCAACGCCGCCGGCCTCGACCACAACGCGTACGACGTCGCCGCGCAGGCGTCGGCCGCCTGGGAGGCCGCCGTCTGCTGGGACGACGACTACGCGGTCAAGCAGCTCGCCGAAGTCCGGGCGGTCTGAGGACGTGCGGGCCGGCGGCCAGGTCAACTTCTCGGACACTTTCTGAGCCGCCCCGCTCCACCAAGGCGCGTCACGCCCCCCGTGGCGCGTACCGGGCAGAGCACCTTGACGTTATCCCAGCCGCATGGCCGGCAGGCTCGCCGCTGAGGGCCGGGGAAGGCCGGTCTCATCAGGCTGGCGAGCGTTCATGCCGTCGTCCGGGGCCACGGCGCTTCTGGAGGCCACCGGAAAAGCCTAGTTGATCCGGAGGCGGTGAGAATGGGTTAACGGCCCCTACACCTCGTGCGCATGCCGGTGTAATCGCCGGGGCTGAGCCTTGTGGTCGTGGGGATGCCGAGTGGGACGACCCATTGCCCGTACTGCTCGTTGCAGTGTGGGATCTCGTTGCAGGTCAGGGGCAGTGAGGTTTCGCTGTCGCCTGCCGACTTCCCGACCAATCGCGGTGGGCTGTGCGTGAAGGGGTGGACCGCGGCCGAGTTGCTGGATCACCCGGATCGGCTGCTCACGCCGCTGGTCAGGGCGATCCCCGGTGACCGCCGTAGCCCGTTTCGCGCGGCGGGCTGGGATGAGGCCCTCGATCGCACCGTGGAGGCGATCACCGCGAGCCAGGAGCAGTACGGCAGGGACAGTGTCGGGTGCTTCGGGGGCGGCGGGCTCACCAACGAGAAGGCCTATCTGCTGGGGAAGTTCGCGCGGGTCGCGCTGCGGACGGCCTCGATCGACTACAACGGCCGGTTCTGCATGTCGTCGGCGGCGACCGCGGCCAACCGGGCGTTCGGCGTGGACCGGGGGCTGCCGTTTCCGCTGGCCGATGTGGCGAGGACCCAGGTGCTGCTCCTGGCCGGCAGCAATCTCGCCGACACGATGCCACCGGCGATGCAGTACCTGAACGAACGCGGCGGCGGCCTGGTGGTGATCGATCCGCGGACGTCGGCGACGGCGAGGGCGGCGACGGTCCACCTGCGTCCGGTGCCCGGGACCGACCTCGTGCTGGCCAACGGCCTGCTGCACCTGGTGCTGCGTGCCGGTCACGCCGACCTCGCGTACGTCGCCGCGCGCACCACGGGGTTCGAGGAGGTGCGGGCGGGCCTGACGGCGTACTGGCCGGACCGGGTCGAGCGCGTCACCGGGGTCCCGGTGGAGGACCTTGAACGGGTGGCCGACATGCTCGGCACCGCCGCCTCCGCGATGATCCTGACGGCCCGGGGGGCCGAACAGCACAGCCAGGGCAGCGACACGGCGCAGGCCTTCATCAACCTGGCGCTGGCGCTCGGGCTTCCCGGCCGGCCCGACAGCGGGTACGGCTCCATCACGGGACAGGGCAACGGCCAGGGGGGACGGGAGCACGGCCAGAAGGCCGACCAGCTCCCCGGATACCGGCGGATCGACGACCCGGCCGCCCGGGCCCACGTGGCCGCGGTCTGGGGGGTCGCCCCGGAGGAGCTGCCCGGTCCAGGGCCGTCGGCCTACGAGATGCTCAGCGGCATGGGGCGGGACGGCGGGGTGCGCGCCCTGCTGGTGTTCGCCTCCAACGTGGTGGTGTCCGCCCCTGATCGCGACCGCGTGCTCGACCGCCTCCGCGCGCTGGACTTCCTCGCGGTCTCGGACATGTTCCTGTCGGAGACCGCGATGGAGGCCGACGTGGTGTTCCCCACCGCCCAGTGGGCGGAGGAGGAGGGCACCATGACCAACCTGGAGGGCCGGGTCGTCCGGCGCAGGCCGGTACGGGTGCCGCCCGGCCAGGCGCGCGACGATCTGCAGATCATCACCGCTCTGGCCCGGCGGCTCGGGCGCGGCGCGTACTTCAGCGCCGACGCGCGCGAGGTGTTCCAGGAGCTGCGGCGCGCCAGTTCCGGCGGCGTCGCCGACTACAGCGGGATCACCTACGAGCGGATCGAGGCGGAGCAGGGGGTGTTCTGGCCGTGCCCCGAGGGCGAGACGGGGGCGGCGAGGATGTTCACCGACCGGTTCCCCACCCCGGACGGCCGGGCGCGGTTCGTCCGGGTGGAGCACCGGGACGCCGCCGAACGGCTCGACGCGGAGTTCCCCTACGTCCTCACCACGGGGCGTCTCATGCGCCAGTACCAGAGCGGCACCCAGACGCGCAGGATCGCGGCGCTGACGCAGGGCGATGCGGTCCCGAGCGCGGAGATGCACCCTGACCTGGCGAGGCGGCATGGAATCGGCGCGGGGGACGCCGTCGAGCTGCGCACCCGCCGGGGCAGGGCCCTCTTCGCGGCGGAGCTGGCCGACGGCATCCGTCCCGACACCGTCTTCGTCCCGTTCCACTGGGGCGGCGAATCCGGCGCGAACGCCCTCACCGATCCGTCGCTGGACCCTCTCTCGCGCATGCCCGCCTTCAAGGCCTGCGCGGTCGCCGTCAGGAAGGTCGAAGACCCACGGCCACGGCTCGACGGAAGGACTCATATGGACTCGACACCCCGGTTCCTGCAGGGAATCTTCTCCTTCACCGGCAAGGGCATGGACGCCCCCTTCCCGCTGGCGTCGGAGCTCCGCTACGTCGTCCCCGACGGCTACGTCACCCAGCCCGTCTACCTGCGGGGCGGGAACTCCTGCGACGAGCTCGTCTGCCTGGTCCTGATGCGCGACGGAACTCCCATGCGGTACCTGCCGATCGGCGCCAAGGCCGGCGTCCACGTCTCCCTTCGCGTCGTCGAGGACCTGATGGCCGGGACCACGATCGAGGTGTACCTGGCCGCCCCGGACGGCGTCTCCGGGTCGGCCGTCGTCGATCTCGGCCTGGTCGAGGTGTGAGGAGGAACGCCATGCGGCAGCGTCTGGTCGTGATCGGCAACGGTATGGCGGGGGCGCGCACGGTGGAGGAGATCCTCGCCAGGGGCGGAGGCGAGAAGTTCTCCATCACGATGTTCGGCGACGAGCCGTACGGCAACTACAACCGGATCATGCTGTCGAACGTCCTGGCCGGGACCGACGACGAGACCGAGATCTTCCTGAACGGCCTCGCCTGGTACGAGGCCAACGGCATCACGCTGCACGCGGGAACCCGCGTCAGACGCATCGACCGCTTCGCCCGGAAGGTGTACGCGGACGACGGCACGTCCACGCCGTACGACAGGCTGATCATCGCCACCGGCAGCCGGCCGTTCGTTCCGGACATCCCCGGGGTGCGCGGCGCCAAGCGGGGCTTCCACCAGGGCGTGTTCACCTTCCGGACGATCGACGACACCCGCAACATGCTCCGGTACGCCCGCGGCCACCACGGCGCGGTGGTGATCGGCGGCGGCCTGCTCGGCCTGGAGGCGGCGCGGGGGCTGCAGAGCCACGGCCTTTCCGCCACCGTGGTGCACGCGGGCGGGCACCTGATGAACCAGCAGTTGGACCCCCAGGCGGGCGCGGTGCTGAAACGCAGCGTGGAGAGGCTGGGCATCACCGTCGAGCTGAACGCCCGGACCACCGAGGTCCGGGGCGCCGAGCGGGTGACCGGCATCGCATTGTCCGATGGACGGGTCATCCCCTGCGACATGGTGGTGATCGCGGCGGGAATCCGCCCGAACACCGAGGTGGCGCAGGCGGGCGGCCTGGTCGTGGAGCGCGGCGTCGTCGTCGACGACCAGATGCGGGCGATCGGCGAGCGCGGCGTCTACGCCGTCGGCGAGTGCGCTCAGCACCGCGGCCAGGTGTACGGCGTGGTGGCGCCGCTGTGGGAGCAGGCCAGGGTCCTGGCCGACCACATCACCGGAGCCGATCCCACCGCCGCCTACCACGGGTCGCGCATCGCGACCAAGCTCAAGGTGGCCGGAGTGAACGTGGCGTCCATGGGCCTGAAGGGTCCAGAGCGCGAGGACGACGAGTTCGTGGTGGTGGCCGAGCCCACGCGGGGGATGTACAAGAGCGTCGTGGTCCGCGACGGCCGGCTGGTCGGGGCGACCCTGGTGGACGACCTGAGCAAGGTCGCCTTCCTCATGCAGGCCTTCGACCGCGGGCTCCCGCTGCCCGAGGAGCGGGTCCGGCTGCTGTTCGACCTGGGCGCGCCGTCCGCCGAGACCAGCGTCGAGGAGCTCTCCGAGGACGCGCAGGTGTGCAACTGCAACGGCGTCAGCAAGGCGGACCTGGTGTCGGCGGTCAAGGACGGTGCCAGGTCCGTCACCGGGGTGATGGACGCGACCCGGGCCGGCAAGGGATGCGGCTCCTGCCGGTCGCTGGTCACGCAGATCGTCGAGTGGGCGGCCGGCGGGGAGACCGAGGAGGACCCCTCGGCCGGCTGGTACGTGCCGGGCGTCCCGCTCGCCAAGCAGGAGCTCATGGCCGAGATCCGGGCGCGCGGCCTGCGATCGGTCTCCGCGGTCTTCGCGGAGCTCGCCCCCGCGGGCAAGGAGGACGCCAAAAGCAAGATGGGCCTGGCGTCGCTGCTCCGCACGATGTGGGCCGGCGAGTACGTCGACGAACGCGACGCCCGCTTCATCAACGACCGGGTGCACGCCAACATCCAGAAGGACGGCACGTTCTCCGTCGTGCCCCAGATGAAGGGCGGCTGCACCACCCCCGACCAGCTCCGCCGCATCGCCGACGTCGCCGACAAGTACCAGGTCCCTCTGGTCAAGGTCACCGGCGGCCAGCGCATCGACCTGCTCGGGATCCGCAAGGAGGACCTGCCCGCCGTGTGGGCGGATCTCGGCATGCCGTCCGGCCACGCGTACGGCAAAAGCTTCCGGACGGTCAAGACCTGCGTGGGCCTGGACTTCTGCAGGTACGGCCTGGGTGACTCCACCGCGCTGGGCATCGCCCTGGAGACCAGGTTCCAAGGACTCGAAGCGCCCGCGAAGATGAAGCTGGCCGTCACCGGCTGCCCGCGCAACTGCGCCGAGGCCTACGTGAAAGATCTCGGCGTGGTGGCCGTGGAGGGGGGCCGCTGGGAGATCTACGTGGGCGGAGCGGCGGGGGCGCACATCCGCAAGGGCGACCTTCTGGCCACCGTCGGCACCGCCGAGGAGGTCATCACCCTGACCGGGCGCTTCCTGCAGTACTACCGCGAGAACGCCAACTGGCTCGAACGCACCTACGCGTTCGTGCCGCGCGTCGGCATCGAGCGGATCCGGGAGGTCGTGGTCGACGACGCCGACGGCATCGCCGCCGGCCTGGACCAGGCGGTGCAGGCCTCCGTGGACGCCTACCGCGATCCCTGGCAGGAGGGCGGGGAGCCCGTCACCCCCGGCCAGTTCCGCCCCGCCCTGCCGCTGCTCCCGGTGCCGAAGCGTTGACCGCCGGACCGGCCGCCGGAGCGCACCTGCTCGGGCGGCTCGACGAGATCCCGGTCGGCGAGGGCCGGGCGTACACGGTGGACGGCGAGCAGATCGCCGTGTTCCGGCTGCGGGACGGGAACGCGCGCGCCGTCTCCGCCGTGTGCACGCATGCCGGGGGCCCGCTGGCCGACGGGCAGATCGACGGCGACGTCGTCATCTGCCCGTTGCACCAGCACATGTTCGAGCTCGCCACCGGCTGCTCGACCACCGGGCGGCCCCCGCTCCGGACCTACGCCCTGCACATCGACCCCGACGGCCACCTGTTCGTCCTCCTCTGAGGAGGAGTTCACCGCCCGGCCACCAGGGTGTCGCGAGTCCGGCGTCGCTCCGCGGGGCCGGGCACCTGACCGGGCACGTCCGGCGATCTCATCGCCGCCCCCGTCCGCGTCAGGATGCCGATCGACGACCCGGCTCGTGCAGCGGGCCGAAGCGTGCTAGGCTAACGTCAGTTGCAGTTGTGGTAACCGTGAACTTTTTACGCGCCTGACGGGACATTGTGACGTCGGGCGCTTTTGTTTTACCGGTCATCTCCGGACGGGCTTATCACGGCGGCGCGGAACCGGCACAGAGCCGTCTCCGGCTCAGCCCCTCATCAAAGGAGATCGACATGGCGACTGGAACCGTGAAGTGGTTCAACTCGGAAAAGGGCTTCGGCTTCATCGAGCAGGACGGCGGCGGCGCTGACGTCTTCGCCCACTACTCCAACATCGCCGCCCAGGGCTACCGTGAGCTGCAGGAAGGCCAGAAGGTCTCCTTCGACGTCACCCAGGGCCAGAAGGGCCCGCAGGCCGAGAACATCGTTCCCGTCTGACGGTCACGCGACACGGCCGGGGCCCGCACCTTCAAGGTGCGGGCCCCGGCTCGCGTTTTGGGCGCCGTCCGCGGCGTCACTCCACCGGCGGGCGAGCGGTCTCCAGGGTTCTAAGCGCGCGCGAATAGGGGTTGCCGAAGCTTTTTCTTCGGCGGGTTCGGCGGTGGCCGTACCGCCTGCGCGAAGGATCGGCCTGCCTGGTTCAGTCCTTGACGGCGCCGGCGGTCACTCCGGCGGCGACGTAGCGCTGGGCGATGACAAGGAGCGCGGTGGCCGGGATGGAGGCGACGACGGCGGTGGCCATGATGGCGTTCCACTGCTGGTTGTTGTTGCCGATGTAGTGGTAGATGCCGAGGGTGATCGGCTGGTGGTCGCCGCCCTGGTCCAGGGTGCTGGCGAAGATGAAGTCCGACCACGCCCACAGGAACGCGAACAGCGACACCGTGATGATCGAGTTACGGCTGACCGGCAGCACGACCGACCAGAACGTGCGCATCGCCCCCGCGCCGTCCACCCTGGCCGCCTGCATCAGCTCCTCGGGGATTCCGGACATGAACGTGGTGAGGACCAGCACCGCGAACGGCACCGCCAGCGTCGAGTCGGCCACGATCAGCCCGGGGACCGTGTTGAGCACGCCGGTGCTGAGGAAGATGGCGTAGAACCCCATCGCCATGATGATCCCGGGGATCATCTGGGCGATGAGCAGCACGAAGCTCAACGCCCCGCCACCCCTCGGACGCAGCTTGGCCAGCGAGTACGCCGCCGGCGCCGCGATGACCAGCGTGAGCGCGACGGTGCCGAGCCCGATCACCAGGCTGGTGACCAGGTAGGGCCCCTGCTGCTCCAGCACCGCCCGGTAGCCCTCCAGCGTCCCGTTGCTCGGCCACAGGTACGGCGGGCTCTTGCGCATGTCCTGGTCGCGGGTGAGGGAGACGTTGATCATCCAGTAGACCGGGAACAGCATCAGGCCGGTCAGCACCAGCCCGAGCGCGCTTTTCGCCCAGCGGCGCGAGGCGATCATGCGAAGGCCTGCCTTCTTTGCACGTAGATGTAGAGCAGCCCGAAGAACAGGGCCATGACGATCAGCAGGTTGCCCACCGCCGCGCCGGGGCCGAAGGCCGGCAGCAGGTTGCCGAAGCCCAGCCGGTAGGACCAGGTGGCCAGCGTCGTGGAGGAGTCGCTCGGCCCGCCCTTGGTCATGATCCAGATGATGTCGAACACCTTGAGCGTGTAGACCAGCCCCAGCAGCAGCGTGATCGCCGACACCGGGCGCAGCAGCGGAAAGGTGACCTTCCAGAACCGCTGCCAGCCCGTGGCGCCGTCGAGTTCGGCCGCCTCGTGGATGTGCGCCGGAATCGCCTGCAGGCCGCTGTACAGCACGACCAGGTTGAACGGGATCCCGATCCAGATGTTGGCGATGGTCACCGACCACAGTGACCAGTCGGGCGAGGTCAGCCAGTTGACCGGAGACACCCCGAACGCGGTCAGCATCGCGTTGACCAGGCCGGAGTCGCTGTTGAACATCCACGACCAGGTCGAGGACGACACGATCAGCGGCAGCAGCCAGGGCACCAGGAACAGCGCCCGCAGGGTCGCCGCCAGCCGGAAGTGCCGGGTGAAGAACACCGCGAGGCCGAGGCCGATGGTGAACTGGAACACCAGCGACACCACGGTGAACACCACGGTGTGCCACAGCGCCGGGCCGAACGTCGGATTGGCGAAGATCTTGCCGTAGTTGGCGAACCCGGTGAACGGCGCACCCCCTTGCACGAAGGACCGCACCGTGTAGTCGCGCAGGCTCAGGTCCAGGTTGCGGTAAAGGGGGTAGGCGTAGAAGACCAGCAGATAGACGACGACGGGCGCCAGGAACGCCCACGCCGTCCACTGCCCGGACCGCCGCCGCGCGGCCGCGCGCCGTCCGCCGCGGGGCGGCGGAGCCGGCGGCCGCCTCGGCCGGCCGCCCGCGATGGACGCGGCCGGCGTCTGTGTTGCGTGTTTCATGCTGTCCTTTTCGACAGAGATCGGCAGAGATCGGCTAGTGCGCTCTCCACGAACGTTCACCGGCTCGGACGCCGTAACAGGCGCCGGCATCGTCGTACCACGACCCGCCGACCCGGCGCCGATCACATCCAGCACATGGCCGGGTTGAGGAGCCGCGCCCGTGAACATATGTGGTCACCGCCCTGGAGAAGGGACGACGTCCATGACCCCGGGGCACCGACCGCGCCCCGGGGTCCTCCCCCGGACCGTGCTCGTCGCTCCTACTGGGTCGCGCTCGCCGCGGCGGCCTGGGCGGCGGCCATCGCCTCCTGCGGTTGCTGCGCTCCGCTGAGAGCGGCCTGCATCGCCTTCCACATGGGCTCGGAGATCTTCGGATACTTCGTACCGAGATCATCGCTGGTGCGGCCCTTGGCCGCCTTGACCGCCTCCACCCACACCTTGAGCTCGGGGTTGTCCGCCACCTGCTTGGCCTGCACCTTCTCGGTCGGCGCGATGTACGACAGCGTGGTGTCGGTGGTGTAGGAGTTCTCGGTGCTGGTCAGGCAGGTGACCAGCTTCTGCGACACGGCGTAACGCGCGGCGTCCTTCTGTACCGGGACGCCGACGAACTCGCCCCCCGTCGGGGCGGGCGCGGCTCCGCCGTCCTTGCCGGGGATCGGGATGATGCCGTACTCGAAGCCGGTCTTCTTGGCGTTGGCCAGTTGCCAGGTGCCGTTCTCGCTGAAGGCGAAGTCGCCGGTCGCGAACTCCTGCCAGCTCGTGGTCTGGGTGTTGTTGATCACCGAGTTGGGGGCGTACCCCTTCTTCAGCCAGTCGGTCCACAGCGACAGCGACGCGACCCCCTGCGGCGAGTCCAGCTTGGTGAGCTGCGCGCCGGCGCCCCAGAACCAGGGCAGGAACTGGAAGCTGCCCTCCTCGGTGCCGATCGCCGAGAACGTGATGCCCTTCTTGCCCGCCGCCTTCACCTTCTCCAGCGCGGCCGTCAGCGACGCCCAGTCCTTGACCGACGTCACGGCCACACCGGCCTTCTTCAGCACGGCCTTGTTGTAGTAGAGCGCCAGCGTGTTGGCACCGATCGGGACGCCGTAGGTCTTGCCGCCCATCTGTCCCGCCGCCAGCAGGTTCGGCGAGATGGTGGAGGTGTCGATCTTCGTCTCGTCGGTCGAGGTCAGCACCCCCGCCTCGGCCAGCGTCGAGACCACCGGGTTGTCCACGATCAGCACGTCCGGCGAGTTGCCCTGCTGCGCCGCCAGCAGCGCCTTGTTGGTCAGGTCGGTGGTGTCGTACCCGGTGCGCTTGACCGTCACCCCGGCCTGGGTCCCGCAGGACTGCAGGAGCTTCACCCAGTCGGAGGTGTCGTCGAACTGGGGGTAGGGGTCCCAGATCGTGTAGGCGCCGCCCCCGGCCGGAGCCTTCCCGGCGTCTGTGCCGGAGGAGGGGGACGGCGCGGACGAGCACGCCGCGGCGCCGCTCGCCACTGTGACGGCGACGAGGGCCGCGCCAAGGCCCCGTCGTCCTGAACGGCGACTTTCCATAGGTCTTCCTTTCGAAGCCGGATCACCGGCTGAGTCTGTCGGCCGGCCGCGCGGGTTCGCACGGTCAGGATGCGAACCCGCGCGGGCACGCTCAGGTGAGCTGGATGTAGTCCAGCTCGGCATAACCGGTGCCACCGTTGAAGCCGGGAGAGCCCTTGGCCAGGCGGATCACGTTGTAGCCGGCCTGCAGGTTGACGGTCGTGGCGACCGTCGCGCCGAACTGGCCCCAGCCGGAGGTGGGCGGGTAGCTGATGGTGCCCCACGCGCCGCCGTTGTAGGCGACCCCCTGTGTGGCGGTGGCACCGGTGCCGTTGGCGTAGCCGACGGTCATGGTGTACGAGCGCGCGGACGGCACGTTCACCACGAAATCGACGTAGCTGTCGTCGCGGTGGGTGCCGGTGTTGTTGTCGATGCGTCCGACGTAGCCGCCCTCGGACGCGCTGGAGCTCGTCAGCCGCTGGGCGCGGAAGACCGACCCGTTCTCCGCCTCGTAGCGCTGCTGGTAGGAGGGCACCCCGCTCGTCGGCTGGATGACCAGGTTGTAGGCGCTCGTGGCGGACATGTTGGGCACCGAGACGCTGATCTCTCCGTTGCTCACCGTGGAGGTGGTCGTCGAGATCGTGGTCGGCGCCGTCACGGCGGTGAAGCGGCCGTTGGCCGGTGTCGACTGGAGGGTCACCCTGACGCTGGAGCCCAGGGCGCCGATGCCGGTGACGCGGATGGTGTTGGTACCGGACTCGTTGCCGAACACCACGTTGACGATCTTGCGGGTGCCGTCGTAGGCGGCGAAGCCGTCCAGCGCCGTCTGGTTGGCCGGGGTGGTGGTCACCATCCTGCCCGCCATGTCGCCGTACCACTTGTACAGCCACCACGTGCCGGTCGGCTGGTTGCCGTTGACGACCAGCCCGTTCATCGTGCCGTACTCGTACCAGAAGGCCCGGTGCGCGGTCTCGACGCCGCCGCGCTCCAGCTTGGCCACGTAGCTGGCGACCCGGCCGGGGACGTCGACCTCGCTCGTCGCGGCGTACTCGTTGATGGAGATGCGGCGAGGGCTGATGCCGAGGGAGGACTCCAGCGCACGGTAGTTCGCGATGTCGGCGGCGATGTTGTTGGGGCTGCCGAGCTCGTGCCAGCAGATGATGTCGGGCAGCGTCCCGCTGGCCTTGGCGCTGGTCAGGAAGGACGACAGCCAGGAGCGGTTGTAGTAGGAGATGCTCGGCCCGACGATCGGCGTGGTGGCGTCCAGCGCACGCACGGCCCGGAAGGTGCGCGCCCATCCGTCGTTGAAGGCGCCGGCGGCCCCGGTGTTCCACGTCCAGTCCGGCTCGTTCCACAGCTCCCAGCCGACGACGTTGGTCACCGAGGTCGCGTTGAGGCGGGCACGGACCATCGTGTCCACCTTGGCCAGCCAGTCGTTCCAGCTCACCCACTGGTAGGGGAAGTTGGGATAGATGTCCGGCATCCGGATGTACTCCCCGGCGCCGACCCGGGTGGCCTGCGGGGAGACCTTCAGGGAGTCCCCGCCCGGCGGCTGGCCGTTGGGCCGCTGTCCCACGCCGGGAGCGGGCTGCGTCAAGGAGTTCACCTTGAGCGGCAGCAGGGTGGAGTCGGCGGGCCTGCTGTTCTCGGCCAGGCCGTACAGTCCGCCGGTGGCGACGTGGGTGACCGGCCGGAAGGGCTGGGCGACGTTCACCGTGAGGGTGGTACCGGCCGCCTCGGCGGGCGCCAGGGGGACGAGCCCGCCGAATCCCGCGGCAAGCAGTGCCGCGGTCAGGCCGATCGCGCGTCCCGGCGTGAGTCGGGGTCTGCTCATCAGCTACCTCGCTCTTTCTGTGCTCAGTTGGGGGGCGAGCAGGAGGTGGAACGGGACCGTCCCTCCCCGAGCCGGCGGCGCACCGCGGGCGGTCCCACGCGGAGGGTCGTGCCGGCGGCCACCGGCACGACCCTCCACGGTCATCCGGTGGTGGCGAGCGGAATCCAGACCCGCATCGGGCCCTCGGTCCGGTTGCCCCACAGGAAGTACGGCACCGCCGTGAGCGTGAGCGGGGTGTTGGTCCGCTCCCGCGAGGCACCGGAGGTGTAGAGCGGGTCGTGCGCGTCGGCGAGCACGCCGCGTGCGCTGAGCACGACCGGGGCGCCGGGAAGGTCGTCCCGGCGGGCCGCCGTGATCGGCGCGGCGGGGTCCAGCCGCACGTCCTCCAGGACGACGCCGGGTGGCAGGTCCGCCTGCTCCAGGCAGTACACCAGGGGCCCGCGCGCCAGGGTGACGCACCCGCGCACCGCGTCGACCCTCGGATGCGCGCTCACCTGCCGCACGGGCATGTCGAGGTCGAGGACGACCTTGGTTCCCGGCGTCCACACGCGGGTGAGCCGCACGTAGCCGTCGGCCGCCGGCGCCCGTACCGTCTCGTCGCCGACGATCACCGAGTACGCCTCGCACCAGGACGGCACGCGCAGCGCGAGCGTCCAGGGCCCGCTCTGCCCTGCCTCGCCTCCCACCGTCAGCTCGACCCGGCCCTGCCATGGATAGTCGGTGCGCATCTCCAGCCGGACCGGTCGCCCCGCCACGGCGGCGGTGAGGGTGGCCTCGCCGTACAGGTGGACCTGCAGTCCCCCTTCGTCGGCGGTCGCCAGGTATCCGGGCAGCGAGGCCATGAGCCGCGCGATGTTCGGCGGGCAGCAGGCGCACGAGTACCAGGGCAGGCGGCGGGCGGCCTCCTCCTCGCCGGAGCCGACATGCCCCGTGCGCAGGTGCAGGGGGTTGGAGTAGAAGAAGCGCCTGCCGTCGGCCGACACCGCGGCGGCGACCGCGTTGTACACCGCCCGCTCCATCTCGTCGGCGTAGCGCGCGCGGCCGGTCGCGAGCAGCAGCCGCCAGTTCCACTGGAAACTCGCGATGGCCGCGCAGGTCTCGGCGTACGCCCGGTCGGGCGGCAGCTCGTACGGGTCGCCGTACGCCTCG
The DNA here is from genome assembly GCF_040607455.1 of Sphaerisporangium sp. NPDC005289. NCBI lineage: Bacteria > Bacillati > Actinomycetota > Actinomycetes > Streptosporangiales > Streptosporangiaceae > Sphaerisporangium > Sphaerisporangium sp. NPDC005289. Next base: position 247,116 of record NZ_JBEXGS010000001.1, read on the forward strand.
TCCCGGTGGCGCGAACCGTGCGCGCCGGTGACGTAGGTCCGCGTGTGGAAGGCGTCGGCCCACAGCCGCTCTGCCGCGTCCAGCAGCGGCAGGTCGCCGGTCTCCACCGCCACGTCGACCATGCCGGCCAGCAGGTACAGCTGGCGCACGGCGTGCCCGGCGACCTCGCGGACCTCGCGTACCGGCTGGTGGTCCTGGTGGTAGCGGGGGCCGAACCGGCCACGGCCGAGCAGGCCGTGCCCGCGCAGGTCGAGGAACCGGCGCGCCAGATCCAGGTAGGGCCGGTGGCCGGTCAGCCGGTAGAGCTCGGCGAGGGCGGTCTCGATCTCGGGATGACCGCACACCTCCTCCACCCCGTCCGGCCCGAACCGCTCGACCAGCAGGTCGGCGAAGCGGCGGGCGACGGACAGGAGGACGGGCTGGGCGCCGGCACGGCCGCCGGCGACGGCCGCCTGGATGAGGTGGCCCGCGCAGTACAGTTCGTGGGCCCAGTCGGGCCTGCGCCACCGCTCCTCGGGAGCGGCCACCGTGAAGTAGGAGTTCAGGTACCCGTCGGGCTGCTGGGCCCGGGCCAGCAGTGCCACGGTGTCCTCGACGAACGCCTCCAGAGAGGCGTCACCGGGGGAGGTCCCCAGTTCCCACAGGGCGGCCTCCAGCGTCTTGTGGACGTCGGAATCGGCGAACCACATGCCCGTGAAGGGCTGCTCGCCCTCTCCCGCGGCGGCCTGGAGGTTGCCGATGTTGCCGCTGCCGCGCAGGTTGTCCACACAGTGCGGCAGCGTGTCCTCGGCGTTGCGCCGCCGCCAACCGCCCAGCAGCCCCTCGGGGTGCAGCCGGACCTGGTCCACGCCGAGCGGCGAAAGAGCGGCGATGGCCTCCGGCCCGGGGACGGCCGGCCCCGCGGGACCGCCAAGGCCGGACGGGGCCGGTTCCGCGGTCCTGTCCATGCCGGAGCCGGTCTGCGTGTCTGACAGCTTCTGCTCGGTCATTCCGGTCTTTCGTGTGGGGATGCGGAGGTCTCTCGCGCGGCCGCGGGGGCTTCGTCCCCCGGCGAGCGGGCCGTTCGGACCGCCTGGGCCGGTCGCCGGGAACAACCGCAGGTAAGGAGGACAGAACGGGGGGCACAGCCGATGAGGAAACCTAGGAAAACGATTGCCGTCACGTTACCAACGCCGTCGGGGAGGGTCAACAGTACGTTTCACCGCGGTTACATGGGCGTGCGGGGACGCGACAAGTCGCGCTATACAGTGGACAGGGCAACGACCACCGAAAGCGGAGGGAAACGTGGGGAGACTGGAGCGTCACGCCACCATCACCGACGTCGCGGCGCTGGCCGGCGTGTCGGTGGGCACGGCCTCCAAGGCCCTCAACGGACGCGGATCGCTACGGGAAGAGACCCGCAGGCGCGTCCGGGAAGCGGCCCGGCAGCTCAATTTCGAGGCGAACGCCGGCGCGCGCAACCTGCACTCGGGCCGCACCTACACGGTGGGCATGATCACGACCGACACGATCGGCCGGTTCAGCATCCCCGTCCTGATGGGCGCGGAGGACGCGCTGGGCGCCGGAGAGATGTCGATCTTCCTCTGCGACGGCCGGGGCGACCCGATCCGCGAGCAGTACTACGTCAAGACCCTGCTCAGCCGGCGGGTCGACGGCATCATCGTGACCGGCCGGCGCACCGAGGCACGGGCCCCCATCGGCGTCGGCCTCCCGGTGCCCGTCGTCTACGCCTTCATCAGCTCGGCCGACCCCGACGACTGCTCGGTGGTCCCCGACGAGGCGGGCGGCGCCCGCAAGGCGATCGACCATCTGCTGGCCATAGGGCGTGGCCGCATCGCGCACATCACCGGCCCCGACCACCACAACTCCGCCCGGGTACGCGCCGCGGCGACGACGCGGCGACTGGCCGAAGAAGGGCGTTCCCTGGTCGCGCCGCCGCTGTTCGGCGGATGGAGCGAGGCGTGGGGAGGCCAGGCCGCCGGCATCCTTCTGGGGAGCGGGACGGAGTTCGACGCCGTCTTCTGCGGCAGCGACCAGATCGCGCGCGGGGTCGGCGACGCCCTGAGGGCCGCGGGGCGCCGCATCCCCGACGACGTCGCGCTCGTCGGGTTCGACAACTGGGACGTCATGATCGAAGGCGCCAAACCCCCGCTGACCAGCGTCGACATGAACCTCCAAGGGCTCGGCCGATCGGCCGCCGAACGGCTCCTCGCCGCCATCAACGGCTCCCCCTCCCCCGGCGTCCACGCCCTTCCCTGCCACCTGGTGGTGCGCGAATCGACCACGGTGCCCCTGCGAACCCCTCAGGCGTCACCGCCCGGCCCGGCGGGGTGAGCGACCGGCCGGCCTGCCCGCGACGAACGCGGTCAACGCGGTGCCGGGGCCGAGGGTCGAGTGGGCTGGGGGTGGGGACCGAAGGCGGTGAGGAAGCGGTCGCGGAAGGCGTCCATCCGCCAGACCGGGGCCGTGGGGCCGGGCCTCAGGCCGTCCTGCCAGCCCCAGCCGGAGACCCGGTCCAGGACGGCCCGGTCGCGGGCGACGATGGTGATCGGCACGTCGCGGCTCGCGTTCTCGCCGGTGACGATCGGGGCGGGCTGGTGGTCGCCGAGGAAGACGAGCACGAGATCGTCGTCGCCATAGGTCTCCACGTAGGAGATGAGGGCGCTCAGCGTGTACTCGATGGAGCGCCGGTACTCGGTGCGCACGCGGGTGGCGTCGCGCCACACGGCGTCCGGCGACTCCCCGGCGGCGGCCATGGGGCCGAAGACCGAGCCGTCACCGACGGCGTTCCAGTCGGTGAGGCTGGGGATGGGCGCCCAGGGGGCGTGGCTGGAGACCAGGGGCATCTCCACCATCATCGGGGCGTGGCCCGGCTTCGCGCGTTCGAGCCGCTGGAAGGCCGACAGGGTGTACTGGTCGGGCATGGTGCCCCAGTTGAAGCCCGGTCCGCGATACCCGAGGTTGTGGGAGTCGTACACGCGGTCGTAGCCGTAGAACGCCCCTTCCGGCCAGGCCTTGGTGTTGCCCGGCATGACGGCGACCGTCCGCCAGCCCGCGCGCCGGAACAGGCTTGGCATGGTCAGGCGGTCGCCGGCGACGAGGTTGCCGTGGCGCTGCTGGTTGTTCACCCACAGCCCCGAGAGCAGCGTGGCGTGGGCGAGCCAGCTGCCGCCGCCGTACGTCGGTGAGGTGAGGAAGGCGCTGCGGGAGGCGAACCCGTCCGCGCGCAGCCGGCGGCTCCCCGCGTCGAGGACCGCGTCGACCTGCGGCGCGAACTCCGGGTCCTCGACGGCGTCGCGGCCGTAGCTCTCGATGAAGGAGAAGACGACGTCCTTGCCGCGCAGCGCGGTCAGCAGTTCCTGGCCGGGGGTGTCGCGGAAGGCGTCGACGGCGGCCTGTGCGGCGAACACCCGCTGGTCGCGCAGGCCGGCGCCGATCTGCTGTACATGGTCATGGACGAGGGCGGCGGCGGGCACCTCCGGGGTGATCTGCACCCCGAACAGGGCGCAGACGAGCCAGGCGGCCCCCAGCGTCCCGGCGGCGCCGGTCGCCGGGGTGCGGTGCCGGGCCACGACCCGGGCCAGGCGCATGACCGACAGCGTGACGAGGACGAGCACGCCCGCGATGAGGACGGCGACCGCGACGACGGAGGCGACCGCGCCGGCCCCGCCGAACGACGCCGTGAGGAAGTCCACGGCGTTCCCGAGGAAGGCCCAGTCGAGCAGCAGGTCGAAGGGCCGTTGGAGGGTCGCGTAGAAGCCCAGGTCGGCGAACTTCACGATCGTCACCAGGGCGAGGGCCACTCCGGCGAGCGCCGCCGCCACCCGTCTGGGCTTCGGCGGCAGGACGAGCACGAGGGCGACGCCGAGGAGTCCCTCCAGCGGGATGCGGGCGAAGGCCCACGGGGTGAGGTGACCGATCTGGTCGGGCGCGTTGAGGGCGAACAGCACGAGCAGGAAGGCCAAGGCGGTGGTCACCGGCCCGGCGACCGGGTGCCTCCGGGGACGGCCGTCGGGTCCGGCCGCGCCGGCATCGCCTGAGTCGTCCTCCGAAGCGTCCTTCGAGTCGTTCTCCGCAGCATCCTTCGAGGCGTTCTCCGGAGCATCCTTCGGGACGTCTTTCGAAGCATCCTCCGAGGCGTTCTCCAAGACGTTCTCCAAGGCGTCCTTCGAGATGTCCTTCGAGGCGTCCTCCGGGGCATCCTTCGCGGGCGTCCCTCTCTGGGACGACCGGCGAAAGCGGATGATGGACGACAATCCGCAGGTCCTTCCATGCCGAGCCCGGTGACGCCGGTCACCGTCGCGGTGCCGGGCGATGCCGCCGGCCCGGGCCGGCGGCATCGTGTACGTATACGGCCCGCGGCCGCCGATGGTTCAGGCGGAACCGACCAGGCTCGGCTCGTCCACCACCGCCTCTCGGGCGATCTCGCCCGACGTGCGCTTGGCCTCGCGGCGTGCCCGCCATCGGCCGAGGTGCCGGTCGTGGTGGGCGGCGGGCCTCGGCTCCCACCGCGATCCCGACCGGCCGGTGTCCCGGCTTCGCCACAGCCACCGGACGTCCCGGCCGAACGACCACACCAGCGACGCCAGTGCCAGCCCGGCCAGGCCGGTGGCGACGGGAGGCGGGGCCACCCCGGCGCTCACGATGACCAGGATGATCCCCTGCAGCGCGGCCACGGTCTTGCGGGCGAAGCTCGGTCGCAGAGGCGCCCGCAGCCAGGGCGCCACCCAGGCCGCCGCGACGAAGACGTACCGCATGGCGCCGATCGCGAGCACCCACGCGCCGGTGGACCAGGCCACGTGGACGCTGAGCACCAGGATGAGGAAGGCGTCGGTCTCCATGTCGAAACGCGCCCCGAGTTCGGACACCGTCCCGGTGCGCCGCGCCACGTACCCGTCCACCCCGTCGAGGATCAGTGCGACGGCGGCGAGCGCGACCAGCGAGGCGACCGGCACGTGTCCGCCGGTGAGGCCGGTCGTCACCATCGCCGTGACGCCTCCGGCCAGCTCGGCGCGGGCCAGGGTGACCAGGCCTGCCGGTCCCAGCGAGTGGATCCCGGATCGGCGCATGGAGCGGGTGAGGACGGCCGACAGGATCACGGCACAGGCGACGCCGGCCAGGCAGCCCGCCGGGCTCAGGCCCGCGTCGGCCCAGAGCACGGCCAGCAGGACGACCTGCGTCACCACCCCGGCGGCCGGCCCGCGGACCGGCACCTCCGTCACGCGCCAATCCAGTGTGGTCAATTACGCCTCCCGCTCCATGACCCCGGATACGGGGCGTCCAATAGCATTCGCTGACCCGCTCCGAGTAGGAGCGACTCCCCTGCGATGTAGTACGGCGAGGAGGCCGATGCGGCTCAATTCAGATGCTTTCTGGCTCAGATCTCCCGGTGAAGGGGAGATCCGCCCGGTATCGGTGCCGCGCCCCGGCGCCGGTGAGGTGCTGGTTCGCACGCTCTATTCCGGCGTGAGCCGGGGCACGGAGAGCCTCGTCTTCCGCGGCGGTGTGCCCGAGAGCCAGCACCGGCTGATGCGGGCGCCGTTCCAGGAGGGCGATTTCCCCGGGCCGGTCAAGTACGGCTACCTCAACGTGGGAGTGGTCGAGGAGGGGCCACCGGCCTTGCGGGGCCGTACCGTTTTCTGCCTGTATCCGCACCAGACCCGCTATGTCGTCCCGGCCGACGCGGTGACCGTGGTGCCGGAGGAGGTGCCGCCGGCGCGGGCGGTGCTGGCCGGCACCGTTGAGACCGCGGTGAACGCGCTGTGGGACGCGGCGCCGCTCATCGGCGACCGGGTCGCCGTCGTCGGGGCGGGCATGGTCGGCTGCTCCGTGGCCAGACTGCTCGCCGGGTTCCCCGGCGTGCAGGTGCAACTGGTCGATGTGGACCCGGCGCGGGCGGCCGTCGCCGAGGCGCTCGGCTTCCGCTTCGTGACCCCCGAGCAGGCCGCCGGGGAGTGCGACATCGTCGTGCACGCCAGCGCCACCGAGGCGGGTCTCGCGCGGTCGTTGCAGCTTGTGGCGGCCGAGGGCACGGTGATCGAGCTGAGCTGGTACGGCGACCGGCGGGTGAGCGTGCCGCTCGGCGAGGCCTTCCACTCCGGGCGCCTGACCATCCGCGGCAGCCAGGTGGGGTCCATCTCCCCCGCCCGGCGTTCCCGGCGGACCTACGCCGACCGGCTGTCGCTGGCTCTGCGTTTCCTCGCCGACCCCGCGTACGACGCGTTGGTCACCGGCGAATGCGCCTTCACGGACCTGCCCGAGGTGATGGCCCGCATCGCTAGTGGCAATCTGCCCGGATTGTGCCATCGAGTCGTGTATGGTCCGGCCGAGGACTGACGGGTAGCCGACCTCCTGGAGGATGAACTCATTGTTCAGTGTCACCGTTCGCGACCACATGATGGTCGCGCACAGCTTCCACGGCGAGGTCTTCGGCCCGGCTCGGCGGTTGCACGGCGCGACGTTCGTCGTGGACGCGACGTTCCGCCGGGCCGAGCTCGACGGCGACAACATCGTGGTCGACATCGCCCTGGCCACCGAGGAGCTCAAGGCCGTGCTCGGCGAGCTGACCTTCCGCAACCTGGACGACGAGCCGGCCTTCGCCGGGACCAACACCACGACCGAATTCCTCGCCAAGGTCATCGCCGACCGGCTCGCCGGCCGCGTGCGCGAGGGCCGCCTGGGCGAGGGGGCACACGGGCTGGCCGGGATCACCGTCACCCTGCACGAGTCGCACGTCGCCTGGGCGAGCTACGAGCGCGCGCTTTGAGCTCGCCCGTCGCCGCGTCCACCAGCACGGCAGCGCGCTCGGTGCACGTCTTCCTCCCCGGTGACGTGGACGACGCGACCGTGCCCAGCGGCGGCAACACCTATGACCGGCGCGTGTGCCACGGCCTGACCGCCGAGGGCTGGCGGGTCCACGAGGTCGCCGTCGGCGGCGACTGGCCCTCACCCGGCGCGGACGCCCGGACGGAGCTGGGACGCGCGCTCGCCGCGCTCGCCGACGGCGCCGTGGTGCTGATGGACGGGCTGGTGGCGTGCGGCGTCCCCGAGGTCGTCCTCCCGCAGGTGCGCCGGTTGCGCCTGGCGGTGCTGGTCCACCTGCCGCTGGCCGCCGAGACCGGCATCGCGCCCGCGGCGGCCGGGGAGCTCGACGCGAGCGAGCGGACGACGCTGCGCGCGGCCACCGCGGTGGTGGCGACCAGCCCGTGGGCCGGGCGCACACTGATCCGCCACCACGGCCTCGACCCGCATCGGGTCCACGTCGCCCCGCCCGGCGCCGACCCCGCGCCGCTCGCGCCCGGCACCGACGGCGCGTCCCGGCTCCTCTGTGTGGCCGCGCTCACCCCGCGCAAGGGACAGGACCTGCTCCTGCGGGCTCTCGGGACGCTGACCGGCCTGCCGTGGAGCTGCGACCTCGTCGGGACCCTGAACCGCCGGCCCGAGTACGTCACACACCTCCGGGAGCTGATCGCTTCGCTCGGCCTCGAGGATCGGGTACGGCTCGTCGGCCCGCGCACCGGCGAGGCGCTCGACGCGAGCTACGCCGCCGCGGACCTGGTGGTGCTGGCCTCGCGCGGTGAGACGTACGGCATGGTGGTGACCGAGGCGCTGGCCCGCGGGATCCCCGTGCTGGCGACGGCCGTGGACGCGGTGCCGGAAACCCTGGGCCACGCCCCCGACGGCGGCGTCCCGGGAGTGCTGACGCCCCCGGAGGACCCGGCGGCGCTCGCGGACGCGCTGCGCCGCTGGCTCGGCGCGCCCGCGCTGAGACAACGGATCAAGAGGGCGGCTCGTGACAGACGTGACGTGCTCGACAGGTGGGACGTGACCTCACGACGCCTGGCGGAGGTGCTGGAACGGCTCCGGCGACAGCCCCTGACGGCCGCATGAACGCGCCCCGGTACAGCCCGCGATGGCTGGCACTGCGCGAAGAGGCCGATGCCTCGGCCCGCGCGACCGGCCTGCTCGACCCGCTGCGCGCCTGGCTGGCGGACTCGGGCACGAACGCGGGCTCCGCTACGAGCGCGGGCTCGGGTACGAGCGCGGACTCGAGCACGAACGCGGACTCGAGCACGAACGCGGACTCGGGCTCCGGCGCGGGCGCGGGTTCGTCGGTCGGCCCGCTGGTCGTCCGTGATCTGGGCTGCGGGACCGGCGCCATGGGGCGCTGGCTGGCCCCCCGGCTGCCCGGCCCGCAGCACTGGATCCTGCACGACCGCGACCCCGCCCTGCTCGCGCTCGCCGCCGGTGGCGTCAGCGGCCCGGCCTGCGACGGCGGCCCGGTCACGGTGGAGGCCGAGCGGGGTGACCTCACCCGGCTCCGTGCCGGCGAGCTCGCCGGCACCTCCCTGGTGACCGCCTCCGCGTTGCTTGACCTGCTCACCGCCGACGAGGTGGACGGCCTCGCCGAAGCCTGCACCGAAGCTCGGCGCCCCGCGTTGCTGACCCTTTCCGTGGTGGGCCGGGTCGAGCTGGACCCGGCCGACCCGCTCGACGCCGACGTCGCCGCCGCCTTCGACGCCCACCAGCGCCGGGTCACCGACGGCCGCCGCCTGCTCGGCCCCGACGCCTCCGCCGTCGCCACGGCGGCCTTCACGCGACGGGGCGCCACGGTGCTCAGCCTGCCCAGTCCATGGCGGCTCGGCCCCGACCAGCGGGCGCTGACCGCGGAATGGTTGCGCGGCTGGGTCGGCGCCGCCTGCGAGCAGCGGCCGGACCTCGCGCCAGAGGGCCGCGCCTATCTCGCGCGCAGGCTCGATGAGTGCGCGGCCGGCACGTTGCGCGTCGTGGTCGGGCACGCCGACCTGCTCGCGCTCCCGGCACCCGCGAACGGTGAACTCCCTTGATGAGACGGATGTGGCCCTGGCTGCGCATGATCATCGCGGTGGTCATCCTGCTCGTGCTGGTGTGGCGGCTCGGCACCGGCGCGTTCGCCGACGGGCTCCGGCTCATCGACGGCCCGGCGGTGCTGGCCGCGCTGACGATCGGACTGCTCACCACCGTGTTCAGCGTCTGGCGGTGGCGCCTGCTGGCGCATCGGCTCGGCCTGCCGTTGCCGGTGCTCACGGCCGTCGCGGACTACTACCGGGCCCTGTTCCTCAACGCGGTGCTCCCGGCCGGTGTGCTCGGCGACGCGCACCGCGCGCTCCGTCATGGCCGGTACGCCGGCGACGTCGGCCGCGGCGTCCGCGCCGTGGTGCTGGAGCGGACCGCCGGCCAGGTGGTCCTCATCGGCGCCGGCGTGACCGCGCTGCTGGTGGAGCCCTCGCTGGCCGCGACCATGGCCCACGCCATCCTGCCCGGTCTCGGGGTCACGGCCGCCCTGCTCGGCGCGCTCGCCGTCGTAGGGGGGCTCGCGGCATGGGCCTGGCGCGGGAGGGACATTCCGCGATGGCGCCGCGCGGTCACGACCGCGCTGACGGACGCGCGCCGCGGCCTGCTGGCCCGGGACGCCTGGCCAGGAGTGCTGGGACTGTCCGCCCTGATACTGCTCGGGTACGTCGCGATGTTCGTCGTCGCGGCGCGCACCGCGGGCTCGGCCGCGCCGATCGGACGACTCCTCCCCTTGGCCCTGCTGGCGCTGCTCGTGATGGCTCTGCCGGTCAACGTCGGCGGCTTCGGGCCACGCGAGGCGTTCTCCGCTCTGGCGTTCGGCGCCGTCGGGCTCGGCGCCCAGCAGGGGCTCACCACCGCGGTGGTGTACGGGGTGCTCGCCTTCGTCGCGAGCCTGCCGGGCGCCGTGGTGCTGCTGCTGCGTCGCGGCACCGGATCGGCCGGCCGCCCGCCGGCCGGGCAGACGCCGAAGCTAGGCGCCGAGGACGGCGAGGTAGCCGCCGAACGACTCGACCAGGCTCGCGAGAACGGCCTTTCCCTTGCCCGCCGAAGCCAATGACGGCCTGCCGATGACCCCCGACTCCGTGTACGCCGCCATGCCGAGGGTGAGCAGATGCTGACGATCGTCCGCCAGCCGGTCGCCGGTTTCATAACCGGGCCTGACCAGCCGCGGATGAGCGTGCAGCAGGATGGAGGTCTCCAGCTCCCCCGCGTGCATGTCGCTCCAGGCGGAGGTCTCCAGACCCGCCGCGGCCCACGCCGCCTCCCAGTCGGCGGCGCCCGGGAACACCGCCATCCGCTGCCCGGACCCGGCGGCCTCCTGGACGACGTTGCCCAGCACGTAGTTTCCGCCATGGCCGTTGACCAGCACGAGCCTGGTGATGCCCGACCGCTGGAGCGAGCCCGCCATGTCGCGGACCACGGCGTACAGCGTCGCGGCGGAGATGCTGACCGTTCCCGGCCAGGCGGCGTTCTCGTGCTCGTGGGAACAGGAGACGGTGACCGGCGGCAGGAGCAGCACCGGATGGGCGGCCGCGAGCTCACCGGCGATCGTGCACGCGACGATCGTGTCGGTGGCCAGCGGGAGATAGGGCCCATGCTGCTCGAAGCTGCCGATGGGCAGCAGCGCCACCTCGGCGCCCCGATCCCGTATCTCGGTGGTGGTGGCCAGCGGCAGAAGGTACGCGGAGTCGTCCATAGGCCGCCAGCCTGCGCCACCGATCGCGATCTCACAACAGCCGGAGCCGCCGAATGTCGGCCGTCGAGAAACGAGGAGAGAGAAATGCCTGACCTCAGCATCTCGGGCGAGGACGTCGCCGAGGCCGATCTGGTGACCCGCCGGGGCACCTTCCGCTCGGTCGCGTTCCGGGACCCGATCGACGGGCACGAACATCTCGCCCTCGTTTACGGTGAGACGAGGATGCGGGAGAACGTCCTGGTCCGGGTGCATTCGGAATGCGTGACGGGCGACATCTTCGACGCGATGCGGTGCGAGTGCGGTGACCAGCTCAACGCCGCACTCGACGCGATCGTCCAGGCCGGAAGCGGGGTCCTTGTGTACCTGCGCGGGCACGAGGGCCGCGGCATCGGCCTGGTCGCCAAGGTGCGCACCCACGTCTTGCAGGACGACGACGGCCTGGACACCGTCGACTCGGCCACCGCGCTCGACCTGCCGGTCGACACCCGGGACTTCGGCCCCGCGGCCCGGGTGCTGAAGTACCTGGAGGTCCGGTCGATCCGGTTGATGTCCAACAACTCCGACAAGATCCACGCCCTCGAGTCGCACGGGATCGTGGTGGCGGCCCGGGTTCCGCTGCTCGTGCAGGCCAACGACCACAACCTTCGCTACCTGATAGCCAAACGCGACCGGCTCGGACACCACCTGCCGCACCTCGACGCGTTCCCGCACGGCCGGCTCGGCACCGCCGGTGCCTGACATGACCGACCACCTCGAACTGCTGCCCATCGCCAGGGAAGCCGTGGCGACGGCGCACCGGATCATCCGGTCCCGGATGCCGCTTTCGGTCATGGCGAAGGGCGAGCGCGACATGGTGACCGACGTCGACCTCGCCGTCGAGGACGCGGTGCGCGGCTTCCTGGCCCGCGAGACCCCGGAGATCGGGATCGTCGGCGAAGAACGCGGACGTACCGGCTCTGACGGCGACGCGTTGTGGTGGGCCCTGGACCCGGTGGACGGCACGGCGAACTTCGCCCGCGGCATCCCGCTGTGCGCGGTCTCCCTGGCGCTGGTCAAGGGCGTGAACAGCGTGCTGGCCGCGATCGACCTGCCGTTCCTCGGCGTCCGCTACACCGCCGCCGCCGGCCACGGGGCGTACCTGGGAGACCAGCGCATCCGCGCCTCGGAGACGCGGGACCTGTCCGAGGCGATGATCTCGATCGGCGACTTCGCCGTCGGCCCGGACGCGGAGACGAAGAACCGCGTCCGGATGACCCTGCTCGCCCGGCTCGGCGGGCAGGCGCAGCGCATCCGGATGATCGGCACCGCGGCGATCGACCTGGCCTGGGTGGCGGAGGGCAGACTCGACGCGTCCATCATCCTGGCCAACCAGCCCTGGGACACGATGGCGGGCGTCCTCCTCGTCCGCGAGGCCGGCGGCCTGGTCCTCGACCAGGACGACACCCCCCACACCGCCACCTCAGCCGCCACCATCGCCCTCTCCCCCGCCCTCCGCACCCCCATCATGACCGCCCTCCGCCACGCCCAGCAGTAGCGGAGCCCGCCCCGCCCCGAAAACGCGAAGGCCGGGCACCCGATATCCCTCGGTGGTCCCGGCCTCACTTCCGCACTCCCAAAGGCGCGGCACTGTCTGCGACACTACAGTCCGCGATCGGCGATCCGCAGGCATTTCCGAATAGCCACCGGCGCTCCGAGATGCCCCGCTCATTCGTATTCGATATGCCTTTCCTCCTGCGCCCATCGCCTGAAGCCACCAGGACCGAAGGGGAGGAAATACTCACCCGAAATCAGATCATCGGCAAGCGCCTCCACGATCCGCACAGTCAGCTGACCTTCTCTGATCGCACTGCATTGAACGCCCAACCACCCATTCAATGCGAAATGCCGTAGCGGACCGGTATCGAAGAACAACGCGTCCGACATTGGTGTCGGTGTCACGATACGAACTTCCAGATCTCGTCTTCCCTGCGCACCCGGCGCGCGGGCAGATCGGATTCGGTGGAGGTGCCGTGGAGTAGCTCAAGCGCACGTTCCTGACTGATCCGTTCGTCGCGAGTCGCGCACAGGACCGCCTTCTGATAGAAGACGGGCAGACTTGTACCTTCAAGGTCGGCTGCGACGATCAGCCCGAGTTCCACGATATCGGCACGAGTCGTGGCGACACCTCGGACCAGTGCGGCGCCTTCCCCGTCAAGAAGACCCGGCTCCTCCAGCCTTCTGGCGAGTGTCGCCATGTCGACCCGGAACCTGCCGGCAAGTAGCACGGCGGCTTCACGAAGCTCACGCGTCTCGCACTCAGCCCACGCGGCGCGCACTCCGCACTCGGGCGACAGCCGCGACCGCGCGAACCTGTCCAGGCGCGTCTCAAGGTCACCGCTCTGTCGGTCGGCGACTCTCCAGTCGACGGTGTACTCGTCAGCGATCAGGTAGTGACCCAACTCGTGAGCTGCTGCGAGACGACGGCGTCCCACCTCGTTATGGCTGTTCACCAGCGCGACCCCGCCACGACTGAGCAAGATCGTGCCTGCGTCGGCCGTATCGACTCCCAGGTCGGCGGAGAAGACCAGGAGACCGATCGTGGCGGCCTTCCCCACCAGGTCATGGATGGGTTCTGCGTCAGCGAGGCCGAGCATCGTCCGCGCGGCGATCGCGAGAGCGTCGGCGTCCGATGGCGTTCTGGGGTGGGGCGACGGCGCCAAGCCATCGTCAGGCAGCGCTAGTTCGTCAGGAGCCAGTCCATCCACGAACTCGACATCGGCGGCGATATTCGCCAAGAGTCTGTCGATCTTCGAGTCGGCCGTATCCAGCCCCTGGCCAGAGCGATGAGAGACGAGCGCTGGAATGGGCTCCATGAAGAAGGAGGCCATGCTCACGCCAAGGGACGCCGCGATGTCCGACAGCTCAAGCGCGCTGACCTTACGGACTCCACATTCGATCTTGTTCACCGCCGTTCGCTCAAGGCCCACGAGTTGAGCGAGTTCGCCCTGTTTCAAGTCGGCCCGCTCGCGCGCCTCCCGGACTCTGGCACCAAGCGTCTTCTCGTCGACCTCAGCCATGTGTGCGATTTCGCACACATGGAGGCCAGAGGCATGCATGCGGTCACAACAGTTGCCTCCGATCAAGCTACTCGGCCGGACGCGAGTGCCCACGTGTCCATGCTCCCCCGCATCCAGTTCAGCCCTGGGCGACCTATGCGCCGTCCCTGCGCCCTCACGACAACTCCTTTCGCAATCGAACGACCACAGAAGGTAATGACGATTACACCCGTCGCGCTGAGGCGGCAAGCCGTTCCGGCCGAACGACCAGAGATCGACCCGCTGACCGGTTCGGCCGACCTGCGACAGGTGTGACCGGGAACCGGCCCGGTCGAGCGGCGTGGAACTGGACCTTACGGCTGAACCGGATCCCGCCCTACGGTCAGGGACGAGCGAAAGGCGGGCCTCATGACGAACGTCGTGCTGAACATGAGTGTGTCGGTGGACGGCTTCAGCGCCGGACCCGATGTGACCGCCGAGCACCCCATGGGCAAAGGCGGCGAGCGGCTCCACGAGTGGCTGTTCACCAGCGGTTCGGATCGGGCCACGGCCGCCGGCGGCACATCACCGAATGGAGTGGACGCCCAGGTCGAACAGGAGATTCTCGCGTCGACCGGAGCCGTTGTGCTGGGCAGGCGCACGTTCGACGTGGGAGTGGAACTGTGGGGGGACACCCCGTTCCCCGTGCCCTGCTTCGTGCTCAGCCATCAGGCCCGCGAACAGTTGATCATGAGAAGCGCGGCGTTCACCTTCGTCACCGACGGCATCGAAAGCGCGCTCCGGCAGGCCCGGGCGGCGGCGCGCGACAGATGCGTACTCATCATGGGTGGGGCGAGCACCGCGCAGCAGTTCGTGCGGGCCGGACTCGTGGACGAGATCCAGATCCAGTTGGTACCCGTGCTGCTCGGTTCGGGCACCCGGCTCTTCGACCACCTGGGCACCGATCACATCGAGCTGGAACGGGAGAGGTCGCTGGAGTCACCGAACGTGACGCATCTGCGATTCCACGTCGCAAAGTAGGCGGCCGGCCCAAGCCCGCTCGGAGCCTCCCAGTCGCAGGCGATCGTCCTGGCCCTATAATATCCCGCGCCACGATCGGGCGGTTTTGTTACGGTTTCCGGATGCCTCCTCAGCGTGTCCTGCTGCCGCGATCGACGCCGGCCGCGTCGGGGGTGTCGTCCCGCGGGGTCGCCGCGCTGCTGGACCGGCTCGAAGAGCGATCCGTCGAGTGTCACTCCATCATGGTCCTGCGCCGCGGCCACGTCGTCGCCGAAGGCTGGTGGGCGCCGTACTCGGCCGGACGCCCGCACCTGCTCTACTCGCTGACCAAGTCGTTCACCGCGATCGCCGTGGGCCTGGCGATCGACGACGGGCTGCTCTCGCTGGACGATCGGGTGGTGGAGGTGTTGCCCGACCACGTGCCGGCCGGCATCTCGGAGCAGGGACGCCGCCTCACCGTTCACCACCTGCTGTCCATGACGACCGGACACCCTGCGGACAGCCTTGCCGAGGCCTGGCGACTCGAACCGGGCGACCTGGTGAAGGGATTCCTGCGCGTGGCGTTTCCCGAGCCCGGTGGAACGCGGCACGCTTACGACAATGCGACCACCTTCGTCCTGGCCCGGATGGTGGAACGGGTCACCGGCCGCGACCTGCCGGAACTGCTCGACGAGCGCCTCTTCACCCCGATGGGCATCGACCACGCCGAATGGGACCGGGTGGCGAGCGGTGCCGCCTTCGGCTTCCACGGACTGCACCTCACCACCGAGGCCGTCGCCGCCTTCGGGGAACTGCTGCTGCGCGGAGGCCTCTGGGGCGACCGGCGGCTCGTCTCCCGCGAATGGGTGGAACTCGCGACCAGACGGCACATCGACACCCTTCCCGCTGAGGACGGATCGGGGGACGCCGACTACCTGCGCGGCTACGGCTACCAGTTCTGGATGTCGCGTCACGGCTACCACGGTGACGGCTCCTTCGGCCAGTTGTGCGTGGTCGTCCCGTCGCACGGTCTCGTGGTCGCCGTGACCGGCGCCCACAGGCAGGCGCAGGTGATCCTCGACGCGATATGGGAATGCCTGCTGCCCGGCCTGGACCGGGCGAGAAACACCCGGGACGACGAGTTCCTCGCCGACCGGCTGCGGCGGCTGTCCCTCGCGCCGGTGCCCGGTTCGGCCGCCCCAGAGCGTTCCGTCAAGGCGGGCATCGACGCCTCCGCCGAGGGCTCGGCGCTGTCCGGCGGAACCACGGTGACCGTCGAACCCACGGACGGTGGGTGGCTCGTGCGGTTCGGCTCGTCGCTCGACATCGAGGCCGGTCACGGTGAATGGCGGGAGAGTTCACCGCTCGGCCGCCCCGTCGTCGCGGCCAGCGCCTGGCAGGGCACCACATTCGTCGCCGACCTCTACGTCATCACCACTCCGCACCGGGTTCGGCTGGTGGTCGACGCCGACGCGGGAACAGCGATCGCCACATGGAACATCGTGCCCCTGACCGGCCCCGACCTGGCGCTGCACCTGCGGTCACCCCTCATGACCCGGCCCGATGTCGCATAGGGAGGTCAGCTGAAGTGGTCTCGATCTCCTGCGCCGACGTCTCCCACGACGCTACAGCCCCGACCTCATCGATGATCGACGTTGGCGCTGACGAACGAGCCGGCCGACCCGGGCTTTCAGGTCGGGGTCAACGGTAAGGGCTTCAGGCGGCCAGTTCGGTGCGTAGGTGGTCGCGGAACTCGCGGACGGCGATGGTGTCGGCGTAGGGGGCGAGGTTCTGGTCGAAGCTCTTGAGGAAGTCGACAGTGCGGGGAGAGGTGAGGGCCCTGGTCGTGATGGCCGGGCGCGCAAGGCGGTCCAACCGGCCATCCAGCTCATGCCCGCCGCTGCGCTCATCAGTTCGGCGCCGACCTTGTCGTCGTAGCGGCCGTGGAGCAGCGGGGTGACGTTGCCGTTGAGGTAGCGCAGGACCACGGGGCGGACCAGGCCGGCGCCGAACTGGTGGTCCAGCTGGCCGAACGCCTGCCGGGCCTCGTTGATGCGCTGCACGTCGGCCATGCCGACCGCCCGGGCGGAACCGGCGTGCGCGGTCGAGGCGGCCGGGGTGTCGTAGGTCCAGGAGGTCAGCACTCATCGAGCTCAACCCGCGTTCCCCCGCCGAGGTCGGCACCAGCGGGCCGGGAGGCGTCGCATCAACGGTGGGCCGTCGCGATGATGCGTCGCAAGGCGGCGTGGGCGGGCGGGCCCCAGGTGGGCTTGCCGCCGGGGCGGCCGTGGACGCCGGCGTCTCCGATGAGGACGCAAGCCACCGCGCGTCCCACCGCCCACCCGCGGGCGCGGCGCACGGTCGCGGCGTCCGGGGCCGGCCGGTAGGCGCCGAAGAAGCGGTCGGCCGTGCCGTCCGGCAGCAGGTTCCACGCGGCGGCGAGGTCGCAGGCCGGGTCACCGGCGAACAGGTCGCCGAAGTCCACCACGCCGCAGATGGCGCCGTCCGAGGTGAGGACGTTGGCCGGATGCAGGTCGCCGTGGACCCACAGGGCCGGGCCGTCCCAGTCGGGCGCGGCGGCGGCGTCGTCCCAGACCGCGCGGACGGCGTCCGGGTCGGGGATCAGCCCCCGCTCGGTGGCCTCGGCGAGTTGCCTGGCGAAACCCCCGGTGTGTCCGGCCAGCGGCCCTCCGCGGGCCAGGCTGCCGGGCGCCTGCTCGGGGGCGGGCTGGTGGAGAGCCGTCAGGAAGGCGGCCAGGACGTCGGCCGCTTCCGCCGCTCGCGTGACGGGGGCACGGTCGGCGGGCTCCCCCGGGACCCAGGTGGTGACGATCCAGGGGCGCGGAAACCGCGCGGAGGGCTCACCGAGGCGCTGCGGGACGGGCACCGGCAGAGGGAGGCGCGGGGCGAGACCGGGCACCCAGGTGTGCTCCTTGCGCAGCAGCGCGTCCGCCGACTCCGTCGCCCAGGGCAGCCGGACGGCGAGGTGGTCGCCGAGCCGCCACATCTGGTTGTCCCAGCCCCGGGCGCCGAGCCGCAGCGGGTGGCCGGCCAGGTCAGGGTGCTGGTCTCTCAGCAGATCCCGCACCAACTCCGCGGTGACCTCGATCTCGGTGTGAGTCATGCCGAGCAACAGTAACCAGATCGTGGTCACCGGCCGCCGCGGCCTCCCCCCGCTCGTCGCCGCGGACGCCCGCGGCCCCGGGTTCCGGTCGTGTCCGCGAGCGTTTCGGGACCGCGCGAGTTGCTGAGCACGACCTGGTGCCCGGCCGCGATGGCGAGCCGCGCGATGGTAGTGCCGATGTATCCGCTTCCGATGAATCCCACAGTCGTCATATTCTCAGCGTCCCTCCCAAGAGCCGTATCCTTGCGATTCGCCGGACTCGTTGCGATGGGGGTCCTTGCCGTCAGCCGGCGGGGAAGTAATGGCCGTTGTCCAAATCGGTGAGCAGGCTGGGCTGAGCGGGTTCCCAGCCGAGGGTCCGGCGGGTGATGAGGTTGGACGCCGGGTAGCTCTGCGTGACGATGTTCGCGAGGAACCCGAAGTATCCCGGCAGCATCAGTTCGTCCACGGGAACGCTCACGGCGGGCAGGCCCAGGCGGCTGCCAATGGCCTCGGCGATCTCCCGGAACGGGATGCCCCCGTCGTCGACCGCGTGCCAGTATTTGCCGGCCGGGCCCTTCTCCAGCGCCAAGCGGAACAAGGAGGCGACATCGCGGATGTGCACGGCGTTCCACAGGTTCGCGCCGTCTCCGGGATAGCCGATGAAGCCCTTTTCCTTCGCGAGCGCGATCAGCTGCACGAGGAAGCCGGCACGATCGGTCGTGCTGTGCGCGATGTTGGCAATCCGCACGACCGAAGACCGCACTCCCCGCTCGGCGAGGCCGACTACGGCGGTTTCCACGACGTTGCGAGCCCGCAGGGTGCCCTTGTACTCATCGCCGCCGGGAAGGGCTGGGTCCTCCTCGGTGGCCGTCCGGCCCAGGAGTCCCTGCCCGGGCGAGCCGATGCTCCCCGCCGCGACCAGCGGCTTTCCGGTTCCCGCGAGTGCCTTGCCGTAGGCGAGCATGATCGGGACCTCGGCGGCGGCCACGGCGTGGATCCCGCCGGACGGAAGCAGGTCTTGCCTGTGCGCGACGTGGATGACGCCGTCGGAGTCCGCAGCCGCTTCCTTGAGCCCGTCGAGATCATGGAGGTCGCCGCGGCGCACCTTCGCGCCGAGCGCGGACAGCGCCGCCGCGGCCGTGTCCGACCGGGCTAGGCCGGTGACCTCGTGCCCGGCGGCGATGAGTTCGGGGATGATGTACGAACCGGAATGGCCGGTCCCGCCAGTGACGAAAACGCGCACGCTACTGCTCCTTGTGATTGATGGGGCGCGAGAAGTGGTGGTGCGGGCGCGCTCAGGCAGAAGTGCTGACGCCGAGGGTGAAGTTGAGGCTTCCCGCGCCGTAGCGGCCCAGGCCCATCATCACCAGGCCCGTTCCCTCCAGCCGGCGCGCCATTCCCAGGGGGCCGGTGCCCATCGGCCGCAGCCCCAGGCTCTTGATGAATGCCGACACAGTCGCCTTGGCCTCGGCGTCGTCGCCGGCGATGAGCACGTCCAGGGGGTTGCCCTGCGCCGGCATGTGACCGAAGACGGTGTTGACGGCCTTCATGACGTGCGCGCCGGCGGGGGTTCGATCACCTGGCGAGCCTGGCGGCCACGTCCGCGCGGGCCGAGCGACGGACGGGGACCACGTGACCACGCCGGTGTGCCAGCCACATGAACACGACGGTGGCCACCACGCCGAACACCACGGCGTACACACTGCCCTCCGGTCCGAAGTCGCCGCCCGTGACCAGCGCGGGACCCGACATCGTCGCGTCCAGCAGGCCCTGCGGGGTGTTGCTGCCGGACACCTTGGTGCTGAAGATGGCGCTCGCGGCAATGTTCCAGCCGAAGTGCAGACCGATCGGCACCCACAGCTTGCGGGTGGCGATGTACGCGGCGGTCAGCATCCCGCCTGCCTCGATGGCGATGGCGATGGCGCCCCACAGGGCGGCGTTCGCGTTGAGCAGGTGGATCAGGCCGAACAGCGAGCCGGTCAGCACGAGCGCGATCCAGGTTCCGGTCCAGTGCTCGACGTTGCGGAACAGGACACCGCGGAAGACCAGCTCCTCGGTCACGGCGGCACCCGCCATGATGCCGAGCAGGCTGACGGCACTCGCCGGCGTGCCCAGGCCGTTGATCGTGTAGTCGCCTAAGAAGGTGATGTTCGCGATGACCGCCCCGAACAGCGCGATGCCGAGCAGCGTGCCCCAGCTGATCCCCGCGCCTGCTCCCTTCAGCGACACCTCGGCGGGGGCCCGGTGCTCGGTGCGCCGCACCACCCAGCCGTAGACCAGGACCGCGACGACGGCCGTCAGCAGTCCGGCGACGAGCGCCAGCCAGGGGTTGTCCTTCACCGCCGCCGTGCCCAGACTCCCGAGGATCCAGACCGCCACAACAGCCAAGAGCTGCCATGTCAGACGCACGATGACTCCTTCGTGAGAATCCGCGGCGGGAGCGCCGCGGGCTACTTGCGGGGGTGCGCTCAGCCGGGGAGGTCGACGCCGAGGGCGATGTCGAAGGTCCCCGCGCCGTTGCGGGCCAGGCCCATCAGCAGCGGCCCGACCCCTTCCAGCCAGCGGGCCATCTCCAGGCCGCCGACATCGAGCGGGCGCAGTCCGAGGCTCTCGATGAACGCCGACACGTCGGCCTTGGCCCGCGCGTCATCTCCGGCGAAGAAGACGTCCAACGGACGTCCCTGGGCCAGTACGTGGCCGAAGACCGTGTTGAACGCCTTCACGACGTGCGCGCTCGCCGGGACTGCCTTGGCGATCTCCTGCGCACCGGACGTGCCTTCAGGGATGACGAGCCCGGTGGCGTCGGCGTTGAACGTGTTGGAGATGTCGATGATGAACTTGCCGGCCAGTGCATCTCCGTACTGGGCGACGACCGGCAGGGCGCTGGCGTATGGCACGGCCAGGACGACGATGTCGCCAACCGGGACGGCGCCGAATGTCCCGACCGTGGCCCCGCCGCCGAGCGCGGCGGCCAGGTCCTTGGCCTTGGCCGCGTCGCGGCCGATGAGCTCGACGGCGTGGCCGCCCTCGACCGCGCGGGCGCCAATGGCGCGGCCCATACCCCCCAGGCCGATAATGCTGATGCCGCTCATGGAGTGCCTGCTTTCTGGAGCTGGATAAGACGCCATGCCCACCCGTCGTTGTCAACGGCTGTGGCATCGACTCCCCCATTGGTTAACGTGTGAACCAAAATGTACGTGGCAGTTGGTTACCATGTCAACCAGACGGTAAAGTGACGTGCGTGACCGAGCCGCGGTGGTTGGACGAGCGAGAACAGCAGGCCTGGCGCAGCTTGATGAAGATGCAGGACGGGCTGTCGGAGTTCATCGAGCGGCAGTTGCGCAACCGGTGCGGGCTGTCCGGCGCTGACTACCAGGTCCTGGCCCATCTCTCTGAGGCGCCCGAAGGCCGGCTGAGGTCGTTCGAGCTCGGCCAGTTGTTGCGTTGGGAGAAGAGCCGCCTGTCGCAGCACCTGGGCCGGATGCAAAATCGTGGCCTGGTGTCCCGCGAGCGGTGCCTCGCCGACCAACGGGGGGCGGTGGTCGCCATCACTCCCCAGGGCAGCGACCTGATCAAGATCGCGGCTCCTCAGCACGTGGCCGACGTCCGCGACGTGCTCATTGATCATCTCACTGCGACCGAGATGGCGATGCTCGTCACCATCGGCGACAAAGTCGCCGAACGGCTGGCGGCGCTGGAACACAAGCACTGACACCCGATCCCGGACCTCATCGCTCACGAACTGCGTGCGTGTCAGACCGCCGCCTACAGAATCCGCGGGCGCCGGCACAGCTGTTCGCGATGTACGACCCACGGCTACGACCCGCTCAACGCCTGACCAGATCAGCGACATGCCCTTGGAAGGCGCGGCTCACGGGTGCGGGGCTGAGCTGGACGACGCCCACCCGCGCGGATCTCACCAACGCGACACACCCGTGACGCCGCTGAGGTCGAGCGTCACCCGTGCCCGCGATGCACCGTCACTGGACGCCGCCGCCCGCAGGGGTGACCACGGCGGACGACCCGCCGTCATCACCGACGACATGCTGCACACCGTGCCGCGCCGCAGCGCCGCCGGCGAGTCCGTCGAGACCATCCGAGGCGTGGCGGCTCACGGTATCCGGCGTGGTCGCGCCGCCGTCTCGGGGATGTCGGTGCGAGGGGGGCTTCGGGGGCTCTGGTCAGGTGTTCGCGGACAGGTCGGGGAGGAAGGGCCGGCCTGCACGTCACCGTCGTCTCCCGCGCCGGCTCCCTGAGCCGCCGCCGTCCCCGACGTCAACGGCAGCGTTCTGTACAACGGTTACGGCAGCAAGGGCATCGCCGGGCTGCAGAGCAAGGCGGACGGCGCCTGGACGGCCACCTTTCAAGCCGCTCTCCGGCTCCCGATGCTGGTGCGCGGCCACCTCTCGCGGCACCGGTGACCAGGTGCTCAAGCTCACCCCCACCCATGGGCTGCGCACCATGCGCGCCACGCACGATGGAGAATCCAATTTCATCGTGTACGGGTACTCGCGTATCGGCTCCTACCCTGAGCTTCTTGTCAACGAGATCGGCGGCTACAAGGGCAAGGTGCTGCCGCCCGCCGGTACCCGGCTGGTCACCGTCAAGGCCGACGGCGCCTGGACCCTGGTCCGCCGCTGACTTCCCGCCCAGAGCCGCGGGTCTCGGCCGTCCGCCCCGGGCCCGCGGCGACCTGCTTCTCGAGGGTGGGGAGTCCCGTCCGCCGCGGAAGCCGCAGTCCGGCGCGCCGGTTCAGAAGAGGCGGGTGAGGGTGACGTCCTCTCCGACGATCTTCTGGGCGAGGAGGAGTTCCACCTCGGAGGCGTCCGCGGGGCTGGGGCCGACGATCACGTCGGCCGCCGCGAACAGGGAGTGCAGCCCGTCCGCGCCCTCCCTGCTGATGCAGGGCACGCCCGCCGGCTCGGCGTCGGTGTAGACCACCTTGGCGATCGACCGGCCGCCGGAGTCCTCGAACCCGTGAGCCACCGCCCACCCGTGGTCGGCGGACGTGCCCATGTCCAGCGCCGAGTTGCCGAGGAAGGTCACCCTGAGCTGCGGCGCCACCCAGCGCCCGGCGTCGCGCAGGTAGCCGGACGGCGACAGATAGGCCCAAGGATCGCCGAGAAAGGCGTCCACCATGAGGCGCCGGGCGTGGACGAACTCCTGGTAGCCGTCGAGGAATCCGGTCACCCAGTCGACGAGGCCGGGCTGCACGCGGTCGGTGGACGCGCGGAACGACGCGAGGGAACGCTCGTCGCGGTCCAGGGATTCGCGGAGCGCGTCGAGGGCCGGCGGCTGCCCGGTCCACTCGTCCCACCGGGCGAACGCGCGCGCCGTGTCCCCGTCCCCGAAGAACGCGCGGGGACCGGCCGCGCGCATCGCCTTGGTGAGCAGCGCGAACCGGATCAGAGGATCGGCCTGGTCCTGCGCCGCGACCGGGTCGCCCAGCAGCACCCAGCCGGTGAACATCGCCATGAGATCGGACATCGGGGACGCACCGGCGAAGGCGAAGGCGTTGCCCAGGTATCGCAGGGCCACGCCGTACCGGTTGCCGGCCGCCGTCATGAGGGCCAGGAAGCGCTGCGCGACGTCCTGTCCGAGGGAGTCGGACGCGTCCTGCGCCTGGACGAGGAACGCCGAGGCCTCCTTCAGGTGCGCCGCCGTGAAGCCGCTCCCCGCCAGAGGAGTCTCGACGAGCCTGGCGCGGTACCCCTCGCACACGGTGATGAGATGCGCCAGGCTGGTCGCATCCGTCGGCATGACGTTCGTCTTCGTGTAGATGGAGTAGTCGGGCTTGTCGGGCAGATACGGCAGATCCATCGGTAACCGGAGCGGCACTCCCATGTCGGCGAGCATGGCCGCCCAGTCCTCGCGCTCACCCGGCGCCATGCGGCACCACGTGGTGATCGGCACGGGCAAGGCGTCCGCGCGGTCCCAGATGCCGTTCTCGCGCAGGTTGACGAGTAGCTGGATCACGTTCAGGCCCAGTACCACGCGCGTGCGCATGTGCCGTGCCCCTGCCGGAGAGAGCAGGAAGTCATGGAAGTGCCGCATCTCGTGGGAGAGCACGGACGTGCTCGCGACGGCGTCCAGGAAGGCCCGATCGTCCAGCTCGGACAGCCGCTCCGGCACGTCGGGCCCGAGCGCGTAACGCCGCAACCGGTCCCACCTTTCGGCCGAACCCGCCGTGAGCGCGATGCCGGGGAATCTCGGGTCGAAGTCGCCAAAGGCCGTGCTCACGGCTCGACCATTCCCGTCACCAGCCGGAACGCCGCCTTGATCTCGTCCTCGGTCAGGTCGCTCTTCGCCTCGATCGTCACCTTGCGCAGGGGTCCCTCGAAGACCAGTTTCTGGGTCTTGCCCGACCGCATGCGCTCCCAGAGCCGGGTGATGATCGGCCCCTCGATGAACAGCGCCGAGACTAGAGCGACGACCGACTCCACCGTGCCGAGGTCCAGAGCCAGCCGTCCCGGGTCGGCCACGGGCGCCCGGTCGACCACGGTCTCCCCCGCACCGGTCAGCTCTTCGGCCAGAAACGACGCGGTCTCCTCATCGGCCAGAATCCGAACCCTGCGCTTCGACCCGCTCATGCCCACCATCCATTGTCGTGTCGCTGGATTATCGCGCCCACATCCTGCCGTGGCGCGGGTAGCCGCCGGAAGCTCAGTGACGCAGGGGCAAGTCACCGGGCATAGGCAGGTCGATTTCGGATGGAATGACCTGTGGGTGTTCATTGACAGTGGCGGCTCGTCCCAACTTCCCGAAGCCTCGCCCTCCTTCCGAGGGACGTCGAGAGCACCGCATCACCACCCAGTAAGGCGGGCGGGTGTGCGCCACGTCCGCTCCGGCCTCGCAGCAAGGCGAAGTCATCTAACGCCGAGTGACAGTATCTTTACTCTGTGCTTACCGCCTACATTGACGAGAGCCTTCGTCGCCGCCCCAATGACTGGAATGTCTATGCGATGGCAGCGGTGCTCGTGGAGTGCGCCCACCATGAGCAGGTCCGGGCGGCCCTGGAGTCCCTCCGTCTGGGCAAAAGCCAACGTCTGCACTGGCGGGACGAATCCGCCAAGCGGCAACTCACCATCGCCGAACGGCTGGCGGAGTTGCCCATCAGCGGCATCGTCACGGTGTGCCTCTACAGCAGGGGGGTCAGGACGGAGCGCGCCCGCCGGCGATGCCTGGAAAGGCTGCTCCCAGAAGTCGAGCGAGCGGGGGCCGCGACGGCGTCCATTGAAAGCCGCTCCCCCGAACAAGATCACCTTGACCGAGGACTCTTGACCGGACTTCGCGCGACCGGCGTTGTTGCCAAGAGTCTGACGGTCACATGGCAGCCCTCCGTCAGCGAGCCGCTTCTCTGGGCGGCGGATGCCATCGTCAGCGCTACGACCTGGTGGCTGGACGGTCGGACCCGTTGCTATGACGTGCTTTCCGAACGCATCCACATGATCTGCCTGGAATGACCCCTGACAGCGCGAAGGCCGGACGCCCGATTCCATCGGGAGGCCCGGCCTCACTTCCACACCCCAGAGGGTGTGGCACTTCCCAGTGTGCCTCACTCGAGGTGATCAGGCAAGCGCACAGTGTCCCCATCGGGCAGCCGTGCCGCGCATGGCCTGAGAGCGTGCCTGCGGGCGGCGGCCACTCTCACCCGTGCGGCGTGCGGCGAGTGCGGCGGAAGCCGTCGCGACGAAGTGGTGTGGTGGGGTTTTCACCGAGGTCAATGAAACCGCTGTGGCCGAGAGCCCGGCACTTCTGGTCCTGTCCTTAGGACTCGCGGTCAATGGGCAAGCCCGTGAGGCGTGAATGGGTTACACGTGTTCTCGACCCGTAACCCTGTAGTGCGAGGGTCTTGGGCTACGTTGGCTTCCACACAGGGAGACCGGCGTGCCGATGCGCCGGGTGCGGAAGACCGGGAGGACGGCGATCAGCGGGGACGAGGCGACGATCACCTCGGCCGACATCGCGCGGATGGCGGGTGTCGGCCGGGCGGCCGTGAGCAACTGGCGGCGGCGGTACGAGGACTTCCCCGAGCCGGTCGGCGGGACGGCGACCAGCCCGACCTTCTCCCTCAAGGCCGTCGAGACGTGGCTGCTCGGCCAGGGCAAGGTCGAGGAACTGCCACTGCGCGAGCGGGTCTGGCAGCACATCAGGATGGCGGCCGACGACCTGCGCCTTGGAGAGGTGGTCGCCGAGGCGACCGAGCTGCTGCATGGCCGAGGAAAGGCGCGGCTGGTTCCGCGGCCCGCCTGGAAGCTGATCAAGCAGTACGCCGAGGAGCAGGGCGCCGCGGAGGTGATCCGGTTTCTGGTCGACCGCTTCGCCGACGTCCAGTCACGGCGGCTGGCCGAGACGCCCGCCGAGGTGGCCGCCTTCATGGCGGACCTGGCCGGCCCCGACGTCAGAACCGTCCTCGACCCGGCCTGCGGCCTCGGGACGCTCCTGGCCGTGGTGACCCAGGCCCATCGGGCACACGGGCAGGAGTACGAAGAGCCGCTCGCCCGGCTGGCGCAGGCGCGCCTGGCCCTGTCCGAGGTGGACGGCAGCGTGAAGACCGGTGACTCTCTTCGCCAGGACGCCTGGCCGGGCCTCGTCGTGGACGCGGTGGTGTGCCATCCGCCGTTCAACGAGCGCAACTGGGGCTACGAGGAGTTGGCGAGCGACCCGCGCTGGGAGTACGGCCTGCCGCCCAAGTCGGAGTCCGAACTGGCCTGGGCGCAGCACGCGCTCGCCCATCTGCGCCCCGGAGGTGTCGCGGTGCTGCTCATGCCGGAGATCGCCGCGAACCGGCGATCCGGCCGCCGCATTCGCAGCAACCTGCTCCGCCGCGGCGCCGTCCAGGCGGTGATCGCCCTCCCACCCAAGATCGCCCCCGGCACCGGCCTGCCCGTGCACGTCTGGGTGCTGCGCAAGCCCGCCGGCGATGACCGAACACCTTCACGCGTGCTGATGGCGATGGCCGAGCCTTCCACGTTCGACGTGATCGCGGACCGGTGGCGGGAGTTCTGCCGCGACCCGGAACAGGCGATCGACGTGCCCGGCGAGAGCCGCACCGTCCCGATCATCGACCTGGTCGACGAGGACGTCGACATCAGCCCGGCGCGGCATGTCGGCCTCGCCGACGGGCAACCGGGCGACTACCTCGCGATCCGGGCCGACTTTCTGGACCGGCTGGAACGCCTCGCGGCGCTGGTGCCCCAGGCGGTTCCCGGCCACGCGCGCGAGATGCCGATGGTCGCGCTGTCCGAGCTCGAACGCACCGGCGCTCTGTCCATCCTCCAGTCCGGCCGCTACGACGCCGAGGGCTCCGGTCATCTGGTGCTCGAAGGCGGCCAGGTCTTCACCGGCGGGCAGCCGATGACGCGCGCACACCCGGACGACCGGGTCATGATCCAGCCGGGTGACGTGGTGGTCGCGAGCCGCGACCGGGAGATCGCGACCAGGGTGGCAGAGGTGCCGGGGCTCCTCCTCGGCCCGCGTCTCACGCTGCTGAGACCCCACCCTGATCGCCTGGACTCCTACTTCCTCGCCGGGTTCATCCGCACGTTGTCGACCGGCGGCGGTGCCACGCAGTCAGGCGTCAGCCGCTTCGACCCCCGTCGCGCCCACGTCCCCCGGCTTCCCCTAGATGACCAGCACCGGTACGGCCACCTCTGGCGCGACCTGTTCCTCTTCGAGGCCGAGCTGCGTGCGACCGGCGAACACGGTTTCATGACGGCGTCATCTCTCGCCATGGGCCTCATCACTGGAACGCTGAATCCTCCGTGAGCTCAGCATCGTCATGTGGTCACGTACGGAGAACTCCGGTTCAGAGATGGCCGGATGTGGTCGGTCTCAATCGGCACGACTCTGACCGCAGTGGATCCCGGCCGCCAGATGGCGGCCGGGATCATGTTGCGAACCGATCACTATGCCTTGTTGCGCGAGCCGCTCAGCAGCTGATGTCTACCGCGTCGACGATGTTGTTGTAGGCGGAGGGGAGATTGCCCGCCGTCCAGGGAAATATGCTGCCCATGTAGGTCCAGGTACCGGTCCAGTTGTACAGGTCAAGGTAGCTCGCACTGTTGTTGTCGACAGACGTGAGACGATCGTTGATCACAGGGTTGAACTGGCTCGTGCTGCCGAAGTTCCACCAGCCACAACCGGGCGCCCGCCACAAGAACGCGGCGCCGTTCGAGCCGTCGTAGTAGCTGGAGCGATACTTGGGGCTGCCATAGGCGCCACCGGCGAGGGATGCGATTCCTGCCTTGGGGGCGCCCCCCTGCTCGCTCGTCGCTCCTCCCGAGTTGGTGAGCTCGATGCGCACTCGATGCGCGGGAGGCTCGGGGAGATCGGCCGACGAGTCCGCCCGCGCCGTAGTGGGACCGGGGCCGATCACCGTCGGACCAGGGCCGATCACCGTCGGACCAGGGCCGATGTCGGTGCTGGAGTCGGCCATCGCCTGGCTCGGGCCGGTGGCGGCCACGATCACGGTGACGATGCCGGCCAGGAGTCCGGCCATGATTTTTGATCTGGACATGCCTCTCCTCTGTATCTGTGGCTGTATCGCTCGGCGGCGGAAAAGTGCCTGCGAGAGTTTCGCGAATCCCGTTGCCTCGCCAAGGCCACTGATGCGATGTCGTGAGCACCGCTCGGCGCCTGAACGGTGACCGCTGTCCTGGACAGGATGACGACCACGGCTTGACGCGGACTTGCCACGACCGCTGCTCATCCCGGCGGCTCGCCGCGAGCGGGATCAGGCGCCCAGAGCGTGAGAGCGTGAAGGCGCGAGGTGGAGGGAGTCGTCCGCGCGGATCATCCGGTCGTGCAGGTCCTGGAGTTCTCTCGTCGGATCGAGGCCCAGTTCCCGCCCGAACCGCCGGCGGGCCGTCCGGTACGCCGCCAGCGCGTCCGGCTGACGGCCGTCGCGGTACAACGCGAGCATGTACGCCCGGATCAGTGCCTCCCTGAAAGGATGGCGCCGCACCAGGTCGGCGAGCTCCGGGAGGAGTTCGCGATGCCGGCCGCACTCCAGTTCGGCGTCGACCCACGACTCGGTCGCCGACAACCGAAGCTCCTCAAGGCCGGTGCCCACCCGGTCCCGCAGCCGGTCCGTAGCGGCATCGGCGAGCAACGGCCCACGCCAGTACGACAGCGCGCCCCTCAGCAGCCGAGACCGCTCTTTGGGGCCCGCCGCACGACGGGACCGTCCCACCAGGTCCTGGAATCGATGGACGTCCACCGCGTTGAAGTGGGTCTCGGCCAGGTATCCGTCACCCCGGCGCAGCAGGCGGAACCCCCGGCAACCGGTCCGGTCGGGATCGAGCGTCCCCCGGAGTCTGGCGACGTGACTGTGCAGGCTCCCCCGGGCCAGCTCCGGCGGCTCGCCGTCCCAGAGCAGCTCCAGCAGCCGGTCCACCGGCACGACCCGCCCCGCCTCCAGCAGCAGCAGGCCCAGCAGGCAGCGTTGCGCGCGCCGGCGCAGAGCGATCGGGCCGTCGTCGCCCCACACCTCGACCGGACCCAGTAATCGGAAGTACCAACCCCCGTGATGCATGATCTCCCTCTCTCGTACGTGTCCGAAGCACGTCCCCGTGACCATGAGGCCCCCTTCGAGAACGGGCCGGTGAAGCCCCCGAACGCCGGCGTCCTGGTCGCGGGCTCGGGAGCACCATGGAGAGCCGGGCCCGGCGAGACGGACCTGGCCCATCTCGCTGCCCTCTACGCCGGCGGAGGGCCGGCCGCGCTGGTGATCCAGTGGCTTGCCATGCCGCGAACGCTAGGTGCTAGACCGCGGTCTAGGTCAACGGAGTATTCACGTGCGGCGGCCTCCCGGTGTGATGGCAGGCGTGGGAGGCCGCGATGTGTCGCACGGGACTCCGGCGTCTCACCCTGCGGCGGGCTCGTTCAGGCAGCGCAGGACGGGCGGGGTGGTCAGGGCGGCGGGGTCGAGGGCGCGGGTGGTGGTGACGTGGAAGGTCGCCGTTTCGCCGGGGAGGAGGGTGAGGAGCATGTCGTCGACCTCGGCGGCCGGGTCGAGGCGGTCGGGGAACAGGGCCAGCTCGCGGACGATCGTCCGTGCGGTCACGGTGACCCGGTAGCCGCCGGGGGCCGGTTCGGCGCGGGCGTCGAAGTCGGCCGCGGGGAAGGCGACGGCCGCGTCCTCGGCGAAGAACGCGAGCGTCCGCCGGTCGTCCAGGCGGGCGGCGAGCACCTCGGCGGCCGGGTCGCCGGGCGTGGCCAGGGGGCGGGGCAGCTCGACTCTGGCCACCGAGCGGGGCTCGGCGGCCACCTGGAAGGTCTCCTTGGCCAGCGGCTCACCCCCGAGCGCGTACCGGATCACCGACAGGTCGCCGCGCCAGGGCTCGTCTGAGTCGTTGACCGCCACGACGGCGCCGTCCCTGATCTCCAGGATGCGGTCGGCGTAGACGCGGCGCAGGGCGTACCAGAGGGGCTTGCGCCGGGCGTCGCCGTCGATGGCCGACCAGGAGGTGACCGGCCAGCAGTCGTTGAGCTGCCACATGATGGTGCCGGAACAGTACGGCGCCAGGGTGCGGAACCAGCCGATGCCGAAGGCGACGGCGCGAGCCTGGTTGACCTGGGTCAGATAGTGCCAGTCGTCGAACCTCTCCGGCCGGGTCAGGTAGTGCCACTCCTCGACACCCTCCGGCCGGGGCACGTACCGGCCGTTGTCGACACTGTCCGGCCGGGGCCCGTGCGTTCCGCCGTCGGCATCCTCGGGGTTGGTCAGGTGGTGTCCGTCGGCGAAGGCCCGCGGGCGGGGCAGGTGGTCGGCGAGGCCGCGCAGGAGTTTGGCGTTGCCGTCTATGGCCTTCTGGTGGTGCAGGACCAGCGGGGCGTCGGCCGACAGTTCGCCGCTGACCGCGCGGCGCAGCGTCGCGTAGGCCGGCGGGCCCTGGAAGCCGAACTCGGCGGCGAACCGGGGCCGGTACTCGGCGTACCGGGTGTAGTCCTCGCGGTTCCAGACGTCCCAGATGTGGATCGTGCCATGTGCGGGGTCGTTGGGCGGCAGGTCCGGGGCGCCGGAGTACGGGCTGCCGGGCCAGTACGGGCGGGTCGGGTCCAGCTCGGCGACGATCGAGGGCAGCAGGTCGTGGTAGAAGCCGGCGCCCCAGCTGCGGCCGCCGAGCCGGTCGCGCCACCCCCAGTCGGCGTGGCCCTCCAGGTTCTCGTTGTTGCCGCACCACAGCACGAGGCTCGGGTGCGGGGCGAGCCGGGAGACGTTCTCGCGCGCCTCGGCCGCCACCTCGGAGCGGAACGGCTCCTCCTCCGGGTAGGCGGCGCAGGCGAACGGGAAGTCCTGCCACACCAGCAGGCCGAGGGAGTCGGCGAGGTCGTAGAAGTCCTCGCTCTCGTACAGGCCGCCGCCCCAGACGCGCAGCAGGTTGACGTTCATCTCGACGGCCTGGCCGAGGCGGGCGGCCAGGCGGTCGCGGGTGACGCGGGCGGGGAAGCAGTCGTCGGGGATCCAGTTGACGCCTCGGACGAACACCGGCCGGCCGTTCACCGAGATGGCGAACGCGTCGCGGTCCAACTCGACCGAGCGGAAGCCGATGCGCCGGTGCCACCGCTCTTCGCCCATGCTGACGGTGAGGTCGTACATGGTCTGGCCGCCGTGGCCGCGCGGCCACCACAGCTCGGGGTCGGGCACCTCCAGCCGCAGCACCGCCTCCCGGGCGCCCGGGGCCAGAAGCGACCGAGCCTGGATTCCGGCCACCTCGGCGGTGATCTCGTGCGGCTCCTCGGTGGTGCGCTCGGCCCGTACGCGGACCTCGACGTGGCCGGTGCGGCCGTCGGTGGTGACCAGCGGACGCACCTCGGCCAGCCGGGCGCCCGACCAGCTCGACAGGCCGATCGGCCGCCAGATGCCGGCGGTGACCACCGTCGGCCCCCAGTCCCAGCCGAAGTTGCAGGCCATCTTGCGGATGAACTGATAGGGCTCGTCGTAGGCGCCGGGCCGGTCGCCGAGGGCCGCCCTCTGCGCCTCGGCGTAGGCGTAGGCGGAGGCGAAGCGCACGCTGAGGGTGTTGTCCCCCTCGCGCAGCAGGTGGCGCACCGGGAAGCGGTAGGACCGGTGCTGGTTGGCGGTGCGGCCCACCTCGACGCCGTTGAGCACGACCGTGGCCACGGTGTCCAGGCCGGCGCAGACCAGGTCGGTGCGCTCGTGCTCGTCCGGGGCCCAGGCGAAGGAGGTCTCGTACACCCACTCGGTGCGGCCGATCCACGACAGCCGGATCTCGTTGTCGTCGAGGTAGGGGTCCTCGATCAGCCCTGCCGCGAGCAGGTCGGTGTGCACGCACCCGGGAACCGCGGCCGGCACCCCGGAGATCGGGACACCCGTGCCCGGCAACCCCGAGGTGGGGCCACCGGCGCCCAGCTCGTCCGAGTTCGGGACACCGTCGCCTGGCACGCCCGAGATCGGGACGTCCGCGTCGGCGGCGGTGAGGGTCCAGCCGTCGTGCAGTGCACGATAGGCGCTCAAACTAGCTCTCCTTAGGGCAGTCGCCCAGCCTGGCGCAGGCGACGAGGTGGTCCTCCTCGGCGGCGTACAACCGCCCGGAGGCGCCGTGCTTGTGGTAGAGGCAGGCCTCGACCGGCTCGGCATCCTCCCACGGGGCGTGCAGCCGCGGCACCGCCGACAGCAGCTGACGGGTGTAGGGGTGCAGCGGGCGGGTGAAGACGGCCTCGGTCGGGCCGGTCTCCACCACCTCGCCGTGCCGCAGCACGACGGTCCGCTCGGCCAGGTAGTGGCCGAGGGACAGGTCGTGGGTGATGTAGAGCACGCCGAGGCCGCGCTCCTTGAGGTCGGCGAGCACGTTGAGCACGTCGATGCGGGTGGAGGCGTCCAGCATGCTGGTGATCTCGTCGGCCACCAGCAGCCGGATGTCCAGCAGCAGGGCGCGGGCGATGAGCAGGCGCTGCAACTGACCGCCGCTGAGCTGGTGGGGGAACCTGCCGAGCACCTGGCCGGGGTCGAGCCGCACGTCCCGCAGCGCGGCGTCCAGGCGGTCGGTCCAGTCGGCGTCGGGCACGCCGGGGAAATACGCCTCGCGGATCATGGCGAAGACCCGGTCGGCCTTGAAGACGGGGTTGAACGTGCTGAACGGATCCTGGAACACGCCCTGCACGTGGCGGTAGTACGCCTTGCCGGGCTTGACCGGGGCGCCGTCGAAGGTGATCGTCCCGCTGGTGACCGGGGTCAGGCCGAGGATCATGCGGCCCAGCGTGCTCTTGCCGCTGCCGCTCTGCCCGATCAGCGACACCACCTCGCCCTGGCGGACCTCGAAGCTGACCCGGTCGACGGCGGTCAGCGTCGTGCCGCCGAACGCACCGACCTTGAACACCTTGGTCACGTTGTCGAGTTCCAGCATCAGGCGTCCGCCTTCCAGCACGCGACAACGTGGCCGGGCTCGACCTCGCGCGCCGGCGGCTCCTGGACGCACCGGTCGAAGGCGAGCGGGCACCGGTCGCGGAACCGGCATCCGGCCGGCGGGTCGAGCAGGGAGGGCGGGCCGCCCGGGATGCCGGTCAGCCGCCGCTCGGTGTGCCGGACGCCCACCTCGGGCAGCGAGTCGATCAGCAGCTTGGTGTAGGGGTGCCGGGGCGACTCGACGATCGTCTTGGCCGGCGCCTTCTCCGCGAGCTTCCCGGCGTACATCACCATGATCGTGTCGGCGATCTGGTAGGTGAGCGAGATGTCGTGGGTGATGAACACCATGCTCTTCACCACCCCGCCGTCGCGGAAGCCGGCCAGCGCGGTGGCCACCGCCTTCTGCGTCGAGACGTCGAGGGCGGAGGTGATCTCGTCGGCGATCAGCAGCGAGGGGTCCAGCAGCGTCGAGATGACCATCACCATCCGCTGCTTCATGCCGCCGGACAGCTCGATCGGGTAGCGGCGCAGCACTTCGCGCGACAGGCCCACCAGCTCCAGGCGGCCCTCCAGCTTGGCCTGGTCGAGCGGCACGCCGCGCGACCTGAGCAGCTCGCCGACCATCTTCCCGATCTTGCGGGTGGGGTTCATCGCGCTCATCGAGTACTGCGGGACGAGCGAGACCTTGTGGAAGCGGAACGGGTTCATCCGCCGGTCGTCGCCGATGGGCAGCTTCTCGCCGTCCAGCTCGACCTCTCCGCTGATGTGGCGCATCCGGCCGTCCAGCCGGATGAGGCTCTTGCCGAGGGTCGTCTTGCCGCACCCCGACTCCCCCGCGACGCCCAGGATCTCGCCGTCCCCCACCTCGAAGGAGACCCCGTCGAGCGCCCGCACGTCGCCCTTCAGCGTCGTGTAGTGCACCCTCAGGTCGCTGACGCGCAGGCTCATGTCCGCCTCAGTTTCGGGTTGAAGACCTCGTCGAGGCCCACGTTGGCAACGTACAACGCGCCGACGATGGCGGTGATGGCGGCGCCGGGCGGGACGAACCACCACCACAGGCCGAGTTGCATGGCGCTCCACTGGCCGGCGTTCTGCAACATCAGGCCCAGCGAGACGCCCTCGGTCGGCCCGAGGCCGATGAAGTCGAGCGAGGAGGCGATCAGGATGGAGTTGCCGAACAGCAGGATGAAGGTCAGCAGCAGGTAGGAGCTCATGTTCGGCCCGATCTCCCTGGTGATGATCTTCCAGGTGTTCGCGCCGCTCAGCCGGGCGAGGTCGACGAAGTCCCGGCCGCGCAGCGAGAAGGTCTGCGCGCGGATGGCGCGGGCCGCCCATGGCCAGGAGGTCAGGCCGATGAACAGCGCCTGGGCGCCGACGCTGCGGATGCCCAGGTAGGCGTTGACGATCAGCAGCACGGCCAGCGCGGGCAGCACCAGGATGATGTTGGTGATCATGTTGAGCACCTCGTCGACCATCCCGCCGCGGTAGCCGGCCACGAAGCCGACCACCATGCCGACGATCGCCGCCACCCCGCCGCCGAGGACGCCGACCAGGAAGGTCGTGCGCAGGCCGTGGACGAACTGGGCGAAGACGTCCTGGCCGAAGGTCGTGGTGCCGAACCAGTACTGCGCGGACGGCGGGTCCATCGGCCGGCCGACGTACTCGTTGGGCGCGCCGCTCACCAGCAGCGGGCCGACGATGCCGGCCAGCAGGAACACCAGCACGACGGAGACGCCGACGATCAGTTTGGGGTTGCGCAGGGCGAAGTACAGCGCCTCGCGGCGGGCGCTGCCCGGGGCGGGCGTCCTGCGGGTGGAGATCTCCTGCAGAGCGGTCATGCCGACGCACCCGCCGTTCCCGTAGGTGTCCGCGTCTCGCGTGGAGCGGTCATGCCGACGCACCCGCCGTTCCCGTAGGTGTCCGCGTCTCGCGTGGTCCGGTCATGCCGACGCACCCGCCATTCCCGTGCGCGTCCGTGGGTCGACCAGCACGTAGACGATGTCGATGACGAAGTTGGCGACCAGCACGCCGAGCACGATGAACAGGAAGATGCCCTGCAGCAGGAAGAAGTCCTGGTTCTGGATCGCCTTGAGGATGAGGCTGCCGAGGCCCGGATAGGAGAACACGATCTCGGTGACCAGCGCGCCGGCCACCAGCACGCCGAGCTGGAGCGCCAGCCCGGTGATCTGCGGGAGGACGGCGTTGCGGAACGCGTACCTGCGGATCAGCCGCTGTGGCGCGCCGAGCGCGGACAGGTAGGTGGAGTAGTCCGACTCCAGCTCATAAATGATCATGTTGCGCATCCCGATGGCCCAGCCTCCGAGTGCGACCAGGAAGAGCGAGAAGAACGGCAGCACCCAGTGGTGCAGCAGGTCGAGCAGGAAGTCCGGCGACCAGTTCGGCCGGATGGAGAAGCTGTAGCCCCCGGCGACCGGGAAGAGGCCGGCGACGACGCCGAGCCCCCAGGCCAGCAGCACGGCCAGCCACATGTACGGGGTGGCGGTCAGCACGTAGCCGATCGGCAGCACGGTGTTGTCCAGCAGCTTGCGCCGGGCCGCGTACGCGCCGACGCGGTTGCCGACGAAGTAGCTGAGCAGCACCGAGGGGATCATCAGGCCCAGGGTGTAGGGCACGGCTCCCATGATGACGGTGCCGACCGGCGTGGGGAACACCCAGATGCTGGTGCCGAAGTCGCCGCGGAACAGGGCGCCCCAGAAGTTCAAATACTGCCGCCACAGCGGCTGGTCGAACCCGAACAGGCTGGAGTAGTACGAGCGCATGGCCTCCACGGCCTGCGGCTGGGACACGTTGGCCCGGGCCAGCATGCTCGCGACCGGGTCGCCGGGCATGAAACGCGGGATCATCCAGTTGACCGTGACGGCGACGACGAACGTCAGCCCGTAGATCAGTAGTTTCCGGCCGAAGTAACGACGCACGAGATGCCTCCCGGGCAGGCCCCTCCCCCTCGCGCGCGGGCGGGAGGGGAAGGGGCGGCGGCTTGCGAGTTCAGGAGCCCGCGGGCTGGAGCTGGGTCAGCGTCTCGAAGCCGCCGAGCTCCCACCAGTTGCGCCAGGTGACGGCCGGGGTCTTCGGCGCACCCTGGGCCGAAGAGGGCCAGTTCTTCCACACGGCCGTGCTGGTCTGCGACCACAGGCCGTTGTACCAGAGCGGGATGGCCGGAAGTTCGTCCAGGTGGATCTTCTCGATCGCCGACAGGATCGACTTCATGCCCTCGACGTCGTCGGTCTTGACCTGGTCGAGCTTCTGCACCAGATCCCAGGCCTTCTTGTTCTCGTAGCGGCCGAAGTTGACGGTGTTCTGCACCTTGTTCACCGGCAGCTGGAACACGTACTGGTAGTAGGTGAACGGACTGTTGGACAGTTGCCGCTCGTTGTTGATGACCAGGTCGAAATCGCCCTTGCCGCGCTTTTCCACCAGGGCGTTGAAGTCGGGGAAGTCCGGGGTGATGTTGATGCCGGCGTCCTTGGCGCTGCCGGCGATCGACCGGGACGCCTCCATCCAGTCCGTCCAGCCGGACGGCACGATGAGGCTCAGGCTGATCTTGGAGCCGTCCTTGTTCTCCACGAACCCGTCGCCGTCGCCGTCCTTGTAGCCGGCGTCGGCGAGCAGCTTCTTGGCCTTGGCCTTGTCGAAGGAGAAGCCCGCGCCGCCGGTCAGGGTCTTGTCGATGTACTGGTCCCACTGCGGCAGCAGCCCGGTCGGGTCGGAGGCCTTGACCAGGTTGCCGTAGACGCCTTCCACGATCTTCTTGGTGTCGATCGAGGCGGCCAGCGCCCTGCGGAACGCCGGATCGTCCATCGGCTTCTTCTTGGTGTTGGGCACCAGCCAGGCGGTGTTGGCCGACAGCATGTACGGCGGCTCGTTGTAGTAGGTGGTGATGCCGAACTTGCCGCCCTGCACGAGGTTGGCGATGCCGGGCAGGAAGTTGTTGCTGAGGTCCAGGCCCTTCTGCAGCAGCAGGCCCATCGCGACCTCGTTGCTGCCGTTGACGATGTCGACGATGTACTTGGGCTTGGGCTCCATCTTCAGCGCCGTCTTGCCCCACCAGTCGTCACGGCGCTGGAGCACGACGCGGTCCTGGTCCTTGCTGAGGAACCTGTAGGCGCCGGTGCCGACGGCGTCGTCGTTCACACCGTTCAGCACGTCCTCCTCCGAGAGCTTGCTCCAGACGTGCTGGGGGAGGATGGCGCGGCCGTAGAGGTTGAAGTCCCACTCCTGGTAGTTGGCGGTGGAGAAGGTGAACTTCACCGTCTGGTCGTCGACCGCCTCGGCGTTCTTCAGCCACTCCCACAACTGGTGGTACGGGCTGGTCTCCATCTTGCCGAGTTCGTAGGTGAACGCGACGTCCTTGGCGGTGAACGGGGTGCCATCGGACCACTTGATCCCTGGCCGGAGTTTCAGCGTGTAGGTCGTGTCGTCGGTCCAGGATCCGCTTTCGGCCAGCCAGGGGGTGAGCTTGAGGGTCGTGGTGTCGAAGTGGAACAGGGTCTCGTAGACCAGGCCCTTGGTGCCGGCGGCGTGGTCCCACTCGCGGATCGGGTTGTAGTTGGCCGGCGGCCCCCACTGCACGCCGCTGGTGTACAGGGTTTCATTGCGCGGAAGCGAGTTGGGGTCGGCGGCGGCGCCGGTCGCCGGGGCGCCGCCCGCCTGGGAGCTCTGGGAGGCGGAAGGGGAGCCTCCGCCGGTGCACCCGGCGGCGGCCAGCACACCCGCCGTCGCCAGGATCGGGAGCAGGGTCCGTAACCGGTTTCGCATCACATCTCTCCTTCCTCCGCACGTCCGGCGGAGGTCCGCGGTTCGCCAAGCCCCGATGGAATCGGCCCGTGAGGCGAACCCCACTGGCTGTGGGAGCGCTCCCAGACCGGGCCGGCGGAGATGCGCTCGATGTTTCCGTGACCGGCCAGGATTCCTGCCTCACCCGCACACGCGCCCCTGACCAGGCGCTGTACGGCCGGCCGAGCCGCCATACTGAACCGGATAAGTAGGCCCGAACGTAAATTCCGGATGTCCGTTCTGTCAATACTCGTGACGCGTTCGAAACCGTGCGCGCCATCGGAACGGCGGAGATCGCGGCCGGCGGGGATTCGAGGTGCGCACCGCCGTATCCGGGGCGTGGTGGTCGACGGTGTTCCGCACCTTGTTCACCGGCGTTCACCGGCAGCGGAGAGGGCGTCGCGGGTGCGCACGGCGCCCGTCCTGCGTACGGTGGTCGGGGGCGGCGGGAGGAGGCGGTCATGGAGATGGTGGAGGGCAGGCCCGCTCCCGCGTTGCGCCCCCTGATCGGCCACTACCACGGCTACCGGGAGCTCGACGGGACGCCGGGCCACCATCGGGGGCTGCCGTCCCCGTATCTGACGCTCATCGTGACCCTGGACGAGCCGCTGGTCGTCGAGGCCCATCCCGACCCCGCCCAGTCGCCGGGCCGGTACGAGACGCTGGTCGGCGGCCTGCACACCACGCCCGCCCTGATCGCCAACGGGGTGAGGCAGGCCGGCGTTCAGGTCGCGCTGAGCCCGCTCGGCGCGCGCGCCCTGTTCGGCCTGCCCGCGGGCGCGCTGCGCAACCTGGACGTGGACGCCGCCATGGTCCTCGGCCACGCGGCCCGCGAGTTGCACGAGCGCCTGAACGCCGCGCCGAGCTGGGAGCGGCGTTTCGCGATCCTGGACGAGCTGCTGCTGCGCCGGGCCGACCTCGGGCGCGACGTCCCGGCCGAGGTCGCACGGGCCTTCCGGCTGCTGATGTCCACCGGCGGGGCGATGACGGTCGCCGAGCTGGCGCGCGAGGTCGGCTGGAGCGCCCGCCACCTGTCCGCCCGATTCGCCACGGAGACCGGGCTCGGTCCCAAGGCCGCCGCCCGGGTCATCCGCTTCGACCGGGCGCGCCGCGAACTCCAGCGGATCGGTGCGGCGCAGGGCTCGGCACATGGCCGGGCCAGGGCGGGGGCGGGTCTCGCCGGACTGGCGGAGGTGGCGGTCGAGTACGGGTACTACGACCAGGCGCATCTGGCCCGGGAGTTCCGGGAGCTGGCGGGATGTCCGCCGAGCAGGTGGCTGGCGGAGGAGTTCCGATTCGTCCAAGCCTCCGGCACGGCTCCCGCGCCAGACTCGACGGCATGACCCAGACACCACCTCCCCAGGTATGGCCCACGCTGCGCGCCCGTGACGCCCGGCGACTCATCGCCTTCCTCGTCGAGGCGTTCGGCTTCGAGGAGACCGTCGTGTACGGCGACGGCGAACGCGTCGACCACGCCCAGCTCGACTGGCCGCTCGGCGGCGGCATCATGCTGGGCTCCGACCGCGAGCGCGGCGAGGACAACCCCTGGTGGCTGCCGCCGGGCACCTTCGGCGCGTACGTCGTGACCGACGAGCTCGACGCGTTGTACGCCCGGGCCACGGCGGCCGGGGCCGAGACGCTCTACGCGCCCCGCGACACCGACTACGGCTCCCGCGACTTCGCCGTTCGCGACCCCGAGGGCAACCTGTGGTCTTTCGGCACCTACCGCGGCGAACCGCGCAAAGGCTCGTAACTTACGCTAGCGTAAGT
Organism: Sphaerisporangium sp. NPDC005289; assembly: GCF_040607455.1. Lineage (NCBI taxonomy): Bacteria > Bacillati > Actinomycetota > Actinomycetes > Streptosporangiales > Streptosporangiaceae > Sphaerisporangium > Sphaerisporangium sp. NPDC005289. Next base: position 286,700 of record NZ_JBEXGS010000001.1, read on the forward strand.
TACGGTCCGGTAAGCCAAACGGGGGGAACGTCCTGTGCGCGAGTTCACTGACACCGAGTTGCTGTTCGAGCTGGAGCCGGTGGTCGCCGGCGAGCTGGACCGGCACCTCAAGGTGGCCAAGGAGTGGTTCCCCCACGAGTACATCCCCTGGTCCAGGGGCCGCGACTACGACGGCGTCTTCGGGGGCGAGGCCTGGGCCGACACCCACTCGGCCATCCCGGAGGAGGCCCGGGTCTCCCTGGTCGTCAACCTGCTGACCGAGGACAACCTGCCGAGCTACCACCACGAGATCGCCACCACGTTCGGCCGGGACGCGGCCTGGGGCACGTGGGTGCACCGGTGGACCGCCGAGGAGGGCCGGCACGGCGTCGCCATCCGCGACTACCTGACGGTCACCCGGGCCGTCGACCCGGTCGCCCTCGAACGCGCCCGCATGGTGCACATGGGCGAGGGGTTCGCCAACTCCTACGAGGGCGTGCTGCACTCGCTGGCCTACGTCTCCTTCCAGGAGCTGGCGACCCGCGTGTCCCACCGCAACACCGGCAAGGTGTCGCTGGACCCGGACTGCGATCGCCTGCTCTCCCGCATCGCCGCGGACGAGAACCTGCACATGCTCTTCTACCGCAACCTGCTCGGCGCGGCGTTCGAGCTGGCCCCGAGCCAGACGATGCGCGCGGTCACCGACGTGGTGACCACCTTCCAGATGCCCGGCGCCGGCATCGAGGGCTTCACCCGCAAGGCCATGACCATCGCCAACGCGGGCATCTACGACCTGCGCCTGCATCTGGACGACGTCCTGCTGCCCGTGCTGCGCCAGTGGTCGGTCTTCGACCTCACCGGCCTGTCCCCGGAGGGCGAGAAGGCCCGTGAGGAGCTGTCGGAGTTCCTCGGCCGCCTGGAGGTCTCCGCCACCCGCTTCACCGACCGCCGCGCCTCCCGCCGCGCCCGCCTCGCCGCCACCGCGACGAGCCCCGAGTAGCCGTATGAGGGCGTCGGCCGGTCGAATCACCGACGATCCCGGTCCTGGCCTTTGCCCGCGCGACGTGATCGTCCGCGGTTCCGTGACTAGCGTGATCAGGAGTGGACGTCGTTCCGGCGACCCTTGCGCAGCCGGTTCGGCGCTCCGTGAGTCCAGGCACCACGCCCGGCTCGATCACCTGACACGGAGGTCTCCGATGCTCAAGACCGCTCTCGCCGCCGCCTCGCTGGCGGCGTTCGGCCTCGCCGTTCCGGCCGCCGCCCTCGCCCGGTCCGCCGGCGCGGACGCCATGACCGCGGCGGCCGGCTCCCCGGCCCACCCGTGCCCCCAGGCTCCCTACGGCCGGTACGCCAACGGGTGCTACTACGGCCAGCCGCAGGGTGTCCACCACTGGCACCACGGCCACCACCACTGGCACCACGGGCATCCCTACGGTCACCACCACTGGCACCACGGGCATCCCTACGGTCACCACCACTGGCACCCCGGACACCCGTATCCCTCCGGCCCTGGCTACACCCCGCGGGGGTAGGCCCCGACGAGCCGGTGGCCGCGCCGTGCACGCGCGCGCCGGTCGACGCCCGCCTCCACGGCCGCGACCGCGGCGGACCGGCCATGGAGGCGAGGCCGCTCCCCGCTATTGTCGGCGGCCGACGCTATTGTCGGCGACCGACGGTTTTCCGATGGACGCCTAGCGGCACTGGAGCGACTGATCCGTGAGCGAGTACCAGTACTACGAGTTCGTGGCGATCGACCGCCCGCTGACCGACGACGAGCGAGCGGAGGTGCATTCCATCTCCCCCGATGCCCGGGTCACCTCGACGACCTTCGCCGACGACGACACCTCCGGAGAGTTCGGCGGAGACCCGGCGCTGATGATGGAGCGGTACTACGACGCCCACGTGTACGTCGCCGACTGGGGCGCCGCCCAGGTGATGCTGCGCATCCCCGGCAAGCTGCTCGGCATCGACGCCGTGGAGCCCTACCTCCTCGACGAGCGGGTCGAGGCGTGGGTCGCGGGTGAGCACCTCATCCTCGACTTCCGGAGCGAGGACGAGGACGCCGACCCGATCGAGGCCCCCGACCGCCTGCTCCCGGCCATGGCCGGCCTCCGCGCCGAACTGGCCTCCGGCGACCTGCGGCCGCTGTACCTGGCCTGGCTGGCCGCCATCGGCGCCTGGGAGCGCGACGAGGACGCCTTCGACGAGGACATGGAGGACGAGCAGGAACCCCCCGTCCCCCCGGGCATGGCCTCGCTCACCCCGGCCCAGCGGGCCCTGGCCGACTTCCTGCGCCTGGACGCCGACCTGCTCGCGACCGCCGCGACGGCGAGCCCCGAGCCGCCGTCCGGCCGGGACGACCCGCTGACCGCGTGGCTCGAAGGGCTGCCGGAGCAGGACAAGAACGCCCTTCTCCTGCGCGCCGTGCGCGGCGACGCCGACCGTGTGCGCATGGAGGTGCTCCACCGCTTCCGCGAGGGGACGCCGCTCCGTGCCGATGCCCGGCAGGACGTGCCCCGCCGCACCGTCGCCCAGCTCCTGGACGCCACCGCGGCGCGGCGCTCCGGGTAGGGCCGACGCGGCGGCCGCGGGACGTCCGTCGCCGCTGTCCCCCGAGACCGATCGTGCGATCGGCCTTGACGGGGTGTTCGGGCGCGAGCAAGCATGGAAGTCCGGTTTCGTGCCGACAGGGAGACGGTCATCCGCTGGCTTCGGAGTTCTCACCGGTCATCACGGTGCTCCATTTTTTCAGCCGATTTACCGAAATCCCCGTTATGCCGGGTCTTCTGGATGCCGGCGGCGTCATGAACGGCGGACCCGGCGACGACGAGGTGCGTGACGGTCACGTCAACGACGTCAGCGGGTCGCTCACGGGTCCGCTCGTCCAGGCCCGCGAGATCCACGGCGGCATCCGGGTCCACCACGGGTTCGAGCCGCTTCCCCCGCCGTTCCAGCTCCCCCCGGCCGGCATTCTGGTCGACCGGGAGGAGGCGCTGGCCGCTCTCGACTCGGTCCGCATGGACGACCAGGCCGCCGGGTCGCCCAGGGTCGCCGTGCTCAGTGGCCCGGCGGGCATCGGGAAGACCGCCGTGGCGCTGCACTGGGCGCACCGCGAGCGTCAGGCGTTCCCCGACGGCCAGCTGTACGCCGACCTGCGCGGGCACGCGGCGGGCGAGCCTGTCGAGCCGGCGGAGGTCCTCGGCCGGTTCATCCGGGCGTTCGGCATCTCCCCCGAACGCATCCCGGCCGACGCCGCCGAACGTGCGGCGCTCTACCAGTCCCTCGTCAGCGAACGCCGCATCGTCGTCGTCCTGGACGACGTGCTCTCCGCCGCCCAGGTCGGTCCACTGTTGCCCGCCTCGGCGGCGGGCATGGCCGTCGTCACCAGCCGGTGGCGGCTGGCCGGGCTGCTGATGCGCGGCGGCCGTGGCATCCGGCTCGAGCGCCTCAGCGCCGAGGGGGCGCTGGACCTGCTGCGGCGGACCCTCGGCGAGGACCGCGCCGAACGGGAGCCGGACGCGGTCCGCGAGCTGGCCGAGCTGTGCTCGGGTTTCCCGCTCGCGCTGTGCGTGGCGGGGGCGCGGCTCGCGGCCCGGCCGGGCTGGGATCTGGCCGAGATGGCGGACGCGCTGCGCCACGAGAGGCGGCGCCTGAACGCGCTGTCGGTGGAGGAGGACATCACGATCCGGGCCACCTTGACGCTGTCCTACCGCGGCCTCAGCCCGCCGGAGGCCGCCCGCGTCTACCGGCTGCTGGGGCTGTTCCCCGGCCCGACGTTCGACAGCCGGGCCGCCGCCGCCACGGTAGGGCTCCCGCGTGCGCGCACCCGCCACCTGCTCGGGGTGCTGGTGGACGCGAACCTGCTGGACGACGTCCCCGGCGGGCACTACCGGTTCCACGACCTGACCTTGCTCCACGCGCGGGAGACGGCCGAGGAGGTCGACGTCCCGGCCGTGCGCGAGGAGACCGTTCGGCGGGCGCTGGACTGGTTCCTGCACGCCACCTTCGCCGCGAGCGGCGCCGTCCTGCCGTACCGGCGCCTGTCCGCGCCGGAGCCGGCCTACCCGCCGGCCGAGCCCCTGGCCTTCAACGGCCGCGACGAGGCCCTGGACTGGCTGGAGAACGAGTTCGCCAACGTGCGGGCCGCCGCGCGCGCGGCCTTCGAGCTGGGAGCGTTCCAGACGGCATGGCGGATGGTCGACGCGATCTGGCCGCTGTTCCTCTACCGGGGCCACCGCGCCGAGCGGCTCGCGGTGGACCGGCTCGGGCTGGAGGCGGCCCGGGCCTGTTCCGACGTCCGGGCCGAGGCGAAGATGCTCAACCGCACGGGGTTGGCGCTGCGCGACCTCGGCCGGCCGGAGGAGGCGGCCGAGGACTTCCGCGAGGCGCTGCGCATCTGGCGGCGGCTCGGCGACGCGCAGCGCGTCGCGGGCGGCCTGCGGCGGCTCGGGCTGGTGGAGCGGGACCTGGGTCACCTCGACCGGGCCCTCACCTTGTTCGGCGAGGCCCTGGAACGCCACCGCTCGCTGGACGAGTCCCGCAAGGCGGCTCTCACGCTGTGCGACATCGGCCAGACGCTGATCGCCGAGGGGCGGGCGGCGGAGGCGGTCGCGCCGCTGACCGAGGCCCTGCACCTGCTGACGGCCCAGGCCGACCCGCACAACGAGGCGCGTGCGCTCATCCTGCTGGGGCGCGCCGAGGCCGCGGACGGAGGCGCCGCGGCCCGTCTGCTGACCCGAGGTCTGCGCCTCATGCGCGACATCGGCTCGGCCACCGGTGAGCTCCAGGCGCTGCGGGCGCTGGGCGACCTCGCGCTCGCGGAGGGACGGACCGACGACGCGCGCCGCTACCGGGAAGAGGCCCGGCAGGTCGCCGAACGCACCGGCACAGCGACCACCCCGCCCGCGTGACCGGCCCGCACCTCACCCCACAGCGGCCGGACCGCGCGCCTTCCGGCCGATGCATCGCACGCCGCGGCGGGCCGGCGGGTCGCGGGGCCTCGTCAGGCGGCCGGCATACCCTGGCAAGCGGGTTCCTGTGGCGCACACGATGAACACGCGTTCCCGCGAGCGGGCCGGCCGGGTGCGGCGGCCTCATGGCCGGCCGGTTCCAGGGTCCGCCTTCGGCGAGGCTCCATCGTCCCAGCGCCCGGTCGTGGCGCTGGGAGTGTGCGCCCGTTCCAGTTCCGCCAGTTCGGCGCCGGTCAGGCAGGCCGCGACCGGCAGCCGATGGCCGATCTTCCAACCCGCGTACGCCACGGCCGTCCGCAGGGCGCGTGACGGGTCGCGCGTGCGCAGCCAGACGCGCAGGAACGCCGCGAACAGCGCGTCGCCCGCCCCCGAGGTGTTGACGACCTCCCCCGGGACGACCGCCTCGACCCGGAACAGCCGCCCGTCGCGGGTGCCCAGCACCGCCCCCCGCGCCCCCAGGCCCACGCACGCCAGCCGGCACCTCGGGTAGCGCCCGAACAGCCGCCGCAGCCAGGTCTCGGGCGGGCAGGGAAGCCGCTCGTGGCTGCAGAAGACGATGTCGGCGGCCTGCAGCCAGGGCCGGTTGTACCCGTCGTCCAAATCGGTGATGAGGTGGGCGTCCACCGCGATGGGCACGCCGAGCCGGGCCGCCCCGCCGACCAGTGGGCGGACGAACTTGGCGTTGGTCAGAACGAGCAGGTCGGCATCGCGCGCCGCCGCCCGCAGCGCCGCGAAGGGATAACACACGTCGTTCACCGGCGTGAGGTGTGGCAGGCCCATACGACTGCCGTCCGGTGCGACCAGAGCGACTCCCATGGACGACTCCTCGCCGGCCACCACACCCGGGCCGAGGAGCCCGCGCCGGTCCAGTTCGGCGCGTATCCCGACGCCGGCGGCGTCGCGGCCGACGACCGTGCAGAGACGAACGTCCTCCCCCAGCGCGTGCAGGATCTGGGCGATGTGGCCCGCCGCGCCGGAGACTCCGGCGGCCGTCCACCGGGGCGTGCACGTGGAGGCGTAGACCAGCGGGAACTCCGGCACCCCGACCGACAGGTAGAAGCTCACCGCCCCCGCGACCACGATGCGCCGCGGCGCATCCCCGCCGCGCGGCCCGGCCGTGATCCTCCCTGTCGGCCGCTCGCCGCGCGGGGCCGCCGCGACGGTTCCCGCGGCCCGCTCGCCGCGCACGCCGGCCGTGATGCTCCGCGACGCGGTGGCGCCCGCCGATTCGGGGCGCGCGTGCGGGGCCGCCTTGTGCCTCTCCCGGGCCGTCACCTCGCCCTCCGCGCGTACGCGGAGGCGGCGGCGGTCAGCGTGATCTGGGCCCGGCCGGCGACCTCCAGCGAACCCGGCTCCCCGGCCGGCGACCCGGCGTACCGGCCGTGCACCACCGACGCCGTGGTCAGGCAGTCCAGCGGCAGGCCGGCGACCAGCCATCCGTACAGGAAGGACCCGTAGACGGCGGGGCCGGGAGCGGGGCCGTCCGCCGCCTGACCGGCCGCCTCAGTGATATGGACCAGCCGTCCGTCCCGCAGCCCGGCCAGGCAGCCGCGAAGTCGCCGACCGGTCGCGACCTCGCATCCCGGGTACCGGTCCAGGATGCGCGTCACCCTGTGCGCCGCGAAAGGATGGACCCGCCGCGCCGCCCCCACCACCACGTCGGCGGCGCTGTTCCAGCCTTCTCCCGCTCCGTCGTCCAGGTGGACGACGACATGGACGCCTTCGGTGACCAGCGTGCCCGGTGGCATGGCGCGGAAGGTCCATGACCCGGTGAACAGCATCAGATGAGGGTCACGGAGCGGACCCTCGCGTGGGAGCACCAGCACCGCCGGTGCCCGGCGCCCCGCCGCCGGGACCGGGCGCACACGACTCATCCGGAACGCCTCCTGCAGCCGGAACAGATGCACACTGACCAGCTTCTCCAGCACGATCGCCTCCCTGGACTGACGAATGACCGCTCCACCGCTCGCGTCCGGTGGAGGTGAGGTGCCCGCCGGCTGGTGACCACCGCACCGGCGCGGCTCTCCGTTCCGGGGCAGGTGCCCGGGTGATCGGCGCCGGGCCTGCGGGCGGCGATGCCGGCACCGATCACGGCGCCCGTGCCGGGTGCACGTTCGTGGACGGCGCGCTAGGCACGGCGCCGGCCGCGCGTCCACCAGCGCGCCGTGGCGTCCGCGTCCACGAGCCGGGCGGCTCCGCCGCCGGGACGGTCCGCGCAGTGCGCGCACCCGGAGGGACGCTCGCCCGGCGGCCGGCCGTCCCACGGGTCGCGGACCTGCCAGGGCCATCTGCCGAGGAGGTACGGCACCGCCGCCGGCGGCGGCGCGGTGATGGCCGCGGGCTGGCGCAGTCCCAGCAGCCGGTACATCAGCCGGCGCATGTTGCGGTCGAAATGCCCGGGTTCGGAGGTGATGCGGGCGACCACGCCGTCGTACCGGCCGTCGCGCGTGTACTCCTCCGCCGTCGCCAACTGTTCGCGCAGCGGCCGGTCCAGGGACAGCCGGGGTGCGACGGTGGCCAGCCGGCCGGCCGCGGAGGTCGGGTCGACCGCGGCGTCGAAGAACTCCGCGAGCATCACCGGGACGCCCGCGACGGTTCCGTACACCGTCGCCGACCCGTGGTCGCCGATGATGACGTCCGCCGCGGCGACCACCCCCCGCCAGTCGGCGTCGGGCGGCACCAGCCCGAGTCCCTGCCGCAGGCCGTCGGCGAGCCAGGTGCGCACCTGCCGGCTCCCGTGCCCGGACCAGACGTTCGGGTGCAGGAGCCCTACAACGCGGAACCGGCAGGACGGCAGTTCGGCGACCAGCCGGGACAGCAGCTCGGACCTGCGCCCGAACAGGGACGCCGTGCCCCAGGTCGAGGTCACCACGACGAGCGTGTGGCCGGGGCCGACGGCCAGGGCCCGGCGGTAGGCGTCGCGATGAGGCAGACTGGCCTTCAGCCGGTCGAACGACGGATCGCCGACCACGTTCGCCGCGGGCACCGCCTGCGGGCAGGAACGCCCCAGCGTCCCGAGGTCGGCCTCGTGCGGCAGGACGATCGCGGCCGGGACGACGACACCGTCGTGCATCAGACGCTGCGGGTCCAGTCCGTACACGACGGACCCGCCATCGATGCCCGAGCCGTCCAACCCGTACGCACGGGGCCAGCCCTCGATGCCCGAGCCGTCCACCCCGTACACACGGGACCCGCCATCGGCGGCGGAGCCGTCCGTCCCATAGACGACGGACCCGCCGTCAGCCGCGGGTCCCGCCGTACCGCGGGAGACGGCGCCGCCGATGGCGCGCAGGCCCGGGCGTCTCACCAGTTTGGTGAAGCCCGCGCCGTGCGGCATCACGACCAGCGGGGCGTGGAGTTCGTGGATCGCCCCCAGGCTCGCGGCGAGCGCGAGGTCGAACCGCTGGCGCGTCGCCTGCTCCCAGGGGACGCGAAGCGCGCCCAAGCCATCGAGGAACTCGGCCGCCCCGTCGCCGAACACGTCGGGCGCCGTCGTGTACACCATCTGAACGCGCAGATCCGGCTCGATGAGCCGCACGGCCTCCAGCAGCCGCTGCGCCGAGGTCACCGTGTGCACGACCGCGAGGACCGCCTTGCAGTTCGGGCGGGTCACCCACCTGTCGGCGTCGAGCCCGATCGGAACCCGACGCCATTGCTGACCAGACATTCGGTTCGCGTCTCCCCCTCGCCGGCCACCGGAATCGGGCGAGACATCTCGCCCTCCGCCACAGACTGGACGAGGGACCCTGCGGAGAACCTTGCGGCGGCCCTGCGTTTTACAGGCGGAGCCACTTCAGGCAAGGAACACCTTTACCGATCGGGGCGCATCACTGGATCGATCGGCTCGGGGGTGATATTAATCCGGACGAAGGGGCGGCGTCCCGAGAAGGGACTCGAAATGGAATTCCGCATTCTCGGCCCGGTGGAGCTACGCGTCCGCGAGCGGCGCCACGACCTCGGCTGGACCCAGGCACGGCTGGTCATGGCCGCCCTACTGCTGACTCCAGGGCGTCCAGTCCCGATCCGCTCGCTCATCGCGAGGGTATGGGACGGCGACCCGCCCGCGAAGGCGGCAGCGCATTTACAGAGCAGTGTCTCGCGGCTGAAGAAGCGGCTGCGGGAAATCGGCGCCGCCACCGACGGTATGACCGGAGGCGTCCGTCTGCACCGTGTTTCCGGATCATACATATTAGAAACGGACGTCGAAAACATCGATTACCACCGGTTCCTGGGACTGCGGTCGAGGGCCCGGGCGTCCGCGGCATCGGGGGATATCGAGAACGCCCTGCGGCTGTACCGCGAAGCGCAGGAGTTGTGGCGCGGGGAGCCGCTGGAGGGCCTGCCCGGGACCTGGGCGGACAACACCCGCAGGCGCCTTGAGGACGAGATGGTCGGCGGCACCGTCGAGCGGATCACGCTGGAACTCGAACGCGGGGACCATTCCCGGCTCATCCCGGAGCTGTCGGACCTGGTGGCCCGTTTCCCACTGGACGAGACGCTGGCCGGCCTCCTCATGCGCGCGTTGTACGCCGGCGGGCGACAGGCGGACGCGCTGCGCGCCTACCGGCAGGCGCGCGAACGGCTCCACGACCAGCTCGCCGCCGAACCGGCGGCCGACCTGCGCGACCTGCAGCAGCGCATCCTCCGCCACGATCCCGCGCTCACCGTTCGGCGCCGTGCCGGGCGCGCCCCGGAACCCGCCCCGCCCAACGACCTGCCGCGCGAACTGGGCACCTTCACTGGACGAGCGGCCGAACTGGCGTCCCTGACCTCCGAGCGAGTGCTCGGCGCGACGGCGGTCCCCGTGCTGGCCATCGACGGCATGCCGGGCGTCGGCAAGACCACGTTCGCGGTCCACCTGGCGCACCGGCTGGCCGCCAGATACCCCGACGGGAGCGTCTACCTCGACCTGCACGGCCACAGCGCCCGCCACCGGCCACTGGACCCGGCCGCCGCCCTCGACCGCCTGCTGCGGCACCTCGGCGTGCCGGGCGACCTCCCGGAGGACCTGGACGCGCGGGCCGCGAGATGGCGCAAGGAACTGGCCGGACGCCGGGTCCTCATCGTCTTGGACGACGCCACGGGGCACCAGCAGGTCCGTCCCCTGCTGCCGGGGGAGCCGGGGTGCCTGGTCATCGTCACCAGCCGGCGCAGGCTCGCGGGTCTGGAGGGCGTCGAGCCGCTGTCCTTGGACGTCCTGCCGCCCGACGACGCCGCCGAACTCTTCCACCGCGCCGCCGGGCCGCACCGCCCCCTCGAACCCGAGGGCGTCGCCGCCGTGACCCGGCTGTGCGGCCACCTGCCCCTGGCGATCCAGCTGGTCGGCAGCAGGCTGCGTCACCATCCCTCCTGGACGGTCGCCGACCTGGCCGACCGGCTCAGCAGGGAAGGCCGGCGGCTGGCCGAGATCCGGGCGGAGAACCGGGAGATCACCGCGGCGTTCCGGCTCTCCTACGAGGGGCTGAGCGAGTTCCAGCGGCGCGGCTTCACCCGTCTCGGCTTCCATCCGGGAACCGAGATCACCGCCCATTGCGCGGCGGTGCTGCTCGAATGCCCGCTCGCCGACGCCGAGCGGTTTCTGGAGGACCTGCTCGAACACCACCTGCTGACCGAACCGCGACTCGGCCGTCACCGCCTGCACGACCTGATCCGCGACTACGCGGTCTCACTGGCCGAGCAGGAGCCACAGGACGTCCGCACCAAGGCGGTGCGGCGCGTGCTGGACTACCACCTGTTCCTGACCGACTGCGCGGACCGCCTGCTGTACCCGCACCGCACCCGCACCCCCGTCGACCTGGAGACACCGCCGCGCGCCTTCCCCGGCATCGCGACCGCCGACCAGGCCAGGCGGTGGCTGACCACCGAGTTGGACGACCTCCTCCGCCTGACCCGCTACGCCGCCGACCATGCCCACCCTCGCCACGCCGCGATGCTCGCCCACGTGCTCGGCGGCTACCTGTACTCCTGGGGACACTGGGATGAGGCCGTCGCCGTCCATCGCGGCGCCGTCGAAGCCTGGCGAGAGCTGAACGACCAGCGTGGCGTCGCACGTGCCATGACCGATCTCAGCGCGGCGCTCGGCAGAACGGGACGTCTCGAGGAGTCTCTCCGCATCGCCACCCAGGCGTCACGCATCCAGATCGGCCGTGGTGACCGGCAGGACGCCGCGGAAGCGCTCGACCAGATCGGCCTGGCGCACTGGCACCGCGCCGAATTCGACGTGGCACTGGGCCACTTCGAGCGTGCCCTGGCCCTGAAACGGGCCGGCGGCGACCGCTACAGCCAGGCGGTCACCCTCAATCACATCGCGGGCGTCGCGGAGGCCAAGGGCGACTACCGCGCGGCGGCCGACCGGTTGCGCGAGGTCCTCACCCTGCACGAGGAGGACGGTGACCTCCGCGGACGCCAAGTGGTGCTGAACAATATCGGCGAGGTGAAGGCGCGCCTCGGTGACCATCAGGCCGCGCTGCGCCACTACGAGCAGGCCGCCTCCCTGGCGATCGAGACCGCGCCCAAGGACAGGGCGACTCTGGCGCACAACATGGCCGGCGCCTTACGGCACCTCGGCCGGCACTTCGAGGCGCTGGACCGCTATCAGGACGCCTTGCGCGTGTACCGCGAACTGGGCGACAGGCGTTCTGTGGCACAGACCCTGAACAGCATCGGCTCCTGCCATACGAGTCTCGGCCAGGTGGAGCAGGCGCTCACCCACCATCGCACGGCGCTGCGGATCTCGACCGAGCTTCTGGAACGTCAACAGCAGGCACGAGCGCTCCGCGGCCTCGGCGACGCATCCCAGAAGGCAGGGAGCCTTCACAATGCGCTCGACTTCTATGGCAGAGCGCTGGACCTGGCGCGGGCCATCGGTGACGCCCGGGAAGAGGCCGAGATCCTCCACCAGATGGGCAGTACACATGAACGGCTCGGCGCCCTCATCCGCGCCGAGCCGCTGTGGCGGAGAGCCGCGGAATTGTACGATCGTCTAGGCCTCGGCGAAGCCCGCTCCCTTCGGACGCGCATCGACCAGGGCCGACAAGCCCCCTGACTCCCGACATTTCACGCCTAATACAGCAAACCACACATTCTGCTCATAGCACTTGGACCTGCTGCTAGCCTCCGCTTACTCCTCAACTACGGGCCTTACAGACTCATCCCCGTGGATCCTGAGATCACCTTTCATATCGGGCCGGGAAGCACTAGGTTTGAGGCGGGCCGGACAAGATCATCCGGCCGCGCCTTGAATAGCACGATGTGTAAGGTTGAAAATGAAAATAGTTCGGGTGCTCCAGTGGGCCATGCTTTCGTCGGCCTTCATCTGGATGACGCATGTGGCGCCGGCGATTCCGGGCACATTTGCCGCATGACGCGTCAGCGGGTGGCATGGAACCACAAGGCACGTCGTCCTTTCCGTCCATGCCACCCGTCACAGATCCGAGCGACCGTACGAGCATCTCTCCTCGCACACGACCGCACGGCGTCGACCTCCACCGGCAGGACGCCGAGCATCGTGCGACTCGCCGCCATCACACTCCGTTCACAGAGGAACGGCGATGGAGGTGGCGTTCAGCCGGTCCGGGGTGCCGGTGATGTCGATGACGTGGATGGTTCCGGCGTCGATGGTCAGCCGGATGACGGCTTCGAGCCGGCCGCGCGGGGCGACCACGATGCCAGGGGCGCCGTCGATCCACGCGAGCGCGGCGGCGCGGGCCCGGGAGGCGAAACGCCTGGTCTCCTCGGCCACGGCCCGGCTGCCGCTGATCTCGGCCGTCACGTCGGCGGGAACCAGGGCGGGGTCGACGCGCCGTACGACGCCGGGGGCCAGCAGGTCGAGCAGCGCGGGCAGGTCCCCGCCGCGTGACGCGGCGATGAACGCCTCCACCAGCGGGAAGTGCTCGGCGCCGAGGCGCCGCCCTCCGGCCTCCGGCCCGTGGACGAGTTCCCTGGCCCTGCTGGCCAGCTTCTTGGCCGCCACCGGCGAGCGATCCAGCACGCGGCCGATCTCCTTGAACGAGACCCCGAACAGGTCGTGCAGCACGAAGGCGACCCGTTGCGCCGGCGAGAGCCGGTCGAGTACCACCAGCAAGGCCAGGCCGACCGATTCGGCGAGCAGCACCTCTTCCTCGGCCGTCCGCGGCGAGGCCGGAGCGGCGGCGGCCTCGATCTCGTCGCCGGGCAGTACCACCTCACCGCGCCGCCGCCTGGCCCGCAGCAGATCCAGGCACTCCCTGGCCGTGATCGTGGTGAGCCACCCGGTCAGGTTACGGACCTGGCGCGAATCGGCCTGGCAGGCCTTCAGCCACGTCTTCTGGACGGCGTCCTCGGCGTCCTCCAGGGAACCGAGCAGCCGGTAGGCGACGCCCCGCAGGTGGGGCCGGTCGTCCTCGAATCGTCGGGCGAGCAGTTCGTGGGCGCTCACAGGTCACCTTTCCCGCGTGCTTGACGTCATGAGGGGTGACCAATCCCGAACTCAGGCAGATCCTACCGAGGAACGAGGAGACCGACGCCGTGACCTCGCCACCGACCCCTTTCCCCGTCGTCACCGCCTTCCGCCGGTCGACGACCCCGTGGACGGGCGCCGCGTCCGTACCGGTCCCGCTGCCCGTCCTCACCGGCCGCGCTTCCGGCTGACCGGGGACGGACGCATGCCTGCCATCCATCTGACGGTCACCGTCGTGACCATCATCGCCAACGCCGCGATCGCCGTCGCCGACTTCTCCCGTGCGCCGTTCGTGCTGGCCAACTCCGCCGAGGTCGGCGTACCGCCGGGGTCGCTGCCACTGCTGGGCGCGCTGAAGGCGGCCGGAGCCGCCGGTCTCCTGCTCGGCCTGCTCGGCGTCCCCGTCGTCGGGCCCGCCGCCGCGGCCGGTCTCGTCCTGTTCTTCGTGGGCGCCGTCGCCGCGCACCTCCGCGCCCGGGTCTTTCACAACATCGCCTTCCCCGCCGCCTACCTGCTGCTCGCCGTCGCCGCCCTCACCCTGGCCGTCACCACGACGACGTAGCCCTCCACCGGCCGAACCGCGGACCTCACCGTGCGGGACTCCACGCCCCCTGTCTCCTGTCGTGTTCCGCCGCGCCCCGGAGGCGCACCCGCCGGCCTGGGCGGACGGCGTCTCCGCGCCGTTCCGCGCGGCGCCCGGACCGGCCGTCGCGCGCCTTGACACGTGGCGACGTGCCGCCTACGGTCGTAGTAGACCGTTCGTCTATGTGCTCTGTCCTGCGATGATGGCATTGGCATCGATCGATCGCCCAAGATAGATGACCGGTCTACTAATTTGCCGAAACCAGTCAGAAGAGGGTCATCATGAGCAGCAACGGGCAGAAGGTCGCCGTCATCACCGGGGCGTCCCAGGGCATCGGGGCGGGCCTGGTCGCCGCCTACCGCAAGCTCGGTTACGCGGTCGTCGCCACCTCGCGCGGCATCGCCCCCTCCGGAGACCCGGACGTCCTCACCGTGCAGGGCGACATCGCCGACCCCAGCACCGGAGAGCGCGTCATCGCCGCGGGCGTCGCGCGGTTCGGCCGCATCGACACCCTGGTCAACAACGCCGGGTTCTTCGTCGCCAAGCCCTTCACCGAGTACACCGAGGAGGACTTCTCCTCGCTGGTCGCGGTGAACCTCGGCGGGTTCTTCCGCACCACCCAGCATGCCCTGCCGCACATGCTGCGCCAGGGTGGCGGGCACGTCGTCCAGATCACCACCAGCCTGGTCGACCAGCCGAACTCCAGCCTGGCGTCGGCCCTGGCCTCGCTGACCAAGGGCGGGCTGCAGTCCGCCACCAAGGCCCTGGCCATCGAGTACGCGACGCGCGGAGTCCGCGTCAACGCCGTCTCCCCCGGCATCATCAAGACGCCCATGCACGCCGAGGCGACCCACGGGTTCCTGTCCGGCCTGCACCCCGTGGGCCGGATGGGAGAGATCGACGACATCACCGACGCCGTCATCTACCTGGAGAACGCGCCGTTCGTCACCGGTGAGATCCTGCACGTCGACGGCGGCCAGAACGCCGGCCACTGAGCGCACCCGCTCCCCCCGGGAGCGACCACGGGCGCGCGGACCACACCCGGCCCACCGGAGCGGCCGGACGGGTGTGGCCGCGCGCCCGCGCGCTTCACGGGGATGCTCCGGCAAACCCCACCCGCCGGTCACGAGCGGGCCGTGCTGCGGCAGATGCCACTCGCCGGTCACGAGCGGGCCGGCGCCTCCTGCCGGGGACGGGCGCCCAGCAGCGCCAGGCAGTTCGCCCACAGCGCGTCCAGGCGGCCGGTGTTGTTGAAGAGCTTCGCGAACAGCACCTGCCCCTCCAACTGGGCCACCAGGGACCGGGCGGCGTCACGGGTGTCCGGGACGTCGACCTCGCCGCGCTCGCCGGCCTGCGCGACCACCGCCTCCACCATGTCGACCTGCGCGTCGAAGATGTCCTGCAGCCGGACGCGGATCGTCTCGGCCTGGTTGCTCAGCTCCAGGGTCAGGTTGCCGAACAGGCATCCGGACACGGTGCCGCAGGTCTGCTGGCCGGCACGCTGCGCGGCCTCGGTGATCTCGAACAGCCGGCGCAGCCGATCGAGCGGCTCCCCGTCCCCGTCGAGGACGGCGGACCAGTCACGACGCTGGCGGCTCCAGTGCTCGTCGATGACGGCCAGCGCGAGGGCTTCCTTGGACTCGAAGAAGTAGTAGAAACTGCCCTTGGGCACCCCGGCGGCCTTGCAGATCTCGGCCACGCCCAGGGCGGAGTAGCCGCGTGACTCGATGAGCGACTGGGCGGCGGCGAGGATCCTGTCCCGCGCATCACTGGTGCGTCCCATGTCCCCAGTGTACGGCCGGTCGGCTCTTCGTAGTAGACCAGTTGACTACTTCATTCCTCCCCGCAGAAGAGCCCGGATGTGACCGGCCGTCAGCTCAGCTCGCCGCCGGAGCGTCCATGGCGGCCACCATGTCCTTCAGGCGGCCTATGGCGTGGAAGGTGCCGAAGACGTCCATGTAGTCGCGCATCTCGACGATCTCGCCGCCGCGCACGCGGAACATGAGCAGCCCGGACGCCTCGAACGGTCGCCCGTCGGGTCCGACCGTCCCCGTGCCGCGCCACTCCGCCACGATCACCTCCGGGTCGGCGGCCTCGTGCACGACCACGTCGCCGACCTCCGCCAGCCGGACCGGGCTCGCGTCCCACGCCTTGTGGTAGCCGGCGCGCACCTCCTCGCGGCCGTGGAAGCGGGCGGGGAACCCCGGCGCCCGGAACGGGAACTCATGGACCGCGTCCACCGCGTACAGGCCGGCGAGATCGTCGGCCGATCCGGCCACCATGGCCTGCTGGTACAGGGCGAGCACGTCGCGAGGGGTGCGGTCGGACCGGGTCGTCATCGGGTGACTCCATTCGCTCTACAACCGTTGAGTCAACGACTGTAGAGCGAAACGGCGACATCGGTCAACACCGGTAGAGTCGGGTGGTGATGGACACGCCGACCAGCCGTGCCGAGCGCCGGCGCCGCTCCGAGGAGCGCATCCTCGCCGCCGCGCGCACCGTGTTCGCCGAGCGCGGCTTCGAGCGCGCCACCATCCGGGCGATCGCGTCCATGGCCGGAGTGGACCCCGCGCTGGTCATGCAGTACTTCGGCTCCAAACAGCAGCTGTTCGACCAGGCCGTGCGCATCCCCGCGATCCCGCCGCTGGACGGCGCCCTGGATGAGCTGGTCGAGGAGCTGCTGGCGAGGATCGGCATGAAGATCGGGCCGATTCCGCAGGCGTCGCTGGCCATGATGCGTTCCATGCTGACCCACCCCGAGGCCGCCGCGGGCGTGCGCGCCCGGCTCGACGAGCAGGTGGAGCAGCTCGGCCGCGCGATATCGGCGCAGGACCCCGAGCTGCGCGCCGCCCTGATGATCAGCACGATGCTCGGGGTGACCATCGCCCACCAACTGCTCGATCTCACCGCCCTGCGGGAGGTCTCCCCCGCCCGCATCGCCGCCATCGCCCGCCCCGCCCTGATGGCCCTGACCCACCCCGACGCGAGCCTCGAGACGAACTCCGGCGCGTACCCCGACACGAACTCCGGCGCGAAGCGCGACGCGAACGCCGGCGCGGCCTCTGAAGCGAGCACCGGCGCCCCGGTGAGGACGCCCGGGGCCACCGACCACTGGGACGGACATGGCGAGCACCCGGCTGACCTCTGACCGGCTTCGGCTCGACCCGCTGGCGCCGGGCGACGCCGACGAGATGGTCGAGGTGCTGGCCGGCGACGATCTCTACACCTTCATCGGCGGCTCCGCGCCCACCCTTCCGCAACTGCGCGCCCAGTACGCCCGGCAGGTCGCCGGCGGCTCTCCCGACGGTCTGCAGGAATGGCACAACTGGATCATCCGCCGGCAGGCCGACGGGCGCGCGGTCGGCTACGTCCAGGCGACGATCATGGACGACGGGCGGCGGGCCGAGATCGCCTGGGTCGTCGGTTCCCTCTGGCAGGGGCAGGGGTACGCCTCCGAGGCCGCTCAGGCCATGGTGGCCTGGCTCGGCTCCCGCGGGGTCGTCCGCGTGCAGGCGCACATCCATCCCGACCACGCCGCCTCCGCCGCCGTCGCCCACCGCGCCGGGCTCGCTCCCACCTCCCACTTCGACGACGGGGAACAGCTCTGGCAGCACGACGCCCCGCCGTGAGCGCCGCCGAGGGCTAGCTCATCCGGAACCAGGCTCTGAGGCCACAACGCCGACGCCATCGGGGATCCGGTCGACCTGCGCCTTCTCCGGGGCGGGAAGCGGAGGCCGGTTCCCGGCGTTGACGCACGACGTGGACGATCGTTTCGCGGATGTGGATGTCATCAGAAGGCTGCTCGGCGAGTCCGGGACGTGGGCGTTCGTCGGGCTCGGCGACGACCCGTCGCGGACGGCCTACGAGCAGGCGCGGCTGCTCCAGACCAGGGGCAAGCGCATCTTCCCGGTCCACCCGGCGGCCAGGATGGTGCTGGGTGAGCAGGGATACGCGTCACTGGCCGAGGTGCCGGTCAAGGTGGACGTCGTCGGGGTGTACCGGCGGTCGGAGTTCGCCGGGCAGGCGGTGGACGAGGCGATCGCGGCGGGCGCCGGAGCGGTCTGGCTCCCGCTCGGCGTGGTCGACGAGGCCGCCGCCCAGCGCGCCCTCGACGCCGGGCTCGACGTCGTCATGAACCGCTGCCCGGGAGTGGAGTGGGCCCTGCGCCGCGGGTGATCGTCACCTCATTCCTGGGGACGGCGACGGCTTCGTCATGGGGAGGTTCCGCGGCCGCCGAGGCGGCGGATCGCCACGCCGATGAGGCGGTCGCCGGACACCGGTCCGTAGTGCCGCGAGTCCCAGCTGGTGGCGCGGTTGTCGCCCAGGACGACGAGCGATCCGGGCGGCACCACCGTGCCGGCCATGTGGTGGACGTCGGGCTGCTCCCATTCGTCGGGCACCCGTTCGCCCGGCACGGCCACGGCCCGTTTGATGAGGAGCGCGCCGTCCCGTCCGGATACGGGGTCTTCGTCGTGCGCCGTGGCGGAAGAGCCGGAAGGCGCGGAGTAGCGGAAGACGACGACCTGGCCGGCGCGGACGCGTCTGGTCCTGCGGACGAGCAGGCGGTCGCCGGGGCGCAGCGTCGGTTCCATGCTCGTGCCGTGGACGGTCGTGGCCAGGAAGCCGCGCCGCACCCAGAGCGCCGCCAGGCCGACGGCCGGCAGCACCACGGCGAGACAGAGGGCGAGCGTCATGGCGCCTCCTCACCTCCGGCGGCGACAGGAGCCGGTGTCATCGGCGCCTCCCGTGACCGGCGGCCCGGACCGCGCGCCTCCCGCAACCGGCGGACCCGACCGCGCGCCTCCCCGTGTCCGGCGGGCGGGAGCGCGGGCCTCACCAGGTCCCCTGGTAGCCGGTGGCCTGGAGGCGGAACAGGCGGGCGTAGCCGCCGTCGGCGGCCAGCAGCACGTCGTGGGAGCCGTGTTCGGTGATCCGCCCCTCTTCCAGGACCGCGATGTAGTCGGCGTCGCGGACGGCGCTGAGCCGATGGGAGATCAGCAGGCTGGTGCGGCCCTCTCGGTAGGCACGCATGCGGGCGTGGATCTCGTGCTCGGCCTCCGGGTCCAGGCCGGAGCTCGGTTCGTCGAGGATCATCAGGTCCCTGCCGTCCCGTACGAACGCGCGCGCCAGCGCGAGGCGCTGCCACTGCCCGCCGGAGGGGACGACGCCGGTCGCCGGGCCGTCCTCGTCCTCGCCCATCATGAAGGTGCGGGTGAGGGGCGTGTCGTATCCGCGAGGCAGCCCGGCGAGCGTGTCGTGCAGCCCGGCGCGCGCGGCCGCCTCCCTGACGCGCCTCGGGTCGTCCCGCGCACTCAGGTCGCCGAGGCCGATGTTGTCGCGGGCCGTCATGTCGTAGTTCATGTGGTCCTGGAACACGGCGCTGATCCGCTCGCGCAGGGCGGCCGGAGGAATGTCGCGCAGGTCCGTTCCGTCCCACAGGATCCGGCCTCGGGTCGGGTCGTACATCCGGCACAGCAGCTTGACCAGCGTGCTCTTTCCCGCGCCGTTCAGCCCGACGAGCGCGACGGCGCACCCGTGCGGGATGGTCAGGTTCACCCCGCGCAGGACCCAGGGATGGTCGTCGCTGTACCGGAACCACACGTCCCGAAGCTCCACGCCCTTCCGCAGCCCCGGCGCCCGCCCCCGTTCGGCGCGCGGCAGGTCCGGTTCGGCCGTGACGACGGCGACGTAATGGGCGAAGGCGAGCAGCCGCGCCTGCCAGCCGGAGATGGACGAGCTCAGCGCGCCCAGGGCGGACTGCACACCGGTGACGGCCGCGAGGAACATGGCGATGTCGCCGATGCCGAGTTCGCCTCGCCGCGCGGCGCCGACCGCCCACCACAGGCCGATCCCGCCCACCATGGCGCTCACCGCCGTCAGGCCCGCCTGGGTGCGCAGCTCGCGCAGGTCCATGCGCCGGATCGCCGCGTTCGCCGACCGGCGTTCGTCGGTCATCCGGGCGCGCAGGAACGCGCCGATGCCGAACAGGCGGATCTCGGTGGCCGCGGCGACTCCGGTGAGCAACTGGCTGTAGAAGAACTCCCGCCGGTAGTACCGTTCGACGCTCCACTCCGTGCCCGCCCGGCTCCGGGAGAGATACAGCTCGGCGACGAGCGCGGGCAGGGCCGCCAGGACCACCACGGCGGTCATCACCGGGCTGAGGACCAGCATGGACGCCACGAAGCCGACGAGGGAGAGCGCGCCGCCGAGGCCGTTGCCGATGCCGTCCACCAGTTCGGCGATGCGCCCGGTCGCCCCCTGGGCCAGTCTGAGCCGGTCCTGGAACGCCGGGTCCTCGAAGGCGCGCAGGCCGACCTGGCGTTCGGTCGCCGCGAACAGCCGCTCGGTGGCGGCCAGGTTGGCGGACCGGCCGACGTGCGCCCTCAGGTAGCGCAGCGCCACCGGCAGGGCGGCGGCCCCCAGCCCGGTGGCGATCAGCCCGAGTGCCGGCCCGGCGACCGCGCCGTACGGGGTCGCCAGCCCGTCGAGCACCAGCTTGGTCAGCCAGGCGGCGGCGACCGGAGCGGCGGCCGCGAGGAGGGTGAGCAGCAGGACGCCCGTCACGTCGGCGGGCGCCGACCGCCAGATGAGCGAGAGGGCCTGGGCGACGGAGGCCCGCAGTCGCCCCGCGCCGATGTGCTGCGGGTCGGCGTCCGGGGCGGCGCTCACCTGCGCCCCTTGCCCGCGAGCCCGGCGACGTCCGCCGCGGCGGGGACATCACGGACGCCCGCCGCGCCGGCCAGGTCAGGAACGTCCGCGGCACCGGCCGGCTCACCAGCGGCTTCGGGGACGTCCGCCGCGCCTGCGCGGGGAGTCGCGCCGTCGTCGCGCCGGCTCGGGAGGGGCAGTTCCTCCATCCGGGTGCCCACGGCGGCGATCCGGTGGTCCTCGCGGATCAGGTACAGCATGGGGGTCCAGGTGTTCTGGAACGCGCGCGCCACCGGCCCGCCGTCGCGCTCGGCCACGACGACCCGGGCGACCGGGCCGAGGGCCCGCAGCGCCGCCTCGTCGGCACCGCCGAGCACCGCCAGCACGTCCTCGCGGCCGAGTTCTCGCGCACGTTCGACGAACCTCGGCAGCAGCTTGTGGCAGGGCTCGCACCCGGAGGAGAAGAACCCCACCAGCCCGGTCAGGGTCGCGGAGGACACCGGTTCGCCGTCCGTCGTCACGGCGGTGAACGTCCCGATGGCGGCGCCCGGCCCCAGCGCGGACGGCGCCCCGGCGGGCCCGCCCGTCAGCGTGGCCTGCGCCCGCATCCGGCGCAGGATGCCGATCGTGAGCACCAGGTTCAGCAGGCACAGCGTGCCGAGCAGCACCACGGCGGCGGCCAGGTAGGTCATCGGGAACTCCTCGCGAACAGGTCGACGACGTCGTCGAACGAGATGATCAGGACCGCTCCGACGAGGCCCGCCTCGGCCGCCACCGCCAGGCCGGCCGGCGCCGGGGAGCCCTGGGGCGCCGGCAGGCCGAGCACGGTGACGGCCATCAGCGCGGCGTTGCGGACGAGGTGACGAGGCCCGGCGGGCGCGCCGAGGCGCCGGCCGGGCGGCGGCGTGGGGCCGCCACCGCCCGGCGTCGTCGCGGCGACCGGTCAG
Organism: Sphaerisporangium sp. NPDC005289; assembly: GCF_040607455.1. Lineage (NCBI taxonomy): Bacteria > Bacillati > Actinomycetota > Actinomycetes > Streptosporangiales > Streptosporangiaceae > Sphaerisporangium > Sphaerisporangium sp. NPDC005289. The sequence goes on from NZ_JBEXGS010000001.1 coordinate 308,264, forward strand.
CAGGAGCCGACGTAGGTCCAGTGGCAGCCGGTCTGGGCGCAGCACTCGCGCCACCACAGGCCCGGGTGGCCGGCGGCGTTGCAGACGTCGCGGTAGTCGCAGGCGGAAACGGTGGCCTTCGGGACGATCCGGTCGATCATCCGGTCGATGAGACGGCTCATGCTCTCTCCTTCGCGTTCTGGACCGGATCGCCGATCACGCTGCTCGGACGTTCCGGTCCGTACCTCGCCCCGTGAACCCGTTGACACGGGGTGATCACCGGGTTCAGCATCGGCCAGGAAAGTGGCCAAAACCCTGCAACTTTCTCAATCACCAGGTCAGTGCGTGAGCAGGCGAAACCGGGGCTACGGGGGGATCGACGTGGAGTTACGGATGCTGGGCCCGCTGGAGTTATGGTCGGGGAGCGGGCCGGTGGATCTCGGACCTCCGCGGCAGCGGACCGTCTGGGCGGCGGTGGCGGTGGACGCGCCACGGCCGGTGCCGATGGAGACCATGGTCGACCGGGTGTGGGGCGAGGCTCCACCGGAGCGGGCCCGCCACGCGCTGCACGTCTACCTCGCCCGCATCCGGCGGGTGCTGGAACAGGTGAGCCTCGGCGAGGACGGGCCGGCCAGGCTCGGACGCCGCAGCGGCGGCTACGCGCTGGAGGTCGATCCCGACAGCATCGACGTGCACCGCTTCCGGCGCCTGGTCGGACAGGCCAGAGACGGGCGGTGCACGGGGACCGAGGAGGCGGGGCTGCTGCGGCAGGCCCTCGGCCTGTGGCGGGGCACTCCCCTGGGCGGCATCGACGGCGACTGGGCGGACCGCGTACGGCAGGCGTGGCACCAGCAGCACCTGGACGCGGCGGTGCGCTGGGCGCAGGCGGAACTGGCCCTGGGCGAGGCCGCCGCGGTCATCGGCCCGCTCGCCGACCTGCTGCTGGAGAACCCTCTGGCGGAACCGCTGGTCACCGCGCTGATGCGCGCTCTGCACGCCACCGGGCGCGTCCCGGAGGCCCTGGACTGTTACGCCGCCTTCCGGCGGCGGCTGGCCGACCAGCTCGGCCTGGATCCGGGGGACGAACTGCGGGAGCTGCACCGGGCGATCCTGCACGGGAACGCCGGCGAGGCGCGTGCGGCGCCCGCGCCGGCGCAACCCGCCGGGGCCGGCGCCGCTCCACCCGCGACGCCCGCAAGCGCAGCGAGTGCGGGTGGTCCGGGGGGCCCCGCGAGTGCGGGTGGACCGGCGGCGGACCTCAGGTCCACCCCACCGGCGCAACTGCCTTTGGACGTTCGCGGATTCACCGGGCGCGACGCCGAGCTCGCCGCGCTCGACGCGGTGCTCGCCCACGCCGCCGACCAGCCGACCGCGGTCCTCATCGCGACGCTGTCGGGGACGGCGGGCGTGGGCAAGACGGCGCTGGCGGTGCACTGGGCGCACCGGGTCGCCGCCCGGTTCCCCGACGGCCAGCTCTACGTCAACCTGCGCGGGTTCGGCCCCGACGGGACGGTGATGACGCCGGCCGAGGCGCTCGGCGGGTTCCTGCACGCCCTGGCCGTGCCGGTCGCGAGCCTGCCGCCCGACGTGGACGCGCAGACCGCGCTGTACCGCAGCCTGCTCGCCCGGCGGCGCATGCTGGTGGTGCTGGACAACGCCCGCGACGCCGAGCAGGTGCGGCCGCTGCTGCCCGGGGCGCCAGGCAGCCTGGTGCTGGTGACCAGCCGCGCCCAGCTCACCAGCCTGGTCGCCGTCGAAGGCGCCCATCCGCTCGCCGTGGACCCGCCGGACGCCGCCGAGGCGCGGCGGCTGCTCGCGCGCCGCCTGGGCCCCGAACGCGCCGCCGCAGAACCCGAGGCGATGGACGACATCATCACCTGGTGCGCGCGGCTGCCGCTGGCGCTGGCGATCGTGGCCGCGCGGGCCGCCGGGCGTCCGGCCTTCCCGCTGGCCGTGTTCGCCGACGAGCTGCGCGACGAGCGCGGGCGGCTCGACCAGCTCAGCGCCGGTGACGAGGCCGGCGAGGTCCGGGCGGTGCTGTCCTGGTCGTACCGGACGCTGAGCCCCGCCGCGGCGCGCATGTTCCGCCTGCTCGGGCTGAGCGCGGGGGCCGACATCGCCACGGCGGCCGCGGCGAGCCTCGCCGGCCTCACCCCGGGCAAGGCGCGCGACCTGCTGGCCGAACTGGCCCTGGCGGGGCTGGCCGTCGAGCACCGGCCGGGCCGGTTCACCTCGCACGACCTGCTCCGCGCGTACAGCGCCGAACTCGCCCGGCAGGACGACGCTCCCGAGGGGTACGCGGCGACGCGGCGGCTGCTGGACCATTACCTGCACACCGCGCAGGCGGCGGCCATGTCGCTCAACCCGCACCGCGACCCGGTGGTGGTGGCCGAGCCCGGGCCGGGGGTGACCCGCGGCGAGGTGCCGGACGCCGAGCGGGCGGCGCGATGGTTCACCGCCGAGCACCAGAACCTGCTCGCGGCCGTGCGGCACGCCTACCGGTCGGGCCTTGACGTCCATGCCTGGCAGCTCGCCTGGACCGTGGCGGAGTTCCTGGAGCGCCGCGGGCACTGGACCGACCGCATGGCCGTCCAGGGCGTGGCGCTGGAGGCGACCAGGCGTCTGGGCGACCGGTCCGGCCAGATCCGCGTGCTCCGCGTCCTCGGCACCGCCTGCGCGCAGCTCGGCCGGTTCGGCGAGGCGCGGGCCCACCTCGGGGAGGCGCTGGAGCTGGCCGCGAGCCACGGCGACGACGGCGTCCGCGCCAACGTGCACATCAGCCTCGCGCTGGCCCTGGAGGGGCAGGGCGACTACCGCACGGCGCTGGAGCACGCCTCGCAGGCCCTGCTGCTGTTCCGGTCAGCGGGCCACGTCGCCGGGCAGGCCAACGCGCTCAACATGATCTGCTGGTGCCGCACCCGGCTGGGCGACTACGCCGAAGCGCTCGCCGCGGGCGAACAGGGTCTCGTCCTGCAGCGGCAGATCGGTTCGCGGTACGGCCAGGCGGGCACGCTGGACAGCATCGGCTACGCCCGCCACCACCTCGGCCACCACGACCAGGCGGTCGACTGCTTCGAGCAGGCCCTCGCCCTGTTCAGGGAGCTCGGCGCCCGCTCGTTCCAGGCCGCCGCCCTGACCCACCTCGGCGACACGCACGCCGCGGCGGGCGACCCCGGCCGGGCGCGCGAGCGGTGGCGCTCCGCGCTGACGATCCTCGACGAGCTCAACGACGCCGACGCCGCGGCACTGCGCGAACGCATCCGCCACTTCGGCAGCGAGACCGCCTGAACGGCGCCGGGGGCCCGCCGGGTCCGTTCACATCAGGTTCGCAGGGACGTCCGTACGGTCGCTCGCATGAACAAGTCGTGTGTCACATCACTGGCGGTCGCGGTGGTGGCCCTGTGCGTGGCGTGTGGCGCTCATCTGAGCATGCCGGGAGGCGGATCCGCCGCGGCCGGCGCCGGTCGGACGGGCGCGGCGGGCGCGGCGGCTATGGTCGGAACCTACGCGCTGGACACGGGAGGTTCGTTCGACGTGAGCGCGACCGGCGGCCGGCTCGTGATCTCGGCGAGGGGCGCGGACGCCGTCGCGGCGCTGTTCCCGCCCCGAGGTGTTCCCGCCGCCGAGCTCCGGGCGAACGAGCGGCGCGTGCTGGCGCTGCTCAACGGGCGTACGAAGCAAGGGCGCGAAGAGCGCGCGGGCATCGAGCGGGCGTTCGGGCCGATCAGCGGTCTCACGCTCGGCGGAACGGCCGCCATCGGCGGTGACGTGCGCACTTATGTCGCCGTCACCGCGAGGGACAAGGTGCTGACCGGCTGGTACTCGGTGAACGAGGAGGGCGGCGTCCGGGCGGCGGAGTTCCCCGCCGGGCCACCGGCGCTGACGCTGGCCCCGTCCGGCGACGGTCGCCACCACCCGGACGATCCCACCGGCGCCGCCCCGCGGGTGACCGTGGGGGTCGAGGCGGGTCGCCTCACCGTCTCCGGACCGGCAGGGGTCACCAGCGCCCGCCCCACCAGGGCGGCGACCCGCGCGCGCGGATCGCCGCGCCCACCGGCTGACGGACCCCGCGCGACCCGCGCGCGCGGATCGCTGCGGGTGCGGCTGGCGGCCCTGGGATTCCTGGCGATCTACGTGCCGGTGCTGCTGCTGTTCGGCGTGATCCTGCTGACCGACGACGAGACGGCCGCGAACGCGGTCAACGGCGTCGAGACGATCAGGCGCACCTCCGTCCACCACTCCGCCTGGGTCACCTGGACGATCGTCGCTCTCGGCCCGGCCGCCGCCGGCCTGGCCTGGTGGTGGGCGGGACGGGCGGTGCGTCCCATCGAGCGCGTGCGCGAGGTCGCCGAGGACATCGAAGGCACCGAGGGCACCGACCTCGGCCTGCGCATCGGGCTGGACCACGGCCCGGCGGAGGTCGTGGCGCTCGCGGCGAGTTTCGACGCGATGCTCGACCGGCTGCAGCTCGCCGCCGAGACGCAAAGGCGGCTCGTCGAGGAGACCAGCCACGAACTGCGCACGCCGCTGTCGGTGCTGATGACCAACACCGAGGTCCTCCTGGCCCACCCGGCCCCCACCGTCGAGGTGTACCGGCAGGGCCTTGAACGGTCCAGGAAGGCGATCGCCCGGCTGGAGACGACGATCGGCGAGCTCCTCGTGGAGGCCCGCGGAAGGGCACGGGTCATCGAACGGCGCCCCGCCGACCTGACGGCCATCGTCCGGGACGTCCTGGACGAGGCGCGGGTGCCGGCGCCGGCGAAGGGCACCTCCCTGGAGCTGACCGGCCCGCCGTCCGCCGCGTGCTCGGTCGACGGACCCACCGTGCGACGGGCGGTCGCGAACCTGGTGGACAACGCGGTCAGATACGCCCCCGCCGGCTCGGCCGTCGAAGTGGACGTCGCGCTCACCGGGCCGATGGCCGTGGTCACCGTCACCGACCACGGCCCGGGCATCCCCGCCGACCAGCGAGAGCGCGTCTTCGAACGCTTCTGGCGCGGCCGCAGCGACCTTCCCGGCACCGGCCTCGGCCTTCCCATCGCCCTCCAGATCGCCCAAGCCCACGGCGGCACCCTCACCGTCCGCTCCCCCACCCCTTCGGGCGACGGCAGCGCCTTCCGCCTGACCCTCCACCGCTGAACCCGGCCGGATCTCCGGGCGCCGTTCCCCCGCGACGGCGCGGAGGGTCCGGCGGCCTTCCCCGCGACGGCGCGAGACTCCGTCCGCCGCTCCCCGCACCGCCTCAGAGGGCGGCGGCTTCGTCGCCGCCCCGGTAGGTGTGAAGGTCGGTGAGGAACTTCTCCCGCAGGGGCGGGATGCGGCTGCTGAGGAAGAAGTACGTGCGGGTCAGGGCGAGGACGGCGCGGCCGATCACGGGTCTGTGGAGGGGGTCGTGGCCGCTGGTGCCGTTCTGGGCCAGCGAGTCGGCCACCCGGGCGAAGCCGTAGGGGATCATCTCGGCCTCGTAGGCGCGGAGGGCGTCCAGCAGGGGTTCGGCGGCGTTGTGCGCGGCGGTCAGTTCCCGGCACAGCAGGGAGGCGTCGCGCAGGGCGGTGTTGGCGCCGACGCCGTGGCCGGGGGTCATGGTGTGGATCGCGTCGCCGAGCAGGGTCACCGTGGTGGTCTCCCATGGCTCGACGGGAACCGAGGTGCGGATCTTGATCGGGAAGCAGCTCCCGGGGTCCGCCAGGGCGAACAGCCTGCGCATGTCCGGATGCCAGCCGGTGGTCATGCCGAGGGTCAGCCGCATCAGCTCCTCGCCGCGCATCTCCATGACGTTCCCGGGGAACCTGCCGGCCGCGGCGGAGAAGCCCCAGTTGATGTAGTCGCGGGTGTTGTCGTACAGCAGGCCGGGCCGGCGCTCGATGAGATCGGCGTCGTTTCCACCGACGCCGGTCCCGGCGGCGTCGTGCCGGTCGAACTCCATGACGTGCCAGACGCAGAACCTGCCCTTGGGGGCGAAGACCAGGGAGATGCCGTGGAACGCCTCGCGTGGCAGCAGGGCCCGGGTCTCCTCGGTGACGGGGACCTTGGCCGAGATCGCGATGACTCCGGCGTCCTTCACCTCGGCGTGCGGGAGGTACTGCCGACGGACCCGGGAGTTGGTGCCGTCCGCGGCGACGAGCACGTCACCGGTGGCGGAGGTGCCGTCGGCGAAATGCGCGGTGACCGTGCCGTCGGCGTGCCGTTCGTAGTGGGTGAAGGTCTTACCGAACCGGACGACGTCCTCCATGCCGGTGAGGAGCACCTGGCGGAGGGTCATCCGGGACACCGACCGCTCGCTGTTCACCGGGTCGGTGTCCTCGCGAAGCGGGAAGGACGCGGTCCGCTTCAGGTGCTCGGTGAACACGTTGAAGTACCTGGGCGGCCGCGCGCAGGTGGCGGCGAAGGCGTCGAACAGCTCGGGCGGCAGGCATTCCTTCAGCGCGCGGTTGCCGGTGGGGTCGATGCCGACTCGGTAGCCGTGCAGGCCGTCGGCGCGCGTGCGGTCGCGCTCGTACACCTCCACCGGGACGCCGGCGCGTTTCAGGCCGTGGGCGAGGCACATTCCGCCCGTACCGGCCCCAATAATGATCACCTTCATGAGACGCTCTCCTCCGGCAACGAACAGGCGGGCAGTGTTCCTTGGACGTCGACTATCTTGATGTTCAAGGGGAATATTAGCTTGATAGTCGAGGTACTTGAATGTCAAGGGAAAATCCGGACCGTCTGAGAGAGCGGCTCGGCGTGGAGTCGCAGGCGCACCAGTCGGCCGTCGACGCGCTGGACGACGCGGCGGCCGCCTGCCTGGGCGTCAACCGCACCGACCTGCGCTGCCTGGAGTACCTGATGCAGCGGGAGACGGCGGCGCCCAGCGAGCTGGGCTCGGCGCTCGGGCTCACCACGGGCAGCGTCACCGCGATGCTCGACCGACTGGAGAGGCTCGGCTACCTGACCCGCTCCCCCGATCCCACCGACCGCCGCAAGGTCGTCGTACGGGTGACACCGGACGCGACGCGCCGGGGCCGCGACATCTACGGGCCGATCGCCGAGGAGGGCGCCCGGACCATCGCGGCCTCCTACACCGCCGACGAGCTGGAGCTGATCATCGGCTTCCTCACCGGCTCGCGGGAGCTGTACGAACGGCACCTGGACCGCGTCCGCGGCATGCCCCAGGCCGGGCGGCGCGTCCGCTGACCCGGCGCCGGCGGCGGGCCGGCGGCGCACGGTGCGGCTCGCGCCTGGCCGGGGAGGCGGGGCGTACTAGTCTTTTGAGCAGATGACCGCTCACCGATCCCCATCGGCCGGGCCACCGGTACGGACGCCGGCGCGACGGTGCGAGTCCCGGGCACACGGACCGGGCGGGCGGCGATCTTCCAAGGAGCACTCATGGCCTCGCCCGTCGTCCACTCGCTGCGCGAGCAGATTCGCGAGTACATCGTGGAGGGCATCGTCAGTGGACGCTGGAAGCCGGGCGAGCGCATCGTCGAACGGCGGGTCGCCGTCGAGCTCGAGGTCAGCCAGACCCCCGTCCGGGAGGCGCTGCGGGAGCTGGAGGGACTGCGGCTGATCGAGTCGGCGCCGAACAAGGGGGTCCGGGTGCGCGACCTCACCGTGGCGGACCTGGAGGAGATCTATCCGGTGCGGGCGGGGCTGGAGCAGATCGCCGCCGAGTTGGCCGCGCCCCGGCTGGGCGAGGACGTCTCGGTCCTCGAGCCGCAGGTGGCCGCGCTGTACGAGGCCGACCGCGGGCGCGACGCGGAGGCCCAGGTGCGCCACACCGTCGCCTTCCACCGGGAGCTGGTGCGGGCGTCCGGGAACGCCGTCCTGCTGCACACCTGGGAGTCGCTCGGCATCGAGGTGTGGACCGCGCTCTCCATCCGCTGGCTGGGCACCCACCAGCAGTCCTACGCGGAGGAGCACGAGGCGGTCGTCGCGGCCTTCCGGCGGCGCGATCCGGGGGTGGGCCGGCTGGTCAAGGAGCACGTCCTGGCCTGCGCACCGCGCCGCCCCTCCGCTGGGGACTGAGGCCCGTCCCCGACGGCGGCGGCCGCCGGCACGGCCGAAGCCGTGACACCGGATCTGGACGCCGAACCGTGACACCGAACTCAGACGCCGCATCATGACACCAGCCTTAGGCACCAGACCTAGACACCGAACTGTGACACCGAACCCAGACGTCGCACCATGACGCCGGGACCCCGCGCCGGGCGGCGATGGTAAATATCGCTTTCCTTTCGTTTAGCGAAAAATGGACCCCCTGTTTTGATCGATCATCGATCAGTCGTACAGTGGTCCGCGAGCTCACCTGCTCCTCCGCCCTGTCCGGCCGGCAGGGCCCTTTCTCACCGTCTCGTCCTCCACCGAGGTGCGGGCCACTTGGAAGGCGACCCCCATGAGCGATCCCCTGCGTGACCAGCGGAGCCCTCTCGACCAGCTCCCCGACCGCGACGCGGAGGAGACCGCCGAGTGGGCGGCCTCACTGGACGCCGTCACCGAGGCCGCCGGGCCCAGCCGCGCCGCCTACCTCCTGCGCCGCACGCTCGAGCACGGCGAGCGGGCCGGTCTGGCGCTGCCACATCTGCTGGAGACCGACTACCTCAACACGATCCCCACGGCGGCCGAGCCGGAGTTCCCCGGCGACGAAGCCATGGAACGGCGGATCACCGCCTGGAACCGCTGGAACGCGGCCGCCATGGTGACCCGGGGCAGTCGCCTGGGCCTCGGCGGCCACATCGCCACCTTCGCCTCCGCCGCGTGGCTCTACGAGACCGGCTTCCAGCACTTCTTCCGCGGCAAGGAGGCCGACGGCTCGGGCGACCAGCTCTTCATCCAGGGCCACGCCTCCCCCGGCATCTACGCCCGGGCCTTCCTCGACGGACGGCTCACCGAGGAGCACCTCGACCGCTTCCGGCGGGAGACGGGCGGCGACGGCCTGCCCTCCTACCCCCATCCCCGCCGGCTGCCGTGGCTGTGGGAGTTCCCGACCGTGTCGATGGGCCTGGGTTCGCTGGCGGCGATCTACCAGGCGCGGTTCAACCGCTATCTGCAGCACCGCGGCATCAAGGACACCTCCGGCTCGCACGTGTGGGCGTTCCTCGGCGACGGCGAGATGGACGAGCCCGAGTCGACCGCGGCGCTCGCCCTGGCCGGGCGCGAAGGGCTCGACAACCTCACCTTCGTGATCAACTGCAACCTGCAGCGGCTGGACGGGCCGGTACGCGCCAACTTCAAGATCGTCCAGGAGCTGGAGGCCCAGTTCCGCGCGGCGGGCTGGAACGTGGTCAAGTCCCTCTGGGGCTCGGCCTGGGACGAGCTGTTCGCGCTCGACACCACCGGCGCGCTCGTACGCCGGCTGCGCGAGGTGCCCGACGGCCAGTTCCAGACGTACGCGACCCGTGAGGCCGCCTACATCCGCGAGCACTTCTTCGGCGCCGAGCCCGCCCTGGCCGAGATGGCGAAGGTGCTGACCGACGCGAAGATCGCCGAGTGCTTCCGCACCTCCCGGGCGGGCCACGAACCGCGCAAGGTGTACGCCGCCTACCGCGCCGCGGTCGAGCACCGCGGCGCGCCCACCGTGATCCTCGCCCAGACGGTCAAGGGCTACACCCTGGGCGCCGGCTTCGAGTCGCGCAACGCCAACCACCAAATGAAGAAGCTGACCGGCAAGCAGTTCCGCGAGATGCGCGATCTACTCGAACTGCCCATCCCTGACAGCAAGCTGGACGAAGAGGTGGTCCCCTACGTCCACCCGGGCGCCGATTCTCCGGAGGTGCGTTACCTCCAGGAGCGCCGGGCCGCCCTGGGCGGCCCCGCCCCGGCCCGCAGGGTCCACGCGGTGGCGTTGCCCGAGCCGGCGGCCAAGCCGTTCGAAGCCCTCGCCAAGGGGTCGGGCAGCCAGGAGATCGCGACGACGATGGCGTTCGTCCGCCTGGTCAAGGACCTCATGCGCGAGAAGGAGACCGGCAGGCGCTGGGTGCCGATCGTCCCGGACGAGGCGCGCACCTTCGGCATGGAGTCGCTGTTCCCGAGCGCCGGCATCTACTCCCCGCTCGGCCAGACCTACGACCCGGTCGACCGCGACATGCTCATGTACTACAAGGAGGCCGCGGACGGCCAGATCCTCAACGAGGGGATCACCGAGGCCGGCTCGATGGCGGACTTCACGGCGGCCTCCACCTCCTACGCCACCCACGGCGAGCCGATGATCCCGTTCTACATCTTCTACTCGATGTTCGGCTGGCAGCGCACGGCCGACCAGATGTGGGCGATGGCCGACCAGCTCGGCCGCGGTTTCCTCATCGGCGCGACCGCCGGCCGCACGACCATGACCGGCGAGGGCCTGCAGCACGCCGACGGCCACTCCCACCTGATCGCCTCCACCAACCCGGCGGCGCTGGCCTACGACCCGGCCTTCGCCTACGAGGTGGCAGTGATCGTCCGTGACGGCCTGCGCCGCATGTACGGGCCGGACGCGGAGGACGTGTTCTACTACCTGACGGTCTACAACGAGCCGAAGGTCCAGCCCGCCATGCCCGAGGGGGTGGAGGAGGGCATCCTCAAGGGGCTCTACCGCTTCCAGCAGGCGCCGAGCCTGGCCGAGGACGCCCCGCGCCTGCAGCTTCTCGCCTCCGGGACCGCCATTCACTGGATCCTCCAGGCCCAGCGGCTCCTCGCCGACGACTGGGGCGTGGCCGCCGACGTGTGGTCGGCCACCTCCTGGAGCGAACTGCGCCGCGACGCCCTGGCCTGCGACGAGGCGCAGCTCAGGGGCGAGGATCACCTTCCGTACGTCACCCGCGCGCTGGACGGCGCGCCCGGGCCGGTGCTGGCCGTCAGCGACTGGATGCGGGCCGTCCCCGACCAGATCAGCCAGTGGGTGCGGCAGGACTGGCACTCGCTCGGCACCGACGGCTTCGGCCTGTCCGACACCCGCGAAGCGGCCCGCCGTCACTTCGGGGTCGACCCTGAGTCGATCGTGGTCGCGGCGCTCGCGGCGCTGACCCGGCGCGGCGAGGTCAAGCCGGAGACCGTCCAGGAGGCCCGCGCCCGCTACGGGCTGTGACGCAGGGCGGGTCGCGCCGGTCGGCGCGACCGTTCCGCCGGCCGGGGCAGGCCGGCGGAACGGTCGCGGAGGCAGGGCGGGTCAGCTCGTCACCAGGTCGAAGGACTCCCAGGCCCCGACGGCGTCGCGGTTGGCGATGAGGGGGGCGGCTCCGCCGTTGTCGGCGCAGACGTACCTGCCGTTGGCCTGGGCGCGCAGGCTGATGGTGCCGTCGGAGTTGGCGACCTGCAGGAAGGTCTCCCACGGGCCGATGGCGTCCCGGTCGGCGACGAGGGGGTCGGCGCCACCGTTCTCGGCGGTGACGTACCGGTTGTTCGACCGGGCGCGCAGGGCGATGCCGCCGTTGCCGAGGTCCACGCGCTCGAACTGCTCGCCGGTGCCGGCACTGGAGGCGCCCGCGATCAGCGGGGAGCCGTCCACGGCCGTCACGAACTTGCCGTTGGCGCGGGCGCGCAGGCTCACCGAGGGCGTCCCGCCGGCCTGGGTGCGGACGCGCAGGGCGTCGACCATGCCGACGGAGGTCGCCTTGTTGACGATCTTGATGGTGTGCTGCCCGTTCGACAGGCCGGTCTTGCTGTAGACGACCTGCTGCGCCTGGCGGGCGCCCGCGGCGTACAGGGTGACGTTGGCCTGGAAGACGTTGTCGAGGTACACGTCCACGTTGCCCATGTCGCCGTTGCGCTCGGACAGGTAGTCGATGCCCGTGCCGGTGAAGGTGTACTGAGCGGTGGCGCCGACCGTGGTCGTGTGGTGGGTGTCGTCGTTGTAGTCGCCGTAGCCGCGGCCGGTGGTCTGGTACCAGTTCGCGTCATAGGTCAGCTCGGTGTCGTTGACCAGGCCGCCGCTCTGGCCGGGGACGCCGAGGCCGAGGGTGGAGGCGGTGTTGCGCAGGGTCTTGACGCCCTGGTTGGCGGAGCCGGTGAGGCGGGCGGAGGTGTAGGAGCCGAGCGGCTTGGCGGTGCGCTCGACCACGTACACCGCGCCGGACGCGGTGGCGAAGGTGATCTCGGCGGCCGAGCTCGTCGTGACGACCGCGTTGTCGGAGGTCCGGCGGACGCGCACCTGCTGGCCGCTCCACGGGTTGACCACGGTGGCCTGCTTGCCGTAGAGGCTCTTCAGCCCGACGTACTTGGTCTCGCCGCCCTCGCGTTCCGAGCTGACCAGGAAGCCGTCCTTGGCGAGCAGCGTGAACTTCCCGGCGAAGGAGGAATCGCCCGGGACGGCCGGGAAGACGCGCACCTTGCCGTTGTAGCTCTGCAGCAGGGACTCGTTGAGCGCGGTGAGGTGGACGCCGAGGTACTCGAAGACGCCGTTGGTGTTGGCGGTCATGCCGTTGGGGTAGTTCTGGTACTTCTGCAGCATGGTCTTCATGCCGTTGTACGCCTGGTCGCCGAGGCCGAGCCGGGCCGCCTGCACCGCGTCGTTGGACCAGACGTTGCCGTAGGGGAAGGGCCGCTGGTTCCAGGTGTTCACTGCGGTCTGGTAGTCGGGGTAGCCGATGCCGGTGAGGTCGTAGGGCCAGATCAGCTCGGCCGAGACGTTCTCGTTGTTGCGGGTCTGGGAGATCGGCGGCTGGTGCGGCTGGTAGGCGCCGTTGGAGACGACGTAGGGGGTCAGGTGGTCCACGACGTTCTGCCACCCGGCGCGCAGCCCGCCGTCCACGCCGAGCTGCTGGCTCACCTGGATGGTGAGCGGGAAGATACTGCGCACGGCGGCCAGGTCGGTGATGGCGTTGCGGACGTTCCAGTACGTCTCGTGCGAGTTGGAGTTGGCCATGTAGTACGTGCCCGTGCCGCTGTCGTAGGACAGCATGGCCGAGTAGAACTTCGCGGTCTCGCGCATGAACGGGTAGGCCACGTCGCGCAGGTAGCCGGCGTCGTTGGTGTACCGGTACCGCATGTACATGCTGTAGGCGGCCTCGTACCCGGTGGACAGGATGTTCTTGGTGTAGTCGCTGCCGACCGTGCCGCGCGCGTTGCCGTCCCAGCCCATGGTCTCGGGCACCCACAGGCCGTCCACGCCGTACCGCGTCTGCGTGTAGGACTTCAGCGCGTTGTAGTTACGGCTGTAGAGGTTGTTGTGCCGGTCGGCCAGCTCGGGGTGGTTGGCGGCCAGGAAGGACAGGTAGACGTCGCGCTGGTTCCAGTACCAGTAGGCGTTGCTCCACTTGGTGTTGTCCTGCGTGGCGCGGAAGACGCCGTTGATGAAGTGGGCCGGGTAGCTGCCGTAGCCGGCGGCGGCGATCATGTAGGTGGACAGGTAGTAGAGGTTCTCCAGGTAGTCGCCGTCGCCGGACAGGCCCGAGTACTGGACGAACGACCTGGCCCAGAACGCGTGCCACCAGTTGCGGTAGTTGTTCAGCGTGGTGGAGTACCCGGTCGACTTGACCGACGAGAGCTGGCTGCGAGCCTGGGCGACCGAGTCGCGGTTCGGCGCGTTGATCCGGCTGGCCGCGGTGAACCAGATCGTGTAGCTCGAGGACGGCGTGATGGTCAGCCGTACCGTCCGGGAGTCGACGACCTGGGTCGCGTACCCGGCGCCCTCGACCGTGGCGGCCAGCGTGTAGCCGAAGCCGTTGGGATCGGCCTGCCCCCGGCTCAGGCCCGCGCCGGCGGCGTCGGCGAAGGTCGAGACGGTCTTCCAGGTGGTCAGGTCCGGGACGTCCGCGCTGTTGGTCACGGTCGCCGGGTCCCACATGCTCAGCGTGAGGGCGATGCCGGAGACGCCGCCGCGCGTGTCGTCCACGTGGATGCCCATCACCTCGGAGTTCGGCGATCCGAGGACGGTGACGGTGCGGTTGGCGTCGTACTTGGTGACGAGCGTGCCGTCGTACAGCGAGAGCCGCTGCTGGAAGGTGGTGTAACCCGACTCCATGCTCGGGGTGGTCGCCAGGTTCACCAGCCCGGCCGCGTACGCGGACTGCTCGGACAGGTCCACGCCCGAGGTCTGCATGGTGAGGCCGTTCTGGCTCCAGGCCATGGCGCCGGTTCTGCCGTTCCCCACGGTCAGGCCGTACAGGGGGTTGGTGTTGGGCCGGTTGTAGACGACGTCGTGCTTGGCGAGGTAGCTCGCGTAGTCGACGTTCAGCGCCCCGGCCGTCTGGTCGAAGGCGGCATCGGTCGTCGAGGCCGCCGCCGGCGCGGTCGGCGCCCCGGCGAGCAGGCCCGCGGCGAGCGCGAGCAGCGGCAGCGAACGTAGGAACCTCATCACCATGATCACCCTTTCTCGGTGTTCTCCTGGTGGTGGTCGCCGCCCCTCGTTTCCTGGGTGGACGCATCGCGGCATGGTCGATCGTCACGCGGCCGGGTTCCGGCCGGTGATGGGGTGGTGATGCGCGGTCAGGGGGAAGGATCGCGAGGTCGCCGGTGGGAGAGGCCCGGACGTGCACGCCGGTGATCGGCGACCGGCGATGCACGCCGCGGGCCTGTTCCACAGCGCGGCCCTGTGGAGGGGGTTTCCATGCGCCGCCTCGGCACCAGGCGGTGCACAGCCCCTCCCTCAGAACCGTTAGGCGCAGTTAACATCGGATGAATTTCCCCGTCAATAGGGTCTCGCGAGATTCGTGCATGTACATCCCGGACATGCCATCCCATGCCACCACGCTTCCTGGGCGTTTTAGGGCTATACATCCAAACAAGTAGGCGAACGTCCGGATTAAAAGAGGTCCGATGTGTCCCGGCTCGACTTTCGCCCGCCCCGTCGTATCCCAGGCCGGTCCGTCGGCCGGTACACGGTTGATACACGGCTGAGCGGCGGTGAAGGCCGTGCTCCGACGGGCCGGACATGTTGCTCGCCCAAAGTGGTCCGAGCGCGCCGGAAGCGGCGCCCCGACACCCCGAAGGCGGCCCTTTGTCCTCCAGCATCAACCCCCGGCTCACCAGACGGCTCACCAGACTGACCAGGCTGACCGCCGCGTCGGCGCTGACGCTGGCGATGTCCACCGCGCTCTCCCCCGCCTGGGCGGCGGGCCCGGGCCGCGAGGCGCCGAAGCCCGGAGCGCACACCGCCGGCGACCCGCTCTTCACGTACCTGGGGAACGGCGGGTACGACGTCGAGTCCTACGACATCCGGTACGACTACCGGCCCGGCACCCTGAAGATGGACTCCTCCGTCCGCATCACCGCCACGGCGAAGCAGACCCTGTCCGGCTTCAGCCTGGACTCGGCGGTGGAGCACGTCGGCTCGGTCTCCGTGCAGGGCGAACCGGCCGCCTTCAGAGTCTCCGGCGAGAAGCTGCTGGTCACTCCCAGGCACGCGCTGCGCGAGGGACGGCGCTTCCGCGTCGAGGTCTCCTACCGCGTCGACCGGGGCCAGAACCCGCCGTCGCCGTCCTATCCTCCCGGCACGCACATCATCGACCACTGGATCAACAAGCCCGACGGGTTCGCGCTCATGGGCCAGCCGGACCGCGCCCACATGTTCTTCCCGTGCGACGACCGGCCGAGCGACAAGGCCCGGTTCACCTTCCGCATCACCACGCCGAAGGACCTGCAGGCCGTCGCCATCGGAACCCTCCGATCACGTGTCACGACCGGGGACCGCACCACCTCGACCTACGCCGGCCGCGACCTGGTCCCGACCCACGTCGTGCAGGCGGCCGTCGGGCATTTCACGATGACGACGGCGCGCGGCCCGCACGGGCTGCCGATCCGCAGCTACATCGCGACCGATCGGTACAAGGCGGCCAAGCCACGGGTGGACGACATCCCCGGCCAGGTCGCGTGGATGGAGAAGCGGCTCGGCCGCAGGTTCCCCTACACGGCCTACGGGGTGCTCGGGGTGCCGGGGGACTACGACGGGGTCGCCCTGGAGTCGGCGACGCTGTCGACCTTCAGCGTCGAAGGGCTGACGCGCCCGGCTCCCGACATCGCCCCGACGATGATCCACGAGCTGGCCCACCAGTACTTCGGCGACGCCGTCTCGGTGCGGAACTGGAACGACATGTGGATCAGCGAAGGCCACGCCGACTACTACCAGTTGCTCTATTCGGTGGACAAGGGATACCACCGGCTCGACGACATCCTCAAGCAGCGGTATGAGTTCGAGTTCGGCAAGCGGGTGGAATCCGGCCCTCCGGCCCGGCTGAAGACGGCGGCGGACGTGCTGACCGGCGGGAACAACGGAGGGCTGCTGATGCTCGCGGGGCTGCGCCGGCAGGTCGGCGACGCCGTCTTCACGCGCATCGAGCGCGCGTTCTTCGACCGGTACCGCGGCACGTCGGCGACCACCCGGGACTACATCGACATGGCCAACAAGATCAGTGGGCGCGACCTCACCGCCTACATCGAGGGGTGGCTCTACAGCGACAAGGTGCCGCCCATGCCGGGGCATCCGGACTGGACGGCGCCGCAGGCCGAGAAGACCTCCTGACACCTCCCGAGACCTCCTGACACCTTCTGAGCCGCACCGCCGCCCGGGACCTCGCACGCCGGCCGCCGGTGCGGCCGGTTCACTTGCGGCCGAGCGCGCAGAACTCGTCCATCTCGGGGAGGCCGTGGAGGGAGATCAGATCCGGGCGCCACCGGGGGCAGGAGACTATGCCCGGGTCCAGCAGCGTGAGGCCGTCGAAGAAGCCCGCCATCTGGCCGGGGGTGCGCAGGTGATAGGGGGCCGGCGCCACCGCGTTCCACTGGCGGACGGCCTCGATCACCCGGTCGCCGGTGACGGCGCTCGTGCTGTGGGTGATGGCCAGGTGGCTACCCTCGGGCACGGCGTCCAGCAGGCGGGTGACGATCGACCTGGCCTCGGCGTCGTCGCCGACGAACGGCAGCACGCCCAGCATGATCACGCCGACCGGCCGGGTGAGGTCCAGCGTCGCGGCCGCGGCCCGCAGGATCGCCTCCGGGTCGCGCGCGTCGGCGTGGACGTAGCCGGTCATGCCCTCGGGAGTGCTGGTCAGCAGCTCCTGGGCGTGCGCCAGCACCAGCGGGTCGTTGTCGACGTAGACGACCCGGCATTCGGGCGCCACCCGCTGGGCCACCTCGTGGGTGTTGTCGACGGTCGGCAGGCCGGCGCCCACGTCGAGGAACTGGCGGATGCCCGCCTCGGCGACCAGGTAGCGGACGGCCCGTTCGAGGAACGCCCGGGAGTGGCGGGCGATGTCCACGATCTCGGGCAGCACCCGCATGGTCTGCTCGCCGACCGCGCGGTCGACCGGGTAGTTGTCCTCGCCGCCCAGCCAAAAGTTCCAGATGCGCGCCGCGTGCGGCACCGAGGTGTCGACCCCGGCCGGCACCGCGTCGGGGGTTACGGCGGCCCCGGGCCGCTCCGCCGGCTCATCGGGGGACACGGCGACCTCGTCGAGCGCGGTGTCGCAGGAAGGGGGCCGGGGCCGGTCGAAGGGCGTCGCGTGGTCTGTCACCGGGCACTCTCCTGCACTGCGGCTACGCGACGTCCGCCGGCGCGTACCCGAGATCATCGCACCCGGCCCCGCCCGCCGGAAGGGCGACGACGGCCCGGCGGCCCCGCGCACCGGATCATTCGCGGCGCACGACGCGGTGGCCGGTGGCCTCGTGCCACATCTCGATCACCAGATGCCGCCCGTCGGCGTCGACGCAGGTGAAGACGACTTCGGCGACCTCGACGCGGAACAGGTGGAAGTCGTGCCCGGGCGGCGCGCCGTACGCCTCGCGGACCCGTTCGTCGGTGATCTCGACGGCCCTCCCGGCGATCTTGGCCTCACCGCTCCAGCGCCCCGGATCGGCCTCGTCGGGATCGCTGGTAGGGCTGTGGATCGCCACGCGGGGGTCTCTGCGCAGGTCGAGGGCCTTGACGGCGCCGAGCATGGAGCCGAGCCACACCTGGCCCTGCTTGAACTCGACCTCGATGCCGCTGATGCGCGGCGAGCCATCCTTGCGCAGGGTGGCCATCGTCTTGTGCTTGCCCTTGCCCATGACCTCGGTCACGCGGGCGGCCAGTTCGGGGACGGCCTTCTCGATCTCCTGCCATGAAGCCATGCCTCCCATCGTGCCGAACGGCCCCGACAGTTCCCGCTTCTGGCGTTTCCCGCCCAGGCATCACTCTCCGGAGTGAACATGTAGGCCGTGCGTGACATCCGGCGCGGCGGTGCTCGCGTCCAACAGGAACGGGGGACCTGGCCGTACCTTTCACCATCGACCGACCGAAGGGCAGACAGTGGGGTCCACGACACGGCTGTACCAGGCTGTACTGCGAGACGGCGCGAGACCCATCTGGGTCCGGCTGCATCGCACCTTTTCGCGGTGGGGAGAGGAGAAGGGCTTCCCGGCCGCCGACGCCGCGCGGCAGCGGACGCGGCACGAGGTGGGCGGGGCACGGCTGACCATGGAGCGTCGTGACGAGTGCGGCCGGTATGTCCTTGAGGAGCCGTGCGACGGCGGCGCGCTGCGCACCGAAGCGGTCTTCCTGGACGGGACCGACCGGGTGCCGGGCTGGGTCGTGGTGACCGTGGAGCGATCCGGCGGCGGGCATTCGGGGACGGCGCACGCGCCGGGGTTCCTCCCTGCCTACCTGCGCACCCATCGCATCACCGACGGCGCGGTCCACCTGGAGGACGCGCCGGTCGTCCTGGCCGAGCAGGAAGTGTCGCACTTCGTCCATATACTCACCGAGCCGCGCCGTCGCGTGCCCATCGCCGTGGTGACCCCCGACCCGGGCAGCGCCGGGCGCGCGGAGTGGCTGGCGGCCGCGGTCGCCGGCGCCGGGGTGGTGGTACGGCTGGCCGACAAACCCACCGAAGACCTGTTCAACCAGGCGATCGGCCGGGATCTCGGGGTGTACGGCGGGGCGATCCGCACCTACGCCGCGCCGTTCGATCCGGCCACCGAGCGCCACAGCTACCGTCATCCTCCGATGCGCCCGGCCAAGCTGCGCGAGGAAGGGGAGGCGGCGCTCGGCAAGATCGTCGAGGGCATGATCGGCCGGTCCGCGGGCGCCGACCTGCCCGAGGAGGTACGGCGTGCCCTGCCGGTGGTCCACCGTGTGCTGGTGGGTCGCTCGCCGTCCGGGGACCTCGCGGGCGCGCTGGACCCCCGCCTGGCGCCCTCCGGGCCGGCGCGCGAGGCACTGCGGCGCCGGCTGATGCCGCCACCCGCGCGTCCCGGACCGGCGGGCGCGCCCTTCCCGCCGAGTCCCGGCTCAGCGGCGACGCCCCTCCCCCGTCCCGGCGCCGCGCCCATCCCCGGCGCAGTACCCGTCCCTGGCGTCGCGCCCGCCCCCGGACCAGGTGGCACGCCCGTGCCGGGGCCCGGGGCCGTCCCGGCGCCTCGGCGTCCCGTCGTGCCGCTGCCCCCCTCCGCGCCGGGCGCCTCACCCGCCCACGCGGCCGGACAGGCGCCGACGGCAGGACGCGCGGGCGAGGCGACCGGGCCGGACGAGAGCGGGGAACCGGCGGCGGACGCGAGCGGAGAGGCGGCGGCGGGCGGCAGCGGGAAAGCGGCGGACGCGGGCGGGGAGGCAGGGGCGGACCGGCGCGCGGACGAGGGCGTACGGGCGGAGATGAACGCGCCCGGGGAGGCGCCCCCCGGGCTGGCGTACGAGGTGGCGGAGCTGGTGGTCAAGGAGGTGCGCGAGGAGCTGGAGACGGCACTCGGGCTGGCGGCGGGCATGGACACCGGACAGCGGCTCCTGCGCGAGGTGCGCACGCTGGGCCTGCGGCTGGACGCCCTGCGCGACCTGGTCATCGACGACCCGGCCCCGTCGGACGAGCCGGAGGACCCGCGGGTCGCCTACCGGCTGCTGCAGGAGGAGTACGCCGACGCGGTGGACTCGGCGCGCACGCTCGCCGAGCGGGTGCGCTGGCTGGAGGGCGCGCTGGCCGCGCTCGGCCACCCGATGTACGGCGTCGCCGTCCCCGAGGAGGTGTTCCAGCCCGGCAGCCTGGCCGAGGCGCTGGTCGAGGCCAGGTCCCGGCTCACCCACGTGGTGATCGGCGACACCGACTCCCCCGCCGCGCGGCTGGACGTCGTCTACCCGGGGCTGCGCCGCAGCTGGGCCGGCAAGGCGTGGGACGCGCTGCACGCGCTGAACGACTTCGCCCGCGCCCGTTCCACCGGGGAGTTCGCCGGCGGGTTCTACGACTGGTGCGCCGTCGGGGAGCCCGGACGCTACAGGGTGCCGACCGGGATGCTGGTCATGCGCGAGTCCAAGAGCGTCACCAGCCGCGACAAGTTCCGCGACCCGCGGACCTTCCCCGTGCCGACCGAGGTCGACCCGCGCGGCGAGATCCTCATGGAGGCCCACATCAAGCTGCGCGCGGTCGGGTACCCGGCGCCGCGCATGCACTTCCACGACGACTCGGGGGGCGCCACGGGCAAGGTCTACGTCGGCTACCTCGGCGCGCACCTGCCCAACACCCGGACCAACTGACCGCGCGCGCCCGGGTGGCGTCCATCGGCGGACGGCCACCCGGGACCGCTCGCGGTCAGGCCGCGTCGAGGCGGGACAGCTCCTCGGGCGACAGCTTCAGGTCGACCGCGGCGGCCGAGTCGCGGATGGTCTCCGGACGCGAGGACCCGGGGATCGGGATGACGACCGGGGCCTTGGCGAGCATCCACGCGAGGCAGACCTGCTGAGCGCTGGCGCCGTGCTCGCGCCCGATCTCGGCGAAGACGTCGAACCGCGAGCCGAGCTCCCCTGCCCGGGCGATGCCGCCGAGCGGGCTCCACGGCAGGAAGGCGATGTCCATCTCGGCGCACAGTTCGAGCTCGGGATCGCTGGAGCGGAAGGCGGGCGAGAACTGGTTCTGGACGCTCACCAGCCGCCCGCCCAGGATCTCGTTCGCCTGGCGGATCTGGCCGGGGTCGGCGTTGGAGATGCCGGCCATCCGGATCTTCCCGGCGTCCAGCAGGTCGCGGACGGCCCCGACGGAGTCGGCGTAGGGCACGCGCGGGTCGGGCCGGTGGAACTGATAGAGGCCGATGGCCTCCACGCCGAGCCTCTTGAGCGACGCCTCGCAGGCGCTCTTGAGGTAGTCGGGCGAGCCGTTCTGCGTCCAGGAGCCGTCGCCGGGGCGCAGGTGGCCGCCCTTGGTGGCGACCAGCACGTCGGAGGTGTCGCCTCCGTAGCTCGCGAGGGCGCGGGCGATCAGCGCCTCGTTGTGGCCCACGTCGTTGGCGAGCAGGTGGTAGGCGTCGGCCGTGTCGATGAGCGTGACGCCGGCGTCGAGCGCGGCGTGGATGGTCGCGATGGAACGCTGCTCGTCGGGGCGCCCCTCGATGGACATGGGCATGCCGCCCAGACCGATCGCGCCGACCTGGACGTCGCCGATGCGGCGAGTCTGCATGAGAGTTCCTCCTCGGAGATGTCTTGTCCTTCGCAGTCTCCTCTGCCCACGATTAAGCTGTCCAACAGAAGAAACTGATCTCATTGAGCAGCGATGGTGATAGATCATGGAGCTCCGGCAGCTCGAGTACTTCGTGGCCGTCGCCGAGGACTGCCACTTCACCCGGGCCGCCAAGCGGCTGCGCGTCGCCCAGTCGGGCCTGTCCGCCTCGATCCGGTCGCTGGAGCGCGAACTGGGCGCCCCGCTGTTCCTGCGCAGCACCCGGCAGGTCGAGCTGACCCCGGCGGGCCGGGCGCTGCTGGTGGAGGCCCGGCGGGCGCTCGCGGCGACCGGCGCGGCCGTGGACGCCGTGGCGGCGGTGCAGGGCCTGCTGCGGGGCAGCCTCGCCATCGGCTCGCTGCAGTGCCTGCACGTGGTGCACCTGCCGGCGGTGCTCGCCCGGTTCGTGGCCGCGCATCCCGGCCTGGAGGTCAGCCTGCGGCACGGCGGTTCCGGCGAGCTCGTCGAGCAGGTGCGGACGGGCCGGCTGGACGTGGCGTTCGTCGCCCGCCCGGCCCGGTGCCCCGGCGACGTCGTGGCCACGCCCCTCGCCGGCGAGCCGCTCGTCCTGGCCTGCCCATCGGACCACCCGCTGGCCTCCCGCGCGGAGGTCGGCCTGGCCGAACTGGGCGCCGAGCGGTTCGTGGACTTCCCCGCCGACTGGGTCAGCAGGAACCTGGCCGACAGCGTGCTGGCCGGCGCGGGGGTGGAGCGCCGGGTGGCGCTGGAGGTGACCGACGTGCACTCGCTGCTGGACCTGGTGACCTTCGGGCTGGGCGTGGCGCTCGTACCGCGGTCGTTCTCGGCGAAGACCGACCGCGTGCGGTTCGTCCCGCTCGCCGGCGCGGTCCCGCCCTGGGAGATCGTCACCGTCACCGGCGACCCGACCAGCGCCGCCGCCGCGGCCCTGCTCCGCGAGGTCGCCGCAGAGGGCTCCCCCGCCGTTCCCGCCGTCTCCGTCGCCGCCGGCTGACGGGCATGAGGCCGGCCGGGCCGGCGGCGGACGCCATAGGACCGGCATACCGGCACTTGTATCGGCGATGTAGACTTATTTGCACAATATCCATATAAGACTGGGCCGATGGCCGGAGGAGCCGGTGGGTGAGTTCGCCGACGACACCGTGGCGTCGCTGCGGGCGTCCGGGCTGCGGGCGACGCGGCCCCGCCTCGCCGTGACCGAGGCGCTGCGCTCGATGGGCGGGCACCGCACGGCCGACGACGTGCACGCGCACCTGGCGGGGCGCGGGATCACGCTGCCGCGCACCAGCGTCTACAACTCGCTGGTCACGCTCGCCGAGCTCGGGGTCGTGCTGCGCGCCGACGTCGGGCCGGGCGCGGCGGTGTACGAGGTGGCCGACCGGTGGCACCACCACTTCGTCTGCCGTCGGTGCGGGAAGGTCAGCGACGTCGCCTGCGTCGTGGACGCGAAGCCCTGCCTCACCCCGGGTGACGACATGGGCGAGGTGGACGAGGCGCAGGTCATCTTCCGGGGGGTCTGCCGCGCCTGCCTCGGCGGGAGCGCACCGGACTGAGCGCCGCGGCCGGCGCCCCAGAGCCCTGGAGACGAGCGGGTCCTCCTGCGGCGACCAGACCTGGACCAGTGATGATCGGCGCCGCGTGGTCGGACGCGCGGTGACCGGGCAGGAGACGTGGACGATGAGCGCCGAGACCGGCAACACCCGAAACGAGCCCCGGGGCGCCCGCGGGGACCGGCAGGCCGCCGCCCGCTACCGCGGCGCCCTGGAGGCCGAGCGGCAGAGCGCGGTCCTGTACCGCGGGCTCGCCGCCGGCGCCGAGGGAGAGCGGCGCGAGGTCTTCCTGCAGCTGGCCGCCGTGGAGGAACGGCACGCCGCGCACTGGGCCGGCAAGCTCGCCGGCCTGGGCGAGAAGGTGCCCGACCCGAGCCGGCCCAGCCTGCGCACGCGGGCGTTGTCCTGGCTGGCCCGCCGGTACTCCGTCGACGCGGTGCTGCCGTTCGTCGAGCGCGCCGAGCACGCCGACGCGGGCCTGTACGACGCCGACCCGGACGCCGATCCCGGCATGGCCGTGGACGAGCGCTCGCACGCCCGCGTGCTGACCCGGCTGCGCCAAGCGGAACGGGTGGACACCGGAGAGGGCCTGCCGCTGGTGGGCGGCAGGGGCGTGGCCCGGCGCGAACGCTGGCACCGCAGCGACCGGTCGGGCACGCTGCGCGCGGCCGTGTTCGGCGTCAACGACGGCCTGGTGTCCAACACCTCCCTGGCCATGGGGTTCGCCGGTTCGGGAGCCGCCGGGCACACCATCCTGTTCGCCGGGCTCGCGGGACTGCTGGCCGGCGCGTTCTCCATGGCCGTCGGCGAGTACATCTCGATGCGCAGCCAGCGCGAGGCCTACGAACGGGAGATCGCGCTGGAGGCGGAGGAACTGCGCGACGACCCCGAGGCCGAGGAGGAGGAGCTGGCGCTGATCTACCGGGCCAAGGGCCTGGACGCCGAGGAGGCGGAGCGCGTCGCCAAGACGATCATGAAGGACCACGACACCGCGCTGGAGACCATGGCCCGCGAGGAACTGGGACTGGATCCGGAGGAGCTCGGCTCGCCGTGGTCGGCGGCGCTGTCGAGCCTGGTCGCCTTCGCCCTGGGAGCCGTCGTGGTCGTCATCCCGTACCTGTTCGCGGACGGGACGGCCGCGCTGGTGACCGCGGTGCTGCTGGCCGGGCTCGCCCTGTTCGCCGTGGGTGCCTTCCTGGGCCTGCTCAACGGCAGGCCCGCCCTGCGCACGGGCGGCAGGCAACTGCTCGTCGGCGGGGGCGCGGCCGTCGTCGTGTACGTCATCGGCCACGCCATCGGCGCCACAGGCGCCTGACCCTCCGGGCCGCGCGCCGGTCGCGGGAGGTCAGAACATCAGCCGGACGGCGGCCAGGAAGGTGAGGGCCAGGGTGATGCGCTCGAACCAGGTCCGGTTGATGTGCCGGACGACCACGCGCCCCGCCACGCCTCCCGCGACGACGGCGGCGGCGGTGGCCGCGGCGAAGACCAGCGTGGCCGGGGTGACCAGGCCGAGCGCGACGCTGAACGGCACCTTGAAGGCGTTGATCGTCAGAAAGAACCACGCGGTCGTGCCGAGGAAGCCGAGCATCGGCAGGCCCGCCGCCAGGAAGTACAGGGCCATGATGGGCCCGGCGGCGTTGGCCGTCATCGTGGTGAAGCCGGCGAACACTCCCGCGAACGCCGCCACCGCGGGCCGGTTGGCGAGCGAGGCGTCCGATCCGCGCCGCCGGTTCCACAGGCTGAGCGCGATGATCACCAGCAGGATCGCCCCGATGATCCGCCGCATCTGCGCGTCGTCGACCCAGCGCACCACCACGGCTCCGACCAGCACCCCGGCGGCCACCCAGGGGAACAGCTTGAGCAGCCTCGGCCAGTCGGCGTGCCTGCGGTAGGAGACCACGGCCACCACGTCGCCGACCAGCAGCAGGGGCAGGAGCATCCCCGTCGAGCTCTTCGTCGGCAGGACCAGGGCGAACAGCGCGACCGCCACCGTCCCCGCGCCGGAGATCCCGGTCTTGGAGAAGCCGACCAGGACGAGCGCGAGCACCAGCACCGCCCACTGGGCCAGGTCGAGCGCCGGCATCAGCCCCGTCTCCGGCCCGCGCGCCGCACGGTGCGCGGAAGGTGGTGGGTGCGAGGCATCGGCCTTCCGCGGCCGGGCGCCGCGGCTCTCAATCTGAACTCCAGCACCACGGCAGAATACGGGCAGGTGCGGATTTGTCGGGCGGCGGGCGGTGAGTCGCGGTCAGCCGGAGAACAGCTCGTCGGGGTGGGGGTCGAAGCAGACCAGGTCGTGCCGGTCGGCGAGGCGCAGGACGGTGCGGCACACCTCGGCGGCGCGGGGGAAGACGATGGACATCACGACGAACTCGTCGCCGACCGTCAGCGGCGTCGCCCACGGCGAGGTCGCGTAGTCGCCGTCGGTGAGGTCGGGGAACTCCTCGGTCAGAGCGTCGTAGAAGGCGGCCACCTGCGGGACCGGCCCTGAGACCGGTTCAGGGAGCGGCTCGGGGAGCGGTTCTCGCACGGGGTCCGGGACCGGCTCGCGCACGGGATCCGGGACCGGCGCCGGAATCAGCTCCAAGGTCGCCTCGGCGACCGGCTCAGGGATCGGCTCTGAGGCCGGCTCGGATACCGGCTCAGAGGCCGGTTCCCGGGCGTCCGAGGCGGGCGTGGTCCCGCCGGCGCGCCAGGCCGCGTACCTGCGCGCCGCCTCCTCGGGCGTGAGCGGGGGACGCGCGTACCAGACCCCGAGGTCGACGCTCATGGGCCTCCTCGCTCAGGTGCCGGGCTCGGCGACGAAGACGGTGCCGGTCGTGCGGACGGTGAGCGCGGGCCCGGCGGCCGGGACGAACACCGACTCCCCTTGGCGCAGCTCGGTCGTCCCGGCCGTCGCCGTCCCCTCGGTGACCAGCAGGATGCGCGGCACCCCCGTGGGAAGGCTCGGCTCGGCGTCCGCGCCGTCGATCCGGCGCAGGCGGAACTCCGGGCTCGGGGTGTCGTACACCCCGCCGGGGCCGGCCGCGAGGGCCAGCGGCGCGGTGGCGGGGTCGGTGATGCGCAGCAGTTCGGCGACGTTGAGCGGCTTGGGGGTGAGACCGGCGCGCATCACGTTGTCGGAGCTGCCCATGATCTCCACGCCGAAGCCCTTGAGATAGCAGTGGAGCACGCCGGCGCCGAGGAACAGGGCCTGGCCGGGGGCCAGCTCGTGCCGGCGCAGCAGCAGCGGAGCCAGGCACGCGGGGTCGCCCGGGTAGCGCCTGGCCAGGCGAACCACCAGCTCGTAGTCGGGGTGGTGCACCGCCGAGGCGGCCCACACGATCTGCTCGGCGGCCTGCCGCTTGCCGAGCAGGGCCTCCAGCGCTCCGAGCGACTCCCCGCCCTCCAGCAGGGAGACGACGTCCTTCAGGTCAGGGACGCCGAGCCGGTCGACGAGCATCGCGGCCTGCTCCGGCGGGCGGAACCCGGCGAGCGCGGTGAACGGCGTGAGCGCGCACACCAGCTCCGGCTTCGGCCACGGGTCGCCGTAGACCCCGCGGGCGTGGCCGTCGACGGCCTGCTCCGCGGAGGGATGGACCTGAAGCGACAATGGCTGGGCGACGGCGATGAGCTTCAGCAGATACGGCAGGCGCTCGCCGAACGCCTCCAGCGTGGCATCGCCGAGTCCGGCACGCGGGTCGGCCCCGATGAGATCGGCCAGGGTGCGGCCGTCGTCGCCGCCGAGGCGCGACGGGCCGGAGGGATGGGCACCGAGCCACATCTCCGCTTCAGGACCCGGCGCGGGGACGGGCCTGCCGGTGAGCTCGGCGATGTCCGTACGCGATCCCCACGCGTAGTCCTTGACGGGGTTGGTCAGCAGGTGCACATGTGCTCCTCGGTCGGATGCGGGCGCCGCGCGGCGGCGCCCTCGGCCTGGTGCCCGATAGAGCCCGGCGGCGACCCGTGGGGGCACGGCCGACCCGGGGGACGCGTCCGAACTCCAACGGGCGGAACGTGGTGGGCCCGCCCGCATCATTTCACCCTTCGGGGACATCGAGGTGACCGCCCCTCGAATGTCAATGGCCCTCCCGGCCGCGATGCGCGCTCACCCTGCCCGCCGCTCCCGGGGCCCGCAGGGCTCCATGGGCGGCGCCGGCCCGGTCGGGTTCGGCCGTCGACCCGGTCGGGCTCGGCCGTCGGCCCGTGAGCCCGGGGGTCCCCCGGCCGCCGGGACGGGACACGGCGAGCCGAGGCCGGAAGACCGCGGGCCGAGCGCCCGGAGCACGACCGGGACGACCCGAGAGCGGCGAACCGGCACACGCACGTGCCCGCGTGCGGCAGGGTTGGACGCGTGCGCAGCAAGCTCGGCGGCCGGGTGGCCCAGGCGGCGGAGGTCGCCCTCGCCACCCGCCGGCACGTGACCGCCATCGACGTCCTCACCGGCCTGGGGTGGCTGGCGGTCCGCCACGTCGAGACGTGGCGGCAGGGCCGCGCCGACAGCCTGGAACGGCTGGCGCCCGTGGACCGCCCCAGAATGGAACAGGCCCTCTCCCACCTGCGTGAATGGGCCCTCGCCCGCGGCCTGGTCGAGAGCGAGGCGGCGTACGCGGCGGCCGGCCGCGACCGGCGGCCGTTGCGCTTCACCGCCGACGGCGACGAGGACACCGAGCGCCGGTTCCGCGTCCACTGGATCTCGCCGGAGCTCAGCGAGCCGCGGCGAAGGCAGATCGAGGAACGGCACAACAAGGCCCCCGACCTGGTGGCCGTGGTGCCCCAAAAGGAGTGGTCCTGCGCCGGATGCGGGGACACCGGGCCCTACCTGATCATGGAAGACGAGCAGCCGCACTGCCTGACGTGCGTGGACATGGACCATCTGGTCTTCCTTCCCGCGGGCAACGCCGCGCTGAGCCGCCGCGCGAAGAAGGCCAGCGGCCTTTCGGCCGTCGTCGTCCACTTCAACCGGCGGCGCAAGCGGTACGAGCGGCTCGGCGTGCTGGTCGAGGAAGAGGCCCTGGCACGCGCTGAGGAGCAGTGCCTGGCCGACGAGGAGGTGCGGCTGCGCCGACGCGAACGCGACCGCGAACGGCGGGCCGGCGAGGACGCCGACTTCCAGGCGAGGATGGCCGAGGAGATCCGCCGCCTGTTCCCCGGCTGCCCGGCCGAGCGGGCGGGCGCCATCGCCGGCCACGCCGCGGTGCGCGGCAGCGGCCGGGTGGGACGCACCGCCGCCGCCCGCGTGCTGGACGAGAACGCGATCACCCTGGCCGTGGTCGCGAGCGTGCGCCACCTGGACACCGACTACGACGAGCTGCTGATGTCGGGCGTCCCGCGCATGACCGCCCGCGAGCGCATCCGCTCCCGCGTCGACCAGGTCCTGACCACCTGGCGCCCCTGACCTCCCACGCCACCCTGTCCGCCTCTGGTCTGCTCTGTGGCAGGCCGTCCGGGGGACGTCAGGGGCGGCGTCCGGTGAAGCAGAGGAACGCGGTCTGCGGGTCGGCGTCGCCGGGGGGCGTGACCTCCCCCTGGAAGGCGCCGGCGCTCTGCAGGGCTGCGTAGTGCGGGCGCAGCTTCTCGTGCGTCCTGACGACGGCGTCCCGGTCCAGGGTCTCGTCCCCGCCCACGGCGCGGGCCAGGTCCCAGGTGTGGACGAGCAGTTCCATGGCCCCCACGCTGTCGGCCGCCTCCGCCACCGCGACCGGCCCGATCGGGCTGTAGGGCAGGGGCGTCGCGGCCAGCTCCGGATCGGTGAGGACGGCGCGCAGATCCGCCCGGGCCTCGGCGTAGGCGGCGGCGAGGTCGGCGTCCGGCTCGATCCGCGGCGCGTCGGCCATGCCGGACACGCCCACGCCGTGGGAGGGCCGGGGCGGGGTGCCGCGGACGACCGCGATGATGCCGCGGTGCCCGTTGACGACGTGCCCCACCAGGTGGCGGGCCGTCCAGCCGGCGCAGGGCGTGACCCGGTCCCATCGGTCGGCGGGCGTCGCCTCGACGCGTGCCAGGAAGTCGCCCGCGAGGCGATCGAACCGCTCGGCGATCTCGGACATAGCTAAATCCAATCGTTGATATCGGGACAAGAAGGGCTTTCGAGGTCGCGACCTCCGCCGCGGCCGGGGGTCTCCCCGAGGGCCGGGGGCTTCGCATGCGGTCACGGTCAGCACGAGGTCGCGGACCGGACCACGATCGGGGTTCCACCGGAGGTCCTCGCACGGGCCAGGTCCGCACGAGGCTGCCGAATGAACCACGGTCAAGGGTTCCGCCGGAGGTCTTCGCACGCGGCCAAGGCCCGCCCTAGGTCGCGGAATTGACCACGATCAGGGGTTCCACCGGAGGTCTTCGCACGCCGTCGGGTGCCGCACGAGGGCGCGGGTTCACATGCGGTCGAGGACGGCTCGCAGGCCGCGCAGGACGCCCGATCGCCAGCCGCCGCCCATGATCCGGCGGGCGCGCTGCTGGAGCGGGTTCCCTGGGTCGAAGCCCTCGTGCAGGAGGAACAGCCGGGTGCCCCTGCCCTCCGGCTCCAGCGTCCAGGTGATCGTCCAGTCGGCGTCGTTGCCGGGGTCGGCGTCCCGCCAGCCGATGCGGAGCATCCTGCCGGTCTCGAAGGCGAGGACTTCGGCCAGGACCGTGCCGGAGAAGCCGGTGCCCGGCATGGGAACCGCCCGCATGGTGTACCGATGGCCGACCTGGAGCCGGAAGTCGCCGGGCATCAACCACCGGGCGAGCAGGTCGGGCTCGGTCAGGGCCCGCCACACCTTGGCGGGCGGATGCGGCAGGAACTCGTCGAGGTGGACGACGGCCGGGTCGTCGCCGGTCATCGCTCGTCGTCCATCTGGTCGAGCAGGTCGCGCAACCCGGCGAGCCGCTCGCGCCAGAACCGCTCGAAGGGGCTGAGCCACTGCTGCACCTCGTTCAGCGGCACGGCTTCTAGCCGGTAGAGCCGCTGGCGGCCGACCTTGCGCTCGGCGACCAGCCCCGCCTCTCGCAGCACCCGCAGGTGTTCGGAGAAGCTCGGGCGGGCCATCGTGAAGTTCCCGGCCAGCCGCTGCACCGGCTGCGGCCCCTCGTCCCTGAGCAGCCGCAGCACCTCGCGCCGCACCGGGCTGGCCAGCGCGGCGAAGACCAGATCCTCCGCCGGAGCGTGTGTGGGTGGCATGCGTCCCACTATACGTAGGAGATTTCCTACCTGTCATCCCGGCCCGCTTCGGCGCCGCTGATGCCGGGCGGGGCGGCGTTCCGCATGAACGTCACATAGGAGTGCAGAAGACCTCGCCAGGTGAAGGCGGTCTTTGACACGCCGCATGACAAGCAGTGGATCGGGCGACGGCAAGTCGTAAGGTGACCGTCGATATCCCGGGCTCACGCAGTCCCGCAGGAGCGTTCGCACTGCCCGCGTGACTGCCTGAGAAAGGGTCCTCCATGCGCAGAACGCCGGCCGCCGCCGTCCCGCTGGCGGCCTCGCTGGTCCTCGCGGGCCCCGCCTCCCCACCCGCCTGGAGCGCTCCGGCGCCCGCGTGGTCCCGGCATCAGGCCTCCGGGGCCACGCCTGCCCGGTCCCAGCAGGAGCCGTCCGTAGCCGCGCCCGCCCTGTCCGGACAGAAGGCGTCCATAGCCGCACCCGCCCTGTCCGGACAGAGGGCGTCCATAGCCGCACCCGCCCTGTCCGGACAGAGGGCGTCCGGGACCACGCCCGCCCGATCCCAGCAGGAGGCGTCCGGGGCCGCGCTGTCGCGGCAGCGGGCGTTCCAGGTCGCGGCGGCCAGGTACGGCGTCCCGGAGCAGATCCTGCTCGGCGTCTCCTACCTGGAGTCACGCTGGGACGCCAACCAGGGACTGCCCAGCACCTCCGGCGGATACGGGCCGATGCACCTCACCGACCCCCGCCTCGCCCTGCACGGCCGTCACGGGCCCGGGACGGCCGAGCGGGCCGCCCGGCTCACCGGCATCCCGGCCGACCGGCTCGTCCGCGACCCGGACGCCAACGTGCTGGGCGGCGCCGCACTGCTCGCCCGCCACCAGAAGGCGCTCGGCCGGTCCGCGAGCCGTGACCCGGCCGGTTGGTTCGACGCCGTCGCCCGGTACTCGGGCGCCACCGAGGCCGGCAGCGCCCGCCGGTTCGCCCGCGAGGTCTTCGCCCTGATCGAGCGGGGCGCGGGCCGGGTCACCGACGACGGCCGGCAGGTTTGGCTGCCCGCCGCACCGGAGATCGCTCCGCGCATGGAGCACGTCGAGCGCGAGGGGCCGCCCGAGGCCGGGGCCGGGAGGGCCGAGTGCCCGAAGGGCCTTGCCTGCGAGTGGCTGCCGGCGCCGTACCGCGAACTGCCCGGCGGCGGCTACGGCAACCACGACCGGTCCGACCGGCCGCGCCGGCACCGCATCGACTACATCGTCATCCACGACACCGAGGAGACCTACGGCAAGACGCTGCGGCTGGTGGACGACCCGGCGTACGTGAGCTGGCACTACACCATCCGCTCCTCCGACGGGCACATCGCCCAGCACGTCCGCGCCCGGGACGTCGCCTGGCACGCCGGGAACTGGTACTTCAACGCCAAGGCCATCGGCATCGAGCACGAGGGGTTCATGGCCAAGGCGGGCGCCTGGTACACCGAGGCGATGTACCGCGCCTCCGCCCGGCTCGTGCGCTACCTGGCCCGCCGGTACGGCATCCCGCTGGACCGCGCGCACATCCTGGGCCACGACAACGTCCCGGGCACCGTGCCGGGCACGGTCGCCGCGATGCACGTCGACCCCGGGCCTTACTGGGACTGGGGCCACTACTTCGAGCTGCTGGGCAACCCGATCAGGTCCACCGGCGGCGACCGCGGCGGCCTGGTGACGATCAGGACCGACTACGCGCGCCACCGCCCGCGCTACACCGGATGTGCGGAGCCGGGCGAGCCGTGCCCGCCGCACGGGTCGTCATCGGTCTGGCTGCACACCGCGCCCAGCGACGACGCCCCCCTGGTCAGGGACGTCGGCCGCAGGTCGGACGGCGCGTCGACCCACGACGTCCACGACCACGGCGCGCGGGCGACCACCGGCCAGCAGTTCGCCGTGGCGGGTCGCAGCGGCGACTGGACGGCCATCTGGTATCTCGGCCGGCGTGCGTGGTTCCACGACCCCGACGACGCGCCGACCGCCGTCAACGCCACCGGGCTGGTCGTCACGCCCGGACCCGGGCGCGCGAGCGTGCCGGTGTACGGCAGGGCCTACCCCGAACCCCAGGCGTACCCGAAGGGAGTGCCCGTGCAGCCGATCGTGCCGTTGCAGTACACCATCCAGCAGGGGCAGCGGTACGCGGTCGGCCTGGCGACGCACGGCGAGTACTACCACTCGACCTCCTTCGACGAGAAGGCCCACCGGCTGGTCCGCGGCCGCACGATGTACTACCAGGTGCAACTCGGCCACCGCGTGGCCTTCGTCAAGGCCGACGACGTGGAGATCATGCCCTCCACCACCGACCTACCCGGCTGAGGCGTCCCATCAGGACACGCGCCTCCGCCGATCTACCGCGGGTGTACGCCGGCACGCGGGAGCCCCTGGACCGCATCCCCGGAGGCGGCCGCCGCGGGGGGCGGCCGCCATGCTCGGGCGTGCGGGCGGGGTCAGTCGTTGAGGTGCTGGCGGAGGTAGGAGTCGACCTGGTCGAGGGCGATGCGCTTCTGGGCCATGGAGTCGCGTTCGCGGATCGTCACGGCGTGGTCTTCGAGGGTGTCGAAGTCGACGGTGACGCAGAACGGCGTGCCGATCTCGTCCTGGCGGCGGTAGCGGCGGCCGATCGCCCCGGCGTCGTCGAACTCGACGTTCCAGCGGCGGCGGAGCTGGGTGGCCAGGTCACGGGCCTTGGGCGACAGGTCGCTGTTGCGTGACAGGGGCAGCACCGCCACCTTGACCGGCGCGAGGCGGTGGTCAAGCCGCATGACCGTGCGCTGCTCCATGACGCCCTTGGCGTTCGGGGCCTCGTCGACCGTGTACGCGTCGATCATGAAGGTGAGCGCGCAGCGGTCGACGCCGGCGGCCGGCTCGATGACGTAGGGCACGTAGCGCTCGCCGCTGTCCTGCTCGAAGAACGACAGGTCGGTGCCGGAGGCGGCGGCGTGCGTGGTGAGGTCGAAGTCGGTGCGGTTGGCCACGCCCTCGAGCTCACCCCACTCGGAGCCGGTGAAGTTGAAGCGGTACTCGACGTCCACCGTGCGCTTGGAGTAGTGCGACAGCTTGTCCTTGGGGTGCTCGTACAGCCGCAGGTTGTCGCGGTTGATGCCCAGGTCGATGTACCACTGCAGGCGCGTGTCGATCCAGTACTGGTGCCACTCCTCGTCGGTGCCGGGCTTGACGAAGAACTCCATCTCCATCTGCTCGAACTCGCGCGTGCGGAAGATGAAGTTGCCCGGGGTGATCTCGTTGCGGAACGACTTGCCGATCTGGCCGATGCCGAACGGGATCTTCTTGCGGGACGACTGCTGCACGTTGAGGTAGTTGATGAAGATGCCCTGCGCGGTCTCGGGGCGCAGGTAGGCGAGGCCCGAGTCGTCCTCGACGGCGCCGAGGAAGGTCTTGAGCAGGCCGTTGAACATGCGCGGCGCGGTGAAGGCGCCCTTGGTGCCGCAGTTGGGGCAGGTGAGGTCGGCCAGGCCGTTCTCGGGGGCCCTGCCGCCGTGCTTCTCGGCGTAGGCCTCCTCGAGGTGGTCGGCGCGGAAGCGCTTGTGGCACGACTGGCACTCGGTCAGCGGGTCGACGAACTCCCTGACGTGGCCGCTCGCCTCCCAGACCTCGCGCGCCAGGATGACCGAGGAGTCGAGGCCCACGACGTCCTCGCGGCCCTGGACCATGGACTTCCACCACTCGCGCTTGACGTTGTTCTTGAGCTCGACGCCGAGCGGGCCGTAGTCCCAGGACGCGCGCAGACCCCCGTAGATCTCGCTCGACGGGTAGACGAGCCCGCGGCGTTTGGCGAGGCTGACGATCGTGTCCATGATGTCGGTACGGCGGGCCATCAAGAATCTCCATCCGGCTGGCGGTCGGGGTTGGGTTGGTCGATCAGAGGGCGCGTCACCTGCCCGATCACTCCAAGCTTAGGGGAACCGCCGACGCGACCAGCCCACAATCACCCGCGCGCCCCGGGGAGCCTGCCCGCGGACGGCCCCGGCGGCCTCCTGCGAGGCTTCCCGGGCTACCGCAGGACGGTCATTCCGGGCTGCTGGCGATGATCTCGAACGCGCTGGGCTCGTTGATCATCAGGGTCATGAGCGGGTACATGTCCATGCGCGCCGCCGACAGGGCACGCCGGTAGTAGCCGGCCCCCTCCCACTCGCTGACCAGCGCCCACAGGTCGGGCTCGTCCACCGACCTGCCGATGTGCCCGCCGAGGAACCCGGTCTGGGCGGCCAGCGTGGCGAGGATCGTCCTGGCGCCGTCCACGAACTCCCCGGCCTGCGAGCCGGGCACCGAATACCTGATGAGCGCGAGCATGCCGCCCAGCATGCCAGCCGCCGCGGGATGCGGCGGACGGCGGCCTGCAGGCTGGGGGCGTTCGCCGTTAGGCTCGAACCGTGGCCGACAAGCACACGCGCGGTGACTCCTCGCGCTCCTCGTCTTCTTCGGCGTCCTCTCCGGCGTCATCTTCGGCGGCGCGCGGGCGCGCCGTCCCCGCCCACCCGCTGGCGCGCGACCGGCGTCCCGCCCCCCGGCCGCTGCCCCCGGGCGAACAGTTCCTCACTCCCGGCGCGACGGGCCTGCGCGCAGCGGTCGAGCGCAAAAGCGCGGTGCCGCTGGTGTTCCTGTACGGACTGCCGCGCTGGATCATCCCTGTCGTCCTGGTGATCCTGCTGCTGGTGGGCTTCGCCGTCGCCGACTGGCGAGGCGGCATCGCAGTCCTGCCCGTCCTCGGTTTCGTGGTGTGGCTGGCGTACATGTCGTGGCCGTCACTCGGGCACTGGGCACGGCTGATGCGGGTGGCCATGGCCGCCTTCCTCATCGCCATGGCGGCCAGCCGCTTCGGCCTCTTCTGACGCGTCTCGGGGGACGGTCAGGACGGTCAGCCGGTGGGGGTGGTGGTGGCGCAGGAGGCGCAGGTGCCGAAGATCTCCAGGGTGTGGGTGATCGCCGTGAAGCCATGCTCGGCCCCGACGACCTCCGTCCAGCGCTCGACGTCCGGGCCGGCCACCTCGACCGTGCGGCCGCAGTCGCGGCAGACCAGGTGATGGTGGTGTGTGCCGGTGGCGCACGCCCGGTACACGCATTCGCCGTCGTCGGTGCGCAGGACGTCGACCTGGCCGGACTCGGTCAGCGTCTGCAGCGTCCGGTACACCGTGGTCAGCCCGATCTTCGCGCCGTCGGCGCGCATCTGGGCGTAGATGTCCTGGGCGCTGCGAAAACCGTCGCTGTGGGTGAGGATCTCCCGCACGGCGGCCCGTCGGGTGGTCATCGGCGCACCTCCTCTCGCGTGTGTCCTGTCCGCCTGGCCTTTGCCTTCACGTGCGGTGAGCACGCGACCGCCGGTCATGGAGCGGCCTCGCGGGCGCGGCTCCGCCGGAGCAGCCGACCGGCGCCGAGCGCCAGGACGAAGCCGGCGAGGGCCAGCAGGACGATCGCCGCGCCCGGCGCGACGCTCGCGTAGAACGCCGAGGTCAGCCCGCCGACCGTCGCCACGACGCCGAGGACCATCGCCAGTGCCATCGTCGTGCGAAAGCCGCGGGTGAGCTGCTGGCTGGTGGCCACGGGGACCACCATGAGGGCGCTGACCAGCAGCAGCCCCACCACGCGCATCGCGATCACGACGGTCAGCGCGGCGGTCACGGCCACGAGCAGGCTGAGGAAGCGCACCGGCAGCCCGTTGACCTTGGCGACCTCCTCGTCCTGGCACAGGACGAACAGTTCGCGGCCGAACGTCGCCACCACGCCGAGCACGAACGCGGCCAGCACGGCGATCACCCACACGTCCTCGGTGGTGACGCTGCTGATCGACCCGAACAGGTACGACGTCAGCGTGGCGTTGCTGCCGCCGGGGGCGAGCCCGATCAGCATCACGCCGCCCGCGATGCCGCCGTAGAACAGCAGGGCCAGCGCCACGTCGCCGGTCGTGCGGCCCCGGGCGCGGACCAGTTCGATCGCGACGGCCCCGAGGATGGAGACCAGCACCGCGGTGAGCACCGGGGCGGTGCCGGTGAGGAACCCGAGCGCGACGCCGGTGAGCGCCACGTGGCCGATGCCGTCGCCGAGCAGGGCGAGCCGCCGCTGGACGATGAAGGTGCCCACCGCCGGGGCGGCGAGGCCGACAAGAAGCGCGGCGATCAGCGCGCGCACCATGAAGTCGTACTGGAAGATCTCGATCATTGCGTCGTCCCCGAACCGATCGGGCCGCCGGCCACGTCGTAGGCGGGCGGGCGCTCCCGCTCGTGGCCCGGACGCGGGTGGCACCCCGTGCCGCCGCCGGTCGCCGGCCCGTCGTGGGCGACCCTGCCGTCCCGCAGGACGATCGACCGGGTGATGAGCGGGGCCATCGGGCCGATCTCGTGCGCCACCAGCAGGACGGTCTTGCCCTGCCGCACCAGGGTCGTGAGCGTGCCGGCCAGGTCCGCCTGGCTCTCGGCGTCCACGCCGGCCGTCGGCTCGTCCATGACGAAGGCGTCGGGCTCACCGGCCAGCGCGCGGGCGATGAGCACCCTCTGCTGCTGACCGCCGGACAGCCAGGCCACCGGGTCGCCGGCGCGGCCGGTCAGGCCGACGGCGTCGAGCGCGTCCGCCACCGCCGCGCGGTCCTGCCGGCCGGCGGGACGCAGCCGCCGTTGCCGGGCGACGCGGCCGGAGGCCACCACCTCGCGAACCGTGGCGGGGACGCCGCCGCCGACCGAGAGCCGCTGCGGGACGTACCCGACGCGCCACCATTCGCGGAAGCGGCCGGGCGGCACGCCGAACAGCTCGGCGGAGCCGGCCGACAGCGGGGTCAGCCCGAGCAGGGCGCGGACGAGCGTCGACTTACCTGAGCCGTTCACGCCGAGGATCGCGACCACCTCCCCGGCCTCGATGCGCAGGTTCACCCCGCGCAGGACCGGCCGCCCGTCCAGATGGACGTGCCCGTCGGTCATGGCGAACGCGGCGGGCGCGCCGGCGGTCCGCGGCGCCGGCCCGGAGACGCCGGCCGCCTGTGCTGATCGGGTCATCATGAGCATCCAAGCGCGGTGCGGAGGACGGAGAGGTTCTGGCGGGCGGCGGACAGGTAGTCCCCCGACGCCGGGCGGCTCTCGATGGGGTTGAGGACCGCGGTCGTGGCGCCGACCTCCTTGGCGAGGACCGCGGAGACCTTGGGGCTGAGGAGTTCCTCGGTGAAGATGGTGGTCACCTTCTCCCGCCGGGCCGCCGCGGCCACCTCGGCGATGCGCGCCGGGGACGGTTCGGCCTCGGGGTCGAGGCCGCTGATGCCCACCTGCTTCAGGCCGTACCGGTTCGACAGGTAGCCGAACGCGGCGTGCGAGGTGACGATCGTGCGGCCGGCGCAGGTGGCGAGCCCCTTGCGGAACTCCTCGTCCAGGGCCCTGAGCTCCCCCGCGGTGGTGTTCGCCCTGCCGGTGTACGCGGAGGCGTGCGCGCCGTCCGCCTGCCCGAGCCTCTTGCCCAGGTCGGCGGCCACCGTTGCCAGGCGGTCGGGGTCGAGCCAGAGGTGGGGGTCGTAGGACACCGGCTCGTGCGCCTCGCCTCCCCCGGCCTGCTCCTGGTGCTCCTGCTCACCGGTGCCGGTGAGGACGGGAACCAGGGAGGCGGCGTCGAACGCCTTGTCCGGCGCCTGCTGCTGGACGGCCTCGTCGACGGCCGGCTGGACGCCCTTGATGTAGACGACCAGGTCCGCCCGCTGGATGTCGGCGATCTGGCGCGGGGTCAGCTCAAGGTCGTGCGGCTCGACGCCGGGCCGCGTGAGGCCGGTGACCGCGGCGTCCGGCCCGCCGACGCGCGTCGCCAGCCATTCGAGGGGATAGAAGGCGGCGAGCACCTTGGGGCCGCCGGAAGGGCCCGCGCTCCGCGTGGAGGCGGAGTCGGCGGGAGCGCACGCGGCGGCGGTGAGCAGGGCCGCCAGGGCGGCGAGGACGCTCAGGAAGGTGGTGGGGCGGCGGGGATATGTCGATCGTGCACAGTGATCGTACCTGGACGAAAAGGGCATCACACTGCCGAGTATCGCGCAAAATGAAAACCGTTGTCAAAACCGTCCGCCACCTTCGCGAGTCCGCCCACCCCGCACGCAGGGAGTGTCCCCGTGGCGGCGGGTCACGGGATACGCTTCCCTGGCGGTGGAGACCGGGATGTGATGCCGTCCGCGCCGCGCCCCGGTGACCCGCGCCCTGTCCACGACCGGCCCGGCAGGAGACGACATGCCGTTCAGCCATGACATGGTGTGCTCGCTGGCCGCCGTGGCCGACCTGGTCAACACCGCTCCCGAGACGGGCGGGCTCGACGGGCTCACGAGCGTCGCGGAGCTGGACGCCTACGTCCGGCGCAACGAGCTGAGCGGCGTCGAAGGCGTCGGCGCGGGCGACCTGCGAGAGGTCCGCGCGCTGCGCGCCACGTTCCTCGCGATCTTCGCCGCTCCCGACTCCGCCTCGGCGGTCGCGCTGCTGAACGTGCTGCTCGAGCGCACGCGCATCACCGCCCACCTGACCGAGCACGACGACTACCCCCTCCACGTGCACTACTTCGCCAAGGGGGCGCCGGTGGCCGAGCACCTGGCCGCCGAGCTCGGAGTGGCCCTGGCCCACCTGCTGGTCGACGGCGAGTGGGAGCGGCTGCGCACCTGCGCGGCCCCCGACTGCGGGCGGGTCTTCGTGGACGAGTCCCGCAACCGCTCGCGCGTCTACTGCGACAGCCGCACCTGCGGCAACCGCATGCACGTCGCCGCCTACCGGGCCCGGCGCCGGGCCTGATCGCGGCGGGCCCGGGCGGCACGGCCAGACCCGGTTGGAGGCGGCCAGACCCGGCTGGGGAAGGTCGGACCCGGCTGGGGAAGATCAGACCTGGTTGGGGAAGGTCAGACCTGGTTGGGGAGGGCGCCGCCGTAGCGGCGGTCGCGCTTGGCGTAGATCTCGCAGGCCTGCCACAGGTCGCGGCGGTCGAAGTCGGGCCAGAGCTGGTTGAGGAACACCATCTCGGCGTAGGCCGACTGCCAGAGCAGGAAGTTGGAGGTGCGCTGCTCGCCGGAGGAGCGCAGGAACAGGTCGACGTCGGGGATCTCAGGTTCGTCGAGGTAGCGGGCGAAGGTGCGCTCGGAGACCTTGTCGGGCCTGACCCGGCCGGCGGCGATGTCCTGGGCCAGCCGCACGGCGGCGTCGACGATCTCGGCCCGGCCGCCGTAGTTGACGCAGAACTGCAGGGTCAGCGTGCGGTTGTCCCGCGTCATCTCCTCGGCGTCCTGCAGTTCCTTGATGACGCTCTTCCACAGCCGCCCGGGACGGCCGGCCCAGCGCACCCGCACGCCCATGGCGTGCAGCTCGTCGCGGCGGCGGCGGATGACGTCCCGGTTGAACCCCATGAGGAAGCGGACCTCGTCGGGCGAGCGCCGCCAGTTCTCGGTGGAGAAGGCGTAGGCGGAGAGGTTGGGGATGCCGAGCTCGATCGCGCCCTCGATCACGTCGAACAGCGACGCCTCGCCCGCCTTGTGCCCCTCGGTCCGCGGCAGCCCGCGCGTCTTGGCCCAGCGCCCGTTGCCGTCCATGACGATGGCGACGTGCCGGGGGACCAGATCGCGGGGGATCGGCGGCGGGACGGCGCCTGAGGGGTGCGGGGTCGGCGGGCGGACTCTCACGGTCTGCTTCTCCTGTGGGTGTGTGTCGGAAAGGCGCGCGGCCGCGGAGCCGGCCGTCGTGCCGGGTCCGGCGGCGGCGCGCCCGGGCGCGCCGGCCTTCAGACGCGTTCGACGTGCCGTAGCGAGCGTATTCCGTGTTCCAGGTGCCATTGCAGATAGGCGGCGACCAGCCCGCTGCACTCGGCGCGGTGGCGGGACTCCGAGGCGTCGGCGGAGGCCCAGTCGCCGCGGGTCAGCGCGATCATGAGGCCGATCGTCTCGGCGGCCGGGACGGCGGCGCCCGGCGGGCGGCACCCGCCGCACACCACGCCGCCCGCGGCGATGGCGAAGGCCCTGATCGCAGGGGTCGAACAGCGGGCGCAGGACTCGAGGGCCGGCGCGTACCCGGCCACGGCCAGGGAGCGCAGGAAGTAGGCGTCCAGGACGAGCCTGGCCTCGTGGCCGCCCTCGACCAGGGTGCGCAGGCCGCCGAGCAGCAGCAGGAACTGCCGCAGCGCGGGCTCCTTCTCCCCCACGGTGAGCCGGTCGGCGGTCTCGAGCATGGCGGTGCCGGCGGTGTAGCGGGGGTAGTCGGAGACCAGCCCCTCCCCGTACGGGCGGAGCGTCTCGGCCTGGGTGATCACGTCGAGCGAGCGCCCGGTGTGCAGTTGGAGGTCGACGTGGGTGAAGGGCTCCAGCCGCGCGCCGAACCTCGACTTGGTGCGCCGCACGCCCTTGGCGACCCCGCGGACCTTGCCGGTGCGCTTGGTCAGGACCGTGACGATGCGGTCGGCCTCGCCCAGCTTCTGGGTGCGCAGCACGATGCCCTCGTCGCGGTACAGGTTCACCCGCCCAGTCTAGGGACGACGCGACACCTCCGATGGACGAATCGGACGCGCTCGCCGGCCGCCGGCCGGCGCGTGGGAGGGTGGAACCGAACGGTCGCGGGTCGGGAGGCGGCGCATCGCGCGAGCAAATCGGGCGAGCGCCCATGAGACTCGTAAATCCGGATGCGCCTCCCGGAAGCGACGAATCGATCTCGGGTCAACCCTGGATGGCATCCTTAGGAAGAACAGTCACTAAACTTTGCCCCCTGGCGACACCCCCTGAAAATCGCCTCCGCCCCCTGCACGCTGCCTGAAAGGGTGACATGACCCGCGTGGTCCTGCTGGGCGCCTCGCCCGGCCCGATCGGTTCCCCTGAACCACACGTCCCGCCCGGTCGCCTGGCGCTGACGTCGCTGCCCGGTTCGCCCACCGTCCTGGACCGGCTGTACGGCCAGGTCACGGCGATGGACCCCGACCCGATCGCCATCGTGCGCCCCGAGGAGGCCGGCGACCACCGCCGCTTCCCCGGCCAGGTCGTGGAGTCCGCCGACCTCGCGGCCGACCTGCGCGCGCTGGCGGACGCCGCCGAGCAGGCCACCGACAACCTGTTCCTCATCCCGGCCGGCGTCGTGATCCACGACGAGCTGATCTACCAGATCACCAAGGCCAAGCGCGGAGCGCTGGCGCTCATCGCCAGGGAGCCGCGCCCGGAGGACGAGAACGGCGAGCGCATCGGGTACGAGATCCCGATCGAGGAGGCCGAGCCCGAGATCGGCGACCACATCTACGAGGGGCTGCCGGTGCGCGCGCGCGTCGGCCGCTCCCGGATCATCTCGGTCGGCTCGGCCCACCACGCGGTCACCCGCCCCAACGCGGTGCTGCTCGGCCCGCTCCACCTGCACCAGCGCCACGCGGCGACGCTCGCCGAGGCGGCCCGCGAGCTGGCCGACCTGGCCCACCTGTTCGGCCCCGAGGACGACCTGGTCCAGCTGCTGGCGCTCGGCCTGGTGCGCAAGGGCGTCTCGCTCGGCAGCCGCGGCCGCAGAGACCTGTTCTTCAGCCGCGTCGGCACGCAGGCCGAGGCCGACGAGGCCGTGGCCGTCATGGCGACCTACGACGAGGACCGCGCGCGCCTGAACAACGCGGTCAAGGGCGCCGACGGGTTCTTCACCACCTACTTCGTCAGCACGTACTCGCGCTTCATCGCCCGGTGGGCGGCGCGGCGCGGCCTCACGCCCAACCAGGTCACGCTCATCTCGATCGCCCTCGGCGTGCTGTCGGCGGTGGCCTTCGCCACCGGCACGCGGGCCGGCGCGGTGACGGGCGGCCTGCTCATCTACTTCGCCTTCGTCTTCGACTGCGTGGACGGCCAGGTCGCCCGGTACGCCCGCAAGTTCGGCGTGCTCGGCGCGTGGCTGGACGCCACCTTCGACCGCGCCAAGGAGTACGTCGTGTTCTTCGGCCTGGCCGTCGGCTCGGCCGTGGCCGGTCAGGGCGACGTGTGGACGCTGGCGCTGATCGCCCTGTCGGTGCAGTCGGTGCGGCACCTGCTCGACTTCTCCTACGGCGCGGCCAGCAGGCGCAGGCCGCCGAACCCGCTGCCGACCCTGGCGCTGACCGTCCCCGACGACCGGCCGCTGCGCGACGCGCTGGAGAAGCGCAAGGCCTCGCGCACCGGCGGCGTGCGCGGCCTGCTGAAGATGTGGACCAGGGCCGGGCGGTTCCGCGCCGTGCACTGGGCCCGCAAGATGATCGTCTTCCCCATCGGTGAGCGGTTCGCCGCCATCGCGATCACCGCGGCTCTGTTCGAGCCCCGGGTCACGTTCCTCACGCTCGTGATCTGGGGTTGCGTGGCGGCCGCCTACACCCTCACCGGACGTCTCATGAGGTCGCTCGCATGATCACCCACCCGCAGGCCGCATCCGTTCCCGTCCCCGACCCCGACGAGGAGCGCCGCCGCATCCAGACGGCCCGCCTGCTCGCCTACCGTGACGACGGCCCGCTGGTCGCGCTGGTGCGCGGCAAGCTCGGCCCCGGCCTGCCGCCGGTCCCGGCCGGGCTGGCCACGCTGCTGGCGGTGGCGGCCATCGGCGCGACGGGCGTGCTGTCCGCCGGCCGCGGCGCGATCATGCTGCTGCCGGTGCTGGTGATGGTGCTGCTGATGGTGCCCACCGCCCCGCGCGACCACCTCGGGCGCTTCGACTGGCTGGTCCCGCCGCTGATCAGAGGCACCGAGTTCCTCGCGATCATCGTCCTCGGCCTGGCCTCCGGCATGCCCAAGTGGCTGCTGTTCGTACTGATCTACGTGATCGGCTACCACACCTACGACACGGTGTACCGGACGCGGCAGAGCATCTGGCCGGCCCCCTGGGTGTTCCAGGCCGGGCTCGGCTGGGAGGTCCGGCTGCTGCTGCTCGGCGTGGGCGCCGCGCTCGGCGTGCTCACCTGGGTGGTCGCCGTGATGTCGGTGTACCTCGGGGTGCTGTTCGCCATCGAGAGCATCACGAGCTGGGTGCGGCTGGACAAGCAGACGGCGCTCGCCCAGGCGTCCGACGACCTGGAGGCCTCCCCCGAGGACGCCCTGGAGCAGGCCACCGGCGAGGCCGAGAAGGCCTAGCGGCGCGGCGCCCGCCCCGCGAGGCGGGCGCCGGCCATGGGTGCGGTCAGGCGTTCTCGGCCTGGAAGCGCCGGGTGCCGACGATGAGGCACCCGACCGTGAACAGCGCCGTCACGCCCGCGCCGAGGAGCGCGGCGCCCGAGGTGTAGGACCCGGCGAAGCACGCGCGCAGCCCCTCCACGGCGTAGCGGAACGGGGTGAGCCGCGACAGCGCGTCCAGCCACGCCGGCGCCAGCGACATGGGCAGCAGCGCCCCCGACAGCAGCAGCAGCGGCACCAGGACGGTGCTCATGATGGGCGCGAACAGGTCGGGGTTCAGCGTCAGCGCGAGCGCGTACGACAACGCCGACAGACCGGCCGCGAGCAGCAGCATGAGCGTCAGGCCGAGCAGCACGCCCGGCAGCGGCGCGCGCAGCCCGAAGGCCCACCCGAGCGCGACCAGCGCGACGGCCTGCACCAGCAGCACCAGGACGTCTTTCAGCACCCGGCCGAGCAGCAGGGACATGCGGCTCGCGGGCGTGACGCGCAGCCGTTCGAGCACCCCGGCGCGCTGGTCGAAGACCACGCCGAACCCGCTCATGCCGGCGCTGAACAGCCCGAGCTGCACCAGCAGACCAGGGACGAGCACGTCCCACGAGCCGACGCCGCTGCGGGCGAACAGCGGGCCGAACAGCACCAGGTACAGCACGGGCTGCAGCGCGCCGAAGACCAGCGCGAGCTTGGTGCGCATGACCTCGCGCACGTAGTGCCGGGCGAGGATGAGGCCGGTCACGCGGCGGCCCCCTGGTCGCGCAGCGCGCGGCCGGTGACGGCGAGGAAGACCTCGTCGAGCGTCGCCGCGGGGCCGATCTCGGCCTTCAGCGCCGCGGGCGCGCCCTCGCGGACGATGCGCCCGCCGTCGATGATCAGGACGCGGTCGCACAGCGCGTCCGCCTCCTCCAGGTAGTGGGTGGACAGGAACACCGTCAGGCCGTGCTCGGCGCGCAGCCGCCTGACGTGCTCCCACAGGCCGGCCCTGCTCTGCGGGTCCAGGCCGGTGGTCGGCTCGTCCAGGAACAGCAGCGCGGGCTCGTGGAGGAGCCCCATCGCGATGTCGACGCGCCGCCGCTGACCGCCCGAGAGCGACGCGGCGGGACGGGCGTCCATGCTGGCCAACTCCAGCCGGCCGAGCAGTGCCTCCACCCGTGACCGGGCGGCCGCCGCGTCCATCCCGTACAGCCGCGCCTGCAGCCGCAGCTCGTCGCCGACCCGCGAGGCGGGGCCCACGGTGCCGCCCTGGGGGACGTAGCCGATGCGCCTTCTGACCTCGGCGGGCTCGGCGAGCAGGTCGCGGCCGGCGACGGTGGCCGTGCCGCCGGTGGGGCGCAGCAGCGTGGTGAGCATCCGGAGGGTCGTGGTCTTGCCCGCGCCGTTCGGGCCGAGGAAGCCGACGATCTCGCCCGGGGAGACGTCGAGGTCGACGCCGCGCACGGCGTCCACGGTGGCGGCTTTGGAGGTGTAGGTCCTGCGGAGACCTCTGGCGTGAATCATGTCGAGCACAGTAACACCAAAATTGGTGTCACTTAAAGAT
This sequence comes from Sphaerisporangium sp. NPDC005289, assembly GCF_040607455.1. Lineage (NCBI taxonomy): Bacteria > Bacillati > Actinomycetota > Actinomycetes > Streptosporangiales > Streptosporangiaceae > Sphaerisporangium > Sphaerisporangium sp. NPDC005289. Next base: position 352,877 of record NZ_JBEXGS010000001.1, read on the forward strand.
TGGAGTGACCCCGGGCTGTGTGCGGAATACGGTCCGGCTGTATACAGGTCTCCGTGGAGTTGGACGCGCTTGATCGTGCGATCGTGGGGGCCCTGGTCGAGGACGCCCGGTCGACCTATGCCGAAATCGGGCATCAGATCGGTCTTTCGGCCCCCGCGGTCAAGCGGCGCATCGACCGGCTGCTGAGCAGTGGCGCCATCACCGGCTTCACCGCCCGCGTCGAGCCGTCCGCCCTGGGCTGGACCACCGAGGCCTACGTGGAGCTGTTCTGCCGGGGCAAGACCTCCCCCGCCGAGATCGGCCTGGCCGTCTCCCGCCACCCCGAGGTGATCTCCGCCTGCACGATCACCGGCGAGGCCGACGCCCTGCTGCACATCCGCGCCAAGGACGTCCGGCACGTCGAGCAGGTCATCGAACGGGTGGCCGCCGAGCCGTTCGTCATCCGGACCAAGAGCGCGATCGTGCTGTCCCGCCTGATCGACACCCCGCACGCCCGCGACGCGATGCCGCAGTCGTCCTGACCCTCGCCCGGCGGGCCCCTCCAGCCCATATGGCGCCTACGAGGTGCCGCTGTACAGGGTGGCGAGGCTCCCGCACATACCATTCGACGAGCCGATCCACAGGATCGTGAAGCGGTAACCCTGGCTTCTCCTGGTGACGGCCTCGGCGCAGAAGGCTGGACGCATCTCCTCAGGTGTGGTGGTCCGGGGGACGTCGAGCGGCAGCCTCTTCAGCAGCCAGCAGACTCCGCTGTCGACCAGGGCGTCGATGTCCCCCCGGACGACCGCGACCATGCCGATCGACCACGGGGTGGCGTCGTGGTGGTACACCCCGACCGCCAGGTGGTCGGTCTCATAGGCGCACTCCGCCGCGTCGTTGACCGCGTTCACCCGGGAGATGAACCGTTCGAGCCCGCCCCGGAACTCTCTGAACTTCTCCGACTCCCCTTCGGGGATGAAACCGACGACCTCTTCGGCCAGGCCCGCGATGCTGACGCAGGGGTTCTGCGTGATCACACTGATCCCGTCCGCCGATGGGAAGTCGGGCAGTTGGGACCGCGTGATGGGCCCCGGCTGGGGGCACACCGGCCCTTTGGGCTTTTTGCTCTTCTTCGGTTTCTGGACCTGCCCCTGCTCGGTCTCCGTGGCGTTCGAGCCTCCCCCGGAGTCCTCGTCCGGACATGACGTGGCCAGAAGGCAGAGCGAGACGAGAACGATCAGAAAGCTGACCGTGACGGAACGGCCGGCCGCGAACACGGACACACGAGATCGACGACGCATCAGGCTTCCCCCACCGATGTCCGGCACTCACCCTTACCTGCCTATCGTCGTCACATCCTCGTCCGGGCCGGGGGGCGCAGCGACGTCCCGGTCCACTCAGCGGACCGCCGCCCGCCGGCCATGTGATCGCGGACATGACCGCGGCGCCAGGACGGCCCGCGCGACGTCACACCGCCGACATCGTGCCGACACGGCGGCGAAACATAGCGGGCCCCGGAGGAGGGGGCCAGGAGGAGATCTAAAACAGAGCAGCAGGATCGCCGCAACGGATCGCCGCGAACCGGGCCGAGCACGCAACCGATCGACGTGGGCGCGCAAGCTCCGCACCTGGTTCACGGCGATCGTCGTTTCTAGGCTGATGCCATCCCTGACCAGCCGTTTTCCCGACGGAGTGATAGATGGCGCACAGCCGGCACTACCTCATGTGTCGTCCCGACCACTTCGCGGTCGAGTACGCGATCAACCCTTGGATGGACCCGGAGGCCGGCGCCGACGCCGCCACCGCCGTGCGCCAGTGGGAGGGGTTGAAGGACGCCTATGAGGAACTGGGGCACAAGGTCAGCCTGATCGACCCGATCGACGGCCTGCCGGACATGGTGTTCGCCGCCAACGGGGCCCTGGTGGTCGGCGGGCGGGTGTACGGGGCGCGGTTCGCGAACGCCGAGCGCGCCGCCGAGGGCCCCGCCTACCTGCGCTGGTTCACCGACAACGGTTTCGCGACGGCCATGGAGCCCACCGAGACCAACGAGGGCGAGGGCGACTTCCTCACCCTCGACGAGGTGATCCTGGCCGGCACCGGCTTCCGCACCGCCATCACCGCGCACAAGCAGGCCCAGGAGTTCCTCGGCCGCCCGGTGGTGACCCTCCAGCTCGTCGACCCCCGCTACTACCACCTGGACACGGCGCTGTTCCCGATCGACGGGCGCAACGTGGCCTACTACCCGGGGGCGTTCTCGGCGGGCAGCCGCGAGGTGCTCCGCCACATGTTCCCCGACGCCGTGCTCGCCTCGGCGGAGGACGCGGCGGTGCTCGGCCTCAACGCCGTCAGCGACGGGCACAACGTGGTGATCAACGTCGAGGCCGGCGAACTGGCCCTTGAGTTGAAGCGCCGCGGCCTCAATGTCATCCCCGTCGACCTCAGCGAGCTGCGCAAGGCCGGCGGCGGTCCGAAGTGCTGCACCCTGGAGATCCGCGTATGAGCACCACCGACGAGATCATCGAGCTGAGCGAGCGGCGCAGCGCGCACAACTACCACCCGCTGCCCGTCGTGGTCAGCGAGGCGCGCGGCGCGTGGGTGACCGACGTGGAGGGCAGGCGCTACCTCGACTGCCTGGCCGGCTACTCCTCCCTCAACTTCGGCCACGGCAACCCGGCGATTCTCAACGCCGCCCAGGAGCAGCTCCAGCGGGTGACGCTGACCAGCCGCGCCTTCTTCCACGACCGGTTCGCCGACTTCTGCGCGGGCCTCGCCGACCTGTGCGGCAAGGACATGGTCCTGCCGATGAACACCGGCGCCGAGGCCGTCGAGACGGCGGTCAAGGTCGCCCGCAAGTGGGGGTACGAGGTCAAGGGCGTCGCCCCCGGCCGGGCCGAGATCATCGTCATGGACGGCAACTTCCACGGCCGCACCACGACGATCGTCAGCTTCTCGACCGACCCCGACGCGCGCGACGGCTTCGGCCCCGCGACGCCCGGCTTCACGATCGTGGAGTACGGCTCCGCCGAGGCGGTCCGCGAGGCGATCACTCCCGACACGGTCGCGGTGCTGCTCGAACCCATCCAGGGCGAGGCGGGCGTGCTGGTGCCCCCGGCCGGCTACCTCATCCGGGTCAGGGAGATCTGCACCGAGAACAACGTGCTGTTCATCGCCGACGAGATCCAGTCGGGCCTCGGCCGCACCGGCGACACCTTCGCCTGCGAGCACGAGGGCGTGATCCCGGACATGTACGTGCTGGGCAAGGCGCTCGGCGGCGGCGTCGTCCCGGTGTCCGCCGTCGTCGCGGACGCCTCCGTCCTCGGGGTGATCAAGCCGGGGCAGCACGGCTCGACCTTCGGCGGCAACCCGCTGGCCTGCGCGGTCGGCGGCGCCGTCCTGGACCTGCTGAAGACCGGCGAGTACCAGGCTCGGGCGCGCGAGCTCGGCGCGCTCCTGCACGAGCGGCTGCGCGCCCTCATCGGGCCCGCCGGCGAGGGCGGCCACGGCGTCGTCGCGGTGCGGGGACGCGGGTTGTGGGCCGGGGTGGACATCGACCCCTCCATCGCCACCGGGCGCGAGGTCTGCGAGGCGCTCATGCGGCGCGGGGTGCTGGCCAAGGACACCCACGGCTCGACCATCCGCCTCGCCCCGCCGCTGGTGGTCTCGGAGGAGGACCTCAACTGGGCCGTCGACCGGCTCGCCGACGTCCTCACCGAACTGTCCGGTTCCACCGAACCCGCCAGGACGCCGGAACTGTCCGGCCGTTAGCCCTTCCGGACACCTCCCGGGTGCGGCACCGCGCCGGCCGCACCCGAGCGGGGGTCACCCGAGCAGCGTCACCTCGCCGTACAGCAGCTTGTGGTCGGAGCAGTCGCCGCCGCCGGCGCTGGAGCAGGTACCACCGTGGACGACCCTCGACGTCATCTGCGCATCGAAGCGGCCCTGGTTGGCGAAGATGTAGTCCAGCTTGCCCTCGCCGTGCGTCGGCTCCCCCTTGTTGGGCTCCTGCCAGGCCACCTCGTAGAACTTGCCGCCGCCCCCCGCCTCGGGGGCGTACATCCGCTGCAGGTGCCAGCCGGGCGTGGCGTTGAAGTCGCCGGCCAGGATGTAGTGCCGCTGGTCGATGTCGGCGGAGAACTTGCTCGCGATCGCCGCCGCCTGAGCCTGGGCGTTGCCGTCGTTCGGATCGGTGTGGATGGAGCAGGTCCGCACCGGGCGGGCGAAGGCGGCGGTCAGGCAGGTGAAGCCGCGGGTCTCGGTGGTCCGGCTCTCCACGATGTTGTTACCGCTGAACCAGTAGTCCTTCTCCTGGCTGATCGCCGCCTTGGTGAAGATGGCGTTGCCCGCCCAGATGTCGGCGCCGATCCAGCCGTTGCACGCGTTGACCGAGCTCGATGCCCTGCCGAAGTGCCACGACATCGAGATGCCGTTGGCGCGTAACCTGTCCCGCAGGTACGTCGCCTGGCTGTGGCAGATCTCGTTCAGCGTGACGATGTCGGGGTCGAGTTCCTTGACCTTCTGCACCAGCCGGTCGATGACCGGGCCGTCACCGTCGTTCCTGGCGGCTCCCGCGATGTTCCAGTGCAGGACCTTGACGGTCTGAAGCGGCGCGGCCGACGCCTCGGTGGTGAGGGTCGTACTGAGCACAACCGCGGCGACGAGGCCGGACACGACGGCCGGCAGACGTCTGAGATGCATCGCTTTCCTCCTGGACAAGCGCGCTGTGGGGGACCCCGGGCGCCCGTTCCGCAGGCACCCGGTCGCTCCGAACGATCATCACCCGCGCCGCCGCCGGCCGGTAGGGGGGCTCGGATAGGCGCTCAAAGAGACCCTCGCCTGGTGGCGCGCCGAGAAGGCCGCCTGAGATGGTCCGGCGGTACCGGAGGGCAACGCTTCCCCGCCCTACCGGATTGTGCATAAATCGACAAATGCCGTGCACATTACGACATGTACAAGGTGATGGTTCGTTGGCATCTTGAGTGCGCGGGAGATCAGCACGCCGACGGGTGGCGCGAAACGGCGGTGCCAGGACCTCCCGCTACGCGGATCGACCAGACGGGGGAGAGGTCTCGGGGGCCGGCTTCCTTCGTTCTCGAATGTTCGAAGGGTAGTGGCGCATGCGTCGATCAGGGGTTCCGTCGTTCCATCGTGCGAGTCTCTCAAGGGCTCGCCGTCTCCTGGTGGTGCTGGCCGCGGTGCCGGGATTACTGCAACTGCAGTCCCTCCCGGCGGCGGCGGATCCGGTGGTCATCCGGCTGGACATTCCCCGTTCCCCGGGCACGGGGGCGGCGACGGAGATCCCGGTGCAGAACTCCGGGTCCGTCCGGGGGCTTTCCCACTCGGTGGGCTCGGAGGCGACGCGGGCCACCGGAGGCGTCGCATCCGTCCCCGGCGGTCCTCGTGCCAAGCAGAGTGACCGACGACCTCCCGGCACCCTGCCCTTGGAGGTTCGGCATGCCGGCACCGGGAAGCCGGCGACGGGAGGCCTGAAGCAGCCGCCGCCGACGGAACAGGTGGCCACACCACCGGATCCGCCGGCCCGGCCGACCGAGCGTGCGTCGGCATCCCTCAAGGCCAGGGAGACCGGCAAGCGGGTGCCCATCTCCGGGGAGACCACCGAGTCCACTCTGGTCTTCGCCAATCCCGATGGCACGTTCACCGCCGAGATCAGCAGCGGCGCGGCCCGTGTCCGGCGATCGGGCGGGTGGCTCGATGTCGACACCGGCCTCGTGCCGGCCGACGGTGTGCTGCGCGCCAAGGTCGCGGTGGCCGACGTGGAGTTCTCCGCGGGCGGCGCCGGCGCCCCGATGGTGCGGCTGCGCCACTCCGGCGGCAGGTCACTCGAACTGACGTGGCCCACCGCGCTGCCGAAGCCGGTGGTCAAGGGCAACACGGCGACGTACGTTGACGCCGCGGGGCCGAACGCCGACCTCGTGCTGACGATGACTCCCCGAGGGTTCAGCGAGGACATCGTGCTCAGGAAGAAGCCGGTGGACCCGCTACGCGTGGAGATCGGCGTCGAGGGCCAGGGACTCACTCTCGGCAAGGGGAAGAACGGGCGTCTGGAGGTCAAGGGCGCCGATGGGGACATCGTCGCCGCGGCGCCGGAGCCGTTCGTCATCGACGGAACGCGGGCCAAGAACGCGGGCCGGGACAAGAAGGCGCACTCCGCCGGCCTGCCGGCCCGCGCCGTGACCCCCGGCAGGATCGAGACCAGGCTCACGGCGGACGGCCAGGGCCACCAGAGGCTGTCGCTCGCCCCGGACGCGGCGTTCCTCAACGCCCCGGACGCCGTCTATCCGATGGTGGTCGACCCGACCTTCTCGCTGTGGGCCACCACGGACACGTACGTGATCAGCAGTTCGCCGAGCTCCTCCTATGGCGGGTCGTCATTGCTGTACGTGTCGAACGCCGGATACGGCGAGGAGGCCAGGTCCTTCATCAACTTCTCCGGGGCCAACGTCAACGGCGCCACGATCTCATCCGCCACGCTCACCCTGACCCACGATTACGACTCCAGCTTCAAGTACATCGATGCGCAGATCAGCCGGGTGACCTCGTCCTGGGGAAACAGCACGACCTGGCGCACCCAGCCGAGCTACACCAGTGAGGGCGCCGTCTGGGCCGACGGCACCGGCACGGCCAACGTGAACGTCAAGAGCATCGTCCAGGCGTGGGCGGGGGGCGCGCCCAATTACGGCTTCGCGCTCACCGACTGTTTCTCCTGCCTGATCTACTCGGCGGAAAGCTACGAGGGTGACCCGCCGGAGCTCTCCATCACCTACAGCTACCCGCCGGTTCTGGGCACCATCAACGGCGGACCGAAGGCGATCAAGGACAACACCACCTATTACTACAAGACGACTCCCACGCTGAGCGCGGTGGTGAGCGACGCCGACGGCGGCACCGTCTCGGCGCGGTTCGAGATCGAGCACGACCCGGCGGCGACGAGCCAGGGCAGCGGAACGATCTGGTCCGGCGCGGGGAGCACGGTGAACGCCGGCTCGCCCTCGGTGGTGACGATCCCCGCGGGAAAGCTGAACGACGGATGGAAGATCCGCTGGCGGGCCGCCGGTACCGACGGCTCGACCACCACGGCGTGGTCGGCCTGGCAGTACGCGACGATCTCGACGGCGGCGGCGAACTACGCACTGCCGTTCGCGTCGGTCTTTTCGCCGATCAACAACACCCAGGTGGGCACCCTCACGCCGGTGCTGGCCGCGCACGCCGATCCGTGGGCGGGCGGCATCGCCTCCTACTGGTTCCAGGTCTGCTCCGGCACGCCGGGCACTTCCTGGGCGTGGTGTGAGAGCTCGCCCTCCTGGACGACGTCCGACAACTGGACGGTGCCCGCGGGGAAACTGGCCTGGGGCAAGACCTACTGGTGGTATGCCATGGCGACCTTCCAGGATGCCACCGTCACCTCCTCCTGGCGGTCCTTCACGGTCGTGCCGGAGCAGGCCACGATCAACTCCTTCCTCGCCTCGGGCGTGGAGGACCGGGAGTTCAACCCCGAGGTGGGCAACTACACCCACACCGAGACCGACCTGGAGGTGGCGGCCGTCGGCCTGCCCCTGTCGGTGCGGCGCACCTACAACAGCCTCGACCCGCGCACCGACGGCGCGTTCGGCCTGGGGTGGTCGACCCGCTGGGACACCAAGCTCACTTCCGAGCCGGCCACCAAGACCCTGCTGATCACCCACCCGGACGGCCGTCAGTTGCGGTTCGCGGCCAAGGGGGACGGCACATACGCCTCGCCCTCCGGCGTGTACGCCACGCTCTCCGCGCTCCCGGGCGGCGGCTGGCGTCTGATGGACAAGTCGGCCACCTCGTACTGGTTCGACGCCGGCGGCCGGCTGACCAAGGTGAGCGACCACCGCGGCCGTACCCAGGACCTGGTGTACGGCACGAACGGCAGGCTGGCCAGGGCCACCGCCACGGGCGGCCGTTCCCTGTTCTTCACCTGGACCGGCAACCACGTCACCGCGGTTTCCACCGACCCGGTGAACGGCGCGCCGATGACCTGGACCTACGCCTACGACGGCGACAAACTGACCAAGGCGTGCCCGCCCGGCACCTCGTCCGCCTGCACGGCCTACAGCTACGGCACGCCGTCGCGCTACCAGAGCCAGGCGATCGACGGCGGCCCGGTGGGCTACTGGCGGCTGAACGACTCGTCGGGCGCGATCGGCTCCAAGATCGTGAGCTCGGTGGGCTGGGACGGCGGCGCCAGCGACGCCAAGATCGCCGGCGGCTCCGCGGACGCCACCCTGCGGATGCTCGGCGCGCTGGACGGCAGCGGCAACACCGCCATGCGGTTCAAGGGCACCGCCAACTCGGCGTACGTGTCCCTGCCGCCCGCCACGATCAGCGGCAAGGGCGGTGACCTGGCGGTGGAGGCATGGTTCAAGACCGCCGCATCGGGCACCGTGGTGGGCTATCAGAACTCTGCGGGATCCCCCACGTCGTACACGCCGGCCATCTACGTCGGTACCGACGGCAAGCTACGCGGCCAGTTCTGGACCGGCACGGCCAACCCCATCACCAGCACCAAGGCCGTCAACGACAACGTCTGGCACCACGTGGTGCTGGAGGGCGCCACCAACACCCAGACCCTGTACCTGGACGGCGCCGTGGTCGGCACGCGGACCGGGACGATCAACCACGCCGGCCAGTGGGACGCCAGGATCGGATACGGGTACGCCGGCGGCAGCTGGCCGGCGACGGTCTCCTCCCCGGGCCCGTTCCCCTTCGCCGGCGACATCGACGAGGTCGCCGTCTACCGCAACGCGCTCGGCCTGCCGCGGATCGCGGAGCACGTCGCCGCCAAGACCACGCAGCCACAGATCATCAAGGTGGTCAGCCCCGAGGGCCGGGTGGTGGCCGAGAACACCTACGCGACCGATGGCGGGCGCCTGCTCACCCAGATCGACGACGACGGCGGCACCTGGAAGCTCTCCGCCCAGGAGATCAACGCGATCTCCGACACCCAGGCGACGAGCAAGACCACCGTGACCGACCCGCTGGGCGGCACCATCACCTACGTCGGCGACGCCCTGCGCGACTACCGCGTCATGTCCCGCACCGATCAGCTGGGCAAGACGGCCACCGTCGAGTACGACACCGGCGGATTCCCCGCCAAGACGCTCGACCCCAACGGCAACATTGAGGAGACGCTGCACAACGCGCGCGGCAACATGATCGGCCGTAACCGCTGCCGCACGGGGACCACCTGCTACTGGGAATGGTTCGGCTACGAGGAGCCGGCCGATCCGTTCGACCCGCGCAACGACCAGATGCGCAGCTTCCACGACGCCCGCTCGTCCAGCTACCTGGACGACACCTACGCCTGGCGCTGGTCGTTCAACGCCTTCGGCGAGGTCACCGGCAAGACCGTCCCCGGCGGCCACGGGACCCCGACCGTGATCGGGGAGGACTGGGACTACACCGACGGCACCGAGGCCGCCGTCGGCGGCGGTACCACGCCTCCCGGCCTGGTGAAGAGGTACCGCGACGCCAAGAAGAACCAGACCACCTACGCGTACACGGCGGCGGGTGACCTGGCCAAGGTCACCGGACCCACGGGCCTGGTGACCACATACACCTATGATTCCCTGGGCCGGGTCACCGGTGAGACGAGGGTGTCGTCCGCCTTCCCCGACGGGGTGACGACGACCACCGCCTACGACGCCCAGGGCCGGGTCGCCTCGGTCACGTCCCCTGGGGTGAAGAACGAGATCACCGGGGTCACCCACACGGCGAGGAAGACGCTCACCTACGACTGGGACGACAATGTCCTGACCACGACGGTGGCCGACCTCACCGGTGGTGACGCCGCCCGGGTCACGACCTCCACCTTCGACGGCTTCGGGCGGCTGGCCACGTCCACCGAGCCGGAGGGCGGGGTCGAGACCTACGGGTATGACGTCATGGGGCGGAAGGTGAGCGTCACCGACGCCCTCGGCGCCAGGTACGCCTACGCCTACACCGCGCGCGGCGAGCACGCGACCACAACGCTCAAGGGCTGGACGGGCAGCCCGGTCGCGCCGCAGCCGGCCACGGATGTCGTGCTGGAGTCCTACGCCTACGACCCGGCCGGGCGGCTGGCGTCGGAGACGGACGCCATGGGGCGCACGACCGCCTACACCTACTTCAACGACGACCTCACCGCACAGGTCACCGCCAAGGGGGCGAAGCTCAACGGCTCGACGACCGGTCGGGACGTGGTGCTGGAGTCCAGCACCTATGACCCGTCAGGACGCCTGACCGCCCAGGTGCTCGACGGCGGCCTGCTGCGGGTGGAGGTCACCTACGACGCCAGGGGGCGGCGTATCGGCCAGGTCTCCGACCCGGCCGGGCTCGCCCGCACCGAGACCCTCACCTACGACGACAACGACCAGGTGGTCAAGGTCACTCAGAGCGCCGCGGGCAGCGATCGCGTCGAGGTCACCGATTACGTCTACGACGCCGCCAACCAGCCGATCAGGGTCACGACGCGCAACGACGACCAAGATCTGATCAGCACCATGCGGGTCGACGATCGCGGCCTGGTCACCGCCATCACCGACCCCCGCGGCAACCAGGAGGGCGCGACGGCGGCCGACTACACCACCACGATCCGCTATGACGAGTTCGGCAACCCGGTGGAGATGACCCAGCCGAAGGTCGCGGTCGAGCGCGCCGGCGCCGGCCCGCAGGCCGCCCAGCCGGTGTCCCGCATCGGCTACAACACCTTCGGCGAGCAGACGCACCTCGTCGATCCGGAAGGACGCAGAAGCAGCTCGGTGTTCGACCGGGCCGGACGACAGGTCTCCCACACTTCGCCGGCCTACACCCCGCCGGGTGGCCAGACGATCACTCCGACCGTCACCGCCACCTACGACAAGGCGGGCCGGCAGATATCGTCGACCGACGCGCGAGGCAACACCACCACCGCCCGTTACGACGCGCTCGGCCGGAAGGTGCAGGTCATCGACCCCGCCGCGGGCGGCGCGGCCGCGGGCGCCTGGACCTACACCTACGACCTGAACGACGAGGCGTTGTCGCTCACCGATCCGACGGGCGCGCGGATGGAGGCCACCTATGACGACCTCGGGCGTCAGATCACCTTCACCACGTTGGAGCGCAGACCAACCACGGCCGCGTACGTCACGAAGCTCGAATACGACGACGCGGACAATCTCCTCAAGACCATCCGGCCGACCGGCGACAGCACCACGCGCGCCTACAACGCGCTCGACGAGCTGACCTCGTACACGGACGCGGCGGGCGACCGCACCACGTTCGCCTACGACCTGGCCGGACGGCCGACTCGCACGACCAATCCGCTCGGCGTCGCCACCACGGCGGCCTACGACCTCGCCGGACGTCAGACCGCGACGGCCGACGTGGACGCCTCCGGAGCCGTGCTGCGCACCCACCGCTTCGGCTACGACGCGGCGGGCAACCCGACCAGCCGGACCAGCGCCTCCGGGCACACCTCCACCAGGACCTACGACGCACTCGGCCGCCTGGTCGAGCAGCGGGAGCCGGTGTCGGCGAGCGAGACGATCACGACCTCGTTCGGCTACGACGCCTCCGGCCTGCAGACCCGGGCCACGGACGGACGGGGCAACGCCACCTACACCACCTACAACCCCCTCGGCCTGCCGGAATCGGTGATCGAGCCGAGCACGCCCGCGCACCCCAGCCCGGCCGACCGTACCTTCACCGCCGTCTACGACGCCGGAGGAAACCAGGTAGGCGGCCTGCTGCCGGGCGGGGTGAAGATCCAGCGGACCTTCGACGAACTGGACCGGCTGGTCAAGCAGACCGGCAGCGGGGCCGAGGCGGCCACCGAGGACGAGAACTACACCTACGACCTAGCCGGCCGGCTGCTCGGCGCCGACGAGCTGTCCTTCAACCTCAACGACCGCGGCCTGCTGCTGAAGAGCAGCGCGTCGGGCAACGACGTCAGCGCCTACGCCTACGACGGCTCCAACCGCCTGGTCCAGCGCACCGACGTCAACGGCGTCGCGTCCTTCACCTGGGACGCGGCGGACCGGCTCAGCCAGATGACCGACCCGGTCTCCAACACGACCATCGGCTACGGCTACGACCAGGCATCGCGGCTGACCAGCATGTCCTACGGCGCGGGCGGCGCACGCCGCACCTACGGCTACGACCCGCTCAACCGGCTGGTCAAGGACGAGCTGAAGACCGACCAGGGCGCGCCCATCGCCTCGATCGCCTACGGCTACGACATCGACGACAACGTGACGTCGAAGACCACGGCCGGCACCGCGGGCGCGGGCACCAGCAGTTACACCTACGACTGGGCCGACCGGCTCACCTCCTGGACGGGCACCGACGGCAAGACCACGACCTACGGGTGGGACGCCGCCGGCAACCGGATCCGCGTGGACGACAAGGTCTACACCTACGACCAGCGGAACCGCCTCACCTCCGGCGACGGAGCCACCTTCACCTACACGGCCCGCGGCACGCTGGCCGAGACCTCCGACGGAAGGGTGCGGATCACCAAGTCCGACGCCTTCGACCGGCTGATCCAGGACGACACGGTCACCTACGACTACGACGCCCTGGACCGGCTCTCCACCCGTTCGGAGAACGGCACCACGACCAGGTTCGCCTACGACGGCGTGGGCGACGACATCATCGCCGTCACGGACGGCGACAACCGTAAGAAGGCCGCCTATGGCCGCGACCCGTACGGGCGCACGGTCAGCCTGGCGGACACGGGCAGCGCACAGCTGGCGTTCAGCGACCTGCACGGCGACCTGGTCGGCACGTTCTCGGCCAACGGCGCCGCACTGCTCGACTCCATCGCCTACAACCCCTTCGGAGAGGTCATCGCGCAGAGCGGCGCGACCCACGATCTCGGCTACCAAGGCGGCTACACGGACCCGACCACCAAGAAGGTCAACATGGCGGCCCGCTGGTATCAGCCGTCCACGGGAAGCTTCGTCTCCCGCGACACCATGTCCCTCCCCGCCGACCCTTCCGTTCAGCTCAACCGCTACATCTACGCCAACGCCAATCCGCTCGCCAACGTGGACCCGGACGGCCACGCGGCGAAGAAGACCACCAAGAAGACCGTCAAGACGGCGAAGAAGACCAAGACCACGAAGGCCAAGAAGCAGGAGTACGACGCATGCAAGAAGCAGGGGTTCAAGAACAAGAACGGCCTTAACTGCAATGCGGAGAAAAAGCTCAACAACGAGTCCAAGAAATTCAATGCCGACTGCAGGGACGGGTTCAACGCCAAGGGCGAGACGAAGGCCTGTGCCCAGGGCGCCACTTCCTATGTCGCCTGCCGGCTGGGTGGAAGCGGTCAGCGCAACTGCGAAGGCAAGGGAGTCAAGGAGGCATGTCTCTCATTGGCGGGGGCCGGTCTCTGCGGTGGCTCCGTAGACGCTTATAACGCGTGCCGGGCGAATAGCAAGATCGCCCGCTCGGTCTGCATAGAGAGCAGTTCCCAATATCGCGACTGCATGCACCGGTACACGAACGCTCATGGCACGTGTGTCGGGGCGTCCGTGGCGTACGGACGCTGTCGTTCCGACGGCCGGAACAGCGGTGACGTCAAGCAGTGCACGGTCGTCCGGGAAGTGTATTCCGTGTGCGCCTACCAGGGCAGCCTGTCCGGGCTGGGCGGACGCAACGGATTCAACTTCGATGCCGCCGTCTGTAACGAGGTGGCGAACGACACGATCCGGTGCTTCACCAAGGTGAAGGGCTCGCTGGGCGACTGCTTCTCCGCGGGCGTAGTCCAAATGGACTGCATAAAAGAGGCGAACAATCTGGCCGAATGCGGGAAACTCGCGGACGCCATCTACTGGTGCATGCTGAACCCCCGGTCGGACTACTGTGGAGCCAAGCCGGCGGATCCCAACTGCAAGAAGAGCGAGCGGCGCAGAACGTGCACGACCTATTACTCTGCGGTACAGTCATGGTTCGCCTCCGGCATCTACAAGAAGTCCGACCTGACGACTCCAGGGATCTGCCAGGCCACCAGCTTCCTGTCGTACGTACCTGGAGCGAAACCGGTGGAGACCGTGGCGAGCACCATATGCGGGCTCATCGACAACGGAGTCAAGATTCTGAACGGGCTGGACAGTGGGAATTCCTTCAACGAGAGCTGGAAGAAGGCGCGCCTGGCACATCCCGGTAGCGGGATCAACTACGTGGAGGACTGCGTCCTCATCTCGGGGGATGTGGGGACCGCCTGCGTCATTTCTGTGAGACGCGCTTAAGGTTCCTGCCACCGGTCCGCGCGGCCCGCTCCGGCGGGCCGCGCGCCCGCGACGATGCCAGGTCCCCACTGAACGGAGCGGTGAGGCTACTCGGCCGGTCGGAGGCCGGCGTCGGCGGACGGCCGTCGCCGCGGAAGAGGCCCCGGTCTCGGCCCCGCGGACGCCGGAGCTCCCTGGCCGCTGAGCCGCCTCCCCCGCGAGTGCCCGGGTCGCCCGTCGTGTACCGGCGGTGGCGGCCCGGGTGCGGGCGGAGGGCTCAGGGGGCGAGCGTGATGCGGGTCATCTCCTGGAAGTCCGGGCGGGCGGTGTGCCAGCGGACGCTCGCGGAGCGGCCGTCGAGGTCGAGCGAGGCGAGCGCGTTCGGGAACCACGGCCCGTTGGTGATCTTCCACCGCAGCGCCCGCCGCGGCAGGCGCACCGTGCGAGTCAGGATGCCGCCGACCAGGCTGGCCACGCCGAACGACCCGATCACGTTGGCCAGTCGCAGGCTGCGGCTGAGGGGGTTGCGGATCGGGGAGCACACCGCCTGGTAGATGCGCGCGGACTCGAGGTCCGCCGACGCCGGGCCGGCGGCCGCCAGGTAGGAGTAGTGGACGTCCCCCGACAGCAGCACGATCGTCGCCGGGGCCCTGCCGCGCCGTCCCGCGGCGACGTCCACCAGCAGGCGTCCGAGCTCCTCGAACGACCGGCGGAACGCCCCCCAGTGCTCCAGGTCGAGCGCCTGGCGGATCTTCTCGCCCCACACCGCCCCGCGGTGCCCCCACGCCCCGCCGGCGACGGCCTCGTTCCAGCTCTCGACGTCGAAGATGCCGCTGGGCAGGAACACCGGGACCGAGGACCCGATGAGCAAGTGGTCGACGTCGCCGGTGGCCACCTCGGTGAACCACTCCCACTCGGAGTCGTCGAGCATGCGCCGGTGGCCGGGCTCCAGCTCGCGGGCGCACCGCGTGTCCAGCATGACCAGCCGCGTGCGGCCGACGTCGCGCGAGTAGCTCCACCGCGTGGAGGAGGGGTCCTCGTCGGCCTTCTTGGCGAAGGCGTCCAGCGCCGCTCCGCCGTCCCCGTCGCCTGCGCGGATCTCGGCGTACATCGGGTCGGCCTTGCGCTCGGACGGCGAGAGGTTGCCCAGGTGCTGGTAGACCCAGTAGGCGCCGAGCGCGGACAGCACGCGCGTCGGCCACCACGGCACCTCGGCCATGGTGCGCCGCCAGGCCATCGAGGTGTTCCAGTCGTCGCGCACGTCGTGGTCATCGAAGATCATCGCGGTGGGGACGGTGGACAGCACCCAGCGGACCACCGGGTCGCTCCACGCCTGCCGGTACAGCTCGGCGTACTCCTCGAAGTCCACGATCTCGTCGGGGCCGTCCTCACGGCGGGAGCGGATGTAGTCCAGCATCTCCTGGGACGGCTCGTCGGCGTACACCTGGTCGCCGAGGAAGATCAGCAGGCTCGGCAGGTCCTCGCCGTCCAGCAGTCGCAGGCCGAACTCGCGCAGCACGTCCTTGCCGTGCGTGCGCTCGTGCACGGCGTCGTGCGGCACGCTGGTGCGGCAGGACCCGAACATCACGCGGTTCATCTCGGCCAGCGGGCAGATCTTGCTGTCGGGGTAGCCCTCCAGGGGCCACACCCTTCGCCCGTCCAGCTCGACGGAGTACGCGCCGGTCTCCTCGACGTCCACGATGGCGTAGTGGTGGCCGTGCACGGTGAACGTGCGTTCGGTGGCCCGGGCGCCCGCCACCTCGATGGCGACCTCGCACGGATCGCTCGTTTCCACCCATATCGACGCGCTCGTCTCATCGACGTAGCGCAGCATCGGCCCTACCAGCAAGTCGGGCACGTTACCTCCCCTTTTGAGCAGCGTTATGAACCATATGCTCAACTCATCCGGTGGTGGAGGACGGCCTGCCTAAATGGCACGGCGATGACCCGGGCCCGCCGAGCGGCCACGGCGCGGATGCCCCCCCATGGAGCGGTCGCCACGCGCCGCGTCCACCTCGGCGAACGCGCGGAGGTCAGCCGTCGAGCGAGCGCACCAGGTGTTCCAGGTCTCGCATGAGCCGTTCTGTGCGGACGGCGCCGTACGTCGCGAGGATCGCCCGGTGGTGCTCGGCGATGCCGGCCTCCAACCGGCTGAGGAGCTCACTGCCCCGGTTTGCGAGGAATACCGCCACTTTGCGACGATCGGCCGGATCGTGCCCTCGGTAGACGACGGCGCGCTCGACGAGCCGGTCCACGGCCTTGGTCAACGTCGGGTGCGGCATCAGCGCCGCCCCGGCCAGATCGCCCATCGAGTGGCCACGCCCGTCCGCGAGCGCCTGGAGGATGCGCCACTGCTCGACGGTGACCTCCTCGGCGGCGAGCGCCGCCGACAACCCCCGGTTGACGCTCCGCTCGGCGCGACTGAGCAGGTACGCCAGCGACGCCCCCAGCCCGCCCCCCGCCTCCGCGTCCCGGACCTCCCGCGTGGCCGCCGGGGCCTGGGCCGGCACGGCGGGCCTCGCGGTCGTCCCGCCCTCGTCGGCGCCGCTCACCACGGGCCTGTCCGTCCGTCCTCCGGCAGAGCGGTTGCCGCCGTCACCACTGAGGGCTCCCTTCGTCCGCGAACGCGCCAGGAGGATACTCTTCCACGTGGCCGAACCTGTCGCCCTGGTCATCGACCCGCTCGAGGCCCACCTGCTGCGGGCGGACGCCCTGCGCGTCGGCCTGGTGGTGCCCGTCTCCGGCGTGCTCGGGCTGCTCGGGCCGTGCGCCATCAACTGCGCGGTGCTGGCCGCGGCCGAGATCAACGAGGCCGGCGGGCTGCTGGGCAGGCCGGTCGAACTGGTGCTGGTCGACGGCGGCCGCCCACCCTGCGAGGTCGCCCGCGAGGTGGCCGGGCTGGTACACGCAGGAGCCGTCCAAGGGCTGGTCGGCACGCACGCCAGCGACGTGCGGGCGGCGATCGAGCGCGCCCTGGGCGGCGCCGCCCCGCTGGTGTACACCCCGCCGTACGAGGGCGGCGTCCGGCACCCGGGCGTCTACTTCCTCGGCGAGCCCGCCTCCCGCCAGGTGGGCCCCGGGCTCGACTGGCTGGTCGAGCGCAGGCGGGCCCGGCGGTGGTTCCTCCTCGGCAACGACTACGTGTGGCCCCGCCTCGTCCACGCCTCGGCGCGCCGACATCTGCGAAGGCGGTCGGCGACCGTCGTCGGCGAGCGGCTGCTGCCCTCCGGCACCCGCGCCTTCGGGCCGCTCATCGAGGAACTGGCCGCGGCGCGTCCCGACGCGGTGCTGCTGAACCTCATCGGCAGCGACCTGGTGGCGTTCAACCGGGCGTTCAGGGCCAGCGGGCTCGACTGCGCGCGGCTGTGCGGCGCGCTGGAGGAACACGGCCTGCTGGCCATCGGCGGCGACGCCTCGGGCGAGTTGTACGCCGCCATGGGGTACTTCGGCAGCCTGGCCACCGACGCCAACCTCGCCCTGGCCGAGCGCTACACCCGCCGGTTCGGCTCGGCGGCGCCGCTGCTGAACGGGCACGGGCACGGCTGCTACGAGGGCGTGCTGATGCTGGCGGCGCTGATCCGGCGGGCCGGCTCGACGGCCGTGCCGGCCATCGAGGCGGTCGCCGACGGCACCTCGATCACCGGCGGCCGCGGCCCGCTCACGCTGCACGACCGCCACGTGCGGCAACGCGTCTACGTGGGACGCGCCGATGGCCTGGACTTCGATGTCGTGACCTCCATGTGAGTCGCGCCGGTCCGCGCCGGGAGCGCGACCCTCGCTCGTGCGGCGCCCGCCTCCCTTCGCCCGCTCCGATCCCTCAGCCTGGTGTTCCGGCTTCGACGGCCTGCCGTCTCGTGTGACGCGCGCGTAACGGTGTGGCGGCCGTCGTAAATCTTTCCATAGAAATCTTTTCACTTTCAAGGAATAGCTCTATCGTACGGCTCTGCCCCCGCATGTGAAGGAGCCGTCCATGTCCTCCCCGTCCGGAACGTCGCCGTCCCCCTCCGACGCCCCGCTCGGCGGCGCGTCCGATTCGACCCCGGCCGCCGGCGTCGAGCGTTTCGGCTACAAGCAGGAGCTGCAACGCTCGCTGAGCTTCGCCGACCTGCTGATCTACGGCCTGATCTTCATGGTGCCGATCGCCCCCTTCGGCATCTTCGGCGGCGTCTTCCAGGGCTCGGGCGGCATGGTGGCGCTCGCGTACATCATCGGCATGATCGCCATGGCCTTCACCGCGTTGTCCTACGCGCAGATGGCCCAGGCGTTCCCGATGGCCGGCTCGGTCTACACCTACGCCGGCCGGGGCATCGCCGCGCCGGTCGGCTTCCTCGCCGGATGGGTGATCCTGCTCGACTACGTGCTCGTGCCGGCCCTGCTGTACCTGATCGCCAGCGCCGCCATGGCCTCGTTCGTGCCCGTCATCCCGATCTGGGCGTGGCTGATCGGCTTCATCGTGCTCAACACGGCCGTCAACTACCTCGGCATCGAAATGACCGCGCGGATGAACAAGATCATGCTGGTGGCCGAGCTGATCGTCCTGGCGATCTTCCTGGTCATCGGGATCACCGCCCTGGCGCAGGGCAAGGGCAACGGCGACCTGCTCAGCCCGCTGTACGACTCCTCGACCTTCTCCTGGCCGCTGGTGTTCGGGGCCGTGTCGGTGGCGGTGCTGTCGTTCCTCGGCTTCGACGGCATCTCGATGCTCGCCGAGGAGAGCCGCGAGGACACCCGCAGGCTCGGCCGCTCCATGGTCGCCGCGCTCGCCCTCGCCGGCGTGCTGTTCGTCGTCCAGACGTGGGTGGCCGCCCTGCTCACCCCCGACCGGTCGGCCCTGCTCGCGAAGGGCGACCCGGCCGGAACCGCCTTCTACGACACCGCCGAGTACGCGGGCGGCCACTGGCTGAGCGTGCTGACCGCGGTCGCCACCGCCGTGGCCTGGGGCTTCGCCAACTCCCTGGTCGCGCAGGCGGCCACCTCCCGCCTGCTGTTCGCGATGGCCCGTGACGGGCAGCTCCCGAAGTTCCTCGCCAAGATCCACCCCAAGCACAAAATCCCGGTCAACGCCACGTTCGTGGTCGCCGCCGTCTCGCTGGTCTTCGGCATCTTCATGAGCCGGCTCGCCGACGGCATCCAGGTGCTCACCTCGCTGGTGAACTTTGGCGCGATGACGGCCTTCCTCGCCCTGCACGTGTCGGTCATCGTCCACTACGTGATCCGGCAGGGCAGCCGCGACTGGTGGCGCCACGTCATCGCCCCGTCCATCGGCTTCCTGATCCTGCTCTACGTCGTCATCAACGCCAACATCGCCGCCCAGGTGCTCGGGTTCGTCTGGCTGCTCGTCGGCCTGGCGATCCTCGCCTACTCCTACCGCGTGGGCCGGCGTCCCACCCTGCCCGCCATGACCACGGAGGTCTCCGAGTGAACGTCGTCTCCTACCGTCCCGCCGCCGACGAGCTGTCCTACACCTTCGGCGGGCGCCCCGCCGTCGGCACGGTCGAGCCCGGCACCGTCCTCGAGCTGTACACCGAGGACTGCTTCGGCGGGCGCGTGCGCGGCGTGGACGACCTGCCCTCCGCCGTCTGCGAGTTCCCCTACCTCAACCCGGTCACCGGCCCCTTCCACGTCCAGGGCGCCGAGCCGGGCGACACGCTCGCCCTGCACTTCATCTCCATCGAACCGGCACGCGACTGGGCGGTCTCCACGACGTTCCCGCACTTCGGGGCGCTGACCGGCACCCACACCACGGCGATGCTCCAGCCGCCGCTGGACGAGGTCGTGTGGATGTACGAGGTGGACAAGGAGCGACGCACCGTCACCTACCGGGCGCGGCGCGGCGACTTCACCGTGGAGATGCCGCTGGACCCGATGCACGGCACCGTCGGCGTCGCGCCGGGCGCCTCCGAGGCTCGCATGACGATCACCCCGGACGCGCACGGCGGCAACATGGACACCCCCGAACTGCGGGCCGGCGTCACCGTGTACCTCGGCGTCAACGTCGAGGGCGGCCTGTTCGCCGTCGGCGACGGCCACTGCCGGCAGGGGCACGGCGAGGTGTGCGGCACGGCGGTGGAGGCCGCCATGAACACCGTCGTCGCCGTCGAGCTGATCAAGGGCGTGCTCACGCCGTGGCCCCGGCTGGAGGACGACGCCCACCTGATGTCCACCGGGTCGGCGCGCCCCCTGGAGGACGCCTACCGCATCAGCCAGCACGACCTGGTGACCTGGACCTCCACGCTCACCGGCCTCGACCTGCTCGACGCCTACCAGCTCGTCAGCCAGGGCGGCGAGGCCCCGGTCGGCAACGTCTGCGACACCAACTACACGATGGTCGCCAAGCTCCCCAAGGCCTACCTCGGCACCCCCGACATCTACGAGGGCGCCCACTCCCGCCTGCGCACCCTCGGCGAGCGGTACCTCGCCTCCCGCTGAGGGGCGCGCGCGATTATGTGAATACATTTCTCTTGTTCGGCCGGGCGTGGCCGCGACGGAACATTTCTCTTTCCGAGCGGCCACGGACCCGGCCGACGTCTTTCCGCGGCGGGCGGGCCGCTGTACTAGTGGAGGAGACGAACGACCGGCTCTCGGATGACCACCGCGCCGCACCCGACCCCCGGCCACGTTTATCGGACAAAATCCTCCGAAACCGAGCGAATGGGGCAGCGGATGGCAACCGTGACGCTTTTCCGCAATGACTTCGCCTGGACGATCCCGCCGCGCGGGCCGGACGGCCACGTCTACTTCTGGCTGGAGAGCCCCCTGTTCGGCAGGGGCGCGGTCACCGTCACCGCCGTGGCCACCTACGCGCCGGAGAGATATCTCGAGGTGACCCAGCTCGCGACCCGGGGCGACTACGCGGGCCGCTTCTATCTCGACATCGTCGTCACCAACAACGGGCCCATAACCGTCGGCGGCTTCTACGTCCACACAAGTGTGATATCCCCATGACAGAAAGCGGGACGGAAATGCGCGTCGTCGTGGTGTACGACCCGGCCGGGAACATCAAATCGATGGCCACCGCTCCGGAAGGCGGGGCCCTTCCAGGAATGGCATTGGCCCCCGGCGAGGAACTCGGGACGATCGACGTCCCCGACCTGCCTCACGACCTGGACCCCGAGGAGACCAACAAACGGCTCACCGCCATCGCCGAACGCCACATCGTCGAGCCGAACGACACCCGGATGCGCCTCCGCGTGAAGGAGTGACCACCAGGCCGCCTCGCCCCCTCGGCGTCCCCCTGCCCGAGAACGCCGACGGCGACCGCCCAGCGCGACGGCCCGCATACCCGGTGAGCGTCACGGTCGGGCATGCCGGGCGAACGTCACCGCCTCACGTACCGGGCGAATCTCACGGCGCCGCGGGCCTGGCGAAGGTCATAGTGTGGCGGCGGCGACGATCTGTTCGCAGAGGGCGTGGGTGCGCAGGGCGTCGTCGGCGGTGATCAGGCGTCCCTCGCGGACGGCGGCGAGGAACTCCAGGCACGCCTGCTCGATGCCGCGCTGCCGGGCGACCGGCGTCCAGTCGGGCCTGCGCGCGAGGGTCTCGCCGCCGTCGAAGTCGACGACGTCGCCGAGGTTCACCACCCGGCGCTTGACGCCGCCGCCGATCACCTCGCAGGTCTCCTCGACCGCCCCGCTGACCCGGCTCATCATCCCGATCGCCGTGAACCCTCCCCCACCATGAGCCGCGATGGGCGGACGGTCCCCGGTGAGGCGCAGGACCACGTGCTCCAGCAGGCCGTCCCGCACGCGCACGTCCACCGAGGTTTCCGAGATCTCGCCCGGCGCCAGGAATCGCAGGGTGTCCACCACGTGGATGAAGTCGTCGAAGACGACCCGGCGCGGGTCGTCCGCGAGGCCGGTGCGGTTCTTCTGCATGACGACCAGGTCGCGCGGCAGGTCCAGCAGCCCCGCGTACCCGGGCGCGTACCTGCGGTTGAACCCCACCATGAGCGAGAGCCCGCGCTCCTCGGCCAGGCGCGCGACCTTCTCGGCCCCGGCGAGGTCGTACGCGATCGGCTTGTCCACGTAGACGTGCGCCCCGGCCCGCAGCAACGCCTCCACGATCTCCACGTGCGCCTCGGTCGCGGCATGGACGAACGCCGCCTCGACGCCCTCCGCGACCACCTGCTCCACCGAGGTGAACCGCGCCGGAACGCGGTAGGCGTCACCGAGCCGGTCCAGTCTGCCCCGGTCACGCGTGCACAGCAGCAGCTCCAGGCCGGGTGTGGCCGACAGCACCGGCAGGTAGGCCTTCTCCGCGATGTCCCCGAGCCCGATCATCGCCACGCGCGTCCGATTCATGCCGAGAGACTATGAGGCGGCCTTTCAGAACGAGAACCGAGGGCGGTTCAGAGCACCAGAGACGCCGCCTGGCACGTGGCATGGGCTTCAAGGACGCGGGGTGAGGGGCGACTCGGAGAGCCTGAGCTGCAGGGCCGGGAAGCGGGGCGCCACGAAGCCGGTCGCGCGGTACAGCTCGGCGCCGTCCCCGGTGGCGTTGAGTTCGATCACCTTGGCCTCGGTCTCGTCGCGGAACCAGGCCAGCAGCGCCGCGAGGCACGCCCGCGCGTGCCCGCGCCGTCGTCGCCGGACGTCGGTGCTGATGTTGAAGACACGGCCCTGTGTGCCCGTGAGGTTGGACGGCCCGGGCGCGCGCCGCTCGATCATGCCCACCGCCGAGCACACCACGCCCAGCTCCGGATCGTCCATCACGAAGGCGGCGAAGCCGCCGGTGTCCGCGAGCCGCTCGGCGAACCACGCCTCCGCGGCCTTGCGCCACTCCGCGTCCTCACCGCCGACGGGCGCCCCCATCTCCTCCAGCATCAGCGCCCGCAGCCGCGTCAGCGCCCCCGCGTCCGCCACCACCGCCCGCCGCGCGGCGCGACCGGCTTCCTCCTGAACCATGGCGGACATCAAACCACCCGGGGACGAGCGTCGCCGCCCCGTCTTCCGAGGGACTATCGGGCGCGCCACCAGGTCAGGGTCTGCTTCAGGGCGACGTCCATCGGGGTCGGCGGGACGCCGAACGTCGACTCGAAGGCGGAGGAGTCGACGACGAACGGCCGGACGAACTGGTAGCGCGTCTCTTCCAGCTCGCGCAGCAACGGCGAGAACAGCCCCGCCGCCCGCATCACCACATGCGGGATGGCCGAGACGCGGGGCGCGGGTGCCCCGGCCAGCTCCGCCATCCGCTCGGCCAGGTGCCGGACGGTCGTCGCGGGCGGCGTGGGCACGTGCCAGGGCCGTCCCCAGGCCCGCTCGTCCACCGCGACCGTCGCCAGCGCCCGCACCACGTCCGGAATGTAGGTGAGACTGTGCGGCTGGTCGGGATCGGCGGGCACCCGGATCGGCTTGCCGGCCATCAGCGGCTTGAGGAAGCGGTCGCTGAAGATGGCCTGGCCGGACATCCCCGGTCCGAAGAAGTCGGATCCGCGCACCTCGGTCGCCCGCACACGGCCCGCCTCGTGCGCGGCGAGCGCGTCGCGCCACATCGTGGCGCGCACCTTCCCCTTCGTCCCGGTGGCCGCGAGCGGCATCTCCTCCGTCATCGGACGGTCCACCGGCCCGTACCCGTACAGGTTGCCGGTGACGACCAGCACCGCCCCGCTGCGCTCGGCCGCCGTCAGCAGCGCGGCGGCCATCGGCGGCCAGTCGCGCGCCCATTCGTGGTAGCGCGGGTTCGCGCAGTTGTAGAGGGCGTCGGCGCCTTTGGCGATTCCGGCGAGCCGGTCGGCGTCGCTCGCGTCAGCGGCGACCCGGGTGATCCCCGGATCCGCCGGCCCCGAGCCGGAGCGGGTGACGACGACGACCTCGTGCCCCGACCGCGCCAGCATCTCCGCGAGCTGCCCGCCGACCTGCCCCGATCCGACGATGACGTGCTTGCCCATGTTCGACCTCCTTGTGATGACGCCTCTTCGGCGGTGTCTCAGACCTGGTGCCACAGGAGCCGCAGCGCGGCGTTGACGACGAACAGCGCGGCGAACACCACCGAGGTGGTGACGAGGCCGGCCCCCGCCGCGGCCGCGACGCCCCCGCCGAACCAGAGGACCTCAAGGGCCGCCCGTCCCAGCCCGTGCACCGGGATGCTCGCCTTCGGCGACCCGAAGACGCCCCAGACGACCGCGAACAGCAATGGCCCACCGATGCCCAGCAGCAGTTTGAGCCCCCAGTTCGGGCTGAACGTGAACCCCCAGTACCCGACCGCCAGGTAGACGCCCAGCTCCAGCAGGAACATCAGGCCCGCGCTGGCGCCTTTCATCACGGTCAGCATCGAACGGCCTCATCTCGACGAACACATCGCTCTCTTTCGAGAGCAATGCTCTCGCACGGAAAGCACCGCCGTCAAGAGCAGTGCTCTCGCTTCATTCTCCCGCTCCACCGCGCACCCGGCCGACGCGCGGGCCGCCGGCACTCTTTCAAGACAGACGAAACCGGCGGGGCACACCGTTGTGCCCCGCCGGTCGCGTGAACCGGTTCTCTCAGGACTACTTCAGACCGAAGGCCCGGGTGATGGTCTGGGAGATGCCCTCGCCGTCGCGCTGGTCGGCGGTGACCCGGATGGAGACGTAGCCGGCTCGCTGCGGCGCGCGCAGGGACGCCCGCCAGGTGCCCTTCTTCTCCTTCAGGTCCTGCCGCTGCCAGGTGGCGCCGTCATCGTAGGAGACCGCCAGCGTCACCGCGGAGATCGGGTTCTTCGCGAAGTCGCCGTTGAGCAGCACCGGCGTGATGGACAGGTCCGACGCGCGCCCCGCCCGGCCCTCGGCGTCCACGTCGATTCCGTAGTCCAACTGGACCAGTGGGATGGCCGCGAAGTCCGCCCCCACCGGGGCGCCGGAGATGAACCGCCATTCGGTCTGGCCGGCGATGGAGTAGGGGTTCACCGTGCCGTCGTTGTTCGTCTGGACGACGATCCGGTAGGGCAGCCGCTGCGGTGCCAGGTCTCCGGCGTTGAGGTAGGGCCAGCCCACGACCTGGGCGACCTGCCTGTCCCCCTGGTACATCGTGATCGTCTCGACCACGCCGGGGATGCCGGACCCGCCGCTATGCGCCGCTCCCGCGTCGCCGAAGCCCTGGATGTCGGCGCTGAGCCCGGTCTCGCCGCGGAACGGGCCCTCGGCGCTGATCATGCGCGGCCGGGTGATGGGGCCGAACCACCGGTCCTTCTGCACGCTGCCCGGCCGGTAGGACAGCCGGTCGGTCTGCGACCCGCTCCAGCCGTTCGCAGAGGCGGTCTGCTGCCAGACGACCCCCTCTCCGGTGGAGACCCAGTCGGTGCGCCTTCCGGCGGCGACCCGCTCCATCGGGAACGGCGGAGCCGAGTAGTACTCGTACGGTGGGAACTCCGCTCGCATCTCGGTGACCTGCAGCTTGGAGGGCGGGGAGAACTCCAGGTCGACGCGGGCGAGGCCGCGCGGGTCGGTCTTGGCGGAGGGGTCCTCGGGCACGCCGCCCTGGTGGTAGTCGACCAGGTCGTACAGGTACTCCGGCGCCGGGTGGGCTTCGACGTCCAGCCGCAACGCCTTCCTGCCCGCGGCGGCGATCTCCTTGACCAGCGCCTCCCCCTCGTCCATGGTGACCGAGGCCACGGGGATCGGGCCGGTCGAGAAGCCGTCACCGGCGCCGTACCAGTCGCTTCTGCGGCCGGGTGCGTTGTTGACCACCAGGAGCGTCGCCGCGCCGGCGGCGTGCGCCGCCGCCGCCTGGTCGGCGGGGGTCACGGCGCCGGCGCGTACGACCACGGCCTTGCCGCGGACCGACAGGCCGGCGTAGTCCGCCTGCGAACCGTTGCCGGCGAACGCGGCGTCCAGGCGCGAGGCGCCGTCCGGCATCGCCGCGGAACCGGGCTGCACGAGGACGTCGTCAAGGTCGTGGCCCCGGTAGCCGATCTTCAGCGGCGTCTGCGTCGCGCGGAACCGGGTGGTGAAGACGAAGCTGCCCTTGGTCACCTTCTTCTTGCTCGGCAGGGCCCACAGGCCGTCATTGGCGGCCGGGAGCATGATCACCTCATGGAGGGCGGTGCCGTCGCCGGGGGCGGGCGTACTGGAGGTGAAGGAGCGGAAGATGTCGACCCTGCTGTCGACCACGGCGGTCGGCTTGGGCGTGGCCACCTTCACCTGGCGTGCCCGCGAGGCGTCGAGCTCCACGGTGCGGTCGGCCGTCAGGTCGACCTCGGGAGCGATCAGCATCGCGACCCCGAGGGAGTTGGGGCCGTGCAGACCTTCCAGGTCCGGGATGGCGAGGACCGTGTAGGAGCCGGGAGCCCAGCGGCTGGTGAGCGTGCCGTCCGGGACCCACATGAAGGTGCTGCCTCCGTCGGCGCCCTTGATCTCGACATCGCCGCTCAGGGGGCGGCCGGCGCGGTCCTTCAGGTGGACGGTGAGGGCGTACTTCTCGGACTCGACGGAGACGCCCACGACCGTGTGCACCTCACCGGCCGCGTGCCGCGCCCTGACCTGGGCGGTGTACCTGCCGGGCGCGAGCCCGCCGGGGTTCACCGTGACCTCGACCGCCGAGGTCCCGCGCGCGGGCACGGTGAGGTGGTCGGCGGCGATGTCGAACGCCTTCTCGGGCGAGCCGCCACGGTCGACGGACAGGTCCAGCGTGACGGGGGCGTCCGTGGTGTTGGTGTAGGTGATCTTCTTCGTGACCGGCTGCCGCGGCTGTCCGCCGGACGACCACTGGACCAGCCCGGCGTCCACCGATCCGCTCGCGACGACCTGGTCCTTCACGTAGGCGGCGCCCACGTCCAACCGGCCGGCGCCGGCCTGGTAGGGGCTGTAGTCCGGCGTCGGCGCGCTGGTGCTCATCAAGGCGTCCTTGATCTGCCGCGCCGTCCACTCCGGGTGCTTCTGGGCCAGCAGCACCGCCGCCCCGGCGACGTGCGGCGTCGCCATGGAGGTGCCGCTGTCGGTCCGGTAGTAGCCCTCGCCCCACTCCATGTACTGCGAGCGCGCCGCCAGCACGTCCACGCCGGGAGCGGTCAGATCGGGCTTGAGCCCGTCGTCGTTCAGGCGCGGCCCGGCGCTGGAGAAGTCGGCGAGGTGGTCGGAGCCGTCCACCGCGCCGACGGTGAGCGCGGCGTCCGCGGTCCCCGGCGAGGCGACGCTGTAGGGGCCGGGTCCGTCGTTGCCCGCGGCGACGACGAAGAGCGCGCCGGTCTCGGCGCTCAGCCGGTTCAGCGCCTGACTCAGCGGATCATCCTGGGTGTGCCAGCCGCCGACGCCCAGGCTCATGCTGACCACCTTGGCGTGCTCGGTCCGCGTGGCCCACTCCATGCCCGCGATGACCCCCGAGATCGGCCCGGAGTTGCCGTCGTCGAGAACCTTGCCCACCACCAGGTCGGCGCCGGGGGCGACGCCCCGCTCCTTGCCGTCGGAGGCGGCGCCGGTCCCGGCCACCGTCGAGGCGGTGTGGGTCCCGTGCCCGTTCCGGTCGGTGACCTCCTGGCCGGGGATGAAGCTCTTGGACGCCGCGACGCGGCCGGCGAGGTCCGGGTGGGTCGCGTCCACGCCGGTGTCCAGGACGGCGACCCGCACCCCGGTTCCCACGCCTCCCGCGGCCCAGGCCGCGGGAGCGCCGATCTGCGCGGTGGTGTCGGCGAGGGTCGCCTTCGCCTTGCCGTCCAGCCAGACCTTGTCGATACCGGCGGCGAACGGGGGCGCCGCCTGGTCGTCCGGCGCGCCGTCGGACCGCTTCGCCGAACGCCCGTTCTCCCGCGCGGCGCCGGTGAGGGCCGACCAGAAGGCCGTGGCCTGCGACCGGCGGGCACGGAGCGCCTCACCGCCGATGGAGGGAAGGCTGAGCGTGGTCCTGGCACCCGGCAGCGCGGGGCCGGCCGGGGCTTCGCTCTTACGGGCGGACGCGTCCTGCGCACGAGTGACGATCAGGGGAAGCTCGGCGCTGTGCGCGTCGTCGTAGCCCTGCGCGACCAGCCGCGTCACGTCGAAGAGCTGCTTGTCGAGCCGGCCGGCCGCGATGTAGGCGACGGCCGGGTCGGGGTACACGTAGGTGTCCCCGCCCTCGGTGGAGATGCGCACAGAGCCCGTGGCTCCCGGCGCGCGCTCGACGTCCACAGAGGAGGCGGCGCCGGTCCGCTTGGTCACTTTCACCTTGTCGCCGGTGATCAGCGTCACCGTGGCGGTCGCACCGGGCGCGCCGCCGCTCGTGGGCGGCGCTCCCGTAGGCGCTTGCGCAGGCGAAGCACTGTGCGCCACCGCTGGGGTGATCACAACGGCGGCGAGGGCCGCGGCGACGGACGCCGCGGTCCTCCGGGGGGTACAGGGCCTCACTTAGCCTCCAGAGTCGATGAACCGGACGAATCCGATCACCCCCGGCAAGGCCCTGTAAAGGACTTGAAGTTACTACTTTCTTCCTATAGTTTGCCCTTTTGTTAACTTTTCCGACATAAGCCGCAAATCTGGACATCCACCTCGGCGGCCCCTCCCGTGGACGTCCGTGACGGTGCTCGGCACATCCCGAAGGTCGCACGTCCTGCTAGATCATCGCGGCGGGACCTCCTGCCGAGTCCGGCCGAAATTGTGACCGACACGACGGCACGCATGCGCGAGGGCGGCGACGCGGCGACCGGTCGGCACAGTCTCAGTGTTCGACCGATTACGCGCGTATACGATCTGCTGAAGCCCTTACGGCGGTTTCCGTCCCCCCATGCCCCGGAGTCGATGTGAGCGAGCTGATGCGCATGCCCCTGGCCGACGGCGGCCAGGTCGTCGTGGAGATCGCGGACAACGAGCCGGCGGTCCGGCGGGCTTCACGCACCGGGGACAAGATCGAAGCGGCCGTGGACTCCCTGCAGTCGGCGCTCCAGCCCATCCGCGAGGCCGCCGAGGCCGCCCTGGAGACCTTCCGCAAGTCCGGTCCGGACGAGGTCGAGATCGAGCTGGGCGTGAAACTCAACGCCGAGGCAGGGGCCGTCATCGCCAAGTCCTCCCTCGAAGGACACCTGACCGTCAAACTCACCTGGCGCCGCGTCGCGGAGTCCTGACATGCGCCGCTGGTCGGTTCGCGTCCGCGCGGGCTCGGGGACGTGCGGCGCCGGCGTGCTGATCGACGACCGGCACGTGCTCACCTGCGCCCACGTGGTCAACGCCGCTCTTGGCCGGCACGCCGCCGAGCGCTCCCGACCGGCGGACCCGGTCGAGCTCGACTTCCCGATCGCCGCGGGCGGTGCGCGGTTCCAGGCATGGGTCTCCGACGACGGCTGGTTCCCCATCGAGGACGACGAGCGCGGTGACGTGGCCGTCCTGGAGCTCCGCTCCACGCCGCCCGACGGCACCGCCCCCGCCGAACTGACCGAGCGCGCCGAACGCGGCACGGCCGTGCGCGCCTACGGCTATCCCCCGGGACTCGACACGGGCGTGTGGGCGGTGTCGTACGAAGTCGGCGACCCCGGCGGTCCCGAATGGGTCCAACTCGACGCCACACGCGCCGTCGGCAGGCGTATCCAGCGCGGGTTCAGCGGCGCCGCCGTGGAACGCGACGACACCGGCCAGGTCGTCGGCATCGCCGTCACCGAGGACGGCGACGACGGCGCCAAGGTCGCCTGGATGCTCCCCGTCTCGGCCCTGCTCCGCCGCTGGCCGCGCCTGACCGCCTCCTGCCGGCCTACCCACTCGGACGGGCCGGCCCGCTCGGAGATGACACCGGTCCCTCCAGAGCTCACCGGCGTTCTCCGCCAGATGTGCCAGGTCTCCGATGACCTCCCCTATCCGCTGCGCGGCGCTCACGGACGCTTCCCCCTGTCGGAGGTGTACGTACGGCAGAGCGTCGCCGCCGCTCCCGAACCGCGCAGACCGTGGGAGGAGGACGGCGAGGAGTTCCCGGAGGAGGACCGGCGGCCGTCCGCGGGCCTGGCGCAGCCGTTCGAGCAGGTCTTCGAGCAGCACGACCACCTGGTGATCGAGGGCGCGGCCGGCCTCGGCAAGACCACCCTCGGCAGGATGCTCGTCCGGCACTTCGCGAAGGCGCTGCTTGACGGCAAAATCCAGGACGGCGAAGCGCCACTGGTCCCTGTCATGCTGCCGGCCCGCGTGCTGGCCCTCCATCTCCGCAGCGGCTGGCCCGAGGCGTTGCGGGCCTCGGTCACCGCGGAGTACGGGCCGTCCGACGGCGAAGTGGCGGCGTCCCTGTTCACCGGGAAGGTGAGCGGGCGCCGGTGGCTGGTCGTGGTGGACGCTCTGGACGAGATCCCCGACCAGGATGACCGCGAGCGGTTGCTGACCGCGCTCGCGTCCCGGTTCCCCGGCGACGACGGCCCGGCCCGGTTCCTGGTCACCACCCGTCCGCTGTCCCCCGGCGAGATCGACCGCCTGCGCGGTCCGAGGGTCGGCTTCTACGAGCTGCAGCCGTTCGACGAGGAAGCCCTGGTGCAGTTCGCCCGGAACTGGTTCGACCCGGATGACACGCCTGCGGGGAACGCGGCGGCGGAGGAGTTCCTGCGGCAGGTGCGGCTGGCCGGCCTTGAGGAGGTGCTCGTCGTGCCCCTCCTGGCCACCGTGGCCGCCCACCTTCACCAGTCCCGCCGCGACCGCCCGCTGCCAGCCGGACGGTACGAGCTGTACGAGGAGTACATCGGACGGTACGCGCAAGCTCGGATCGACGCGGGAGCCTCGTCACTGGCCACCCTGGACGAGGTCCCGGGCGGTCCGCGGCTCGCGGCGTGGCTGTACGAGCACCGGGTCGCG
This sequence comes from Sphaerisporangium sp. NPDC005289, assembly GCF_040607455.1. Taxonomy (NCBI): domain Bacteria; kingdom Bacillati; phylum Actinomycetota; class Actinomycetes; order Streptosporangiales; family Streptosporangiaceae; genus Sphaerisporangium; species Sphaerisporangium sp. NPDC005289. The sequence goes on from NZ_JBEXGS010000001.1 coordinate 383,786, forward strand.
CTGATGGAAGCGCTGGCCACCGCCTACACCACCACCGAGACCCCGCTCATGGACGTCGCGCGGCGCTACCTGGCCGACCATGCCCCGATGCCCGCCCGCATGCCCCTGGACTGGGAGAGCGCCCTCGCCGAGTGGCTGTCCCAGACAGGCGTGCTGTCGAGGAGCCGCACCCGGCTGCGGTTCCTGCACCAGACCTTCGCCGAGCACCTGGCCGCCACCGCCCGCGCCAAGGCCCTTCCCAAAGAGTTCAGTGCCGGCGAACCGCCCTGGGAGAAGCTGGTGAGCGACCTCCTACTCGGCGACGACGCGGCCAACCTCGTGGTCCTGCACTATCTGCACCTCGTGGGGCCGGGCGCGGCACTCTTGGACGCGCTGCAGAACGGCACTCTCGACCAGCGCGCCACCGCGGACGGCCTGGTCGAGAAGGGCGCCCCCGTCTCGGACGCCCAGCTCACGGCTTACCTGACCCGGCTGGAGAACTTGGTGGGAACGGGTTCGGTGACGGACCTGGAGGAGGTGATCGCCCTCACCCGCCACGCCCCCGTCCGCGAACGACTCGAAGGACTGCTGGCTGACGCATCCCTCGGCCCCGCGATTAGGATCTCCCTCATCGACCTGCTCCGAGAGCGATCGGGCGGAGTGCGTCGCGACGGACCGGCGTTATTGCGGTCTTTCGCCACTGCCGAGCATGAGGCGAAGATCCGGTGCGACGCGGCGACCGTCCTGTCCAGGTTCGGCGGCGATCACCGCGATGAGGCCGCGCGGTTGCTCGTCGCCCTCGCCGAGGACGGCGACACGGAGATCACCGACCGCTTCTCGGCCACCGAGAGCCTGGCGCGGCTGGGCGGCCGACATCGGGCGCACGCGGCGGACCTGCTCCACCGCTTGGCCACCGACCCGGCGGTGACCGTCTGGCACCGCGTGGAAATGGCTGTGGAGCTGGCCAAATGCGGTCACGAGCAGCGGTCGCGAGCCGCAGAGATTCTGCGCGACCTGGCCATGGACCACTCTTTCCCGGGTTGGGAGCGACGCTCAGCCGCCGAAAAGCTGCACAAACTGGGGGGCCGCCACGTCCACGAGAGCGTTCACCTGCTGGGACGACTTGCACACGATCATCGCCGTGATCGATTCGACCACGCTCTGACTCTGGCCGCTCTCGTGAAGATCGAACCATCCCGTCGTCCCGAGGCCGTTGAAGCGCTCCTACGGGCGATCACGGATCTTCGCCTCAGCTCAGGGGTCAGACTCACCGCTGCCCGCGAACTGGCGGAACTCGGCGGAGCGCACCGGTCGACCGCTGCCCGGGTCATGTTCGACCTCGCCGTACGACCCGACGCCGGGAGCATGGTGGGCAGCCGCTACAGAGCGGCAGAGGACCTGATCGAACTCGGTGCCGGCTTCAAGGCGAGCGGCGTGCAGGCCTTCTACGCGATCAGCGTCGACGCAGTGCAGGCCGCGCACCTCCGCATGACGGCCGTCCAACTCGCGCAATTGGACGACGGCCATCGGATGCCGGCCGCCGACCTCCTGCTGAGACTGGTCGCCGGGCCCGCGCTCCCGTTCGGCCGCCGCCTCCAAGCGGCGAGCACGCTGGCCAATCTGGGAACGCGTTTCCTGCCGGGCATCCTGCGCTTCGTCGACGAACTCTTCCGTCACCCCTTCTCCTCGTCGGCCGAACGCGTCCTGGCGATGGCGACACAGGCGACGCTCCGGCCCGGCGACACACCGTTGGCCGCCACGCTGATCCATCGGCTGGCGATGACCGCGACAGCCTCCGCCGACGCCCGCTCCAACAGCGCCCAGGTACTCGTGGACCTGGGGGCCGCGCATCTCGACCAGGCGGCGGATCTGTGGAGGCGCTTGGCCTCCGACCACGCGGCGCCGCTCCGATCCCGGCGAAACGCGGTGGAGCGACTGCTCGATCTGGGTGCCCGATATCGTGAGGGAGCGGGCGCGTCTCTCCAGCGATTCACCGACGACCCCTCCATCAACGCAAGCGAAAAGACCCTTCTGCTTCTTGAGTCTCACCACCTGGCCTCCTCGCTCGGCGCCGACGTCTACGACCGCATCGCCTCCGATGTCACCGTCGATCACGATGAGAGGAGATTCGCCGTCCGCCAGGGGCACGCCGGCGACACCGACCGGCACCGCCGGGCCGTGGCCCTCCTGCACCAGCTCGCGACGGACCCCGCCGCCACGACGACGGCTCGTCTGAACTCCGTCCAGGAGCTGGCGTCCCTCGGCCCGGATCATCGTGCGCGATGTCTCGAGATCCTGGGGCGGATGGCCGAGGTGTCGGGTACCCACGTCCGGCATCGACCGGCGATCCTGGCCGATCTCGCGAAGCTCGACCCCTCACAGCGCGACAGCGTCGCCGAGCCTCTGCACCGGCACGCCACCGACCCGCTCGTCGCCCCTGACTCACGCCGCGAGGCCGCCGCCGAACTCGGCAAACTCGGCGATGAGCATCGCGAGCGCGGCGCGGAGGTCCTCACGCGGATGAGCCTCGACGTCCTCCTCGACGCACAGGTACGCCGCGAGGCGGCCGGTTCGCTGATCAAGCTGGGTGAGCAGGAGGAGAACACCGGGGTATACCTGCTGTACCGGCTGGCCACCGGTACCGGCGACGCAGGTGAGCGCGAGCCGGACGATCGCCGCCTGGCCGCGCGGGACCTCGCCAGGCTGGGCGGCGAGCGACGGGCACAAGGAGCGGAGGTGTTGCGCCGGCTCGCGGCGGATGCATCGGCCGATGCCGACGTACGCCTCGCGGCGGCGCAGGATCTCGCCGGCCTGGGCGGCGACGAGCGGGACGAAGGCGCGGAGCTCCTGTACCGGCTCGTCGTCGAACTCGCCGACGATCCTGACGAACGCCTGCGAGCAGCGCGAGAGCTCGTCGCGCTCGGGCCCGTCGCCCAGTCCCGCGCCCTGGTCCTCCTCGGCGAGTTGACGACGGACACCGGCGCCGACATCACGGTCCGCCGGTGGGCGGCGGAGTTCCTGGGCGGGCTACTGTCCCAGCAAGCACTGGAGACCGCCGTGACGGGACTTCACCGCCTGGCCGGAGACGGCGACGTGGACTTCTGGAACCGGCTGTGGGCCATCGAGTCCCTGGCGAAGCTCGGCCCGGACGCGCGGCGGCTCGCCTTCGAGGCGGTGCGGGCGTTCCGCGAGGAGGCGGACGGGCCGGACGGCGACCTGCCGCGGGCGCTCGCGGTCGCGGCGATGGCCGACGTGAGCGACGCCTGCCACTTCGACGCGGTGGACCTGCTGGTCCGACTGGCCGAAGACACCTCACGTCCAGGTCGTGAACGGCTTCAGGCCGCCACAGGTCTCCTGGAGATCAGCGACATTCATGCGAAGCGGGGCACCCGCCTGCTCGGACTGATCGCCGAAGATCCTGCGGTCCGAGCATGGGGACGCCGCCAGGCCGCCGAAGCCCTTGCCCGTTTCGGGCCTTCCTGCCGTGCGCAGGCCGTCGACCTGCTCGACGCCATCGCCGCCGACGTCTCCGCCGACCCCTGGGCGCGGGCGGAAGCCGCGATGGCCCTCGCCGAGCTCTCCGCCGACAAGCGCGAACGCGCGATCGCCCACCTGCGGCGCATCGCGCTGGGCCAAGGCGCCTCCGGCGACCAGCGCCGTCACGCCATCGACATGCTCCTCGGCCTGGGGCCTCAGGCGCGTGCCGCGGGGGTCAAGGCGCTCCAGTCGATGGCCGGCGACCGGAGAGCCGGAGACGACGAACGATGGGAAGCGTTGGCCGTCCTGGTGGAACAGGAGGAGGACCGCGACCTGCTGGCCCGAACCCTCCACGAACTCGCAGGCGAAACGAGCGCCGATGCGGGCGTGCGGCGAGCGGCGGCGGAGGCGCTGGCGATGCTCGGCGACGAGCGACGCCGCGAAGCGGTCGAGGCGCTGCGGAACCTGTCCGCCGACACGACCGTCGCGGGCGCCCACCGGGCCCTGGCGCTGGACGCCTTGGCCACCATGACCTCGGACGCGTCCGTCCAGGAAGAGGCCGGTGAGGCGCTGGCGCGGGAGGGGGCCGACGCCTCCACCCCGGCGCCGCTCCGTCGTCTGGCCGCCGAGGCGCTGGCCCGCCGTCACCTGGTACACCGGGGCAAGGCCGCCGAAGTCCTGCACGAGATCGCCACGGACGACTGGGCGGAACCCGAGGAACGGCTCCTGGCCGCCCAGGCATTGGCCGGAACGGGACCCGGCGGCCGGGAAGCCGCCGTCCGGCTTCTTAAGGAGTCCATCACCAACCCGCTCGCGAGCCCGTACGAGCGAGCCGTCATGGCCATGGCCCTGGCTGGGCTTCGGCCGTCGTACCGGAGGTCCGCCGGTGACCGCGCCCGAGCACTGCTGGATGATCCCGGCTTGCCGGCCGACCGGCGGCTGACGATCGCGCAGGGTCTCGCCGAGCTTGGGACGCCGTATCGGCAGGCCGCCATGGCCGCCCTGCATGATCTCGTGGTCGACTCCTCGTCCGACAGCGGGACGAGGTTCCGCGCGGCCGAGGTCCTCGCCCGCGTGGCCGGCGCCAAGGGCCGGGTCAAGGGGCCGATCTCGCCTCGTGACGCGCCGAAGTGACCAGGGGCGGCGCGAAGCGGATGGAGCACCAGACGATGCGGCCGAGGCCGGGGCCGGAAGCGTGGGTGCCCCACTCCTCGGCCAGTTCGCGGATGATCAGCAGCCCCCGGCCGTTCTCCGCGTCCGGCTCCTCGCGCACCACCGGTTCGCCGTGCGGAGCCCCGGGGTCGTTCACCTCCACGTGGATCGCGCCGTCGCTCTCCACAAGCGTCAGGGCGATGAAATCGTCCCGCCCGCATCCGGCGTGCGTGATCGCGTTGGTCACCAGCTCCGAGACGGCGAGAACCACGTCGTCGGCCGCGGGGTGATCGGCGCTCAGCCATCGGCGCACCTGACGACGCGCGAGCGGCACTGATTCGCGGACCCCCGGCAGGGCCGCCCTTCCCAGAACATTCGGCCGCGGATTCGCAGGCCCCATCGTTTCACCGTCCATTTCTGAAATCCGATGCCCAGGACTTCCGACGGTGCCAGAATCCGACTACCCTAAGTGCTTGATCGACTTCAACGAGTTATCAACGCATCGACTGAAACCCTCGGTGAAACGCTGAGGAAGGCCACCCGGAGCCCCCCATGCCAAAGGAAAGCGAGCTCAACCCGTCCGAATCCCCGACCGCCCTGTTCGGTTTCGAGCTGCGACGACACCGGAAAGAACGCGGATGGTCGCAGATCCGCCTCGCCCGTGCGATCCCCTACTCCGTGGGCACGATCAGCATGATCGAGACGGCGCGGCGCTCCCCGTCCGAGGACTTCGCCAGCCGCTGCGACGAGGCACTACAAGCCGAAGGCGCCCTCATGCGCCTGTGGCCCATGGTCAGCCGCCCCACCGCTCCCCCATGGTTCCGCCCCTGGTTGGACGTGGAGACCACGGCCGAGTCCCTTCGGACATGGGAACCTCTCCTCGTTCCCGGTCTTCTCCAGACCAAGAGCTACGCACAGGCCATGTTGAGCGGAGAACCCGGCGTGAGCCCGGAGGAGGTCGAGGAACACCTGTCGGCGCGAATGGAACGACAGGCGATCCTCGGACGCCCAAAACCCCCCATGCTCTGGGTCGTCCTCGATGAGGGAGTGCTGCACCGGCACATAGGCAGTCCGGCCGTAATGGCCGAGCAGCTCACCTACCTCCTCGAAGCCGGTCAGAGCCCGAGGATCGTCATCCAGGTCCTCCCCTTCCGCGCCTATTCCACGACGGGTCTCCTGGGCGGGTTCGCCATCGCCCAAGCTCAGGGGACCCCCGACACCGCATACGTAGAGGCGGCCTCGAATGCCCAAGTGACCGACTGGACAGAAACCGTGCGGACCCTAGCATTCAGATATGAGGGAATTCGCTCCGAAGCATTATCACAACGCGATTCCCTAGAGCTGATCAAGGAGACGGTGCAGCGATGGACGAGCTGATCCGCGAGCTGCGGGCAGCCGAGTGGATCAAATCGACCCGCTCAGGAAGCAATGGCGGCAACTGTGTTGAGGTCGCGCGTCTCTCCGGGAGCCGTCGCGGCGTGCGCGACAGTAAGAATCGCCTAGGACCGGTGCTGGTGTGCGAGGGGGCGGCGTGGGAGGTGTTCGTCGGCGGGTTGAAGCAGGGGGCCATCTCCTGACGCGGAGTCCCAGCGGTGCGCCCGTGCCCGGCCTGTTCGGTGGCAGAGGGATCAACTCATCCGTTCGGGCATCACGGGCCGCCGGTTCCTCGCGAGGCTTCCCCACCGAAGCAGCGGAGGACATTTTGCGGGGGTATGGGTTAGTTGCTCCGTGTTCGGAGGCATGGTGAGCAGCACCCATGTTCGCGACCGGGGGCTGGACAGTGGGACGCAGGGAGACGGGCGCCAGAGACTGGGCGCGGCGGCGGGGCGCCAAGCGTGAGCGCTTGGAGGCCGTGCGGCCCTTCGCCTCCGGACGGGTGCTGGACGCCGGACACGTGCGTGAGGCCCTGGAGGCGCTGCTCCGCCCTGGCGACCGGGTGGCCCTCGAAGGGGACAACCAGAAGCAGGCGGACTTCCTCGCCGAAGCGCTGGCCGGCTGCGATCCGGGCGTGGTGCACGACCTGCATCTGCTGATCTCCTCCATCAGCCTGCGCGAGCATCTGGACGTGTTCGAGCGGGGCGTGGCCCGCCGCCTCGACTTCGCCTACGCGGGCCCGCAGAGCGTGCGCATGGCGCAGCTTCTCGCCGACGGCAAGGTCGAGGTGGGGGCGATCCACACCTACGTCGAGCTGTACGCGCGGATGTTCGTCGACCTCGCGCCGGACGTCGTACTGCTCTGCGCCGAGCAGGCGGACCGCGAGGGCAACCTGTACACCGGCGCCAACACCGAGGACACCCCGACCATCGCCGAGGCGGCGGCCTTCCACGACGGCGTGGTGCTGGTCCAGGTCAACGAACTGGTGGACGAGGTCCCCCGGGTGGACATCCCCGGCGGCTGGGTGGACCTGGTCGTGCGGAGCCCCCGGCCGTTCGCGCTGGAGCCGCTGTTCACCCGCGACCCGCGCCACATCGGCCAGGTGGAGATCCTGATGGCCATGCTGGCGCTGCGCGGCATCTACGAGCGTCACTCGGTGACCACGCTGAACCACGGCATCGGCTACGACACCGCCGCGATCGAGCTCATCCTGCCGACGTACGGCGAGGAGCTGGGCCTGCGCGGCAAGATCTGCAAGCACTGGACGCTCAACCCGCATCCGACGCTCATCCCCGCCATCGAGAGCGGCTGGGTGGAATCGGTGCACTGCTTCGGCGGGGAACCCGGCACCGAACGCTACGTGGCCGCCCGCCCCGACGTCTTCTTCACCGGCGCCGACGGCTCGCTGCGGTCGAACAGAGTGCTCTGTCAGCTCGCGGGCCAGTACGCCGTCGATCTGTTCATCGGCTCCTCGCTCCAGATCGACGCCTGCGCGAACTCCTCGACGGTCACCGAGGGGCGCCTGGCCGGTTTCGGCGGAGCGCCCAACATGGGACACGATCCGCACGGCCGCAGGCACGCCTCTCCCGCGTGGCTCAGCCTGCTCACCGGTGAGGCGCCAGCGATCCGAGGACGCAAGCTCGTCGCGCAGGTCACCCAGACCTTCCGTTCCGGCGGCACTCCGGCGTTCGTCGAGTCCCTGGACGCCGTCCTGGTCGGCGAGGAGACGGGCATGCCCATACCCCCGATCATGATCTACGGCGACGACGTCAGCCACGTGGTCACCGAAGAGGGAGTGGCCTACCTCTTCAAGGCCACGAGCATGGCCGAACGGCGCGAGGCGGTCGCGGCCGTCGCGGGCGCCACCCCGGTCGGCCGCGACATGGACGAGCGGCGCGTGGAGGCGCTGCGCCGCGACGGCCTGGTCGCCCTGCCCGAGGACCTCGGGGTCGACGTCCGCAAGGCGCAACGACGCCTGCTGGCGGCGCGCAGCGTCGAGGATCTCGTCGCCTGGTCGGGCGGCCTCTACGATCCACCGGCCCGGTTCCGGACCTGGTGAGGCCCGATGTCCACGATGCGCGAGCGGAGTCCGGCACGAGCACCGAGGCCCTCGGCGGACGTGCTCGCCGACATGGCCGTCCGAGCGCTGTGCGAGGAGGCGCGGTTGAGCCCCAAGCCCGGCCTGGTCGACGGGCGCGGCGCCGGCGCGCACGGGGACATGGACCTGGCGCTCCTGCTGGCCTCCGCCGAGGCGCTGCGGCCCGCGTTCCGGTCGCTCGCCGACGCGGCCCGGCGGACGGCAACCGGCGCCGGTCCTCGCGGGGAACTCGGCCTGCGCGAGGAACTCCAACCCCGCCGGGGACACGGGCCGCGCGACGAGTACGAACCTCGACGGCTACTCGCGCTTCGCGAGGAACTGGGACGGATCGGCCGCGCGGGTGAGGCCGCCATGTCACGGGTCACCGGAGGGGTGAACACGCACCGCGGCGCGCTGTGGACCCTCGGACTGCTGGTCGCCGCCGCCGCCATCGGCGCCGCCACCGACCGCGAGGCCGCTCGCGTGGCGGCGCGGCTCGCCGGCCTTCCCGACCGGAACGTCCCGGCGGGGGCGATCTCCCATGGCGAGCGGGCGCGGCGCCGGTACGGGGTGAGCGGGGCGCGCGGCCAGGCCGTGGCGGCCTTTCCGCACGTCATCGACGTCGCGCTCCCGCGACTACGCCTGGCCGGAGCGGCCGGGCTCCAGCAGGACGCGGCCCGGTTGGACGCCCTGCTGGCGGTGATGAGCCTGCTGGAGGACACCTGCGTCCTGTACCGGGGAGGGCTGGACGGCCTGCGCGTCGTGCGGTCGGGCGCCGAGCGCGTCCTGGCCGAGGGCGGCGCCGGTACGCGGCGCGGACGTGCCGCGCTCCTGGAACTGGACGAGCGGCTCGCCGCCCGGCGGCTGTCGCCTGGCGGTAGCGCCGATCTGCTGGCCGCGGCCCTCTTCCTCCACTTTGTCCCGTGGACGTCGCCCGGCGACGCACGGCCGTGCCGACGTCAAGGGAGGCGTCCCGCATGCAGACGCTGAACTACGAGTTCCCCGCCGATCGAGAGCCCGCCCGGCGGGCGCACGTCGGGGTGGTGGGGTCGGGGGACCTGGAGATCCTCATGACCCCGGAGGCGTCCGGCGGCGCTCGGGTACGCGTGCGCACCAGCGTCGACGGGTTCGACACGGTGTGGCGCACCGTGCTGGAGCGGTTCTTCGCGCGTCACCGTGTCGCCGGAAGCTTCGAGCTCAACGACTTCGGGGCGACGCCGGGCGTGGTCACCCTGCGCCTGCGGCAGGTGATCCAGGAGGGCGGCATATGACCTCCGCGCCGCTCCCTGGACAGGCGCCCCCGGACCGGGTGGCGCCGGACCGGGTGGCGCCGCTCGCCCGCGACAGCTTCATCGAGCTGCACGCCCGGGCGCGCGCCACCGCGCTGCTCGACGACGGCACCGCCCGCGAGCTGTGCGGCCCCTTCGACCGCATCGAGTCCCCCTGGCTGGCGGCCCAAGGGGTGGTCCAGCAGTCCGACGACGGCGTCGTGGTGGTCAAGGGAGAACTCGACCGGCGACCGGTGGTCGTGATCGCCATCGAGCAGGCGTTCCAGGGCGGCGGCATCGGAGAGGTCTCCGGAGCCAAGATCACCGCCGCGCTGTCCCTGGCCGCCCAGGACAATCGGCACGGCGTCACGACCGCCGCGATCCTGCTGCTGGAGACCGGTGGGGTGCGCCTGCAGGAGGCGAACCTCGGCCTGGCCACGGTCGGCGAGGTGTGCTCGGCGGTCCTGGAGCTGCGGGCGCTGAGCCCCGCCATCGGCGTCATCGCCGGAGCGCTGGGCTGCTTCGGCGGCATGAGCATCGCCGCCGCGCTCTGCACCGAGCTGATCATGACGAGGGAGGGGCGTCTCGGGCTCAACGGTCCCGAGGTGATCGAGTCCGAGGCGGGCGTCGCCGAGTTCGACGCCTCGGACCACACGCTGATCTGGGCTATCCACGGCGGCACGCAGCGCACCGCGACAGGTCTGGCGGACGTGCTCGTATCCGACGACGTGGCCGAGGTGCGATCCGCCGTACGCGAGGCCCTGGGACGCGGCGTGCCGGACGAGCACCGCTCCCAGCGGATCGGCGAGCTGCGGGCGCTCCTGGAGGCCGTCGACCCGGCGCACCCGCCGGACCCGGCCGACCTGCCCGCCCTACGGACGAACGCCGCTCCTGTCGGCAGCGCCGCACGGACGAACGCCGCACCCGGCGAATCCGCAGTACCCGCGAACGCCGCACCCGGGGAAAGCGCCGTACCGGCCAACACCGCACCCGTACCCGCCAATGCCGCACCCGGGGAAAGGGGGCGCCCGACGATGACGAGGGACGCGGCGACGGCGTCGCGGGGACTGGCCTGGATACGCGGGCTGGCCGGAGGGGAAGTGGGGTTCGTGGTCCCGTCCATGGTGACGGCGGACGTGATGCTGGGGGACGATTCGGCCCGCTTGCTCGCCGTCGTGCCCGACCCGAGCAGCCCCTACCACCGTGCTCGTCGGGGCGAAGTCGGGCTCCGCGAGGGGCTCGCGCTCGCCGAGGCGGTGACCGAGGTCGTCACCACGGACGCCGGGCTGCCCGAGGAGCGACGTCGTCCCATCGTCGCGGTCGTCGACGTGCCCAGTCAGGCGTACGGACGGGTCGAGGAACTGCTGGGCATCCACCACGCGCTGGCCGCCGCCGTGGACGCCTATGCCTCGGCCCGCACCGCCGGGCATCCCGTGATCGCGCTCATCGTCGGAACGGCGCTGTCCGGCGGATTCCTCGCCCACGGTTCGCAGGCCGGCCGGATGCTGGCGCTGGACGACCCGAAGGTGGTGATCCACGCCATGCACGAACAGGCCGCCGCGCGGGTGACCCGGCGGACCGTCGCCGAGCTGGAGGAACTGGCCCGGCGCATCCCTCCGCTGTCCTACGACGTCGCCGACTGGGCGAAGCTCGGCCTGTGCGACGAACTGCTGGACGTCGGCGATGCCGACGAGCCGACCGGCGAGGACGTGCGGCGGGTGCGGGCCGCGCTGACCGCGGCCGTCGGACGAGCCCGCCACGGACCTCGCGACCTGAGCGACCGCCTCACCTCACCCGCCGCCCTGCGCACCCGGGCCGCCTCACGCCGCATCCACGAAGCGCTCACGGCCCAGTGGCGGTGACCGGGCGACAACGATGGCGGCCGCACGACCTGGTGCGGATCACCGACATCGCGGAGATCGCTGACGCGCTGCCTGACTGGTCCTGCGCCGCGCTCCAAGACGCACCGTTCAATCCGAACCAGCCCGCATTGCCCGACCACCCCCGGCTGGAAGACGCGCTGCCGGGGTGGGCCTCGGCCTCGCTCGCCGTCTGCCCTTGGGTCGTCGTGCGCCGGGCGCCGCATCCGTTCGGCCTCATCCCGATCGGCGTACGCGGCCCCGACCGGTGGCAGCGTCATGCCGCGCTGGTCCCCTCCCACGCGGTCACCCGCACCGTGTCGCCCGAGGACCTGCGGGCTCGGCGCCCCGCCGATCGCCGGCTCGCCGTCACCCTGTCCGCCGTCGCCTCACTGCTGGCCAACGAGCCGGGAGGAGAACCCGGAGATGGCGGTCTGGTGTGGGGGCCCACCGGAGGAGTCGGCTTCGAACTCGCCACCGGGCGCGTCGTCACCCATTCCGGAAGCGACCTGGACCTGCTGGTCCGAACCCCGCACCGGCTGGATCGAGCGCGGGCCGCGCACCTGGCGACCGCCTTCGCCGCCCTGCCCGCCCGGGTGGACTGCCAGTTGGACACCCCCCTCGGCGGGATCGCCCTCGCCGACTGGGCACGCCCGGACGACCCGGTCATGGTGCGAACCGACCACGGCCCGGAACTGGTGGACGACCCCTGGGCGCTCGCATGACCGCCGGCCACCCGCCCCGCCCACGATCCGGCGGCACGGCTTCTCCCAACCCCGCGGCTGATCCGGCGTCCGTCGCCGTGGAGCGGCCGTTCCCATGGACGGCCGACCGTCTCAGGGTCGCGTACCTGTATCCGGGCCAGGGGACCCAGCGACCGGGGATGCTCCATGACCTGCCCGATCACCCGGCCGTCATCGCGACCCTCGCCGAGGCGGAGCAAATACTGCCCGGGTCGTCGCGGCAGGACTCCGCACCCGCGTTGCGGTCCACCGTCACCACGCAGGTCGCCCTGTGCGTCGCCGGGGTCGCCGTGACCCGGGCACTCGCCGCGGAGGGCGCGACTCCGGACGTCGTGGCCGGGCACTCGGCGGGCGCGTTCGCCGCCGCCGTCGCCGCCGGGGCCCTCACCTTCGCCGAGGCGCTCATCGCCGTACGCCACCGCGGCGAATTGATGCGCGACGCCTATCCGTGCGGGTATGGCATGGCGGCCGTACTCGGGTTGGGCGTCGCGCAGGTGCGGCGCGTCGTCGCGTCGGCCGCCACCGACGCGGACCCGCTCTACGTCGCCGTCATCGACACCGACCAGATGGTCGTGGTCTCCGGTGGCGTTCGCGCGCTGGAGCGCCTGTCCGCCGAGTCGTCCCGCGCCGGCGCCCGCCGCGTCCAGCGTCTCGACATCGGCGTGCCCTCACACTGCCCGCTCCTCGGCCATGTCGCCGAGGTCATGGCCGACCATCTGGCCGCGATCCCCCGGCGCCGGCTCACGGTCCCGTTCATCGGCGGCGCGGGCCGGCTGCTCCGCGACACCGACACCGTCCTTGCCGACCTCGCCCACGGCATCGCCACGACGGTGAGATGGCGTGACGCGAACGCGCTGCTCGGCGAACTCGGCACGGCACTGTTCATCCAGACACCGCCGGGGCACGTCCTGGCCGGCTTCGCACGGGCCGCGCATCCATACGCCCGCTGCGTCACCCTTTCCGACACCCCCATCGCCGAGGCCGCCCTGCTCACCCGCCACGCCCGTACCGGCACGTGAGCCCGCCACGAGCGGCCTCCTCAGGCGTCGATGCCCTCTCCGGACGTGCGCCTCGCGCATGGAGGACAGAGCCGCGTCCGGCGGCGGTCAGAGCGATGAAATCTGTGTCTGCCGAGACTCAACAGGCGCGTCTTCTCAAAGTGGTTGAAACAGTCAATAATGGCAGCGCGGTAGTAATCATCTGCACCTCGACGTCCAGGAGGTACCAGTGAGAACGACCCTTCGCGCCCTCAGACTGACGCTCGGCGTGACAGCCGGGCTGGCGCTGACGGTGTCCGGCGCCTTACCGGCCTCGGCAACGGCCTCCGCCACGAAGACCTCATCGGTCAGCACAGCGCCGACGTGGGAAGTGCGCGACATCGGGCAACGCATCTGCGTCACATCGCAATACGGTCACCCGGGCACGTACTTCTTTGTTCCGGTCTATGGAACCTGGTCGACGACCCTCACGACCGGAATACGGAACCTGCCCCCCGGTTCGACCAGCGTGGGCGGCACACCAATCCTGCCCGGCTCGAACTACGGCTCGACGATCAACGGATTCGTCCAGCTGACAGTAGCACCGGCCCCCGTCGGAACCTACGTCGCAGAGGTGTGGGCCTCGGACGGAACAGTGACCCAGACCGCCCCCGCCACCATCAACGTCCGCGAGAGCTGCTGAAGGTCGGAGCGCACGGCGGTCTCGGTCGACAGAGCCCAGGGTGACGGCGGTCCGCCGTCACCCTTCGCAATGAGCAGGGTAGGTCACGGGGTCCAGGCCGGGTCGCGGCCGATGAGGCCGAGGAGGCGGGCGAAGGGCGGGGCGTCGTCCGGTACGGCCACCGGGGGGCCGAAGGCGCCGCGTTGTCTGCCCATCTCGACCATCTGGTCGGTGAAGCGCTCCGCCCGCGAGACGGCCTCGGCGTCCGGTTCGTACTCCTGGCCGGTGGCCGTGGCCAGGTCCCAGCCGTGCACCACCATGTCGACCAGCCACAGTTCGGGCAACGTGGCCATCGGCAGGCCCATGTCGCTGGTGCCCTCCCACGCCTCGGGCTTCGTCCAGGCGGCCAGCATGCGCTCCGCCCGTTCGGGGAAGTCGCCCGCGTAAGGGCCCTGCACGGTTCTCGGCCCCTTGCGCGCCAGCGACTCGAACATCTCCGCCACCCACTCGATGTGGCTGATCAGGTTCTTGACGTCGAACTTCTCGCATGGCGTCGGGAGGCTGAGCTGCTCGTCCCGTACTCCGCGCACCAATCTCGCGGTCTGTTCGGTGGCACGCCTCATCACCGGCATCATGTCGTCCATGGCTGCCATCATGCCGCGCTCGCCCGAGGCGCGGCTTGTAGAAACGCGACAGCGCGGCTGGGTGAACCCGTACGCGGGGCTCGCCGCCTTCGACTTCGCCCGCCAGGCGCCGTCATCCGACATTTCGGCCTATGTGGACCACTTCTGGGTGGTGACCTGGACCGGCCTCGCGGAGCCGTACGAACAGCGCATCGTCTCGCATCCGACCGTCAACATGACGATCACCTGGGACTTCCACCGGATCGCAGGGGTCATCAAGGGCGGGTTCTCCTACACGATGCGAGGCGACGGTCGCGTGCTCGGCGTCCGTTTCCGGCCCGGCGGCTTCCGTCCGTTCCTCGACGGCCCGGTGTCCCAGCTGACCGGCCGTTTCGTGGAGATCGGAGAGATGTACGGCCCGGCCGGCGCAGCCCTGGTCGAGGACGTCCTGGCCGAGCCCGACACCGCGGCCGCCATCGCACTCATCGAGACCTTCCTGTCGAGTCTCAAGCCGGTGCGGGATCCCGTCGCCGAGGAGGTCGCGGCGCTGGTGGACATGGTGGAGAGCGATGGGTCCGTGACGAGGGTGGACGAGCTGGCCGCCAGATCGGGGCGGTCGGTCCGCTCGCTTCAGCGGCTGTTCCGGGACTATGTCGGCATCGGCCCCAAGTGGGTGATCCGCCGCTTCCGGCTGCACGAGGCCGCCGAGCGGATCAACGACGGCCTGGAACTCGCCACGCTGGCCGTCGAACTCGGCTACACCGACCAGGCCCACCTGACCCGCGACTTCACCGCCGCCGTCGGCATGCCCCCCGCCGCCTACGCCCGGCTGACGAACCGCCCCTGACTCATGCCACCCGCCGTACGCCGCCGTCTCCCTGAGTGGTCGCACGGAGGCCGTCGGTGCTGATCACCCCGGTGACACTTCGAGATGGACACCGGGCCCCCCGCACGCGGCAGGAAGGTACCCGGTGCTTCGGCCGGCGTCCCTGGAGTCCGCCACCGATCGTCCCTGTCAGCGGCCGGGGGCTCGTTGCTTGACTTCCTGGAGCACCCAGCCGTTGCCGTCCGGATCGCTGAAGGCGGCATACGAGCCGTAGTCGGCGCGGAGCTCGTGCGGGCCGGCGACGCGTGCCTGCCCCGCGGCGCGGTGGACGACGTCTCCGGCGGCGTGGCCGTGGTGGAAGATCCCTCCGGCATCGTGGAACACCTCGCCCACCTCGATGCCGCGGCCGACGAGCTCCGCGCGAGCCTGCTCGATGTCGCGGACCACCAGGTACAGGCCCTGGGCCGATCCCGGCGCGGCGGGGGTCATCCCCTCGCCGAACATGATCGAGCACTCGGAGCCGGGCGGCGTGAGGTGCACCACGCGGAAGTCCTCACCGGCGGCCTTGTCTAGGTCCAGGCGGAATCCCGCCTTCTCGTAGAAGGCCTTGGCCCGGTCGACGTCGGAGACGGGCAGCACGATGACTTCGAGTTTCAGATCCATTTGTTTCCCTTGATTCTCGGCGTCGATGAGGGCCGGACGTGCCGGTCGGGCATGCCGCCACGCTGCGCACCGCTTTGCCGTCCCTCATATACGAGCATATGCTCTTATCGCAGTACGCAGGCACCCGGCCCGGAATGGCCGTGTCCTGTGCCCGCGCTTGGGCGCACTGTCGCGTCACACCACGCGGCGTCCTGTGGGTACGACCCTCCGCCGACTCGGCCGCGGGTCCGCCGTTCCTTCACGCGGCATGGCATGCCTGACCACACCCGCACTCAGATGCGGTCACCGATAAGGAGCTCGACCGATGGTCGCCAGTGACCTTGTACTCATCGCCGGGGCCGGCGGCGTGGGCCGTATGGTCCTCGACCGGTTGCGCGCACAGGATGTGCCGGTGCGGGCGATGGTCCGCCGCGACGATGATCGTGCCGCCGAGATGCGCGCGCTCGGCGCGGAGGTCGTCGTCGGCGATCTGACCCGGCCCGAGACCGTGGCGGCCGCGCTGGAGGGCGTGGGGCGGATGTACTTCGCGATGCCCGTGTCGCCGGACCACCTGCTGGCGGCGACCGTGGTGGCCACCGTGGCGAGAGAGCACGGTGCACTCAGCGGCCTGGTGGGGCTGTCCCAGATGACGGTGTCGCAGATGACCGCGACCAGCACCGCGGAGTCGCACCAGCAACGGCTGCACTGGCTGGCGGAGCAGGTGCTGAACTGGTCGGGCCTGCCGGTCGTGCACCTCCGTCCGACGTCGTTCCTGGACAACCCGCTGTTCACCACGCTGGCGGCGCGGTCGATCCGGGCGAGCGGCACCATTGAACTGCCGTTCGGCACCGGGCGCACCTCTCCGATCGCCGCGGAGGACGTCGCGCGGGCGGCCGCCACCGTACTGCGCGACCCGGCCCCGCACATCGGGCACGTCTACGAGCTGACCGGGCCCCGCGCGGTGGACATGAACGAGATGGCCGAGGAGTTCTCGCAGGCGTTGGGACGTCCGGTCTCCTACATCGACGTTCCTTTGGACCGGTGGCGGGCCGAGGTGCTCGCGAAGGCGGGCCTGCCGCCGCACACCGAACAGCACATCGCCACCATGGCCAGGCTGCACCGGGAGAACCGCTACGACCGCACGTCCGGCGACCTCGAACGCATGACCGGCGCGCCCGCCCAGACGATCGAGGCCTTCGTGACCGCCCGGAGGGACTTCTACCTGGGCTGACACCGCTCGAGCGACCGCGCCGCGGGCTTACATGGCTCGTGGCCAGGGACTGATGGTCGCGGGGGCTCGTGACGCGGGGGCACGTGGCCGGGGGCACGTGGCCGCGGGGGCACGTGGCGGCGGGAACCGGCTGCTCTTGGTGGTGTTCCCAGAGCCGCGCCTCACTCGGCCCAGGGTTGGAAGCCGGTGTGGAGGACGGCTCCGAGGGAGGCGCGCAGCCGGGCCGCCTCGCCGGTTCCGAAGGTCTCCTCGAACCGGGCCTGCACGTCCCGCCACAGAGGCAGCGCGGCCTCCAGCCGGGAGAGCCCCTCAGGTGTGATCGTGACGACCCGCGCACGGCGGTCGGACGGCGACGACTCGACGGTCACCAGCCCCTCCCGGACGAGTGGCTTGAGGTTCGAGGCCAGCGTCGTGCGGTCCATGGCGATCATTTCGGCCAGCCCGGTGATCGTCGTCTCGCCGTGGACGCTGAGCTTCTGCAGGATGCTGAACTGCGTCGCGCGGAGACCGGCCGAGGCCAGGGCCTTGTCATAGGTCGCGCCGAGATAGCGAGCCGCCTTACGCAATGCCAGGTTGTTGCACGAGTCGTAGTGCTTCGCCGGCGCGGGATCCATCGTGTCCTCCAGAGCTTCTCCGTCCAGGATAAGAGCACATGCTCCCAATTGCGGCACCGCGCGCCCACGACCGCTCGGGGCGCCGGTTCGCGGAACCGAACCCAAAGCGTCGCCGGTGTACTAGGTACCGATGATCTCGTCGCGCGGAAGCGCCGCGAGGGTGCGTAGTCCACGGAGAAAGGCGTCGCGGTCCCGTTCGGGAAGCCGGGCCAGGAGGCGTTCCTCGTTACGCCGGATGGCGGCCTGCGCGGCGTCGCGTACGCGGCGGCCCTCAGCGGTCACCGACAGCAGGCGGGCGCGCCGGTCGCCGGGGTCGGGAGTGCGCTCGATGAGTCCTGCTCGCTGGAGGCGGTCCAGCACTCCGATGATGCGCGTCTTGTCGGCGCCGATGGACTCGGCGAGCGCGGCCTGGGTGCGCAGCGGCCGCTCGCCGAGGGCCAGCAGGACGGAGTACTCCCACATGGACAGGCCGTGCTCGCGCAGGACGGGCAGCTCGGCGTCGATCAGCGCCCGGGTCAGTGGGCTCATCATCGCAGCCAGGTCGGGGCGGTCGGGCACGCCAGCACTATACGGGTTGACAGATAATATGCCTACGTAGATCATAAGCACTTGCATATTATCTACTAATGCTTACGAATCACTCGAAGGAGAGCCGTCATGGACATACGTGAGCTCGATCGGCGCGCGGTGCGCGCGAGCGTCGACGTGGTGGCCGCGGTGACCCCCGCCGACCTGCGCCGCCCGACCCCGTGCACCGGCTGGGCGCTGTCCGACCTGCTCGCCCACATGACCGCCCAGCACCACGGCTTCGCCGCCGCGGCCGAGGGGAACGGCGACGACCTGACCGCCTGGAAGGTCCACCCGGCCGGCGATGACGCCGTCCCCCGCTACGCCGAGGCGGCCGAGCGGGTGATCGCCGCCTTCGCCGGCGAGGACGTGCCGGGCCGCACGTTCTCGCTGCCCGAATTCGGGCCGGACGCGCGTTTCCGCGCCGAGATGGCCATGTCGTTCCACTTCATCGACTACGTGGTGCACGCCTGGGACGTCGCCCGCACGCTCGGCAGGCCGTTCACCCCCGAGCCGGACCTGGTGGAGGCCGCCTGGCCCTACGCCCTGGCCGTCCCCAACGGGGAGGAGCGCCTGGCCCCCGGCGCCGCGTTCGCCCCCGCCCTGCCCGCGCCGGCGGACGCGTCCCGCTTCCACCAGATCCTCGCCCTGCTCGGCCGCATCCCAAGCTGAGCCCCCCGAGGGGCTTCCTGAAGGGCCCTGGGGATCGAGCCGGAAATGTCGCCGACGGAGGGTACGGTCGGATCTCGGCATCTATCCGACCTGGGAAGATCCCTCCTCCGTTACGATCCAGGAGCGTACTGTGACCTCAGTTCTCAACCCCTACATCAGCTTCACCGGCCAGGCGCGGGAGGCCATGGAGTTCTACAAGAGCGTCTTCGGCGGCGCCCTGACGCTGAACACCTTCGGCGAGCTGGCCGCGCAGCACGGCGGCGACCCCGACCAGATCATGCACGCCTTGCTGAGGACCGACAGCGGATTCACGCTCATGGCCTCCGACACCCCGCCCGGGATGCCGCACAACCCGGGGGACAACATCGCGATCAGCCTCAGCGGGGACGACGCCGAGGACCTGCGCGCCTACTGGAAGGCGCTCAGCGACGGCGGCACGGTGACCGTCCCCCTCGAGAAGCAGGTGTGGGGCGACGAGTTCGGCGCGTGCGTGGACCGGTTCGGCATCTCCTGGATGGTCGACATCGTCGCACCTCAAGCCTGATCCATCCACACCGCGAGCCTCGGCCGACGCCGGGGAGGACCGCGCCGGCGAGACCGCGGCCCTCGCCGGCGCCATCCGAGGCCGTGCGCCCGGCGGCACCGTCCGGTCCGCAGCCCACACGACACGGGTGAGACGTCAGGCGGTCAGGCGGTCAGGCGGTCAGGCGAAGACGGCGCCCGTCTCGGTGAACAGGGCGTTGAGGACGCGGAGGGCGCGCCAGGTCTTGGTCATGCCGAACTGGGCGGAGAACCGCACGACGGCGCGCACATCCTCGGGCGTCGCTCCGGAGGCGAGGGCACGAGTCACATGGACGCGGAAGCTCTCCTCCAGGGTCTGGAACAGCACGTCCACGGTCATCGTGGCGAACGCGCGCTCGCGCACGCTGAGCCGCCGCATCCCGGCGCGCATGCGCGACTGCAGGTCCATGTAGTCGGCGAACGGGGCGTCGAGGTTGCGCACCGCCCGCCGGACGGGCGCGGGGATCGGGCTGCCTTCGCCCTCGATGTCGAGCTCGTGGCCTTCTCCGGCCGGCTCCGGGAGGCCCTGTTCGCGCTCGATCTCGACGAGCCGGGCCAACGCGGCGAGGGCGGCCGGGTAGCCGCTGTCGTAGGAAATGAAGCGCAGCAACTCGCGCAGGTCGTCGGCGCTCACGCCGTGCCGCGCCGCCGCCGCGACGTGAAGCTCGAACGGGAGCCCGAGAGTCTGCTGGCAGACGTCGGCGACGACACTGAGCAGGGCCTTCTCCCGCATCGACAGCTCGGCGATCTCCTCATACATACGCCGGTCGGTGGCGGCGCTCATCTCCGCGAAGGGCGCGTCCAGCGCCTTCACCAGGATCTCGGACGTCATGTCCACGGTCTTCCTCCATCGATGAGTTTGACGGGTCGTAAGTTAACAGCTGTAGCGCTACGACTGTAGTGCAACGCTCACCCGCATACAATGGCCGCTCATGGACGTGAGCTCTCCGCCCAAGGACGGCACCCCTCGCGGCAACGGCGGCGCCCGGGGGCGCAACCCCCGTGGCCAGGGGGAACGGTTGCGCGAAGAGATCATCACCGCCGCCCTCGTCCTGCTCGACGAGCTCGCCGACGACCAGGCGCTGTCCCTGCGGGCCGTCGCCCGGCACATCGGCATCGCGGCGACGTCGGTCTACATCCACTTCGCCGACCGGGACGCCCTCGTGCTCGCAGCTCTGGAACGGTGCCACCACGACCTCGTGCGCGGCATCGACCAGGCCGAGGCCGCCTCCCCCGACCCCGTGGCCCGGCTACGCGGGCGCACCCTGTTCCTCGGGAGGTGGGCCCGCGAGCACCCTGGGCTGTACAAGGTGATGCACGAGAGCACGCTGAACCGGCGCAACGCCATGGCGTTCAAGCAGGAGCTCGCCGAGCGCACCACCGCCGCGGTGCAGCGCTGCATGGACGCCGGGCTGGCCCCCTCCGGCGACGCCGAGGCGGTCTCGCTGGACCTGCGCGCCGCCGTCCACGGCAGCGTGTCGATGCGGGTCAACCAGCCCGACCTGCCCTGGCCTCCGCTCGAAGACCAGGTCGACCGCTTCCTCACCAAACTCGTCGGCGTCCCGGTCTCGCGACCCTGACCGTCTCCGGCCGGACGACAGCGGGCATCCGACGACCTCGCCGTCGGCGCATAAGACCGCTCCGGTTCAGAGCGGTGCTCTCTGAGCATGCCGGTGCTCTGGTACAGTCGACGGGGTGAACGCCAGCCGCACCGCCCGTGAGCGGGTCAGAGCCGAGCTGATCGGCGAGATCAAGCAGGTCGCGCGGCGCCAGCTCGCCGAGCAGGGGGCAGCGGGGCTGTCGCTGCGCGCCGTCGCCCGAGAGCTGGGCATGGTGTCCTCGGCCATCTACCGCTACTTCCCGAGCCGCGACGACCTGCTCACCGCGCTCATCATCGAGGCGTTCGACGCGGTCGGCGCGGCCGTCGAGGAGGCCGAGGCCGCCTGCCCCCGCGACCGCCACCTCGATCGATGGATGGCCTCCTGCCGGGCCGTGCGCACCTGGGCTCTGGCCCACCCGCACGAGTACGCGCTCATCCACGGCTCCCCCGTGCCCGGCTACGTGGCCCCGGAGGACACCGCCGTGGCCGCCGCGCGCGACGGCATCGTCATGGCGCGCATCCTGCGCGACGCCCATGAGGCGGGCGAGCTGTCCCCGTTGCCGGGCCTGCCGCCCGCCCCCGCGTCCTTCGTCCCCGACGCGCAGGGGCTTCGCGAGGCTCTGTTCGTCGATCTGTCCGACGACGTCATCGCGCACGCGCTCGCCGCCTGGACCTCCATCTACGGCTTCGTCAGCTTCGAGCTGTACGGCATGTACAGAAACGTCATCGAAGGCGACCGCGCCGCCGCCTTCGACCACACCGCCCTCACCCAGGCCCACATCATGGGCCTGGCCCCGACACCGAACTGACCCCCGCCGGGAGCCGGAACCACGCGGGCCACGGAAGCACGTAGTAGAGGCGAGCGGATGCGGACGGCCGCGCGATGGATGACACCCACTCGCCGGTCGGCCGAGACACACCGGATGCGATCACCGTCGTCACCTGACCGGACGCGAGAGCCATCGTGACCTTGTAAGGTTCCCGGCCTTTGGAACGATGTACGGGTGAGCGGCCCACGACCGGCACGCCACCTGGGGGGTCGGGTGCCGTACCGCGCGTCCGACGGTTTCCGGGAGGTCTCCTGTGCACATCCGATTACCGGTACCACGCAAGGCGGCCTCACGGCGTCCAGGCCGGGCGCGCGTCGCCCTCGCCGTCGCCACGCTCGTCCTGGCGGTCGCGCCGGCCTGTTCCTCCCCGGCCGAAGATCTGTCCTTTCCCGACGACCTGACGACCTCCGAGGGGCACGGCCGCGCCGGCGGCTCGCAGGAACGTTCCAGCCCCGGGAATGGGCCGGCCACCAAGAACGACGGCTCAGGCGGTGGGCTGGGCAACGGCTCGGGGTCCGGTTCCGGGTCAGGCTCGGGTTCGGGATCCGGTTCCGGCTCGAGGTCGACGTCCGGATCCGGCAACGGGGGTGGCGGACGGCAGCCGCTGAAGTGGGTGCCCTTCGGCCCGGCCGATCCTCAGAGCCCGCTGAACCCGGTCAAGAAGTACGGCTCGCTGTATCGACATGACTGCACGTCCCTCCTCGGCGACGAAGAGAGCCAGCCGAGTTTCTTCAGCCTGTTCGAGAGCGCGGCCGAGGTGTGCACCGCGCTGACCGGCAACGCCGCCGAGCACTGGGAGGCGGCGCGGCGCAAGTACCAGGACCACCTCGGTGCGGAGCCCAGTGACAGCGCTCCCCCGTGTCTGGTCCAGGCCGTGCGGCGGTTCATCTCCGCGGCGCTGGCCGCCCACGACGCCGAGCCCTCGACCGCTCCCCCGGTGGTACGCGGCAGCGGCCAAGCGTGTCCCTTCGGCGTCACGTCCATCGAGGCCGACTCGGACGCGGAGGACCCGGAGGCGCACACGCTGCTGATCCACGGCACCGGTCTGTGGGTCAAGGACTCCAGGGTCACGGTGAACGGCGAACCGCTCAGCGCGGGGTACCTGTCCGGGCCCGACGGACGCGCCTGGGACGGGTACCTGACGGTCGACCTGCGGGCCGCCGCCCAGGCATCGCAGCTGAAGGTCTGCGTCGTCAACGACAACGCCCAAAGCTGCAAGACCTTCCCCAACCCCACGCCGGCCGGGCCATCGCCCGAGGCGTCGGACTCGCCCTCCACCGACGACACCGGCGCGGACCCGTCCCCGTCGGCGGAGGCCACCTCCGAGGCATCCCCGATGGACGACACCGGCTCCGACCCGCCACCTCCGGACGAGACGACGGACCAGACGGCCTCGGACCCGCCCGCCTCGGACGAAACCGCCTCGGACACGGTCGCCGGACCGTGAGGAGATCGCGCCGTTCCGCGAACCGCAGGATCCCGCTCGCGCCCGCCCGCCCGATCGTCCGCCCGAGCCGGCCACCCGCCGGGGCCTCCCCTGCCCCGGCGCCGCTGGACACACCTGCCACCGCGCCGGAGACCCCCGCCGCCGCCCCCTCCACCGCTCTGGCCGAGGAGGGACGCGTCGGCCAGGTGCTCAAGACCACGGCGGAGTTCCTGCCGCCGGTCACCGTCGCCACCGCGCTGCTGTTCTACTTCGGCTGGGCGCGCAGCGAGGTCCAGGCGCAGGAACTCGGCATCGACACCACCTCGCTGGACATGTCCGTCCAGGAGTACATGATGCGGAGCATCTCCTCGCTGTACCTGCCGCTGGGGGTGGGGGCGGCGGTGCTACTGGCGGGCATCCACCTGCACCATCGCACCGTGACGATGGCGGCCGTGCAGGAGCGGCGGCCACGGCTGCGGGTCTGGGCCCGTCTGCTGTCGTCCGGCTGGCTGGTGGTGCCGCTCGCCGCCCTGCTGGTCGAGTGGGCGGTCCCGCAGCTGCACGACCTGGTGTTCCCCTTGGGCGTCGCGCTCGGCGTCCTGCTCACGACGTACGCCGCCCGCCTGCGCGCCCTGCTGGCCCGTGAGGACGGCCGTCCGCGCGCCGCGGCGCCGAGCTCGGCGCTGCATACCGCGCTGGTCGGCGTGATGGTCGTCGTCGCCCTGTTCTGGGAGGTGTCGGCGTACGCCGGCGTGGTCGGGCGCGGGCTGGCGGACCGGGTGGCGGGCAACCTCGGCAACCGCATCTCAGTCACCATCTACAGCCCCAAGGACCTGCAGATCCACGCGCCCGGCGTCAAGGTCACGGCGTTCGACGGCGAGAACTCGGCCTACGGGTTCTGCTACACGGGCCTGCGCCTGCTCCAGAGGTCCGGCGGCAAGTACTTCCTGCTCCCCGACGGCTGGACCCCGGCCGACCGCAAGGTGATCGCGATCGCCGACGACGCCGCCCTCCGCGTCGAGTTCGGCCGCGCCGCCCCCGGCGTCCCCGCCCACTGCTGACCGAGACCGGCGGACACCCTCACGGGCAAGAGCGCGGCTGACCCCCAGGCACCGCATCTGGCCGGTGTCCTCGACATTTACGCAGGCCTGGGGTCACTGCATCTTCCTGGTGTAAGGGCCGTGAAAGTGGTTCGCCTCGAGTTATCGGGAGAAGCGTTTCGCCGGCTCGCCTGTGAGGCGGCCGGGGGGCAGGCGGCGGCCGCAGATGGCGAGGAGGAGGTCCTGGGCCAGGCCCCGGACCGGTTCTCCTGTGCCGTGGCTCCAGGCGAGGTCGGTCGCCCGCAGGCTGACGCCTGTGAGGTCGGTTCCGAAGAACGCGATGTTCTTCGGCCGCATCCCGGCCAGCACCATGGCGACTCGTTCCGGCGGGACCCGGCGGTCGAGGCCGAGGCCCACGGTGATGTCCAGGCCGTGGATGACGTCGTGCGCGAGCGCTCCGGCGGCGCCGCCGCCGGGGGGCGTCCACGGGTGGGCGACGTTGTCCCGCAACGAGGCGAGCAGCGCCTCCGGTGGCAGCTCGGCGGCGTCGCGGCGCGCGCAGCGGTCGGCCATGCGGTTGAAGTTCCCGCGCGCCTTGAGCAACTCCACCATCGTCCTGCCGAGCGAGGCGCGGAAGGGCATCGTCGTGTGGGCGACGACCTCGCGTACCCTCCAGCCGTCGCACAACGTGGGCGCGTCCCACTGTTCCGGTCGCAGAGCGGCGAGCAGGTCGGCCTGTTCGCGCCGTTCCGCCGCCACCGCGTCCCGAACGCTGTCTTCGGTCATCACGATCTCCTATCCATGCAGTGCGCACTGTCCGGCGCATGCGTTCGTGGTCGGTTCCAGTGGGGGTACGAGAGCGGCGCCGGAAAGTCATCGGTACGGCCCGCGCGATGTGTCGGTGACGGCGCATGTGGACGTCTCGCGCGATGTGTCGGTGACGGCGCATAGGGTCGGGGGATGGTGGAGACGCTGACCGGCGCAGACTCCCGTCTTGAGCCGTTCCGGGCCGAACTGACCGGCTACTGCTACCGGCTGCTCGGCTCCGGTTTCGAGGCCGAGGACGCCGTGCAGGAGACGCTGCTGCGTGCCTGGCGGTCGTTCGGCCGCTATGACGAGCAGCGGGCCTCGCTGCGCACCTGGCTCTACAGCATCGCCACCAACGTCTGCCTGGACATGCTGCGCAGCCCGCAACGCCGGGCGCTGGCGATGGATCTCAGCCCGGTGGGGACACCCGGGCCGGACATCGGTGCGCCGGCGCCGGAGCGGCTCTTCGTCCAGCCCGTTCCGGACGCGTCGGTGCTGCCGGCGGACGGCGATCCGCAGGAGCTGGCCGTGCAGCGTGAGACGATCCGCCTGGCCTTCGTCGCCGCGCTGCAGCACCTGCCGCCCCGGCAGAGAGTGGTGCTGATCCTGCGCGAGGTGTTGCGATGGAAGACCGAGGAGGTCGCGACCCTGCTGGATACCACCGCCGCGTCGGTGACCAGCGCGTTGCAGCGGGCGCGGTCGACGCTGAAGGCGATCGACGTCGTGTCCGGCGAGCCCCTCCGCCCGTCCGACCCCGCTCAGCGTGAGCTGCTCACCCGCTATTGCACGGCGTTCGAGCGCCATGACATCACCGCGCTCGTCGCCCTGCTACACGAGGACGCGACGATGTCGATGCCTCCCTTCACCTGGTGGCTTCGCGGCCACGACCAGATCAGGCGGGCGTTGCTGGACCCGGACGCGTCCTGCGCGGGGGCGCGCCTCATCCCGGTCGCGGCGAACGGCTCGCCGGCCTTCTGGCAGACCAGGCCTGGTACCGACGGTGCGCACGTCCCCTTCGCCCTGGTCCTGCTCGACGTGTCCCAGGGCCTGGTCAGCGGCATCACCACCTACCTGGACGCCGCCCGCCTGACCCGCCTCTTCGGCGACCCCGTCACGGCCGTGCCGGCGCCCGCGGGGAGCCCGCTCGCCATCAGGTGATGGCCGCTTCCCACAGTGCGCTCACCGGCATGGCGCGCATGCGCTCGCCGAAGGGCAGCGTCTGAGTGCCGGTGTACAGGACGACCCCGACGACGAAGTCCTCACCGACGCGGTCGGCCAGGTGCCGCAGCCCCCGGAAGTCGTCCGGGCGCACGGTCGAGGAGGCCTTCACCTCGATGGCGACCACCCGGCCTTGCCGGTTCTCCAGAACGGCATCGACTTCGACCTTCTCCTTGGTTCGATAGTGGAACAACTCGGCGCGTTCCTGTGACCAGCTCAGCTGGCGCGCCAGTTCCATGAGGACGAACCCTTCCAACAGCGGGCCGAACGCGCCTTCCGGCCGGATGAGGCTCCTGGCGTCGGCGCCCAGCAGGTTCGCGGCGATCCCGGAGTCGACGAACGCGAGTTTGGGAATGCTGGTCGCACGGCTGCTCAGGTTGCGCGACCATGCCGGAATGCGTTTGGTCAGGAAGACCTCTTCCAGCAGCGCGATATAGCGATGGACGGTGCTCGCGGACAGTCCGACATTACCGCTGAGCGAGTTGGCGACGAGGAGCTGACCGGACCGCGCCGCCAGCACCCGCACCAGGGCCCGCATCTGCGACGTCCGTCCGATCTCCGACAACTGGCTCACGTCACGCGCCACGAGATCGGCGACATAGGCGTCGAGAAACCGCTCTCGGCGTCGCGGATTGGGCCGTGCGACCGCCTCCGGGAAACCCCCACGGACGATGCGTTCCGCGTAGTCGCTCCGGCTGAGAGACGACGTGTGCCGCAGATCCGGGCCCGCCGTGAAGAGGGCGTCCACGAGACCGTCGGCGGTGCCGTCGATCTCGCCCTGGGAGAACGGCCACAGCTCGATGGTCTCCATCCGCCCCGGAAGCACGTCCGGAAGACCCCGTAGTCCGAGTACGCGCGCCGATCCGGTCAGCAGGAACCGACCCGGCCTGGGGTCGGTGTCCACCTGCTCCTTGATCGCGAGCATCAGATCGGGCACGCGCTGGATCTCGTCGATGACCATCAGCTCCGGGAAGGCGACGAAGCCGGCAGGGTCGGCGATGGCGGCCTGTCTCACCACGGGCGTGTCCAGGTTGCGCCACTCCGCGGCCCGGTCTTTCGCCACGAGCCTGATCAAGGTGCTCTTGCCGCTTTGGCGCGCGCCGTTGATGAGAACGACGCGCGTGTCCGCCAGCGCCGCCTCCACGGCCGCCGCCGCACGCCGGGGAAGCACTTCACCCAGAGGCGTCTGCGAGGTGTTGACCACCAGCTCAGCATTCCACAGAGGACGGCCTTCTGACATGTTGGACGGCGCCACCGTGACACGATCGTCGCAGTTTTCCTGACGCATCCGTCGCACCTTCGCTGACACGTCGGTCGCTCTGGTGCGGGAACGATGGTCGCCGGGCGATGACGGTGCGGGACAGGATGCCCGCGGTCAGCGGGCCGAGGATCGGCCGTGTTGGGGGTGGGGGTGTGACTTCCGGGGGGTGAACTGCGAGAGGTCGTGGATGCGCAGGGCCTTTTCAATGTCGGTGACCCGGTGGACCACGGCGGTGAAGCCGCGCTGCCCGAACCGGCGGTGCTCCTCGGCCTCGAAGACCTCACCCAGGCGGGCGAACTCCCTGGCGGGCGTCACCTTGCGGAAGACGGGGAAGACCACAGTGTCCTCCCGGGCCTCGTGAGGCTCGTACATGCGGATGAAGGCGGCCATGTCGGAGACCAAGGCATGGCGCTGGTGGGCCGAGAGCCTGGAATGGTGGGTGGCGGCCAGGATGCGGGCGGTCACCTCGCGTCCGCGCCTGTGCTGCTGACACAGAACGGCGACCGTGTGGCGGAGTCTGCCGGCTTCGCGGAGATGCGGGAAGACGTACTTCTCTTCCAGGTACTCGTGGTAGCGCTCGATGAAGTCGCGGATGATCCGGGCCGCGGCGTGCAACTGCTGGGCGGGCACCTGCTCGCCGCGCTGGATCCGCCGGATCCCCTCCCGGTACACCAGCAGGACCCTCTTCAGCACCCCGTGCTCACGCATGAGGTCCTCCGGAGGCGTCACCCCCGGCTTGTGCCCGTGGGCCTGCGACGGAGACGCCGCCGCGAGCGCCGGGATGTCGGCTCCGGGAAAGACGGCGAGGGGCACCGCGCCGGCCAGGGCGACGGTGGACAGGCCCAGCAGGTCACGACGGCTCACCGCCGGCGAGTGATGATCTTCCACAATATCTCCGTTTTGCCCGTTTCTCAGGTTTCACCGCACGCACCTGCGTGTGATCGGAAAGTCCCCGGTCCCGCCGAGCCCCACGCCGACACGTGGGTAAATGCTTGATCCGCGGCATTGCCTCCTACTCCTCCCGTCTCGCGCCATGTGGCCTCGCGCCCATGACCGGATACGGCTTGCGCCGGGTGAGCGGCGCGGCGCGCATGATCGGGCGGCAGGCGTCCTGAGCTGGTCCGATATCCATCGGCGGATGGATTCGGCAACGATCTCGATATTGGACGACAGCGGAACAGGTCTGCTTTGCTCGCGGTTCCGATCCGATCTGCGAGTGAGGATGAGAATGCGAAAGTTCGGGGTGCGCCGGTTCGTCGGGACGACGGCGGGCGCAGGTGTTCTGGCGGTCTCGGTCATGGCAGGCGTCAGCGGGTACGGGACCGGCACGGCCGCCGGGGCGACGGCGGTGCTGACGCCGTCGGCCCGCGCGGACGCGGCCGGCAAAGTGTCCCCGGCCGAGGCGCGACGGAAGCTACGCGAGCTGGAGAAGGCGTCCGACGTGCGCATCGGCGCGTACGTGGTCGACACCGCGACCGGGAAGGCGTTCGGCTACCGGTCCGGCGAGCGCTTCCCGCTGCTGTCCACCTTCAAGGCGATGGCCTGCGCCGCCGTGCTGAAGAAGGCGCGCACGTCAGACCCGGGCCTGATGAACCGGGTCGTCCACTGGACGAAGGAGGAGCTGAAGGACAACTCGCCGGAGACCGAGAAGCACGTGGACGACGGGATGACCGTCTCCGAACTGTGCCGGGCGGCGATCATCTACAGCGACAACACCGCGGGCAACATGATCCTCAAGCAGATCGGCGGGCCGAAGGGCCTGACGCGGTACTTCCGCACGTTGAAGGACCCGGTCTCCCGGCTGGACCGCTGGGAGACCGAGCTGAACCTGTGGAGCCCCAAGGAGCGGCGGGACACGACCACGCCGGTGTCCATCGCCCGCGACCTGCGCAGGGTGGCGGTGGGCTCCGCGCTCGACGACCGGGACGAGGCGCGGCTGAACGCCTGGCTGCTGGCGAACACGACCGGCGGGGAGCGCATCCGCGCCGGCCTCCCCAAGAATTGGATCATCGGCGACAAGACGGGCAGCACCGGCACCTACGGGGGCGCCAACGACATCGCCGTGATCCGCACCTCGCCGTCGGCCGCGCCGCTCGTCATGGCGATCTACACCAACGCCAGGGCCGCCCAGGCGACCTACAACAGCAAGGTCGTCGCCGACACCGCCACCATCCTCGCCCGCACCCTCGGCAAGCTCCCCTGACCGGATAACGGAACCGATCACCGGGTCCCCCGCCGTAACACGGCGCCGGGTTCCCACCGGTGAGACGGCGCCGGGTCCCTCACCGTAAAGGGGCGCCGGATTCGCCGTCCACCGTCCCGCCGCCGCGGCGCCGATGAACAGCCCCTGTGTGCGGAAGGAGAGAGGCGCCCGAGCTACGTCGCTGTGCGTGCGGAAGGAAAGGGGTTCCCAGGGCTACGAACCCTGTGCGCGAAAGGGAAGGGGCCCAGGGCCACCAACCCCCGCGCACGGAAAGAGAGCAACCCCACGGCCACCAACCCCCGTGCGCGGAAAGAGAGGGGCCCAAGCCCACCAACCCCCGCGCACGGAAAGAGAGGGACCCCACGGCCACCAACCCCTGTGCGCGGGGAAGAGTGGGACCCGGATCAGGGCCTTGGGCTTGTTCGGGTGGTGGGTGGGCGGGCGGGTTGCCGTGGTGCTGCGCGGGACTGGGTGCGGCGGTAGTGGGAGGGGGAGACGCCGTAGCGGTCGAGGAATGCTTGGCGGAGGGACTCAGCGGTGCCCAGGCCACAGCGACCGGCCACGGCGGCCATGGGCAGGGTGGTGGAGGTCAGCAGGTGGGCAGCGGCCTCGACGCGGGCCTGCCGCACGAACCTGCCCGGCGGCTGCCCCAGGTGCCGCAGGAACAGCCGGGTCAGATGACGCTCGCTCACGCCCGCGTGGGCGGCGAGCGTCGCGACGGCCAGGTCGGCGGAAAGGTGGGCGGTGATGTGGTCGACCACCTTTCTGACCAGGCCGTCGGAGGGGGGCGGCGGGGCGGTGAACACGCTCATCTGCGCCTGGTTGCCCGGGCGTTGCAGGTAGGTGACGAGCTGCCGGGCCACGACGCGCGCCAACTCGGGGCCGTTGTCCTCCTCGATGAGGGCGAGCGTCAGGTCCAGGGCGCTGGTCACGCCGGCGGAGGTGTAGACGTTGCCGTCCCGGATGAAGATGGGATCGGCGTCCACGCGGACCTCCGGATGGGCGGCGGCCAGCTCGGCCGCCCAGCGCCAGTGGGTCGTGGTCCGGCGGCCGTCCAGGAGCCCGGCGGCGGCCAGGATCCACGTTCCGGTGCACACCGACGCCACCCGCCGGCTCTCCGCCGCGAGCCGCCGGACGTGCCCGAGGATCAGCCGGTTGCCCGCGGCGTCCTGGCTGCCGCTCCCGCCGGACACGAGCAGCGTGTCGATCGGGCCGGTGATCCGTTCGAGTATCTCGCCTGGCTGCAGCGTCACGGTCGGGCCGCAGTCGATGGGCCGCGCGCCCGGGGTGGCCAGGCGGACCTTGTAGTAGGGGGCCGCGCCGTACCAGTTGGCGCATTCGAGGGCCGCCACGACGCAGGCGATGTCGAGCAACTCGGCGGCGTCGTAGCCGACGATCACGAAGTCTCGCGCGTCCATCCCCCGACTGTAGGCCGGAAGGACCGGATGCCCAAGATTCCGGACCTCACTGCCGGCGTTCCTTGGGCGCCGCGCGCCCGGCTCACATAGTCGGACCATGACGCAGACAACGACGACATCGACCTCCGCGGACGCGCGCGGCGGATGGCTCCGGTTCACCCTTCACTACGTCGAGATGATCATCGCGATGGCCGCCGGAATGGCCGTCCTGGGGTTCCTGCGGTCAGCGGCGGGTCTGGACGTCTCCCACACTCGGCACCCCGACGTCGGCTACCTGCTGATGGCCTTCGACATGTCCGTCGGCATGGCCGTGTGGATGCGGGTGCGCCGCCACTCCTGGCGGCACACGCTGGAGATGTGCGCGGCGATGTTCGCCCCGGCCGTCCCGCTGTTCCCGCTGCTCTGGCTGGGCGTGATCGACGGCGGCGCCCTCATGGTGCTCGCGCACCTGGCCATGCTCCCGTTGATGCTCGGCGTGATGCTCCTGCACCGCTCCGCGCACACCTGAGACTCCCGGCGGACGCGGCAGGCGGAGCCGACACGGTGTTGGTCAGCGGAGCGTACGCGCAGGCGGGGCGGCGGGGCGTGCGGGGTGGACGCGCAGGCGGGGGTGCGGGGCCCCGTCCGGCGGGCACTGTCGGACGGGGGTCCCGTCCGGCGGATCGACCGCCGGACGGGCCCGCGGCGCGTCAGCGTCAGCGTCAGCGCAGGGCGCGGTTGACGGCGCTGAGGATGGCCTTGAGGGAGGCGGTGACGGTGTTGCCGTCGACGCCGACGCCCCACAGGACGCGGTCGCCCATCTGGCACTCGACGTAGGCGGCGGCCCGGGCGTCGGAGCCCGCGCTCATCGCGTGCTCGGTGTAGTCCAGGACGCGGACCTCGACCCCGATGCGGCCGAGGGCGTCGACGAAGGCGGAGATGGGGCCGTTGCCGACGCCCTCCACCTCGCGGATCTCGTCGCCGACGCGGATGTCGGCGCTGATGGCGTCCTTCTCGTCGACCTGGGAGACGTTGCGGTGGGCGAGCAGCCCGTAGCGCCCCCACGGCTTGGTGGCGTTGGGCAGGAACTCGTCGCTGAAGACCTCCCACATCTGCGCCGGGGTGACCTCGCCGCCCTCGTCGTCGGTGTGGGACTGGATGACGCCGGAGAACTCGATCTGCAGGCGGCGCGGCAGGTCGAAGCCGTGCTCGGCCTTCATGATGTAGGCGACGCCGCCCTTGCCGGACTGGCTGTTGACCCGGATGACCGCCTCGTAGGACCGGCCGACGTCCTTGGGGTCGATCGGCAGGTAGGGCACGGCCCAGGCGAAGTCGTCGACCGGAACCCCTGCGGCGACGGCGTCGCGCTCGAGGGCCTCCAGGCCCTTCTTGATGGCGTCCTGGTGGGAGCCGGAGAAGGCCGTGTAGACCAGCTCGCCGCCGTAGGGGTGGCGGGGGTGGACCGGGAGCTGGTTGCAATACTCGACGACGCGGCGGATCTCGTCGATGTCGCCGAAGTCGATCTGCGGGTCGATGCCCTGGGAGAACAGGTTCAGGCCCAGGGTGACCAGGCAGACGTTGCCGGTGCGCTCGCCGTTGCCGAACAGACAGCCCTCGATGCGGTCGGCGCCGGCCTGGTAGCCCAGCTCGGCGGCGGCGACGGCCGTGCCGCGGTCGTTGTGCGGGTGCAGGGACAGGACGATCGAGTCGCGGTGGGCCAGGTTGCGGTGCATCCACTCGATCTGGTCGGCGTAGACGTTGGGGGTGGCCATCTCGACGGTGGCCGGCAGGTTGATGATGACCTTGCGGTCGGGAGTGGGCTGCCAGACGTCGTTGACCGCGTCGCAGACCTCCTTGGCGTACTCCAGCTCGGTGCCGGTGAAGGACTCCGGCGAGTACTGGAAGTAGATCTCGGTGTCGCCCATGGTCTCGGCGAGCTTCTTGCACAGCTTGGCGCCCTCGACGGCGATGGCCGTGATGCCGTCCTTGTCCTGGCCGAACACGACGCGACGCTGCAGCGTGGAAGTGGAGTTGTACAGGTGGACGATGGCCTGCTTGGCGCCGTGCAGCGACTCGAAGGTGCGCTCGATCAGCTCGGGACGGGCCTGGGTCAGCACCTGGATGACCACGTCGTCGGGGACGCGGCCCTCCTCGATGATCTGCCGGACGAAGTCGAAGTCGGTCTGCGAGGCCGCGGGGAACCCGACCTCGATCTCCTTGTAGCCCATGCGCACCAGCAGGTCGAACATCTGCAGCTTGCGGTGGGAGTCCATCGGGTCGATCAGCGCCTGATTACCGTCGCGCAGGTCGACCGCGCACCATTGGGGGGCCCGGTCGATGACCTTGTCGGGCCAGGTGCGGTCGGTGAGGCGTACGGGCGTGAAGGACTGGTAGCGCTTGACGGGCATGGCGCTGGACTGCTGCTGGGGATACATGCGTGCTCCTGGTCGTGTCGGAACCGGGGCGGCACACGTCAGGACACAACGCCTGAACTGGTCTGAAACCTCAGAAAGTGGTCGCCACCGGGGTTAACCCTCATAGCGGCCGACGCGCATGGCTCGCTCCGCGGCGAGGGAGCCGGCCTCTTACAGGCCCTCGCCGCGGCAGCTAAGAAGCAGCCCGCGCAGCATACGAACGACGGTAGCAGACCCCGCCCCATCCCCGTAACGCGATCACCCGATCAGGGGCCCCAGGGGATCGCAGCGCTCTCTCATCTCAGAGAGAGCTCGTCAAGTCGCCCACATCCCTTCCCAGCGTTGCCGTCACACGCGCCAGAAGCCCCACCTGATTCTCCGGTGGGGCTTCTGACTTACTGCGCCGATCATGCCGAGATGGGGCAGCGGAAAAACCTGGACGGCGTCAGCCTGATGCCCCTTGGGCAACCTCGCCGGCTTCGTTCAGGAGACGTTCCACTTCAGCTTTCCACTCGTCCCCGCGGCCTTCATCGACCCACAGGCCATAAGCCTCGGAATCCTCTTGCAACACCCTGGAAAGAGCCGAAACGACCAGCGAGAAGAAGGAGGACGGAATCTCGGGGACCGCATCCAACAGTTCTACCGATTCGAGGACACCGTCTCTTCCCTTGAACTTCGCCAAAGCAATAGCCGAAGCAGCTACCGCCGGCTCGCCCAAGTCCCGATCAAGATAGTCCCCGGGCTCGACTTCAGTCGCGGACGACAACGCCTCACGCAGCGCGTCGATCACCTCGCCCTCATCGCGTCCTCGCAGCTCATCGAGCAGATCCATCGCTGAGTCGTTCTCGAATGGCCCTACGCCTGAAGCGCTCATACCGTCCGCTTACCCCCACTGATCCAGAAAATCACGCGCAGCTTGCAAGTATTCTTGGCGTCGCGGGTTATCGAGACGGATCGCCCTTTGAGCAGCCAAGATCGGCGTGTACCGATTCTCGACCATCTCCTCCAGGCCTCGCCTCGCAGCGCGATTATCCGTCTGGTAGAGGACCACGCCTGTCAGGCCAGGATAGTCCCGTCCGTGTGTGGCGAGACGAGACCGCAGATTCGTGGCCATACCCGTTCGCATCACTGTTCCGTTCTCCGACACCAACGCGTAGATGCCGCCCCTGGCATTGGAATCACCGATGGCCTGGTGCGATGAGCTGAGAAGGCCCACCGTCGGACATCCACCGGAATTGTGCACAAGTACCGGCGTGACCCCCGCCAGCACATAGTACGTGTGAGTGTTGGCGATGGTGAGGTCGTGGACGGTGGGGTGGGTCGGCAGGGGGGTGGCGGCGACGACGGCCAGAGCCTTGCCGGTGGGGGTTCTGAGGTGGTCGGCGGGGGTGAGGTCTTCGGCGCGGGTCCAGGTTTGGTGCTTTGTGTCCCAGAACAGGTGGTGTTCGGTGGCGAGGATGACGGCGGTGTGGTCGCCCTTCTTGCCGTCGGTGTCGACGGTGATCTGGACGAGGGCGAGGTAGGCGACGCCGGAGAAGGCGGCCAGGACGGGCTGGGGGGCCGTCTTGCCGGTCAGCGGGTCGGTGGCCAGGACCTTCTCGCCGGGCTTGATCTTCTCGATGGCCTTGGCGGAGCCGTCGGCGAGCTTGACCATGGTGCCGGCGACGAAGCTGTTGCAACCCCGCGGGGAGCCTGAGCCGGCGCGCGGCTTTCCTCCCGCCTTGGCCGCCGCTTTGGCCGCCGCCCCCTCGGCGTCCTCCGCGCCGGCGCTCCCTAGCTTGCCCAGGGCGGCTCTGGCCTTGCCGGCCGCCTTGCCGACCGCTCCGGCGACGATCTTGCCCGCCGCGGTGGTGGCCAGCTTGCCCAGGGCCGCCGAGGCGGCCTTGCCCGCGAAGCCGCCGGCCGCTCCGCTGATGGCGCCGACGGCCGCGGCCTTGAAGGCGCCGCCCGCGCTCCACTGGTCCCGGGGGGTCGAGACCAGGTAGCCGGCCAGGTTTCCCGCGGCTCCGCCCGCGGCCGCGCAGCCGACGCTCCCGACCCCGCCCGTGGCGACCTCGCAGCCGACGGTGACGACGACCGTGACGGCGACGTTGACGATCGTGGCCTTGTGCTGGTCCCAGAAGTTCTTCGCCTTGCAGCCGAAGCTGAAGGTGCCGCAGTGGCGCGGGGCACTCGGTGCCGGCGGCGGCGGACCGCCGCTATCCCTCTTGCCACCGCCACCGCCGCAGTTCTTCCCGGCGTAGTAGCAGTCCTGGTTTCCGGTCAGCGGGCCGTCGAGGCCGGTGGGGTCGCTGATCGTGACGGGGTTGTTGCCCGCGTAGGCGTAACCGTTCCAGCTCTGCGGGTCGCCGTTGTCGAAGACCGGGTCGACGGAGATGAACCGGCCGGTCTCGGCGTCGTACTCGCGGGCGCCGAGGTGGGTGAGGTCGGTGGCCTCGTCGATGATGCCGCTGACGAAGCCCCGCTGGCCGGGCCAGTACGACGGCGGCGTGCCGCGCTGCCGGCCGAAGGGGTCGAAGCGCCGGCGCGTGGGCGTCTGGGCGGCGTCGTCGGAGACCGAGACGTCGGTGGTGCCGTGGTGGTCGCCGGCGAGCCAGGTGAGGCCCTTGCCGTTGGTGCGGGCGGCGACGACCTGGCCGCCGTGGCTGTAGTAGCGGGTCGCGCTCTTGGATCCGGTGGTCCTGTCCAGCCGGATCTCGGTGTCGCCGAGGTAGAGGGTGGTCGCGGCCGGGTCGCGGCGGATCAGCCGTTCGCCGTCGGCGTCGTAGACGTAGGTGCTGACGCCCGACGGGTCGATGGACTTGGCCAGGGAGCCTTCGACGTCCCATTCGAGGGTGCGGCCGGAGCCGCGTTCGGTGGTGTTGCCGGCGGCGTCGTAGGCGTAGGCGTCGCTCTGGCCGTCGCGTTCCCCGCCCTGGTAGGCGACCGAGGTCAGGGTGTGCGGCCGGGGCTTGCCGGGCCCGGCGTAGGTGTAGGTCTTGGTGAGGTCGCCGCCGGTCTGGTGGTCGACCTCCTTGGTGCGCTGGCCGAGCCGGTCGTAGGCGAAGGACTGCCAGTACGGGGCGGGTCCGCCGATCACGTCGGCCGACGGCGCCGCCGCGCAGTCGCCGGCCTGGGTCCAGGCCTCGGTCAGGCGCTGCAGGTGGTCCTGGATGAAGCACTGCACGTCGGGCGTCTGGCCGGACGGGGTGTCGGCGATCTTGGTGATGTTGCCGGACTCGTCGTACTTGTAGTTGGTGTCGGCCACCGAGATCGGGGAGGTCTCGCGCTCGAACAGCGACCGGGTGAGCCGGCCGGTGCCCTCCTCGTAGAAGTTGGTCTCCTTCAGCCGCTTGCCGCCGCTGGACAGTGTCAGGTCCAGCAGGTCGCCGAGCTTGGAATAGGTGCTGGCGGTGACGTACGGGGTCAGGCCGCGCGTGGTGGTGGGGTTGCCGAGCTCGTCGTAGTCGTAGAGCATCGTCTCCCCGGGCAGCCCGCCGGCCGCGGGCAGCGTCGTGCGGTGGACGGTGCCGTCGAGGTTGTAGTCGCTGGTGGCGGTGTAGGTGCCGGCCAGGGCGCCCTCGGCTGCGGGGATGGTCGTCTGGGTCTCCAGCGGCCGGTAGGCGTCGTCCAAGCGGGTGACGGCCGTGGTGTAGAGGTCCGTCGCGCCCGTGGTGACGTTCTTGACGTACCGGGTCGAGGACGTCGGCTGGCCCTTGACGACGGTGCCGTCCGGCAGAGTGTCGTACTTCCACTCGGCGAGCTTGGTTCCGCTCGCCGAGGTGCCCTCGTACTCGGCGGTCTTGCGGCCGAGGGCGTCGTAGGTGAAGGACAGGCTCTTGCCGCGGGCGTCGGTGACGCTTCGCAGCCAGTCGGTCCGGTCGTCGTAGGCCAGCGTGGAGGAGCCCTTGTCGGGGTCGTCGAGCTGGACGAGGCGGCCGAGCAGGTCGTAGTGGTAGCTCCAGGTGTTGCCCTCGGCGTCCTTGACGGTCGCGGGCTGCCCGGTCGGGGTGTAGGTGTAGCGGGTGGAGTCGTAGTCCCCGCTGGGGCCGTCTCCCTTGTACTGCCGCAACTCGACCAGTTGGCCGTCCGCGTCGGTGATCCGGGTGATCGGCGTGGACCCCTTGGGCGGGTCGACGCTCACCCGGTCGCCGCCGTAGGTGGTCGTGGTGCGCCACTGCTCGGCGCCGCGCTTGCGGAAGATCTGCGCGGTGGGCCACTCCATGCCGTTGTAGAGCGTGACGTCCTGCCCGGGGACGTCGTTGTCACTGGCCGGGGTCCACAGGGTGGTGCCGGGCGAGCCTTCGGCGTAGTACTCGTGGTTGCTCTTGCCGACCAGGCCGCGGGTGTCGTAGAGGGTGTCCTCGACGACCCGGCCGCCGCCCGGCGCGGGCTGCTGGGCCTGCCGGTGGCGCAGCAGGCCGTCGTAGAGGGCGTAGCCGGTGGTGTAGTTCGCGCCGTCGTTGCGGAGGGTCGAGGTGGACACCGAGGTCGGCCCGTCCGTGCGGATCAGATAGGCGAACCTCATGTTCGGGGTGGCCGCGTAGGAGGACCTGGCGCGGCCGGGCAGCCACACGCCGGTGAGCCGGCCCAGCGGGTCGTAGGCCAGGTCGGTGCGCTTACCGTTGACGTCGACGGTGGCCACGGGCAGGCCCCAGGCCGGCTCGAGTTCGGTCCTGGTGACGTGGCGAGCCGGGTCGGTCTCCTGCTTGACGGTGACCAGGCCCGTCGCCGGGGTGTAGGCGGTGGTCGTCGTGCCGCCGGAGGCGTCGGTGACCACCAGCGGCCGGCCGTAGACGTCGAAGGTGCTGGTGCCGACGGTGACGTACTGCGGCCCGCCGTTCCAGGAGCCGAGCTTCTCGGTCCTTGTGACGTCGCCCTTGGCGGGCGCGGCGCCGAGCGCCTTGCCGTCGTAGTACTTGCGCACGTCGGAGAGCACGTCGCCGGGCCGGTCGGGCGTCGCGCCGCACGCCTTGGCGACGGACTCGACGCGGGAGGCGTAGGAGATCAGCCAATTGGCGTCGTCGCGGGCGGTGTAGGTGGTGCGGGTGCACTGGTCGTCGCTCGCGGTGGACTCATCGCCCAGGTCGTCCACCTGGGTGGGCAGGCCGTCGGCGTTGTAGACGGTGCCGGTCGAGGTGTACCGCCAGCCGCCGGACGCCAGCGCCGTGCGGACGCGTTCCTGGTTCTCGCGCACCATGGTCGCGGTCGTCGTCCCCCAGGAGCGCACCCGCTTGGCGGTCTGCTTCACCCAGTAGCCGGTGACGGTGCCGCTCATGGCGGGGCCGCCGGGGCCGTCGTAGTGGATCTCCTCGCGGACCCGTCCCTGCAGGGCGTCGGCGTCGTCCAGCGGCGGGCCCTCGGAGGCGGTGACCTTCACGTCGCGGGTGCCGCCGCCGGGCAGCTCGTCGCCGTCCATGCCGCGGAAGTAGGTGGTCTCCGACTGCGAGAGCTGTTCGGGGGCCTCGCCGTGGGTGACACGCACCTTGCCGTAGCCGCGCCACTGCGACCAGGTCTTGTACTTCTCCTTGGTGAGGCCGTCGTCGTCATCGTGGTGCCAGGCGCCGCCGCCGAGGTACTCGTAGCTCGTCACCTCGTCGGGTGCTCCGCCGGTGCGGTCGATCGCGCGCACCTGGGTGACGACGTACTTGTGGAACCAGTCGAGTTTGGGAGTGGTGGCGCCCTCCGGCGACCAGTACTGGGGGTAGCACCGCCGGGTGTTGGTCCCGATGTCGGGCTTGTCGCTCGCGACGCAGTCCTCGTCGGAGTAGGCGATCGACAGGGAGCCGCCCGTCTCGTTGTCGATCGCCGAGACGCGCCACTTGGTCAGCGGCGGGCGTCCCTCGAGGGCGTCCACGCGGTTGGGCTTCTGGACGCCCTCGAACTGCACTGACGGCAGCGCGGCCGAGCCGCCGACCTTGCCGGTGTGCTCGATGCCGGCCAGCCACAGGGTGGGGGCGGTGCCGTCCCCCGGGGGGCGCATCTTCTGGTCCAGCATCCAGATGTCGACGTCCTTGTAGGTGCTGCCCGAGACCAGGACCTGCGTGGTCACCGAGGTCAGCCGCTTGCGCGACCAGAAGGTCGGCGAGTAGTCGTCCAGGCACTTCTCGCCGGAGTCGCACTTCTGGTCGTAGGGGACGTCCGGCCAGTACTTGGCGTTGTCCTTGGTGAACTTCGCGGCCGCGCAGTCGAAGGTCGACGTCGGGACGCATCGCTCATCGACCTTGAACGAGACCCGCGCGGGCGCCGAGGAGGAGAAGATCGCGTCGGCGCGCTGGCCGTAGTCGATGCGGCTGAGGTAGCCGCCGCGGTCGTAGGAGGTCGGGGTGCCGTTGGGCACGCCGTCGGTGAGCGTGGTGACGTCGCGCCGGTAGTAGTTGCCCTCCTTGCCGTACCAGAAGGTGCTGACCGTGCCGTGCGGGTCCACGACGTAGTCCAGGTTCCACCGCCATGCCTGGCGGCACCAGGAGTCGGAGAAGCCGCCGTCCTTGTGGCAGGGCTCGCCGTCGTCGTCGCCGTAGACCGGCACGGTCCAGGTCGAGTCGGTCTCGGTCTTGCCGGTGCTCCAGCCGGGCAGGTGGTTCAGGCCGAAGTAGTACTGCGTGCCGTCGGGGGTGGTGACCTTCCAGTGCTCGCCGTCGTTGTCGCCGTTGTCGGCGCCGGTGAGCCGCTGGACCTTGGTGCCGTCGTCGTCCTTGGGCTGCCAGGTCCCGGTCGCGTCGTCCAGGACGAGTTCGGTGGCCTGGCCGTTCAGCGACAGGGTGGCGTTGTGGTTGCCCCAGCACTGGTCGTTGCGCTTGGGCGTGACGCCGTCGTCGGCGCACGGCTTGTACCGGCGCTCGACGAAGCCGGGCCAGTAGTCGAAGCCCTCGCCGATCCAGGACGCCTGGTTGTTGGTGGCGACGGTGCGCCCGTCGATGCCGCCCGAGGAGTAGGCGAAGGCGAGGTTCGGGGTCGGCCCGCCGGGCGTCGGGGGCAGGCGCAGGGGGTAGCTCCAGGCGAACGCGCCGCTCTGCTCGCTGACGTCCCACGTCGCCGACGGCGACAGCGAGGTCGCCTCGTAGGTGCCCGCCGAGCCCGACGGCGCGGCCACCGCCGCGAGCGTCATCGCCGAGGCCGAAGAGAGGTCCACGTCGGCGGCCAGTCGGCCCGTCGTGACGTCGTTGCGGGTCGGCAGCGGCGTCCGGGTCTGGCACTCGGGGCGGTCGGGGGTGGTGGCGGCGCAGTCGGGCAGGCGTACCAGGCGCAACCGCGAACCCCAGTCGCCGCCGTAGGCGTACCGGAAGCCCGAGTAGTCGACCTCCACCGCCATGCGGGACCGGCCGGCGGGCGCGGTCTGGGGGGTCAGTCGCAGGCCCAGGCCGGTGATCTGGGACCGGGCGGCGGCCTGGGCGTCCAGCACCCGCACCTGGACGGCGGGGATCGGGCCGGCGGACGGCGTGGGCGACGGCCTCCCGCTCCCGGCGGCGGCCCCGTCGGGCTTCTCCTTGGACGTGCCGTCGGACTTGTCCGCGGACGTGCCGTCGGACCTCTGCGCGGCCGCGGCGCCGGCGGAGGCCGGTGGGCCGATCCAGACCGGAAGCGTCCCGGCGCGCACCTTGGCCGGCGCCGCCGTGGCCCGGCTCCTGTCCTGGTCCGTGGCCCGGTCCGTGGCCCGGTCCGCGGCGGTGGTCGCCCGTGCCGGGTCGGCCACCGCCGTGCCCGGCCGGGGCCAGGACACCGGCGGGGCGTCCTTGAGGTCGTAACGCGCGCCGGGGTCGGCGTGTGCGGGCCTGGCCTTGCCCTCGCGGCCGGGCACCGGTGACTGCTCCTGAGCCTGGTGCCACCCCGGGCCGCCGGACGCCCGCACGTCCGGCGCGGCGACGGCCAGCGTGGCCGGCACCACGACCGCGAGCACTCCTGCGACCCGAACCCAGCCTCGCCACTCAGCGAGCACGACTACCTCCGGAGGAACGTGGTGAACGTCGATGGACGAGCACGGGCAAGCCGCTCAGGGGGACGGGCAGGCCGCTCAGCCGTCCTCGGGCGGGCCCTGGGCGAGGTCGGCGATCTCGGCGCCGGTGAGCACTCCGGTGTAGACGCGGACGTCGTCGATGTCGCCGGTGAAGTAGTCGACGTAGGCGCCCTTGTACTTGACCCGGCCTATCTGCAGCCCGCCGCCGGCATGC
The DNA here is from genome assembly GCF_040607455.1 of Sphaerisporangium sp. NPDC005289. Classification (NCBI taxonomy): domain Bacteria; kingdom Bacillati; phylum Actinomycetota; class Actinomycetes; order Streptosporangiales; family Streptosporangiaceae; genus Sphaerisporangium; species Sphaerisporangium sp. NPDC005289. The sequence goes on from NZ_JBEXGS010000001.1 coordinate 425,453, forward strand.
CAGCCGGTCGAGGGCCGGAAGTCGGACAGGTACCCGTTGACGTAGAGCCGGATCTGCTTGGCGACCTCGTCGTACACCCCGGTCAGGTGCGTCCAGGAGTTGGTCGCCGAGCAGTCGACCGGGTCGGCGGACTTGGCGACCGTCATCTTCTCGCCGTCGGTGTCGTCGCTCGGGGTCGAGAACCCCCACCGGGGCACCTGGACGCCGTTCTCGGTGTAGACGCGGTAGCTGAGGTAGAAGGCGCTGTTCCTGCTGCCGTCCTGGCCGACGGCGGTCATGACGTGGTCGGGCATCGCGCAGGTGTCGTCGCCGTTGAGGCGCACCCGGGCCGCCACGGTGAAGCCGTGGTCGGTGCGCACGGGGGCCGAGGCGGTGGAGGCGTACGCGGTGGTGCCGTTGAGGCTCAGCACGGCCGAGCCGTCGAGGCCGTCGTCGGACCAGCCGGCGCCGCCCTTGAGCGTCGCGGTCCTGCCGTTGCCGGAGGCGTCGGCGGCCGTGGCGCCGGTCCCCTCGTCGAGGTTCCACCGGCCCGCCTCGACCGGGGGCCGCTTGGCCATGGCGGCGATCTCGTTGCCGAGGTCCAGGTCGGTGGCGGTCTGCGGGTCGTCGGACAGGATGCGGTCCCAGACGCGCACCTCGTCGAGGTCGCCGGGGAAGTACTCGGTGAGGTTGCCGTTCCACTTCACCCGCCCGATCTGCAGCGGGCCGCCGGCGTCCCACGGCGTCGCGGTGTACGCGCCGGGGACGGACTGGCGGGTGCCGTTGACGTACAGCCGGAGCTGCCTGGCCGGAGCGTCGTACACCCCGACGAGGTGGGTCCAGACGCCCAGCTGCGGCTCGGCGTCACCGACGGCCCGGGTGATCGTGGGATCGTCCCCGTCGGTGTCGTGCCTGTTGAAGATCCACCGCTTGTAGGAGGAGGAGTAGTAGAGCGAGAAACCGGAGGCGCGCAGGCCGGACTGGCTCACCACCGTGGCGTTCTTGGCGGTGGAGGTCAGGCGGGCCCACGCCGAGACGCTGAATCCCCGGTCGGTGCGCACCACGGGCCCGCTCGTCGCGCCGTAGCCGCTCGTCCCGTCGAGGTGCAGGGCTCCCCGCACCCGGCCGCCCGTCCAGCCGGCGCCGCCGCCCAGAGCCACCCCGTGCGGGGCGGTGCCCGAGTCGGCGGCCGTGGCGCCGGAGGTCTCGTCCAGGGCCCACCGCCCGACGGGGTCCGCGCCCGCGTTGACGTAGAAGGTGTAGGCGGCCGGAGTGGTGCCGACGTTGCCGGCCTTGTCCACCGGCCACACCCACAGGGTGTTCACCCAGTTGTGCCGGGGGGCGATGGACACCTGCACCGAGGTCTGCCCGGCCGGCAGGTTGACCTGGGTCGCGGCGGTGCCGGTGCTCGCGTCGTCCAGGGCGTACCGGAAGCCGCTCACGTCGGTCTCGCCGTCGCCGGGCGCGAAGGTGAAGGCGCCCGCCAGGCCGACCCCGCCCCGCCAGTCGTCGGTGGTGCCGGCCGGGTAGTCGGCCGAGGTCACCTTCGGCAACTGCTCGGGTCGCACGTTGTCGACCGTGAACTCGCACCAGGGGCTCCACGCGCTGCCGTCCGTGCCGTCGTAGGCCCGCACCTTGTAGGAGTAGGTCTCGCCGTCGGCCAGGCCGGTGAGGACGACCGAGTGGTCGGTCGCCTGCGTGGTGTAGGCGTAGGCGGTCCTGCCGCCGCCGGGCAGCGAGGCGGTGATGCTCTCCCAGGCCGCGGTCCCGGAGTTGTAGTGGTTCATCTCGAACTCGGCGCGGACGCCGTCGTTGGCCTTGTCCGGGTCGTAGATCCTCGCGATGAGCTTGATCGGGTGCTGGGGGTCGCCGCCGTTGAGGTAGGGGCGGCTCGCCCCCGTGACGCACGGCGCGGCGGGGTAGGTGCTCACTCCCGTGGGCACGGACGGCGGGGTGTTGTAGTCGATGACCAGCTTCGGCGAGGCGCTGAAGCCCTTCCAGCCCCACACGCTGCCGGCGCCGTCGTCGTAGTCCCTCAGCCCGAACGTGGTGTTCGCCCAGCCGCCCTTGGCCGCCGCGACGACCGTGCTCGTGACGTCGAACTCGATGCCCTTGTCCGGGCAGGAGGAGCTGTAGCCGGCGTCGGAGGCCACGCTGCCCAGGTGGTCCTTCCAGGACGGCTGGTGGCTCCACGTCGTGGACTTGGAGATCGAGCCGGTCAGCCACAACTGCACGACCTGGGGATCGGAGGTGCACCCCCACGACTTGTTCTGGGTGATGCGGAAGGTCCCCTTCAGGATGTGCTTGCCGTTGACGTTGTCGGAGTCCATCCGGAAGAACGACCGCTTGACCCCGCTGCCGTAGTAGCCGACCTCCGGGCTGTGGGTGGAGTCCCAGTACGACTGGGACGGGTAGGACTTGTCGACGTAGGTCCAGTGCTGCCTGCCGCCCGACCACTGCGGGTCGATGTACACCGGGTAGGTCGTGCCGGGGCCGGTCAGCAGGGCGCGGTCCGGTGTGAGGGCGACGCGGTCCGCGGCGACCTCGACGCCCATCACGGCCTGCCTGTTCTGGCGTTCCGGCCCCAGCGCGAGCGTCGGCCGCAGGGTCGCGCCCGAGGAGTCCCACATCCGCGGCGCGGGCGAGTGGAAGACCTCCGTGCCAGCGTCGGTCACGGCGCTGAGGCCGCCGCTCGCGGTCCCGCGCACCGCCAGGCCCTTCGCCCGCATCCCGAAAGCGATCTTGGCCAGACTCGGGTCGGCCGCGGCCTCCCTGTTCTTGACCACCAGGACCTCGGAGAACCCCAGCACCGACGCGGTGACCTTCAGGTCCACGCCGGGGAGCACGGAGCCGTACGTCGCGGTGTCCCCCTGGAGCACCGGCTTCGGCAACCTCCCCGGCCAGGTCATGGCGACCGAGCGGCCGTCCTGGCCGATGGAGGCCAGCGGAGCCGTCCCGCCACCGGAGAAGGCCAGGTCCAGCGGGGTCGCCGTGGTGTGCACGGTGCCGTCGGCGGCGAAGACCAAGGTCGTGTCGACCTCCGCCCAGCCTCCGCCACGGCGTACCCGCTCGGGCAGGGCCGAGGTCTCGGAGGTGAACGTGCCATCCGGGTTGGCGAACACCTGGCGGGTCTCCGTGCGCGCGGCGAGCGCCTCGACGCGCCTGCCGTCGCTGCGCGCCCGCGTCAGCGCGTCCTGCTCGGTCCAGGCGGGCGGGTCGGCGGTGGCCGCCGCCGCGGGCGCCGCGGCGTGGACGGCGCCGCCTGCCACGAACGAACCGGTCGTCAGGGACACGGCCACGGCCAGGACGATCGCGTGGGGGAAGCGGCGCATCAAGTCTCCAGACAATCGCCTTGACCGCGTTCACAGGAAGCTTTGAAAAACAACGGGTGCCGTCTCGGAGAGGCGGCGCCGAGCCGGTTATGATCGGCTGCCGAATTCGTTTCACGAATGAACGCACAGGAGACGGCCGTCCCCGGTGCGCGCATCGCCGACGGAGAGACGCCGGTGATGATCAGGCCCCCCGTCGGCCTCCGAGTGTCCTCGGGTTCCGGCGGCTGGAGAACCACCTTTCCATCTGCCTGGAAAAGCGGAGGTGGCGCGAGTGCTGAGGATCCATTTCACCAGCGAGGACCTGGCTCGCACGACGATCGCGCCGGGCCCCGACCCCTTGTGGGAGGCGCTGCTCAGCCTTTACCGGTTGCGCAACTCCGGCGGCGGGGTGTTCTTCTCGGAATGGCGCAGGCAGGTGCGGCCGAACCTTCCCGCCTCGACCCATCTGCTGTCCGACCTGGCGCCCCCGAAGGGTTACTCCGCCGATTTCATGACCCCCACCCGGCACATGACCTCCATCAGGGACGGCGTGGAGGCGGTGCGGAGCACCCCGCGCGCCCGATTACGCGACGACATCGCCGAACTGGCCCGGCGCCACCCGGGGCGTCCCTTGCGCGCGTGGATGAAGGGGCTGGCGGACGGCGCGGCCGGGGAGCTCGCCAGGGTGGCCGACGCCATCGACCGGTACTTCGAGGTCTCCCTCGGCCCGTACTGGACGCACGTCCGGGCCCAGGTCGACCACGACCGCGTCCGCAGGTCGCGCACGCTGGCCGCGGAGGGCTGGGAGTCGGTCTTCGCCACGCTGCATCCGTCGGCGCGCTGGAGCTACCCGGTGCTCGAACTGGACTTCCCCGCCGACCATGACATCCATCTGGGCGGGCGCGGGCTGCTGCTGCAACCGGCGTTCTTCTGCTGGGGACCCCCCACGACCCTGCTGGACACCAGCCTGCCGCCGCGGCTGGTGTACCCGATCGAGCATCAGCTCGGCTGGGCGGGCGGCGGCCTCGAGCCCGCGCGTGATCTCGCTCTGCCCGCACTGCTCGGGCGCACCAGGGCCGGCGTGCTGCGGGCCGTGGCCGAGGGCGAGTGCACGACCACCGAACTGGCCCTGCGCCTGCGCATGCCCCCGCCCACCGCCAGCCGCCAGGCGGCCATCCTCCGCGACGCCGGCCTGATCACCACGCGGCGCCACCACCAGGCCGTCATCCACGCTCTCACGCCGCTCGGTGTGAGCCTGCTCGCGGGCAGGCCGTCCGCGCCGTCGCCGTAAGCTCGCTGGTGACGACAGGAGGAACAGAAGATGCAGGATGGCGAGATCCTCGCGAAGATCAAGGGTCTTATCGCGGAGGAGCACGATCTGCGCTCGCGGGTGAGCACCGGAGAGGTCTCCTCCGACGAGGAGCACGGCCGGGTCCGCGAGCTTGAGGCGGCCCTGGACCAGTGCTGGGACCTGCTGCGCCAGCGCAAGGCGCGCAGGGAGTTCGGCGAGGACCCGGACTTCTCCAGCCCGCGCCCGGTCAACGAGGTGGAGAACTACCAGCAGTAGCCCGGCCGTGAGCGCGCCGCCACGGACTCATCTCGTGGCGGCCGCGCGCCGGTCCTCGGGCGCGCACGACCGGCGTGCGCACGACCGGCGTTCGTACGGCCGGCACCGAGGTCGGCAAAGAAAGCCTGGTCGTAGCCTCGGGGCTTTTTGCTCGCATTTTCGACACTAGGTCCCTTTTGCACGCTGTAATCGGACTACGGGACGACTTCGGAAGGACGATCTCAGGGACCGTGCGGCGAGGAGGCGGGCTGGTGATCTACACACGGGAAGCCCCGGCTCCGGCGAGCAAGGTGGCCCGCAAGGGCCGGCTGCTTCTCGGCTGGGCCACCTCCACCGATCACAAGGTGATCGGCAACATGTACCTCATCGCGTCGTTCGGGTTCTTCGTGCTCGCCGGGATCATGGCCATGGTCATCCGGGCCGAGCTGGCCCGGCCCGGCATGCAGTTCGTCACCAACAAGCAGTACAACGAGATGTTCACGATGCACGGCACGCTGATGCTGCTGCTGTTCGCCACTCCCCTGTTCGCCGGCTTCGCCAACGCCGTCATGCCGCTGCAGATCGGCGCGCCGGACGTGGCCTTCCCCCGGCTCAACATGTTCAGCTTCTGGCTGTTCCTGTTCGGCGGGCTGATCGTGACCGCCGGGTTCTTCACCGCGAGCGGCGCGGCGGACTTCGGCTGGACGGCCTACACGCCGCTGTCGCGCTCGACCTACTCACCCGACGTGGGCAAGGACCTGTGGGTGATGGGGCTGGTGATGTCCGGCCTCGGGACCATCCTCGGCGCGGTCAACTTCATCACCACCATCATCTGCATGCGCGCCCCCGGCATGACCATGTTCCGGATGCCGATCTTCACCTGGAACACCCTGCTGACCAGCATGCTGGTGCTGATGGCCTTCCCGGTGCTGGCCGCCGCGCTGCTGGCCCTGGAGGCCGACCGTAGTCTGGGCAGTCACATCTTCGACCCCGAGACCGGCGGCGTGCTGCTCTGGCAGCACCTGTTCTGGTTCTTCGGCCATCCCGAGGTCTACATCATCGCGCTGCCGTTCTTCGGCATCATCACCGAGGTGCTGCCGGTGTTCAGCCGCAAGCCGGTGTTCGGCTACATCGGCCTGGTCGGGGCGACCATCGCCATCGCGGGCCTGTCGATGACGGTGTGGGCGCACCACATGTTCGTCACCGGCCGCGTCCTGCTGCCGTTCTTCTCGTTCATGAGCTTCCTCATCGCGGTGCCGACCGGGGTGAAGTTCTTCAACTGGGTGGGCACGATGTGGCGCGGCCAGCTCACCTTCCCGACGCCGATGATGTTCGCCGTGGGATTCCTGGTGACGTTCCTGTTCGGCGGCCTGACCGGGGTCATCCTCGCCTCACCCCCGCTGGACTTCCAGGTGAGCGACACCTACTTCGTGGTCGCCCACTTCCACTACGTGGTCTTCGGCACGGTGGTCTTCGCGATGTTCGCCGGGTTCTACTTCTGGTGGCCGAAGTTCACCGGGAAGATGCTCAACGACACCCTCGGCAAGTGGCACTTCTGGACGCTGTTCATCGGCTTCCACACCACCTTCCTCGTGCAGCACTGGCTCGGCGCGCAGGGCATGCCGCGCCGGTACGCCGACTACGCCAGGACCGAGGGCTTCGAGGTGGGCAACATGGTCTCGTCGCTCGGCGCGTTCCTGCTGGGCGCCTCGACGCTGCCCTTCCTGTTCAACATCTGGTACACCTGGCGGCACGGCGAGAAGGTGACCACCGACGACCCGTGGGGCTTCGGCAACTCGCTGGAGTGGGCGACCTCCTGCCCGCCGCCGCGGCACAACTTCACCAGCATCCCGCCGATACGCTCCGAACGCCCGGCGTTCGACATCCACTACTCCCACCTGCCGCTGAAGATCCAGCGGGCGGGCCGATCGCAGGAGTGAGCGGCCCTCACCCGGCTCACACGGCTCACACGGCCAGGAGGCGGTGCACCTCCTCCTCGCGGAGCTCGTCGGCCGTCCCCGCGCGCACGACGTGCCCGGCGTCCAGGATGAGGAAGCGGTCGGCCAGCCGCAGCGCGAGGTCCAGGTACTGCTCCACGAGCAGCACCGCCAGCCCCGACCGGTGCAGCCCCTCGATGGCCTCCTCGATCTCCAGGATGATGGACGGCTGGATGCCCTCGGTCGGCTCGTCCAGGATCAGCAGCTTGGGCCGGGTCACCAGCGCCCGCGCCATCGCGAGCTGCTGCTGCTGGCCGCCGGACAGGAAGCCCGCCCGCTTCTTCAGCAACGGCTTCAGCCGGGGGAAGACCTCGAGGGCCTCCTCGATCGCCCCCGGGTCCCTGTGCGTGGACGCCTCCACCGTCACCATCAGGTTGCCCAGCACGCTGAGCTGCGGGAAGGTCTCGTGCCCCTGCGGGACGTAACCGAGGCCGAGCCGCACCCGCTCGTCCGGCCGCAGCCGCGTGACGTCCCGCCCCTCGAAGGTGACCGTCCCCGCGGTGGCGGGCAGCACGCCCATGACGGTGTTGAGCAGGGTGGTCTTCCCCACCCCGTTGCGGCCCATGACGCACACCAGGCGGCCGGGCTCCACCTCGAAGGACACCTCGAACAGCACCCGCGCCCTGCCGTAGCCCGCTGACAAGCCCTGTACCGACAGCATCACTTCACCTCTCCGGCGGTGGCGGCGGCCGCGCCCGTGGATCTCTCCTCGGCCCTGCCCAGATAGACCTCCTGTACACGGGGATCGGCCCTCACCTGGTCGACCGAGCCCTCGACGAGCACCTTGCCCTCGTGCAGGACGGTCACCTGGGAGGCGTACCGCCGCAGGAAGTCCATGTCGTGCTCGATCACGACCACCGTGTGGTCCCTGGCGATCTCGGTGAGCAGCTCGCCGGTGCGCAGGCGCTCATCCGCCGACATGCCGGCGACCGGCTCGTCCAGCAGCAGCAGCCGGGGCCGCTGGGCGATGAGCATGCCGATCTCCAGCCACTGCCGCTGGCCGTGCGACAGCACCCCGGCGGGGCGGTCGGCGAGCAGGTCGAGCCCGGTGGTCTCCATCGCCGCGGCCACCGCCTCGCTCACCCCGCGCCTGCGGCGGGCCAGCGACCACAGCGGCCTGCGGAACGACGCCGCCAGGTCGAGGTTCTCCACCACCGTCAGCTCCTCGAACACCACCGAGGTCTGGAAGGTGCGCCCCACGCCCGACCGGACGATCTCGTGCTCCTTGCGGCCGACCAGGTCGGCGCCCTCGAACCGCACCGAACCCGAGGCGGGCCTGGTCAGGCCGGTGATGACGTCGACCAGCGTGGTCTTGCCCGCCCCGTTCGGGCCGATGAGGAAGCGCAGCTCCCCCTGCTCGACGGTCAGGTCGACCCCGTCCAGCGCGCGGAACCCGTCGAAGACCACCGACAGCCCGCGCACCTCCAGCAGTGCCCCGCTCATGCCCTCGGCTCCGGTACCTCGATCAACGGCGTGCTGACGTCGTGTTTCGCGGCGGTCGCGCCCGGCGGGCCGCCGTCCCGCGCGGTCCGGCGCGGCAACCGGGCGGCCAGCAGGGTCCGCGCGGAGGCGGCCAGGCCGAACACGCCCTTGGGGGCCAGGCTGATCACCAGGATGAACAGCGCTCCCTGCAGGTAGAGCCAGCCGTCGGCGAACTCCTCGCTGAAGGCCGTCTTGGCGTATCCCATCAGCACCGCGCCCAGCACCGCCCCGGCCAGGGAGAACCGGCCGCCGACCGCCACGGCGACCACCAGCTCCAGCGAGGGCACCACCCCGAGCAGGGCGGGCGAGATGATGCCGACGACCGGCACGAACAGCGCCCCGGCCAGCCCCGCCATACCCGCCGACACCGCGAAGGTGACGGTCTTGACGGTGGCGGGGTTGTAGCCGAGGAACCGCACGCGGTCCTCGCCGTCCCTGACCGCGACCAGCAGCCGGCCGAACCGGCTGCGCACGAGCTGCCAGGCCAGCAGGTACAGCACGCCGAGGACCGCCGCCACCACCAGGTACAGCCCGCGCTGCGTCTGGTCGGCCGCCAGGTCCTGGCCGAACAGGTCGAAGAAGTTGGTCAGGCCGTTGGTGCCGCCGGTCAGCCCCTGCTGCCCGACCAGCAGGATCACCGTGGCGGCGGCCAGGGCCTGCGTCAGGATCGCGAAGTAGGCGCCGCGGACCCGCTGCCGGAACACCAGTGAGCCGAGCAGCACGGCCAGCAGCACCGGCCCGGCGACGGCGAAGGCGATGGCGAACAGCGGGTTCTCGAACGGCGCCCACAGCGCGGGCAGCTTCTCCACCCCGCTCCACACCATGAAGTCCGGCAGGTCGCCGCCCGCGTCGTGCAGCTTGAGGTACATGCCCATCGCGTAGCCGCCGAGCCCGAAGAACACCCCCTGGCCCAGGGTGAGCATGCCGCCCTGCCCCCAGGCCAGGCCGATGCCGAGCGCGACGATGCCGAAGCAGAGGTACTTGGCCAGCAGCCCGAGGCGGAACGGCTCCAGCAGCATCGGAGCGACCACCAGGGCCAGCACGGCGACCAGCGTGAACACCGCCGGGCCCCGGAGCCGGTCGCGCCACGACCCGCCGCGGCCGGGCGGCGCGAGCGGCACGACGTTCCGCGCGGTCGCCGTCATGTGAGCGCCCTCCGAATCCGCCGGACGCCCGTCCGCGGTGACGTCCCTGGTCTGCGCGGGATAGCAGCCGTCATGTGAGCGCCCTCGCTCTCAGCACGAACAGTCCCTGCGGGCGCACCTGCAGGAACCCGATGATCACCACCAGGACGATGACCTTGGCCAGGCTCGCGTTGGTCCAGAACTCGGCGTAGGAGTTCAGCAGGCCCAGGGCGACGGCCGCGATCACCGCGCCGCGCAGCTGCCCGAGTCCGCCGGCGACCACGACGAGGAACGCGTCCACGATGTAGTAGGTCCCGAGCGCCGGGCCGACCGGGCCGATCAGCGTGAGCGCCACCCCGGCGATGCCCGCCAGGCCGGAGCCGATGAAGAACGTGCGCTGGTCCACCCGCCCGGTGTTGATGCCGCTCACCGCGGCGAGCTGCCGGTTCTGCATGACCGCCTGCATGCGCCGCCCCTGCGAGGTGCGGTTCATGTACGCCCAGATCGCCACGACGCTGCCGACGGCCAGGGCGAAGATGAACAGCCGGTTGTAGGGCAGGATGCCGATGCCGCCCTGCAACCACGCCGGCGCCTGCACCTGGACGTTGGGCGCGCCGAACAGGTCGCGGGCGAGCTGCTGCAGGACCAGGCTGACGCCCCAGGTCAGCAGCAGGGTGTCCAGGGGGCGGCCGTAGAAGTGCCTGATGGCCAGCCGCTCCAGGATCAGGCCCATGACCCCGGCCACGGCGAACGCGACCGGCAGCGCGACCAGCACCGCCTGCCGTCCCGCCCAGTCCTGCATAAGGTAGGCGGTGTACGCGCCCGCCATGATGAACTCGCCGTGCGCCATGTTGATGACGCCCATCTGGCCGAACGTGAACGTCAGGCCGAGTGCGATGAGCAGCAGCACGGCCGCGATCGACAGGCCGATGGGCAGCTGGTTGACTATGGCCTCCATCCGGGGCTCACCTCCCTTGCCTTCCCCGCCGGTTCCGCGTGCCGCCGAGCGGCCGTCTCGCTGTCACTGATGGGTGCTCCTCGCACAGCCGTGTCCTTGGCGTGTCCGGTCACGGGCACCGGGCCCGGTGTCCCGTCGGGGCCAGGACTGGTGTCCCGTCGGGGGGCCGGGCGGGGACCGCTCCCCGCCCGGCCGTGCCGTCCATGGCGATCAGGTGAGGCCGCCGGCCCAGGAGTAGGTCTTCAGATACGGGTCGGGCTTGATCGGCTTGCCGGAGTTCCAGACCTCCTTGATCTGGCCGTCCGGCTCCACGACGCCGATGCGCGCCGTCTTGTACATGTGCTGGTTCTCGCCGTCGATGGTGACCGCGCCCTCGGGCCGGTCCAGCGTGATGCCGCCCGCGGCCTTCTTCACGGCCTCGACCTCGGTCGTCCCGGCCTTCTTGACCGCCTCGGCCCACAGGTAGACCGAGTTGTAGCCGGCCTCCATCGGGTCGGAGGTCACCCGGTCGGCGCCGTACTTGGCCTTGAACGCCGCCACGAACTTGGCGTTGGCCGGGTTGTCGGTGGTCTGGTAGTAGTTCCAGGCGACGAGGTGGCCGGCGATGTTGTCCACGCCGATGCCCTTGACCTCCTCCTCGGCGACGCTGACCGACATGACGGGCATGGCGTCGGCGCCCACCCCGGCGCTCTTCAGCTGCTTGAAGAAGGCGACGTTGCTGTCGCCGTTCAGCGTGTTGAACACCGCGTCCGGCTTCGCCTGGACGACCTTGTTCACGAGCGTGCTGTATTCGGTGTGCCCGAGCGGGGTGTACTCCTCGCCGAGGATCTGCATTCCGTTCGCCGCCGCGTACGCCTTGATAATCTTGTTCGCGGTGCGCGGGAAAACATAGTCGCTGCCGACCAGGAAGATCTTCTTCTTGCCCTTTTCCTTGAGGTAGTCAAGGCCCGGGACGATCTGCTGGTTGGTGGTGGCGCCGGTGTAGAAGATGTACGGCGAGCTCTCCAGCCCCTCGTACTGCACGGGGTACCACAGCAGGGCCTTGCGCTTTTCGAAAACGGGGAGCATGGCCTTGCGGCTGGCCGAGGTCCAGCCGCCGAACACGGTGGCGACCTTGTCCTGCGCGATCAGCTTGGTGGCCTTCTCGGCGAAGGTCGGCCAGTCGGACGCGCCGTCCTCGACGACGGGCACCAACTGCTTGCCCAGTACGCCGCCGGCCTTGTTGATCTCCTCGACGGCCAGCAGCTCGGAGTCACGGACGGTGACCTCGCTGATCGCCATGGTGCCGCTGAGGGAGTGCAGGAGCCCCACCTTGATGGTGTCGCTCCCGCCCGACGCGGCGGTGCCGCCCGTGGTCGTCGATGGCTGACCACCGCAGGCCGCGAGCCCGGTTGCCAGGACCGCCGCGGCGGCCCCGATGCGCCAAGCTGAATTCCGCAATTACTCCTCCTTGCCGATACCGGCCCCCGCACCGACCCGTCTGCCGCCAAGGTGATCGAGTCACGTTTCCCGTGAACGTCGCGATTGTTAATTGCCGTTTACCGGCTCTTCACCGGGTCAACGCGAAGGGACTGTATGGCGCGGCCGTATTGGCCGTTCCGGTGCCGGCCGTTTAGGGTCGGATGGGTACGCCATGGCCGACCCTCTTCGCCGTGAAATGGGCTTCTGAATCGCCGGACGGGTGAATACGCGGGCGCCGTCGCGTCCGACACAGACCGGAAATGCGGGCGACACGTCACCGAAACGACGGTTGCCTAGGGTCCGGCCATGCGGCTCACCCCACACGAACAGGAACGCCTGCTCATCCACGTCGCGGCGGGCGTCGCGCGCGACCGTCAGGCCCGGGGGCTGCGCCTGAACCATCCCGAGGCCACCGCGATCATCGCCTCGTTCCTGCTCGAGGGCGCGCGGGACGGCCGCACCGTCGCCGACCTGATGGAGGCGGGCCGCAAGGTGCTGCGCCGCGAGGACGTCATGGAAGGGATCCCCGAGATGCTCGAATCGGTCCAGATCGAGGCGACCTTCCCCGACGGCACCAAGCTCGTCACCGTCCACCGGCCGATCCTGTGACGCCCGGCCCGATCACGCCCGGCCCGATGATGCCCGGAGAGATCGTCCACGCCGAGGAGCCCATCCCGCTCAACCCCGGGCGCGAGCGCCTGGTGCTGCGCGTGGTGAACACCGCCGACCGGCCCGTCCAGGTGGGGTCGCACTACCACTTCGCCGCCGCCAACCCCGGTCTCGGCTTCGACCGGGAGGCGGCCTGGGGGATGCGGCTGGACGTGCCCGCCGGCACCGCGGTCAGGTTCGAGCCGGGCATCGAGCGGGACGTGACGCTCGTGCCGATCGCCGGGCGGCGCGTCGTCCCGGGTCTGCGCCCCGAATGGGCCGGCCGGCTGGACGCCCGTACGGCGCACCCGGACGCCGGCGCGGGCGGCGGCGGCCCGTCCGAGCCGGGCGCCCGCACGAGCGAGGGAGAGTCCGATGACTGAGCCGCGGCCCTCGATCGAGCGCTCCCGGTACTCCGCGCTGTACGGCCCGACGACCGGCGACCGCATCCGGCTGGCGGACACCGACCTGTTCGTCGAGATCTCCGACGACCTGTCCCAGGGACGCCAGGGCGCCGGCGACGAGGTGGTCTTCGGCGGCGGCAAGGTGATCCGCGAGTCCATGGGCCAGGCCAGGACGACACGCGCCGAGGGCGCCCCCGACCTGGTGATCACCGGGGCGGTCATCCTGGACCACTGGGGCGTGGTCAAGGCCGACATCGGGGTCAGGGACGGACGCATCGTCGCCATCGGCAAGGCGGGGAACCCCGACACCATGGACGGCGTCCACCCCGACCTGGTGATCGGGCCCTCCACCGAGATCCTGGCGGGCAACGGCAGGATCATCACCGCCGGGGCGGTCGACTCGCACGTCCACCTCATCTGCCCGCAGATCGTCGACGAGGCGCTCGCCGCCGGGGTGACCACCGTCATCGGCGGCGGCACCGGTCCGGCCGAGGGCACCAAGGCGACCACCGTCACCGGCACGTGGTACCTGGCCCGGATGCTGGAGTCGATGGACGGCATGCCGGTCAACGTGGCGCTGCTCGGCAAGGGCAACACCGTCAGCGAGGAAGGGCTGCTCGAACAGCTCAGGGCCGGCGCCTCGGGGTTCAAGCTGCACGAAGACTGGGGGACGACGCCGTCGGCCATCGACGCGTGCCTGCGGGTCGCGGACGCCACCGGCGTGCAGGTCGCCATCCACACCGACACGCTGAACGAGGCCGGGTTCGTGGAGTCGACGCTGGGCGCGATCGGCGGCCGCGGGATCCACGCCTACCACACCGAGGGCGCGGGCGGCGGGCACGCGCCCGACATCATCCGCGTCGCGGCGCACGCGAACGTGCTGCCGTCCTCGACGAACCCGACGCGCCCGCACACCGTCAACACCCTCGACGAGCACCTCGACATGCTCATGGTCTGCCACCATCTCAACCCGTCCGTGCCGGAGGACCTGGCCTTCGCCGAGTCGCGCATCCGGCCGACGACGATGGCCGCCGAGGACGTCCTGCACGACATCGGGGCCATCTCCATGATCGGGTCCGACTCGCAGGCGATGGGACGGGTGGGCGAGACGATCATCCGTACCTGGCAGACCGCGCACGTGATGAAGCGGCGCAGGGGGCCGCTGCCCGGTGACGGCCGTGCCGACAACCTGCGCGCTCAGCGCTATGTGGCGAAATATACGATCTGCCCGGCCATCGCCCACGGGCTGGACGCGCACGTCGGCTCGGTGGAGGTCGGCAAGCTCGCCGACCTGGTGCTGTGGGAGCCGGCGTTCTTCGGGGTCAAGCCGCAGCTCGTCGTCAAGGGCGGCGTCATCGCCTACGCGCAGATGGGCGACGCCAACGCCTCCATCCCCACCCCCCAGCCCGTCATGCCGCGGCCGATGTTCGGCGCCGCACCGGTCACCGCCGCGGCCACGTCCCTGCACTTCGTCGCGCCGCTCGCCATCGAGGGCGGCCTGGCGGACCGGCTGCGGGTGAACCGGCGGCTGGCGCCGGTCGCCGACGTGCGCACGCGCCGAAAGGAGTCCATGCCGCTGAACGACGCGCTCCCCGACATCGAGGTGGACCCCGACACCTTCGCGGTCCGCGTCGAGGGGGAGCTCATCGAGCCGGCCCCGGCCGTGGAGCTTCCCATGGCCCAGCGCTACTTCCTGTTCTGACCGGGCTCTGGTCATGGACGCGGCGCTGCTGCTTCTCGCCGACTCCCGGCTCCCGGCCGGTGGCCACGGCCACTCCGGGGGCGCGGAGCAGGCGGTACGCATCGGGGCGATCACCGGCCCGGAGGAACTGGCGCGGTTCCTCCGTGGCCGGCTCGCCACCTCAGGCCTGGTGGCCGCCGCTCTCTCCGCCGCCGCCTGCGCCCTCGCGACCCCCACCGACGTCGCCGACGACGAGCGGGCGTGGCGGGAGCTGGACGCGGAGGCCGACGCCCGTACGGCCTCGCCTGCGCAGCGGAACGCGGCGCGCACCCAGGGCAGGCTGCTGCTGCGGAGCGCCCGCCGCATCTGGCCCTCCGCCGTCCTGGACACCCTCGCGCGCGCCGTCCCCGACGGCGCCCACCACCCGATCGCGCTCGGCGCGGTGGCCGCCGCCGCCGGCTGCTCGCCCCACGACGCGGCGCTGGCCGCCGCGTACACCTCGATCACCGGACCGGCCACCGCGGCCGTCCGGCTGCTCGGGCTCGACCCCGTCGTCGTGCACCGGGTGCTCGCCGGCCTCGTGCCGGACCTGTCCGGCGTCGCCCGCACGGCCGCCGCGAAGGCGGCCCCGGCGCACGCCCCGGGCCCGGCCGGCGAGGCCGTCTCCCGCACCGCGTGGGAAGGCCTTCCCGCGCACGCCGCTCCCGCACTCGACCTGCTGGCCGAACAGCACCTACGCACGGAGGTACGGCTCTTTGTCAGCTAACCACGAGGACCGTCACCCGTCCTCTGACCCCCACGGAAGGGCGCTGCGCCTCGGCGTCGGCGGCCCGGTAGGAAGCGGCAAGACGGCGCTGGTCGCCGCGCTGTGCCGCACGCTCGGCCCGGTGCTGCGGCTGGGCGTGGTCACCAACGACATCTACACCACCGAGGACGCCGACTTCCTGCGCAGGGCCGGCGTCCTGGACCCCGAGCGCATCGTGGCCGTGCAGACCGGCTGCTGCCCGCACACCGCGATCCGCGACGACATCGCCGCCAACATCGACGCCGTCGAGACCCTGGAGGAACGCCACGGACCGCTGGACCTGGTGATCGTCGAGAGCGGCGGCGACAATCTGACCGCCACCTTCAGCCGGGGACTCGCCGACCAGCAGATCTTCGTGCTCGACGTGTCGGGCGGGGACAAGGTGCCGCGCAAAGGCGGCCCCGGCGTCACCTCGGCCGACCTGCTGGTGGTCAACAAGACCGACCTGGCGAAACACGTGGGAGCCGATCTGACCGTGATGTCCAGGGACGCGGCGGCCGTCCGCGACGGCAAACCGGTGCTGTTCACCTCGATCAGGGAGGTGCCGGAGGTGTACGCCGTGGCCGAATGGGTGCACGGGGTGGTCCAGTCGTGGTCGCACGCCCGCTCCCACCCCCACGGCCCCGCCGTCCCCGCCCCGAACGCCTGACCCACCCGCCCATGCACGAGACCACCCATCCCGTCCTGCGCCCACAGCCCCCGGGCACCGGCCACCACGACCCGGGCGCCCGGCCACCCGACACCGGGCGGCAGCGGCCCGGTCCGCGGACCCCGGCCGCCGACCTGCCAGGACCGGACGCGCGGCCACCGGCCGACGACCGACCGGAGCAGGACGCGCGGCCACCGGTCACCGGTCACCGGCGGCCGCCCGGCGCCCGGGCGACCGCCGGGCGGCGTGGGTTCGAGGCGCGGGCGGCGGTGGGCACCGAGTCCTCCGGTGGGCGCACCGTGCTCGGGACGCTGCGCTCGGACCCGCCGCTGACCCTGCGGCAGACCGGGCCGGACACGGTTCACCTGGTCTCGACCGCCGCCGGGCCGCTCGGCGGCGACCGTCTCACGCTGGAGATCGACGTCGCCGCGGGAACGCGCCTCACCATCGCCTCGGTGGCGAGCACGCTCGTCCTGCCGGGGGACGGAGAGTCGGTCATGGTGGTGCGGGCCCGGGTCGGCGCGGGGGCGACGCTGGTGTACGCCCCGGAACCGACGGTCCTGGCGGCCGGATGCGACCATCGCATGATCGTCCGCCTGACCCTGGCGGAGGGCGCGTCGGTGTCGTGGCGCGAGGAGATCGCCTTCGGCCGGTACGGCGAGCCGCCGGGCCGCTGCCACGCCCGCTTCGACGCGACCATCGACGGCGTGCCTCTGCTCCGTCAGGACTTCGTGGTCGGGGACCCCGCCGCGGACGGCAGCCCCGCGGTGTACGGCGACGCCCGCTGCGTCGGCAACATCCTGCTCACCGGCCCGGCCTTCGCCCGCCCGCAGGCCGCGACCGCCTCGCGGCCGGGCGAACCGGCCCTCACCCCGCCGGTCGCCGGTGCGGCCTCGCCCTCGTCCGGCGCGGAGGGGAGCGGCGCCGTGCTCGCCGAAGGCTGCGCCGTCCTCCCGCTCGCCGGGCCCGGCACGCTGATCTCCGCCCTCGCCCCCGACGCCCCCACCCTGCGCTCCCGCCTCACCTGGGGCGCCGCGCAGGCGACCGCACCCTTCGATGACGGTGACTGACGGACGCGTCCGAGCAGGCCCGGGGCCCCGGGAAGGGACATCGGGCGTCTTGGGCGAGGATCAGTCGTAGAAGCCCAGGCGGCGGAGCTGTTTGGGGTCGCGTTGCCAGTCTTTGGCCACCTTGATGCGCAGGTCGAGGTAGACGTGGGTGCCGAGGAGCGCTTCGATCTGCTTGCGGGCGCGGGTGCCGACGTCCTTGAGCCGGGCGCCCTTGGGGCCGATGACGATGGCCTTCTGGGACGGGCGCTCGACGAACATGTGGGCGTACACGTCGAGCAGGTCGTCGCGGCCCTCCCGCGGGGTCATCTCCTCGACGACGACGGCGATCGAGTGGGGAAGCTCGTCGCGGACGCCTTCTAGAGCCGCCTCACGGATCAGCTCGCCGACCAGCACCTGCTCGGGCTCGTCGGTCAGCTGACCGTCCATGTAGAGCGGCGGGGAGTGCGGGAGGCGCTCGATCAGCAGGTCGCCCAGCACGTCGAGCTGCTCCCCCGACTGGGCGGAGACCGGGACGATCTCGGCGAAGTCCGCCAGCCGCGAGACGTCGAGCAGACGGGAGGCGATCTGCTCGCGGGAGGCCAGGTCGCACTTGGTGACCACGGCGACCACGGGGGTCTTCTTGACGGCCGCGAGCTTCTCGGCGATGAACCGGTCGCCCTTGCCGATCTCCTCGTTGGCGGGCACGCAGAAGCCGATGACGTCGACCTCGGTCAGGGTGGACAGCACGAGGCTGTCGAGCCGCTCGCCGAGCAGGGTGCGGGGCCGGTGCAGGCCCGGCGTGTCGACGATGACGAGCTGGGCGGCGGGCCGGTTGACGATGCCGCGGATGGCGCGGCGGGTCGTCTGCGGCTTGGAGGAGGTGATCGCCACCTTGGCGCCGACCAGCGCATTCATCAGCGTCGACTTGCCGACGTTGGGCCTGCCGACGAAGCAGGCGAACCCGGCACGGAACTCAGCGGCTGAGGAACTCACGCCACCCATTGTCCCCGATCAGAGCGACCGCCCCTCCCCGCCACCAGGACGACGGGCCCCGTCACGGGCCGGGCGGGGCCCTTCACCGGGCGGGCAGGGCCCCCGCACGGGCCGGGCGGGCCCCCTCGCGAGCCGGGCCGGGCGGGTCAGCGGTAGCGGCCCTTGAGGGCGCCGTCGGGGGCGGCGAGGAAGAGGATGGCGTCGCCGAGGTCCTGGACGACCGCCATGTCCTGGTCGCCGGGCTCCTCCTCGTCGGTGACCAGGGCGGCGGCCTCCAGGGAGACCGCTCCGCTGGAGACGGCCATGGCCACGGCGACCTGGATCGCGGACAGCCGCAGCGAGGGCAGGTCCACGTTGGTCGCGGTGTAGGTGCGCCCGGTCTCGTCGCGGACGGCGGCGCCCTGGGCCGTCCCGTTGCGGGCGCGGGCGGCGCGGGCCAATGTGATGATCTTGCTGTCCTCGGCGCCGAGGATGGTGTCGGTCACGGGCATCAGGCTACTGGGCGGCCCCGCGGTCACCGGCCCGCGGTACGGGTCCGTCATGCGTCGCGATCGCTCCTTCTCGGGCCGGACGCCCCCACCCCTCGCCTCTTGGCCCCGGCAGGGGCCGGGCAGGCCGGGAAATGGGATTTCCGGTAATTAGCACGGTCCATTCAATACGCAAGGACACCTTTCCTGTGCGCAGGGTGATCAACGCCCGAAAAGCGGTCGTCGCGCGATATATCCGGCAATCGGCGACCCGCCATTGGCTAGGCTTCTCCGTCGTATTCGGACAGGCGCTCCGGACGCCGGCGGTCGCCCCGCGGGAGGCGGCCGGGGTCGCCTCGCCGGGAGATGGAGCTGATGCATGGTCGCTCGGGGGATCCTCGCCGGCGCGCTGGCGCTCGCGCTCGCCACCGGACCGGACGCGGCGGCGTCGGCGCTCACGGCGCCCACGATGGCCCTGCGCGCGCCGGAGCAGTGCTCGCCGCCGCACGGCGGCACCCAGGTCGGCGAGTCGTGGGCGCAGCGCCGACTGGCGTTCACCGGGGTCTGGCCGCTCACCAAGGGCGAGGGCGTGACCGTGGCGCTGATCGACAGCGGGGTGGACACGCGCCATCCTCAGGTCCGGGTCGCCCGGTCGGTCGACCTGACCGGCACCGGCCCGCTCGACTGCGTCGGCCACGGCACGGCGGTGGCCGGGATCATCGCCGGAGCCGACATGAAGGAGATCCCCTTCGCGGGCGTGGCGCCCAAGGCGCGGCTCATCTCCATCAAGCAGACCAACAGCGAGCGCGGGGACGTGGCGCTGCTGGCCCAGGGCATCAAGCAGGCGGCAGACCTGGGCGCCCAGGTCGTCAACATCTCCGTCCAGACCAGCGACCAGCCCGACCTGAAGGCGGCCGTCGAGTACGCGCTGGCCAAGGACGTCGTCATCGTGGCCGCCGCCGGGAACATCAGGAAGGAGGACGGCACCCCCGCCGCCGTCTACCCGGCCTCCTACCCGGGCGTGCTGTCGGTCGGCTCGGCCGGCCCGGACGGCAGGCGCAACGACTTCTCCAACTCCGTGACGCCGGTCTCGGTGATCGCGCCGGGTCAGGACATCACCAGCACCTGGCCGGGCGGCGCCTACCGCCAGGACCTGGAGGGCACCAGCTACGCCGCGCCGTACGTGGCCGGGGTGGCGGCCTTGGTGCGCGCGCGGCATCCGGAACTGGACAACGTGCGGGTGCGGCGGCGCATCGAGATCACCGCCGACGGCGCGTCGGGCACGGGGACCGGCGCGGGCATGGTGAACCCGCTGATGGCGGTGTCGGAGATCCTGCCGTCCGAGGTGGTGGCCATCGCGCCCCGCCCGGCCCAGGCGCTTCCCTCGACGATCGTGACCCGGCCGCGGCCCGCGGACCAGGAGGCGATCAACGTCTCCGCCGCGGTGGCGGTGATCGCGGTGCTCGCGGCGGGGCTGGTGGCGGCCGTGGGCGTCGTCATCCCCATGGGGCGCCGCCGCGGGTGGCGGCCGGGCCGCGCGGTGACCCCGGGCGAGTGAGCGGCGACCCGGCGCGAGGGGTGGAAAGCCCGGGTGAAGTGGCGGGACGGAAGCGCTTGTACGGGATGAGATGAATCGCCCTATCCGTTTCCCCGCCCCCAAGATCAACGAAACCGTAACATGTGATGCAGACGTGACAAATTACGTTAAGTGCGACTCAAACATGTGGTGTCATGATGCTTGAGATCTCCAGGGGCTTGAGATGATCCACAGGGGAAGGCGATAAAGGACATGCAGTCGTTGCTGCCGGATGACCCCAAGCAGGTGGGCGCGTACACGCTTCTCGGGCGACTGGGTGAGGGAACCCGGGGCGTCGTCTACCTTGGCCGCCTCTCCGGTGAAGCGCCGATCGCAGCGCCCACGGCCGCCGAGGCCGAGGCCCCCGCCGAGTCCGGCACCCAGGGCGAGAGCGCCGCCGCGACCGGAACGCCCGCCGAGTCCGCCCCCTCCCCCGCCACGGGCGAGCCCGGCCGGCTGTTCGTCGTCAAGCTGCTGCCCCCGTGGCCGGAGGCCGGCGACGAGGCCCGCGCGCGGGTGGTCGACGACCTGTCCGCCGCCCAGCGGGTGTCCAGCGCCTACGCGGTGCGCAGCGTCGACGCCGGCTGGATCGACGACCGCGCCTACGTGGTGCGCGAGCACGTCGAGGGCCGCTCGCTCCGCGAGGCCGTCGAACTGGACGGCCCGCTGACCGGCGACGCCCTCGAGCGCGTCGCCGTCGGCACGCTGACGGCGCTCACCGCCGTCCACCTGGCCGGCATCGCCCACCGCGGCCTCACCCCCGACAACGTCCTGCTGTCCGCCGACGGGCCCCGCGTCTGCGACTTCGGCCTCGGCGAGACGGCCTACCGCTCCCCGGAGCAGGTGCGCGGCGAGCCCACCGGCCCCGCCGCCGACCTGTTCGCCTGGGCGAGCACGATGGTGTTCGCCGCGACCGGCGCCGAGCCGTTCGGCGAGGACGCCGAGGCGATCGCCACGGCCCGCGCCGACCTCGGCGGCCTTCCCGCGCCGCTGCGTGACGTCGTGGGCTCCTGCCTGGCCAAGATGCCCGCCGAGCGGCCCACCGCCCAGGGCGCGATGCTGTGGCTGCTCGGCGAGGAGAAGGCGGCCCCGCCCGCCCCGGCGATCCCGGCCGCGCCCGTCCCCGGCGCGCCCCTGGTCGGCATCCCCGTCCCGGGCGTCCCCGGCGCGTCCTCCTCCAGCACGCCGACCGTCCCGGCCGGGCCCGCGGGTCAGGCCGGTCCGGCGGGACCCGCGGGTGACCCGCCGCAGCACACGTTGATGGAGGCGGGCGGCTCGGTCGCGCCGCCTCCGGCCGTCGTCCCGCAGGGCACGGAGAGTCTGCCCCCGACGGTGTACGCGGCCGAGCCGCAGCCGCCGGCCCCGCCGGTGTGGGGCGCTCCCGCCCTCCCGTCGGAGGAGCCCGCGCGGCCCGAGTTGCCGGCCGCCGCCGGAGGCGAGGCGCCGCCCGCCGCGCCGGTGCGCAAGAGGACCGGCGCCCACTTCCCCGTCGGCCTGGCCGCGGGCGTCGGCGTCGTGATCGGCCTGTCCGGCCTGGGTCTGTGGGGCGCCGGCCACTACGCGGGCAGCAGCCAGCAGATCGGCCGGGTCGCGGCCGAGGGACAGGCCGGCGGCACGAACGTCCCCGAGCCGTCCGGCGGCCTGGGCGACGTCGCCGGCGTCGGCGGCGTCGGCGAGAGCACCGCGCCGCGCCCGCAGGTCACCGTGCCGTGGGCCGGCTCCCCCGCTCCGCAGCAGACCGGCGTCTACCCGATGCAGCTGACGACGTCGAGCCCCGCGGCGAACATCCCGAACTTCTCGCCCGGCCCGCAGTTCACCCCGCCGCCGATCCCGTCGGCCCCGCCGACGCCCACGCGGTCGTCGCCGACCCCGGTGCCGACGGTCACCGTCACCATGACGCCGAGCCCGGTGGTCAGCCCGTCCGCGGAGCCGACCCCCACGCCCAGCCCGTCCGGGCCCGACCAGTCGCCGCAGCCGTCGGTCACCCCCACCCCGGACCCCTCGGGCCCGGGCAGCCCGACGCCTTCGCCGTCGCCGAGCGGGCCGCTGAGCCTGGTGCCCACGCCCACGCCGAGCCCGACGCCCACCACCTCCGGCCCGGCGTCCCCGCACCCGAGCTCCCCGTCGCCGCGGCCCACGCCGAGCGTGTCCAGGTCGTTCACGCCGCGGCCCCCGCACGTGTGGAGCCCGCGGCCCAGCGTGTCGGCCAGGCCGACGGGCACCCGGACGCCGGCCCCGAGGCCGACCGTCACCCGTACCGCCACGGCGACGCCGGCTCCCAAGCCGGCCACCAACCCCTTCACCCCGCAGCAGGTGTGCAACGGGTCGGGCAAGGGCACCGGCTTCGCCGTCCAGCGGCAGAGCGCGTTCACCGGCGGTGTGACCTACCAGCTCTACAACCTCGCCACCGGCTTCAACTGCGTGGTCACCATGAAGACGCAGAACATCGGCGTGCTCAGCCCGGTGTCGGCGACGCTGGAGGTGCAGGGCTCCGCCCCGGTCAGCGAGAGCGGGTCGTTCAAGTACTACGCCGGGCCGGTGGTCATGCAGGGCAAGGGCAAGTGCGTGCGCTTCAGCGGCAGCGCGGGCAGCGGCTCCACCGCGGCGCCGTTCGGCAACTGCGGCTGACCCACCCCGATCGTCCATCCCCGACGAGGCTCGGCCCGCACCGGCGGCCGGGCCTCGTCTCGTACCGCGAAGCGAAGGATGCGCGTATGACGACCAACGGCGGACCGTACTCCCCCACCGGCGACCCCGAGGTGGACGAGGTGCTGGAGGCGCTCGCGGCGCAGTCGGCGAGGTTCGAGGCGGTCGGGCGGCGGCTGTCGGAGACGCGCGGACGAGGCGAGGCCGAGGACGGCCGCGTGATCGTGGAGGCGCTTCCCGGCGGTTCCCTGGTGGCCCTGCGCATCGACCCGCGCGCCATGCGGCTCGGGTCCGAGGCGCTGGCCGAGGCGATCCTGGTGGCCGCCAGGCGAGCCGAGGCCGACGCCGCCGACCGGGCCGAGTCGCTGATGGCCCCCCTGGTCGCGGAGCCCCCGCCCGCGGGCGCTCTGCCGCACGACTGATCCCGGGGACGCGCGCCGCACTAGAGTGATCGCCGTGGAGGGGTGGGAGCCGGCGGGTGCGTTCGAAGAGGGCCTCGGCTCGGCGTTCGCGGCCGGAGACCTGGCCCTGTGCCTCGGCCTGCTCCGCCTGGCACAGCTCGCCCTGCCGGTCAGCCCGGCGGCCGCCGCCGGGCGCGAGCCGGTGGCCTGGCCCACCGCGTCGGACGCCGAGGGCACCTGGATCCTCGCCTACACCTCCGCGCGGGCCATGCGGGCCGGCATCGGCGAGGTCACCGCGCACCACCGCGTCGTCACGCTGCCCGAGCTGGCCGCGGGCTGGCCCGACCCGCGCTGGGGGCTGGCGGTCAACCCCGGGCTCCCCGTGCACTTCTTCCTGCGGTCCGGCACGGTGGCCAGGCTCGCCGTCCCCTCCCTGGCCGAGGAGCGCCTCGCCGACCCCGGCGCGGGCCTGCCGGTCGTGCAGAAGCCGCTGACGCCCCGCGACCTGTACGCGTACCTGGCCGAAGGGGAGACCCGGGTGTCGGGGTACTGC
The DNA here is from genome assembly GCF_040607455.1 of Sphaerisporangium sp. NPDC005289. NCBI lineage: Bacteria > Bacillati > Actinomycetota > Actinomycetes > Streptosporangiales > Streptosporangiaceae > Sphaerisporangium > Sphaerisporangium sp. NPDC005289. Next base: position 449,183 of record NZ_JBEXGS010000001.1, read on the forward strand.
CACCGCGCGCTGGACGTGGCGCACATCGCGACCCCCGCCGTGCTGGCCGACGCGCTCGGCATGGCGGAGGTGGACGGGGTGCTCACCGACGAGGGCTCGGTGAACCTGCTGCGGTGGGCGGCCGTGGGGCTGAACCTCTACCGCACGCCCTACGGCGGCGTGGACGAGGAGAGCAGGGCGGCCGTGGAGGGCCTGTTCATCGAGGAGCCGCCGTTCGTCGGCCTCGGGCTGGCGCCGAACGTCGACCAGGTGATCCGCGAGTACAAGGTGGACGGCGTCGGCCTGCCGCACGGGGCCGAGATCTGGGAGCTGACCGACGCCGGGGTGCAGCACCGCCGCGCGGTGTACGACGGCGACCTGGAGCGCTGGCTGCTGGTCCAGGCCGCGCCGCCGACCGGCACCCCTCCAGGCGAGGAGTGGGGCCTCCTCTCTGAGGAGGGGAGCCTTCTCAGAGAGGAAGAAGGTCTGCCCGAGGAGGTCTGGAGCGCTCCCGGCGCTCCCCGCGGTCCCCGCGGTCCCGGTGGTCCCCGCGGTCCCGGTGGTCCCGGCGGTCCCGGCGAGGGGCGGGCGCGGTGAGGTGGCACGGCTACCGCGTCCGCTGGCGGGGTGAGGAGTACGAGGCCGCCCCCGACCCGCGTCCGGACGGGCTGTGGATGCGGCTGCGCGCCGCCGGGCCGGTGGACGGCTTCGAGCCGGTCGCTCCCGGTCGTCACGTGCGGCCGGTGCCGGCGGGCGAGTGCGAGCGGGTCGTCTTCGTGACGACGGCCTGCCTGTGGCGCGGGGCGCCCTGCCAGGTGCGGGCCGAGCGTGAGGGCGAGCTGCTGGTCGAGTACACCGGAGGGCTGCTGCCGGTGGCGCGGGCGCTCGGGTTCGAGCGGGTCGAGCGGGGCGTGCACCGGGCCTGGGTGTCCCGGGACGAGGTCGCCGACCTTCATGAGCAGGCCGTTCTCCTGGACCTGTGACCTCAGCGGGGGCGGGGGAACGCCGTGTCCGTTTTCTGGTGATACGGCAGACCGGAATACTCACATAACCGGCAATGCGGAAGAAAAGCCGGATTCGACGCACAACGCTTGCCGAGTTAAATCCTGGAATGTCACAATGTCCGATCAAGCGACTGTTTCCCTGAAGTTAGGGCACGGTTACGGTGCCGTTAAGCACCTGGCACCGTGGGGACAGGTGCTCGGGGAGGTCATGTGGAGGGATTCGCCGGTGGGGACGCGGCCGAGATGCGGGCTTATGCCGAGGAGCTCCGCGCCGCCTTCATGCGCCTTCAGGAACAGGCGCCCGAGACGCACCGCAGGGCCCGCGCCGTACAGGTCACGGAAAAGTCTGAGGACGGGCTGATCGCCGCCACCGTCGGAGCGCGCGGCGACCTCATCCGCCTCGACATCGACCCGCGCATCTACCGGCGGCCCGACTCCCGCGAGCTCGCCGACTCCATCACCGCGACGGTGCGGCGGGCCGCCGCGAAGGCGCAGGCGGAGGTCATCGAGCTGTTCGCGCCGCTGGTCCCCCGCGAGCAGATGAGAGCCCACCTCGACGGAGACCTCGACAGCGTGCTGGAGCAGATGGCCCAGCAGATGCTCGGAAGGCGGTGACCCGCGATGCCGGAGAACGTCGACGTCCACGCCCCCACCGCCGTCCAGGCGCTGGCCCAGTGGGACGCCGCCACCAGCGGCATCACCCGCGCGTTGAAGGAGGGCCAGGCGCGCATCCAGCGGCTCGTCGCGGCGGCGCCCTGGGGCGACGACTCCGCCGGCGCGTCCTTCCACACGGCCTACATCAAGGACGCCAGTCCCGAGATGCTCGCCCGCATCGGCGAGATGGTCATGCAGGACGTCGAGGAGGTGGGCGGCAAGGTCCGCACGGCCGTCGGTAACACGCGCCGCACGGACAAGGCCCAGGCCGGCACCACCCTGAGCATTTGACCCCGGCGACCGGACGGGAATGACGTGGCGCACGGCGGCAATCCCAACGTCAACCCCAACACCCCCGGCGGGCAGGCGTCCCCCGGCATCGGCGGCACCTCCTCCACCGACGTCACCCCCGCCTGGGGCGAGTCGCTCCCCGGCTGGGTGGACACCTTCATCGCCATGATCGCGGCGGGGCAGAGCTGGCCCAAGGCCAGCGAGAGCATGCTGTGGGAGCTCGCCAAGGAGCACCAGGCGCTCGGCGGCGGGCTGCAGGAGTCGGTGGACCCCGGCATCGCCGCCGGCAGGGCCGTCCTTGCCGGATGGCAGGTTCCCGCCACTCCGCTGTACGTCGAGCAGGCCAACCAGGTGCTCAAGGGTGACGGAGGCGTGCTGGGGCTGGCGCTCGCGCACCAGGCCAAGGCGCTGCAGGTCGACGACTTCGCGCGCGAGACGCAGTACTCCAAGATCTCGATCAACGTGGCCTTCTGGGTGGGGGTCACGGCCGCCGCCATCGCGCTGCTCAGCATGGGCGCCGGCGTGCCGCTGCTCGGCCCGATCGCCGCCTCCACCCGCGCGGCCATCTGGCGGATCCTCCAGCGGCTCGCGGCGGTCGCCGGGCGCGACCTCGGCGCCGGCGTCACCGCGCGGCTCGCGGCGGGCCGGCTGGCCCAGACCGGCGCCCACAGCCTCGCCCGCACGATGCTCGCCAGCCACCTCGGACGGGAGATCATCGAGGAGATCGGCGAAGAGGTCTTCATCGACGCCTACAGCCAGCACAAGCAGATGGAGATGGGCACCCGCACGAGCTGGGACTGGAGCAAGACCTCCGCCTCGGCGATCGGCGCGGGCGGCGGCGCGGTGGCCGGCATGAAGGTGGCCGCCCCGCTTCTGTCGCGGTACGGCGGGCGCGTCCCGGTGCTGAGCCGGCTGGACGACCTGGCGCGCAACGGGTCGGGAGCCTCCAGCAGGCTGGCCGGGTTCGGGCGCGACGCCATGCAGACCGGGCTGAACAACATGGTCGCCTCGCCCGCCGGCAGCTTCCTGGCCAACGGGGTGGTCTACAACGAGTGGAACCCGCTCACCGCGCTCGGCCCCGACGCCCTCGCGGGCGCCTTCATGGGCGGCGCCGGCCGCACGCGGACGATCAGCCCGTTCAACCCCGACGTCTTCCACGCGGTCACCCACCCGGCGCAGACCCTGCACGCCGCCACCACGGCCGACGCCCAGGCCCGCGCCACCACCCTCTCCAGCACCGGCCCGGCGACCAATCCCTCCCCCGCCCCCGGCGCCGCCCCGCCCTCCGTCTCCAACCCTGCATCCTCCGGCCCCGCGGCTTCCTCCAACTCCGGCCCCGCAGGCCCCTCCAGCACCAGCACCGGCACCGGCACCGGCCAGCCCCTCACGGGATCCTCCGGCCAGAGCCCCGCGCCCCCCGGCGGCGCCGCCCCTCCGGCCACCCTCTCCACCGGCAACCCCCCTCCGTCCGGCACAGCCCAGCCCGCCCAGACCAGCGGCACCGGCCAATCCGCCCAAACCGCAGGGACGGGCCAGCCTGCCCAAACCGGAGGAACAGGCCAGGCCACGCAGTCCGGCGGCACGGGCCAGCCCAACCAGACCGGAGGGACAGGCCAGCCCAACCAGACTGGAGGGACGGGCCAGCCTGCCCAGACCGGGGGCACCGGTCACTCCACCCAGAGCAGCGCCGCGAGCCAGTCCAACCAGACCGGACCAGGCAGCCCCCCGCCACCCGGCACCGGACAGACCGCGTCCTCGGGCGGCTCCACGGGGCAGTCCGCCGCCAACCCCGCTCCGTCCGGGGATCCGTCCGGTAGCGGCTCCACCTCGACCTCCACGACCGGCGGCCCCGCCGCTCCGGGCACCGACCCGGCCGGCACCGGCACCGGCACGCCCGGAACCGGCCCTACCGGTGCCGGAGGTGGGCAGTCGTCCACGTCTACGGGTGCTCCGTCCGGCAATGGGCCGGCCACCTCCGCGCCCTCGCCTCAGGGGCCCGATCCCCATGCCCAGGCGTCCCCCCAGCAGGCGCCCCCGCCCACCACGGCCGCGCCGTCCGGCACGGGGACGAGCGCCGCCGGCCCCGTCCCCGGCGGTCCGAACGCTTCCGGACCCGTCACCGGCGCCCCGAACGTCACCGGTCCCGGCACCCCGAACGCGTCCGCCCCGGTCCCCGGCACCCCGAACGCGTCGGCGCCGCAGGGGTCACCGTCGCCCGCTCCGGCGGGAACGGGCGTGCCCGCGACCTCGGGCGCCACCCCGGCCGCAGGACTGGCCCCGGCCACGGGGGTGGTTCCGGCGGGCGGCCCGGGTCCGGTCGTGGCCGCCGCTGGTCCGGCGCCGCTGTTCATGCCGGGCATGCCCTCCGTCCAGGTGACACCCGCGGCAACGCCTTCCCCGGTCACCCCTTCCGGAATCCCGCTCCGGACGACCCCCGCCGGGACGGCTCCCCAGGCCGCGGCCGGCGGGGCCCCGTCCGTGCAGACGACCCCCGCCGGAACTCCTCCACAGGTCGCGCCGGGCGCGGCCCCGTCCGTGCAGACCACGCCCGCCGGGACGCCTCCCCAGGTCGGGGCTGGTGGGGTGCCGCCCGTCTCGGGCGGGGGCACTTCCGCCGCCGGCGCCACCTCTCCCGACCCCGCGCACACCGTCACCGCCGTGCTCAGCGACATGCTCCCGCTGGTCGACCCAAACGCGCTGCCGCTCGACGACGGTTCCCTCCGAGTGACGGGCCCCGACGGGCGACCCCACCTGGTCCGCGCCGATGCCGTCCGCCGCATCACCCGGAATCTGGGCGTGCGGGTCATGGACGGCGTCCAGGACCAGCGGCTGCGGGCCGAGGCGGCGGCCCGGCTCGGCGCGGCCATATCGCGGTCCGCCGGCCTGCCGCCGATGGCGGGCTCGCTGAACGCGCTCGGCCGGCTCGCCGACGCCTCCCCCGGCGCCCTGGACGCCCTCGCCGACGTGGCCCGCGAGGTCGTCGGCGACCGCTGGGGCCGTCTGCGCGCCACCGACCTCACCGAGGCCGCGCACCGGGTGGTGAAGGAGGCGAACGGCGGCCTGCCGGAGGAGTCGTCCGACTACGACGTGATGCGCACTGGTCCGCTGGACGAGCAGCGGAAGGCCGTCTCCGAGCGCGCCGCGACCCTCGCCGACGACCTCGCCGCCCCAGCCGCCGCCACCGCCGCGCAGACCACCTCCACGGGGACAGGTGCGGGCACCGGCACGACCACGCAGGCCACCCCGGCCCCGGCGGGCACCGCCCCGTCCCCCGTCGCCCCCGCCACGCGATCCGCCCCTGCGCCCACAGGTACGAGCACTCCCACCGGTTCGCAGGCCGCTCCCGCGTCGACCGGGACGAGCACCGGTCCGCAGGCGGCTCCCGCTGTGGCCGGGACGAACGCCCCGTCCGCCGTCGCGACGAGCGGCGGGCCGTCCACGACCACGCAGGCCGGGCCGAACGCGACCGCGCAGGCCGGACCGAACACGAGCCTGGGGCAGGTCGTCCCAGGCGGCGCGGAGACGCGGCCCGCGCAAGGGGTCGTCCGGCGGTTCCTTAGGGCCGCGCTGAACCCGTTCCCGTCGAGGGGCGGGGCTCTGGCACCGGACGTGGAGGCGCGGTACGCGGAGTACCGGCACCTGGCCGAGCGCTGGTCGCACGCCGCACCCGATCAGCGAGACCACTACGAACGCCAGATCAGGACGCTCATCACCCGACTGTCGGACCAAGGACGCCCCGCGCCGGTGCCGCCGTGGGACACCGGCCGCGTCCACACCGTCGTCCCCACCACGATCGCCCAGACCCAGCCGGTCCAGGCGACGCAGACCCAGGGGACGCAGACCCAGGGGACGCAGACCCAAGGAACGCCGGCGGGGAACCAAGGCCAGGGGGCCCTGTCTCAGGCAACCCCAGCCCAGGGAACCCAAGCGCAGGGGACGCAGCCCTCGGCACCCCCGGCTCAGGGGACGCAGGCGGGGGTGGCGCTGCCGGGGCCGCTGGTCGAACTGGTGGAGCGGGTAGAGCGGGTGCGCGAGTCGCTTCGGCAGGTCGAGGACGGGCAGCGGGCGCGGGAGGCCCCGAACCGGAAGAGGGCCGATGACGCCGCCGAGCGGGCCGGCACGGCCCACGACAACGCGGAGAAGGCCGACGCCGAGGAGGACGCCTGGCACGTCGACCGGGCACGCGACGCCCGCTCCACCAAGCGACTGGAGGAGATCGCCGCCGAGCACTACGGCCGCATCGCCGACGCCTACGGCGAGGCCGCCGTCCTGGCGCAGGAGGTGGCCGCCGCCTACGCGAGGGTGGCGGAGACGCTGGAGCGGCTCGCCGCGGCCCAGACGCCGGCCTCCCCGGCACAGGCATCGGCCTCTCCAACCCACGCGTCGACCTCTCCCACCCAGACGTCGGCCACTCCGGCACAGGCATCGGCCTCTCCAACCCACGCGTCGGCTTCTCCCGCGCAGGCGTCGGCCTCTTCCGCGCAGGCGTCGGCCTCTTCCGTTTCTGAGCTGGTCGCGCGGGTCGCGGAGCAGGTCCGGGAGGCCGACGCCGCGTTCGAGCGCTACCGGGAGGCGGTGAAGGCCGCCCGGCCTCCGGACGCCGTGCTGCCGGTGGGCATCCCGAGCGGCCGGCTGCCGTACCTGACGCGGCTGACGAACGCGGTGAACCAGGTGCTCGCCGACCGGGGCGTCGACGAGAGGGTCCGCCCTGCCGAGCTGGTGTGGACGCTGCGCGCGGACTTCCAGCAGCTCGCCTCGCCCGACGGCGTGGTGCTGCGCGTCGGGCACGGGACGGCGGGCGAGGTGCGGATCCGTCTGGAGATGGGCGAGCCGGTCGAGGTGCCCGACCCCGGCCGCGTGTCCTCGGAGATGATGCAGGGCCTGCTGCCCCAGGGCGGGAGCTGGATGGCGGCGACCGTGGTGCGCATGCTCAGCGCGTCCTTCGGCCTGAACCTGGCGACGGTCGCCGCGCTGGCGACGCCCGGCGGCGGGCTGGTGGGCCTGCTCGGCGGCCTGGCCAAGTACGTCGGGCTGAGCGTGCGCCACAACGTCGGCCGCTCCTCCACCACGACGGGGTCGCACGCCGAGTACGTCCTGCCCGGTCAGGTCGCCGACAACCGGGGCGACGCCACGCTGTTCCACGTACCGGTGGCCTACACGGTCGACGCGCGCGTCCCGGGCGGTCGCGGCGGGAGCCCGGAGTGGATGGCGGCGGCCCGGGTCACCGAGGGCGCGGGCAACGACAAGACCGGCCTTGACCTGTGGCTGTCGCACGCCCACACCGAGCACCCGCCCGACGCGCCGTTCAGGTTGCCCGAAGACCAGGTAGGCGACGCCCGGTTCCCCCGGTACGTCCCCCTCCACACCGAGGGTCTGGAGGGGCTGGCCGACCAGGCGGTGGCCACGGAGGGCACGGACGGCAGGCCGCTGCGGCGCGCGACCCGCGACCAGGTGCGCGCGATCATCACCCAGGAGCTCCCGGGCCATCTCACCGAGGCGGTCGACGACGAGCAGGGGTTCGTCCGGATCATCACCGACGGCGGGCGCAGCGGCGTGCTGCGCGTGAGGTCGCGGGTGGTGTCGGAGTCGATGGCGTCCCGCCCGGGATGGAAGCAGTTCCAGGAGTGGCTCGGCGTCAGCTTCTCCGGCGCCACCGGCGCCATGTCGGCCGGTCGTTCCTCGGGGCTCGGCACGACCGGAGGCGTCGGGCTCACCGACGACACCGCCCCCTCGAACGGGTGGCACGGCCTGGGGGTGCGGCTGAACGCCGGCTTCCGGCGGGCGTGGTCGCGCTCGGACGGCGTGTCGGCCGGCGGGGTGTCCATCTACCCGCTCGTGCGCCGCTGGATGGGGCGCACCAACCTGCAGGACGTGACGCTGCACCACGACGTCACGGTCTATTTCTTCGACGAGGGCGGCCCCCGGCCGGAGGTCTCCGGCGACACGCGGATGCTGCTGCAGGTGCCCGAGCCGGACGCGGGCCGCGCGGGGTGGGCGGTCGACGCGGACGCCCCGTCCAGGGACGAGGCGGGCGAGCAGCGCGCGAACGCCGACGGCTCGCCGAGGTTCCGCGACGACCCCGATCCCGCGCCGCCGCCGGGCCGGACCACCGACGCACCGGTCTGGATGGGGAGCAACGCGGACCAGATGCGCGGCGCCGGTCCGTCCACGGTGTACCTGGACGCGGTCGAGGTGCACCGCAGGCGCGAGGAGGTCATGAGGAACCTGCGCGCGGCCGGCCTGCTGCCCGGGATCGGGCCGGACGGGCTGCCCAGGCCGTCGGTGGACCCCCTGGAGCGGGACGCCCAGCTCGCCAACCTGCGCGAGGTGACCGAGCAGTTCTCGGTGAACGCCCTGCAGACCCGCGTCGACCAGGCCGCGCAGGACGGCATCCACCTGGACCTGGTGCGCGCGAGCCTCGGGGAGAGCATCCGGCACTACACGCTGCGGGTGAGCCTGGTGGACACCGGCCGCTCGGACTACGCGGGGTGGTCCGAGGCCGAGGGCCACGTGGCGCTGAACATCAGCTCCAACACCACCGTGCGGTCCAGGAGCAGGTCCAGAACCTGGATCGCCTCGCTGTCCTTCGCCTTCAAGCCGCTGGTCAAGCTGGCCGCGAAGCTCGGCAAGCACTGGACCGGCGCCGAGTTCGGCTGGGAGGGCGGCATGAGCCGCTCCACCGGCTGGGGCTCCGGCTACACCCTGAACGAGGTGACGCTGATCGAGGGAACGCCGGTGGCGGAGTTCCGGCGCGCCTACACGATGCGGGCCGACCTGGTGGAGAAGGGGCGGACCCGCTCGCTGCTGTCGCCGGAGTCGCTGGCCGCGCCGGTGTCCGCGCGGATGCTGGTGCCGGCCGACCTGCTCGCCCAGCGGCAGGCGGTGACCAGCCCGGTGGCGCCGCACCCGACCACCCCGGAGCTCATCCGGCGCTCGATCCTGCTGAACATGGACCTGCGCGACGTCCTGCCCGCGATGCTCAACGTCGTCCCTGAGGCGGCGCGCGCGGACGCGGAGACCCGGCACATGCTGGCGGCGCTGGCCAACGTCCGCACGATCATCTCCGACACCTCGTGGCTGGGCGGCGAGCAGCGCGCCGACTTCCTCGTGCGGGCGGAGGGCGCCCGGCCGCGGCGCGGCTGGGTGGCCGTGCGCGTGGAGCTGGGCGAGTCGGAGTGGGTGGCGGTCAACAACCTGACCACCGCCGACATCCACCTCGCGCTGAGCAGCACCTCGACGAACTCCGGCGGCTCCCACAGCAACGCGGTGAACGCCTCGGCCGGCGCGGCGGGGCGCCTGGCGGCCGATCTGGGCGGCGGCGTCAACGGGTCGGCGACCAGGAACGCCGGTCACTCCACCGGCCGCACCCTCATCGCCGGCGACGAGCCGATCATCGTGGACACCGGCAAGCAGTACGGCTACCGCGTCCCGGTGACGGTCTACGTGACCGGGGGCATGGAGGGCTCGGAGACGCGGCCGGCCGAGGTGGTCCCGAACGGCAGCATCATGTACGACCTGCCGGAACAGGACGCCCTCACGCTGTACGGGCACGGCGAGATGCCGCTGCCGCTGCACGCGGTGGCCGACGCGATGGAGCGCTTCCTCAACGGCCACCTGAAGTTCGACGCGCCCATGGCGATGCGGCTGGCCCGTCAGTACGTCAAGGACCGGCAGGCCGCTCTGGCCGACCCGAACCCGCCGGACATCCCGCTGCTGGCCAAGCACACCCCCGAGGCGCTGTTCGAGGGCATCAGCGCCCGCCTGCTCAAGGAGCTGAACAAGCCGGCCGCCGACCTCGACGATCTGCTCGACCCGGCGCGCACCGCCCAGAAGGTCAAGGTGGCGATGCCCGCGTACTCCCGCGACCGGCTCGGCACGACGGCCGTCCAGTCGATCAGGCTGCGCACGGCCGACGGCCGTGCGGTGGAGATGCTGGACGCGGTGGTCGACCAGGTCCTTGCCGCGGTCCCGGACGCCCGGCTCACCGACCCGGTGATGATCCGCGCGCTGGTCGGCATGTTCGCCGGCGACAACTGGTGGGGCACCATCGAGAACCAGCTGTCGCCGCACGGCTTCGAGTGGGAGATGCCGGTGCGGGTCGGCCGACACAAGACCAAGCTGGTGCGAATCACCCTGCGGAGCGGGTTCGACGGCGACACGGTCGAGCGCGAGGGGCGCAACGACGCCAAGGTCTTCATCCGCCAGAAGTACGGCTACGAGAGCGTCGAGGAGTCGGCCTCGGCCGGATCGTCGTTCGGCGCCGGCGTGAACGGCGGCGTGTCGGGAGGCGGCAACGGCGGGAAGGCGACGGCCGGCAGCCATCGCGGCCACACGCGGTCCACCTCAAGGGGCGTGCAGCTCACCCAGCTGTACGGCGTGGCCTCCTTCGACGGCGGCGACCTGGTCAGCCACCCCGTGACCGTCGCCGTCAGCGCGAAAGTGGTGCCGATGCCCCCGGGGCGGTCCGGCAACCGGCTGACCCAGCCGGTGCGTTCGTTGTTCCAGCGCACCGGAAGCGCGGTGTACCGGGGCGTCGCGCGGGGCGCGCGGGCGGCGGCCGGAGTGCTGCCCTGGGTGCGTCCGGTGGCGCCGATCCTGGCCGATCCCGCGCCGCTGGTGCTGACGGGCACGGCCGTGCGGCTGGTGGAGGACGGCCTCACCGTGCCGGCCGACCAGGTGCCGGCGCCGACGCCGCGCGTCCCCGACCCGCGCCCGCTGGAGCTGCCGGAGGCGATCTTCCCGGTGGAGACGGTCGCCGACGGGCTCATCGACGCGGTGCGCGCCCGGCTCGCGCGCCCGGACCTGCTCGGGCCGGTGGGCGTGCAGGAGCAGTGGACCCGCATCGCCCACGCGCTGTCGCGGATGGCGCTGAACGCCAACCTGGAGCTGATCACCTCACCGGACGGCCACCCCGTCCTGCGCGTCCCCCTGCACGGGAACAAGGTGGTGGACGTGTGGATCCACGCCACGCCCTCCGAGGAGGAGATGGTCGTCGGCGAGCGGGAGAATCTCGAGAACCGCCAGGTCAAGCGCCGCCAGGAGACGTACGGGACGGCCTCGGAGCGCAATCGTCTGTCGCCGGCGAGCCGCGGCGTGGAGGGCGCGCAGGACGGCTGGGGCACCGGCCAAGGCGTGTCCACCGGCGACCAGGCGGGCCAGCGGGTCTCCTCCTCCGGCGGCGCGCGCAAGGAGAAGAGCGGCTTCGAGAAGGGCCCGGCGGTGACGCTGAGCACCCGCCTGGACCTGGCGGTCTCCTTCAGGGTGTCCACCGTGCGGAACGACGGCGGCGAGCGCCCGGGCAGGGCGGTCGAGCTGCCCGGGTCGGTCACCGGCCACGCCGTGGTGATGATGGCCACCCGCGACTACGAGGCCATGCTGCGGCGCCGGCGGCACGAGCCGGGCAGGGGCTGGTCGTTCGACGAGGACGGCTCCTCCGCCGAGCGCCGTCCGCGCCGGCGGCGCCCGCTCGCCGGACGCGCGCCGTGGACCTCCGCCGGGCGCGGGCCCGCGACGTTGGACCAGGTGGTGGACGCGGCGCGGAGCCGGCCGGAGTTCGCCACCGCCCCGGTCCGCGCGGTGGCCGAGGAACTGCGCGGGCGCCTGCCGCGTCCCGGCTCGGGCGAGACGCTGACCCTCAGCACCTCCGCGCGACCGGCCGACCTGCCCATCCCGCTCGCCTGGGCGCGGCTGCTCGCCCGCGAGCTGCGCGTCGACGTGCGCATCGACGTGCAGGAGCCCGGCGGACTGGTCCGCGGGTACACGGCCGACACGAGGGGCCGGCTGGCCGGCGACATCCCCGACGGCGGGTTCGCGGCGGCGCTCGCCGCGCTGCCGACCGAGGTGGCCGCCACGGCGGTGGCCCACGGGCTGGACCTGCGCCCGCTGTTCAACCGGACCGCCGTGCGCGGCGACTTCGCCGAACAGGTCACCGCCGAGCTCGAAACCCTCGGGGCGAGCGTGCCCCAGCGGCCGGCGCCGATCTTCCCGCGCCCGCTGTGGGGTCCGGGCCCGGAGGAGAGCGCCAACACCATGCTGGGCAGCCTGGGCGTCCGCGCCCCGGTGGACCCGGGGTCGGGCTTCGTCAGGGACAGGGCGCCGGAGTCCGGGCCGCTCGACGAGGCCGAACTGCGCACCGCCTGGCAGGACGTCCAGGCCGACGACCTCGGCGTGGACGTCCGCGCCTCGGCGTGGCCGGACGGCGACCCGGTGCTGACCGTCACCACCGGGGGGCCGCTCGGCGAGGTGCGCTTCCGCCCCGAGGTGGCCGGGGTCCCGGCCGACCGGATGGCGAGCACGGACCTGGACTCCGGCTCCCCGTACGTCGTGCGCATCGACCCTGACACCCCGGCCCACCTGGTCGCGCGGACGCTGGTCCACGAGGTGGGCCACGCGATCCGCGAGCTGGCCGCGCGCGCGGGCGGCGCCCCGCAGGGCGTGCTGCGGCCGTCCCTGGCCGCGGCGAGCCCGGCGGGCGCGCCCGTGCCCACGACCGACGCGTGCGCCGAGGCGCGGGTGGACGAGTACCGTTACCTTTCACGCAAGTGGACGCAGGCTCCGGCGGACCGGCGGCCAGGGCTGCGCGCGCAGATCGAGGGGCTGGCCCGGCTGGTGGAGGGCCGCGGGCTCACTCCCCCGCCGCCGCCGTGGTCGGGCCCCCCGCCGTCGGTGCCGCGCCAGAGGCCGAGCATCGGCAGCCTGCTCAACGCGTCCACGCCCCCCGGTCCCGCCGCCGGCCCACCTCCCGCGGCCACCGGCCCCGCCAATGCCCCGGCGAACGGCACCACCGGACCGCTTCCCGCCGCGAACGGCACGACCGGAGCACCACCCACCGCGAACGCGACCAGTGGAGCACCACCCGCCGGTAGCGCGACCTCTGGAGCGCCCTCCATGGGGAGCGGCACCACCGCAGGCCCTTCCGCGGGGAACGGCACCACCGCAGGGCCTCCCGCAGGAAACGGGACCGCCGCGACGCCTTCCGCGGGCAACGGGGCGGGGAACGGCCCGGCGGGCGGCGGGACGCCGGCGGCGGGCGAGTCGCGGCAGGAGTTCTGGGCGCGGATGCGGCGGATGAGCAACACCACCGGCTGGATCCCGCCGGAGGAGGACCCCCTTCGGCGACCGGCACCGTCGCCGTCGGGCGCGGCCTCGGCCTCGGCCCCGGCACGGCCGCCGTCGCCGTTCGCCTCGCCCTCCGAACTGGGCGAACCGGTGGGGCGGCCGGTGAGGGTACGGCACGACGACACTCTGACGACCATCGCGCGCCGCTGGCTCGGGCCGGGCGCCACCGACGGCGAGGTGGCGCGGGCCGCACGGGACTGGTACCAGGCGAACCGGGACCTGATCGGGGACGACCCCGACCTGCTGACGCCCGGGCAGACGCTGACGCCGCCGAAGCGAGGAAGCACGGTATGACGCTCCCAGTGGCCCGCACCAGGGACGAGGCCCACCTGTACCTGGACCTGCACCCGTGCGAGCGGTGCGGGTCGGTCGAGACGACGTGGGAGCACGCGCTGGTCGCCGCGCCGGAGGGCCTGGCGGCGCGCTACGCCGGCGCGTGCGCGGGCTGCGGCGCCGAGCGACGGCACCTGTTCGGGCTGCCGGAGCGCGAGGTGGGCGCCGGGCCGTTCCCCACGTTCGGCGGCCCCGAGCCCTCGCAGCTCCTGGACGCCGGCGAGTGGCTGTGGGTGGCCGACCTGACGGCGGGCAACGTCCCGGCCGATGACCCCGACGCGGCGCGGCAGGCGCTCGCCATCGCGGTGGCGGCGGTCGAGGAGGTGGTGAAGTTCGTGCCGCCGGGCGAGGATCAGGTACCCGAGCGGGCGTTCTGGACCGACCTCGGCCGGCAGGTGCGCGGCGCGGAGCCCGGCCGGTTCCAGGTGGACCGCCTGCTCGTGGTGCGCGACGCCTACCGCCGCCTCGCCGGGTGACGACAGGACGACCGCCGCCGGCACCGGCCCCGCTGCCGATATGGTCGAAGGCCCCGGGCCGGCCGCAGAGGAAGGGACTGCATGTCACCGCTTCGCGCCAGAACGCTCACCGAGGCGCACCTCTACATCACGCTCACCGTGAGCCGGGACGACCCCGGCCGCGCCGCCGAGCCCGAGCGCGACTACGAGGCCCACACGACGCTGACCGAGGGCCAGGACGGGTGGACGTTGCGGTTCGACGGGCAGGCGCTCGGCCTGGCACTGGGCGTCGAGGTCGTGGTGCCGTACGAGGCGGAGGCCGAGGCCCGCCGCGACCGGCTGCGTTTCGGGTCCGGGCGCTCGGAGCTGATCGACGCCGGCCAGTGGCGGGTGCTCGGCGCCGCCTACGCGCGGCGGGCCATGCGCGAGGACCTGCTGTTCGCCGCCTCCCCCGATGACCCTGAGCGCTTCCAGGGCGTGGTGCGCGCATGGGAGTGGGCCCGCGACGCGACCGCCGAGGTGGCCAGGTTCCTGCCTCCGGGCGCCGCCGCAGTGCCCGCCTCGGCGTTCTGGACCGGCCACGGCGCGGCGATCCACCGCGAGGCGCCGCAGCGCTTCACCCGCGCGTCCCTGGAGGGCGACATCGCCGCCTACCAGGAGACCCTGGACGACTTCATCGTGACCAACACCGGCCGCGACGCCTGACGCTCAGGACGGCAGGCTCACCGGTTCGGGCAGGGGGAACAGGCCGACGAACCGTTCGGCCAGGTCTTCGCGGCCGTCGAGTGCGAGGTCTCCGGCGCGGAGCGCGTCGGCGAGCGTGCGTTCCCCGCGCAGCAAGGCGGCCAGCCTGGCCGCGCCGGTCGCGATGGTGACGTCGGCCTGGTCGGGCTCACCGCGGGCGAGGGTGAGCCCGCCATCGGCGATGTCGACGCGGAAGCGGTTCTCGCCCAGTTGGAGCGCGAAGGTGGCGTGGAGCCCCTGCGCGGCCCGCGGGTCGAACAGGGTCCTGAGGGACAGCATCAGCGAGTCCACGCCGATGCCGGCGTCCTTGCTCAGGGTCGGTGAGCGACTGCTCCATCGGCTGAGCTGGAGAATGATCGGCTCCAGCTCAGCGCCCCAGTCGGTCAGCTCGTACACCCACGAACTCGCCGGTGGCGGGAGTTTGCGGCGCCGCACGATGCCGGTGTCGCCCAGTTCGCGAAGCCGCTGGGTCAGCATGTCGGCGCTGGCGGCCGGCATGCCCTCGCGCAGATCGGTGAAGCGTTTGGGGCCGAGCAGCAGTTCGCGCACGACCAACAGCGCCCACCGCTCGCCGATCAGGTCCAGGCCGTGCGCCACGGCGCAGCCGTCGTCGTACTTCCGCTTGCCCGCCATACCGGACAGGCTACCAGTCGATCGGTAATCAAAACTATGGAGTTGTTTTTTCCAACTAACTAATTGTACCGTCCTACCGCGTCGAGGGATCAGCGACGCGTGAACCCCAGACCCGGCCGTACACGACAGGAGACCCGACCATGCCTCAGCTGTTGATCGAAGCCCCCATCGGGATCGGCGACGCCGCCAAGCAAGCGATGGTGACCGACCTCACCGCGGCGATCGACGCGGCCTACCACATCCCCGACATCCGGATCTGGCTGCGGGAATACGCGCCCGAGAACGTGGCCCACGACGGACGCCTCAACGCCGAGCCGATCAAGCCGCTCCTCTTCCTCGAAGCCCCCGAGCTCGCCGACCTCGACGTGAAGAGGACGATGACCGAGAAGATCCTCGCCGCGATCAGCGACGCCTACGACGGTCTGGCCAACACCAAGGAGACCCTCCTGCTGATGAACCACTACCCGCTGGAGAACGCGGGCTGGGGCGGCAAGCTCCACTCCGACAACCCCGAGATCGTCCAGGCCGTGGCACAGCTCAACGGGTAACCCGCGAGGCGACGGAAGGGGTGTGCGCCACGGGCCGGCACACTCCTTCCGCGTCGGGCACGCGGCTCAAGGGGCGCGGTCAGGCCGGTTTGATCGAGCGGGTGCCGTGGATGAGGAGCTTGGTGACCCATGTCTCCCAGTCGGTCGGGACAGGGTTGGACCCCGGGTCCTGCTCCAGGTTGCCGACGATGCTGTAGGTCGCCGAGCCGGTCATCCGGGCGGCGAAGCTCCCCCAGCGCCCGCCAGGCAGGAAGGGCACCAGCGCGACCGAGTCGGCGGCGGCGTCGAAGGCGAGGTTCGCCACGAACGCCTGGCCGAACTCGACGGCGTTGGTGCGCAGCGACAGCACGTCGCGGCCGTCGGCGTCCTTGCGCACTCCCGAGGCGGCGTAGATGCCGGCCTGGATCACCTGCTGGCCCCCGGCGTAGGCGACGCTGTCGATCGTGTAGTAGAAGGCGTTCTGGACGATCTTGGAGACGCCGATGTTGAAGATCTTCAGCTGGCTGCGGGCCAGCGAGGTGAAGTACTTCTGCACCGCCTGCTCGGCGAACCTCGCCATCCCCGCGGTCGGCCAGGCGTACATGGTGGTGAACAGCATGTTCGCCCACGCCTGCACCGCCATGACGACCAGCAGGTGCCGCGTGGTGTCGATGTACTGGGCGTAGGCGCGGCACGCCGCGGCGGCCCGGCGGCAGTAGTCCGCGACGTCGGGCGGGTACCCGGAGAAACCGTCCGGCCGGAAGGCGGTCAGCGGCGTCGGCGAGCCCTGCCACATGGACCTGAACGCCTCGACGCCCGGCCCGGAATTCCCGGTCCACACCTGCCTGGCCGCCTCGTCGGCGGCGATGATCCCGTCGTCGATGCTCTTGGCCAGCCCCTCCAGGGTGCCGGCGGCGGTCCGCAGGCCGTCGGGGTCGCCCTCGGGCCACTGGACGCCCAGCATCGCCGAGACGAACGCCCCGTGCGCCGCCGTGGCGACGGTGAGGGTGGTGCCGGCGGGATGCTTTCCGGCCGTCCTGCCGAAGGCCGCCAGCGGCGCTCTGAGCATGGCGAAGGACGGGCTCACCTCACCTCCGCCTTGGTGACCGGGACGGCGAACCCCTGGGCGTCGACCGCCTGCGCGAGCCTTCCCACGGTGGCCCAGTCGGCGGTCTCGAGGTTGGCCCCGGCCTGCGCGAGGTTGTCGCCGATGCGGTCGTAGGCGGCCGTGATGTTCCCGCAGTGCCGCACGATCTCCTCGGTGGCCGCCCGGAAGCCCTTGCGCCCCTCGGCGCCCTCGTAGAAGACGTGGCCGTGCTCGTCGTCGCCCCAGAAGTGGCCGAGCCCCGAGAGTGCGGCCATCGCGGCCTTGAGCGCCGTGCCCAGGTGGTCGCGCTGGAGGTGGAAGTCGTCCTGGCGCCGGGTCAGGACGGCCGGCGCGACGTCCGTCACGACGCCCGGCCGGCCGTCTCCGTACACGTCCGTTCCCGCCACCGGCGCCTCCGCGGTCCCATGTCCACCTGGTTCCCCAGAATGGTAGAAAGGTCGGGTTTCGCCGGATTTGCAATCTTCGATCTTCCTGGATATCCCGGAAGTGAGCGCCACGACACGCCCCCGACATCCCCCTCGCGCGGCGCACGGGCCGCGACCCGCGAAACCCGGCACGATCGGCACCGGCCATGCGGGCGCCGGCGGGACGGGGCGCGGGCAGGCCGCGAGTTCCCGGGGGCGCGATGACGGCGCCCTCAGTAGCCGCGGTAGCCCGTGCCGTTCTTCGTGCCGACCACTCCGGGGACGTTGGAGACCGATCCGTACCGCTCGATGGCGTACCGCACGCCGGCGATGATGTTGTCCACCGGGTTGTAGATGTCGCGGTGCCCGGGAAGCGACCACCGGTCGAAGGTCGGGTCGATGGTCTGCATCAGGCCTTTGGACGGAGTGCCCGCCGCCGCGTTGGAGTCCCAGTTGTTGATCGCGTTCGGGTTGCCGCCCGACTCGTGCTGAATGATCATCCAGATGTCGCTCGGGTTCATCTTGTCCACGGGGTAGCCGGCGGCTCGCAGGATCTCGATCGCCTGCTGGATCCACTCGGCCACCTGGCCCTTGGGCGCGGGCCCGCCCCCCGGCGGCGGCGGGCCGCTGGAACCGTACCCGCCGAACCCCCCGCTCCCGCCCCCGGAGTCGCCGTAGGATCCGCGGCCGAAGTACTGGTCGTACTCGCTCTTCGGCACCGGAACCCACTCGGTGACGCGGCCGGGCCCCGGGACGAACGACTGGTCCCCGGCGGCGGGGATGTCGGCGAACGCGGGCGTGGCCTCCTTGAGGTGCTTGGCGATGTCGCCGCGGGCGGTGTTCAGCGCGCTCTCGGCCGTGCCGACGTAGGTCCGCGCCAGGGCGGTGTACTGCCCGGCCTCCTTGGTGATGCCCGCCTTGAGGTCGTCCTCGGTGGCGTGCGGGTTCAGCCGGCGGTACTCGGCGGTCCAGGCCAGCAGGTCGTCGCACGCGCCGTTGACGTTGCGCTTCGCGGTCTCCACCGCGCCCGCCACCGTGTCCAGGCAGTCGGCGCAGGACGCGAGCGCGCCGTGCAGGGAGTCGCCCGCGCGCCCGTACCGGGCCATGTAGGTCACGAACGCGTCGGCCGAGGCGCCCTTCCAGGCGGCGTCAACCTGGGACAGGGCCTTCCCGAGCGTGTTGAGCCGCTCGACGGTGTGGCCGCCCGCCGTGCGCCAGCGCTTGGCGAGCTCCCGGATCGCCGCCGGGTCGCCCTGCACCTTGCGCGCCAGCGCGGCCAGCTCCTGGCCGCCCGGCAACCCCGCCACGGCGTCGATGTCCGTCAACGTCGCGGGTCCTTCTCCCCGCCGCTCACGTGAACCGCCGGAAGGAGATGGGCTGCCGGCCGGCGACGTCCTGGATCTTGACCACGTCCCCGGAGTGCGGCGCGGCGATCATCTTGCCGTCGCCCATGTAGACGGCGCAGTGGGTCGGCGGCTCGCCGAAGAACACGATGTCGCCCGGTTGCGGCGGCCCGGTGATCGGCTTGCCGCTGGCCCAGTAACCGGCGGCGGTGGCATCGCCGATCTTGATGCCCGCCTCGTTCAGTGAGGCGTGCACCAGCCCGCTGCAGTCGAAGGCGTCCGGCCCGTCCGCGCCCCAGACGTAGGGCTTGCCCAGGTGGCTGCGGGCGGCGGCCACGATGTCGGCGCCGGTGCCGTTGCCGGTCACCTCGAACGGAATGGCGCGCGGCGCCGCGCCCCCGCCCTGCCCACCACCCTGTCCGCCGCCGGAGCCGCCCCCCGAATCGCCGCCGTAGGTGACCGGTGTGGCCCCGGGCGGCGTGTCGGTGCCGGCGAGCGTGGTGGTGCGCTTGGGGTCCAGCGGCGTCGGCCGCCACTCGGTGGTGTGACCCGGCCCGGGGACGAACGCCTGCCGGTCGGCCGCCGGGATGGAGGCGAAGGTGGGGTAAGCCTGCCCGACGTGCTTGCCGATGTCGGTGCGCGCGGTGGACAGCGCCGTCTCGGCCGTCTCGACCTGCTCCTTCGCCTTGTGGACGGCGAGCCGCACCTCGCGGGTGATGCCCGGCTTGAGCTGGTCCTCGGTGGCGTGCGGGTTGAGGCGGCGGTACTCGGCGACCCACGCCAGCAGGTCGTCGCACGTCTGGACGACGTTCTTCCTGGCCGTGCGCACCGCGCCCGCCGCCGAGTCCAGGCAGCCCGCGCAGTTCACCAGCACCTCGCGCAGGGAGTCGCCCGCGCGGCCGTAGCGGTTCATGTAGGCGACGAAGGCGTCGGCCGAGTCGCCCTCCCAGGCGTCGTCCATGGTCCGCAGCGCCGTGCCGAGGGCGCGCAGCTTCTCGACCGAGCCGGAGGCCGCCGTGCGCCAGCGCTTGGCGATCGCCTCGACCGCCGCGGGGTCGCCGTCGGTCTTCTTCAGCAGGGCGGCCAGTTCCTGACCTTCGGGTAGCGCGGCCACCGCGTCGGCGTCCGTCATACCTTCGGCAGATTCTTCTTGGTGCCGTGCTCGGCGCTCTTGACGTTGGTCTCGACGGTGTCCAGCGCGCGTTCGACCCCGTCGAGGCGGGTCTTGACCGTGCCGAGCTCCTCGTCCGCGTGGCTCTCCACCGAGCCGATGGCCGTCACCAGCTCGGCGGCGCCGGTCAGCGTGCCGAACATCGAGGAGGTGGCGGCGTTCTTGGCGGGGAAGTCATCGCCGATGGAGGCGAGCTTGCCTGCCTGGGTGTTGACGGCGACGCGGAGCTTGGCCAGCGCGTCGTAGTTCACGTCGAGACTCACCGGGGCCGGCTCCCTCCGTCGTCGGCCAGGACCATCCAGCGGCTCGGTCCCGGGCCCGACGCCCACCGTGCGCTCGGAACCGCCAACGAGCGATCATATCCGGCTAGGCCGATCATGGGCCATGAATCACCCCGAAAAGGTCACTCCCCTGTGCTCGGCGCGGACGGCGGCAGGAACGCGGTCTGGATCAGCCGGGAGCCGTACCGGCGGTCCACGTAGTAGGCCCGGCCCGGCGGCAGCGGGTGCGGGCGCACGCCGAACAGCACGCCCTCGTCCTTGTCGCCCGACAGGATCACCGCCGGGCTCGCCATGTCCTTCAGGCGCTGCATGACCGGGTCGAACATGCCCCGCCCCGCCCCGCCCATGGCGCGGGACAGCACCAGGTGCAGGCCGATGTCCCTGGCCTGCGGCAGCAGGTCCAGAAGCGGCGCGAGCGGGTTGGCGCCGGTGGCCACCAGGTCGTAGTCGTCCACGATGAAGTACAGGTCGGCGCCCTTCCACCAGTTGCGCGCACGGAGCTGGTCGGGGGTGAGGTCGGCGGGCGGCAGCCGCTTGACCAGCGCCTCGCGCGCCTCGGCGACCATGTCGGCGGCCGTGGTGCTGGAGGCCGCGTACCCGATGCGGTGCTCGGTGTAGGCGGCGTCCAGCAGCGAGCGGCGGTAGTCGATGACGATGAGCCGCGCCCCGGTGGGGGCGTGCCGGGCGACGATGCCCTCGGCGACCAGCCGCAGCAGGTTGGACTTGCCGCTCTCGGTGTCGCCGATGACCGTCAGGTGCGGGTCGACGTCGAACTCCGCCAGCACCGGCGACAGCGTGGCCTCGTCGATGCCGAGGGGGATGCGCGCCCCGGTCTCCTCGACGCTCGGCAGCGTCTCCACCGGCAGCACCGACGGCAGCAGCCGCACGCGCGGGGCCGGCCGGCCGCGCCAGGCCTCCCGGACGCCGTCCACCAGGGCGCGGACGCCCACGGTCAGGTCGTCGGCCGTACGCACGCCGTCGATGCGCGGCAGCGCGCTGAGGAAGTGCAGGCCGTCGCGGGTCAGGCCGCGGCCGGGCACCCCCTCGGGCACCGCGAGCGCGGTCTTGCGGTTGACCTCCGACTCGTAGGCGTCGCCGAGCTTGAGCTCCAGCCGGGAGCCGAACAGGTCGCGGATGCCGGGCCGGAACTCCGACCACTTGTTGGTGGCGGCGACGATGTGGATGCCGTAGCCGAGGCCCCGGGCGGCCAGGTCGGTGATGGTCGGCTCCAGCGAGTCGAACTCCTGCCGCACGGTGAGCCAGCCGTCCACGACGAGGAACACATCGCCGTACTCGTTGTCGGCGATCTGGCCCTCGGCTATCTGGCGCCGGTAGGTGGCGATCGAGTCGATGCCCCGCTCGGCGAACTCGCGCTCGCGCTGGTGCAGCAGGCCGGTGACCTCGGCGACGGTGCGGCGCACCCGGTCGCCGTCGAGGCGGTTGGCGACGCCGCCCACGTGCGGCAGCCCCTCCAGCGAGCCCAGCGTGCCGCCGCCGAAGTCCAGGCAGTAGAACTGCACCTCGCGCGGGGTGTGGGTGAGCGACAGCCCGGCGATCAGCGTGCGCAGGATCGTGCTCTTGCCGCTCTGCGGCGAGCCGACGACGGCCAGGTGGCCGGCCGCGCCGGCCAGGTCGACGGCGAGCGGGTCGCGCCGCTGCTCGAACGGCCGGTCCACGATGCCGAGCACGGCGCGCAGCCTGCCGCGGCCGGCCCATCCGGCGGTGGTCAGGCCGTAGTCGGGGGTGATGCTCAGCGGCGGGAGCAGGTGGCTCAGCGTCAGCGGCTCGGCCAGCGGCGGCAGCCAGATGCGGTGCGCCGGCGGCCCGTACCCGTCGAACTGGCGGACCATGATGTCCAGCAGGCTGTCCCTGCCGACGACGGAGGGCTCCGGCTCGGGCTCGGGCTGCGCGGGGGCGACGGGCGGCGGGATGTAGGCCGGGCCGTACAGCACCACCTGCCGCTGCTCGGCGGCGCCGCGCCGCTCCTGGCGCGCCTCCTCGGCGTAGGGGCCGGACACGTAGGCGGCCTTGAAGCGGGTCATGCCGGTGGTGTCGAACTTCAGGTAGCCGTTGCCCGGCGCCGAGGGCAGCTCGTAGGCGTCGGCGACACCCAGCACCACCCGGCTCTCCATGGCCGAGAAGGTGCGCAGGCCGATGCGGTAGGACAGGTGGGTGTCCAGGCCGCGCAGCCGGCCCTCCTCAAGCCGCTGCGAGGCGAGCAGCAGGTGCACGCCGAGCGAACGGCCGAGCCGGCCGATCATCACGAACAGGTCGATGAAGTCGGGCTTGGCCGAGAGCAGCTCGCTGAACTCGTCCAGCACGACGAACAGCGTGGGCAGCGGCCGCAGGTCGACGCCCTGTTCCCTGGCGCGCTCGTAGTCGCGCAGGGAGGCGTAGTTGCCTGCCGAGCGCAGCAGTTCCTGGCGGCGCACCATCTCGCCGTGCAGGGCGTCGTACATGCGGTCGACCAGCGGAAGCTCGTCCTCCAGGTTGGTGATCACCGCGGAGACGTGCGGCAGCGACTCCATGCCGAGGAAGGTGGCGCCGCCCTTGAAGTCGACCAGGACGAAGTTGAGGATCTCGGAGGAGTGGGTCGAGGCCAGCCCGAGCACCAGGGTGCGCACCAGTTCGCTCTTGCCCGAGCCGGTCGCGCCGATGACCAGCCCGTGCGGCCCCATGCCGCCCTGGGCCGACTCCTTGATGTCCAGCTCAACCATGCGGCCGTCGGCGCCGAGCCCGATCGGCACCCGGAAGCGGTTGCGGGGCGCCCGGGGCCGCCACAGCGTCGCGATGTCCAGCCGGCGCGGGTCGGCCACGCCGAGCAGGTCGGCGAGGGTCATGTTGGAGGACAGGACGTCCTGGCTGTCGCCGCTCTTGGCCGTGGAGACGCGCAGCGGCGCGAGCTGGCGGGCCAGCCCGTCGGCCTGCAGGAACGACAGCCGGTCGGGGCGGCCGAGCCCGGTGACGATCTCCTTGCCCGCGTGGTCGAGCTGGACGCGGTTGAAGCGGTCGGCCAGCACCTCAAGGCGCAGGGTGACCCCCTCCTCGACCAGCGAGGTGGAGCCGCTCAGGTCGATGACGGTGACGCCCTGGATGGCGTCCGCGCCGAGCTGGGAGTCCTGCGGGATGTGCCCGCCGTCGACGATCACCACGTGGTAGGGCAGCGACTCCGGCGACAGGCCCTGCTTGAACCGGCCGCGGTCCTTCAGCTCGCCGCCGAGCAGTCGGTCGAGCTCGCGCAGGTCGTCGGCCATGAGCCTGACCGGCCCCGCGGCGTCGAACTCCTCCGGGTGCAGGGCGTGCGGCAGCCACTTGACCCACTCCCACTGGGCCATCCACTCCTTGCTGGCGCACACGGCCACCCGCATGTCGTCCGGGGAGTGGAACACCGCGAGCTGCGCGATCAGCGAGCGCACCAGGTCGCGGACGGCGGCGGGGTCGCCGGCGGGCAGGATGCGGGCGAAGGAGTGCAGCGCCATCGCGATCGGCAGGTCGTCCACGGTGGAGTGGGCCCTGATGAAGCGGCGCAGCGCCCCGGCCGACATGGCGTCGAGGTCCTCCACCGGCTTGGCGTCCGGCGCGATGAGCTGCACCGCGAGGCGCTGGGTGCCGGTGCCGACCCGGACGGCGGCGAAGTCGCCGTCGCGGGGCCGCCGCTCCCACAGGCGCGGTCCCATCGCGACCGCCCACAGCGTGCCGGGCTCGGGGCCGTTCCAGTCGAGCGCCTCGCGCTGCTGGCGCACGGCCCTGCGCACCTTGGCGCGGGTCTGCGACAGGTAGCGGAAGTAGTCGCGCCGCAGGCCGTTGAGCCGCATCTTGCGCTCGCCGGAGGCGCGGCCGAGCTGGCTCATGCTCATGCCCACCATGGACAGGGCGAACATGCCGCTGGCGACGTACATGATGGGGCTCCCGCCGCCGCCCCCGGTGAACATCAGCGCCATGGCGGCGCCGCCGGCGGCCATCGGCAGGAAGGTGAGGATCTGCATGAACCCGCCGGACATGGTCTCGGGGATCTCCGGCGGCGACTCCAGCAGGATCTCGCCTCGCGGCGGTGCCGGAGGCGGACGGCGCTCGGGTCGCCGGATGACGACTATGCCCACGTCGCTCCATGTTCGGATGGACCTGCCCCGGGGAGCCGGCGTACCGGAGGGCCGCGCGCCCCGTGAGGGCAGGGATGGGTCGTACCGGAGCCAACGGTAGCGAACTCCGATCACCGGGCCACCCTGGACCGGCAAACCTGGCGCATCCCGCAAAACATGCATATGTCCGCCCTCGCGCCGCATGGCAGCCCGATACGGTATTCGCGTGATCTCAATGGAGTCGGTGTGACGCTCAACCCGACGGGCGGGCCTCCCCTGCGCGTCCCGGGCGGCCCCGGCGGGCCTGGGACGCCCGGCGCCCTGGACGTCATGAACGGCCAGCCCAAGCCGGCCGTCCTGCGGGCGCCGGGATCGGCCGTCGCGATGACCCGCGTCACGATCGTGACGCCGCGCAAACGGATCGACCTCGCCATCCCCTCCGACCTGCCGCTCGCGCACGTCCTGCCCAACCTGCTGGGCGCCGTCGGCGAGAACGGCGACGAGAGCGTGCTGTCGACCACCGGATGGGTGATCCAGCGGGTCGGCGGCCGGGCCCTTCCGCTGGACGCCAGCATGACCGCCCTCGGCGTGCGCGACGGCGAGGTCCTCTACCTGCTGCCCCGCCCGTCCGAGCTGCCCGAGGCCGTCTTCGACGACGTGGCCGACACCATCGCCACCGGCATCAAGGAACGGTCGGGGCGATGGCAGCCGCGGCACACGCGCGCCACCGGCCTCGGCGTCGCCGTCGCCTTCCTCGTCTCCGGCGCCCTCGCGCTCACCGTGTCGGGGCCTCCCTGGACGCTCCCGACGGTCGTCACGGGCCTGCTGGCCTTCCTGCTCGTCGGGGCGGGCGCCGCGCTGTCCCGCGCCCTCGGCGACAGCGCGGCCGGCGCGGTCATCGGGTACACCGCCCTGCCGTACGCCTTCCTGGCCGGGCTGCTCGCCCCCGCCAAGGACGTCGGCATGCTGTGGTTCGGCGCGCCCAACCTGCTCGCGGCCTTCGCCATGACCGCGCTGACGGCCACCGTCGCCGGCTGGGCGATCGCCGAAGGGCTGCCCAACTTCTTCGGCGTCATGGTCGCCTCGATGGCCGGGGCCGCAGGCGCCGCCATCGTCATGGTCTGGCATCCGCCCGCCCCGGGCGTGGGCGCGCTGCTGGTCGCCATCGTGCTGGCCTGCACACCGCTGATCCCCACCCTGTCCTTCCGCCTGGCCCGGCTGCCCCTGCCCGCCGCGCCGAAGAACGCCGAGGAACTGCGCGCCGACAACCAGGAGCTGGACGGCCCGGACGTCAAGCGCCGCGCCGTGGAGGCCGAACGGTTCGCCACCGGCCTGGCCGCGGGCGTCGCCCTGGTCGCGCTGAGCGCCGAGCTCCTGCTGCTCGGCACCGGCGGCTGGACGGGCAGGGCCATGCTGGTCGTGCTCGCCCTGGCGCTGATGCTCCGCGCCCGCGTCTTCCACGGCGTCGGCCAGCGCGTGTGGCTGGCCGGCACCGGCGCCGCCGGGCTGCTCACCGTCCTGGTGGGGGCCGCGCTCACCGGGCCGGGCACCGCCCTGCTCGTCGTCCCCGGCCTGCTGGCCGTGGCCGCGGTCGGCGCCGGCATGGGCCTGTTCCTCCCGCAGCGCCGCCCCACCCCCTTCTGGGGCAGGGCCGGCGACATCCTGGAGTTCGCCCTGATCACCGCGCTGTTCCCGCTGGCCCTGGGCGTCCTCGACGTCTACACCTGGATCCGCGGCCTGGCCGGCTGACCCTGCCGCCGGCCGGAGCGCCGGCCGCCCACACCGGCGCGGGAAGGTGCCGGCCCCACTACGGCACGGACCGCAGCCCGGCCTCCACGCGGCGTGCAGATTCCTGCCCCGCTACGGCGCGAGCGGCCGCCCGGTCAGTGCGGTGACCACATACGTTCACCGGGCGCAGCTCTCCGCCCCCGACCACACACCTTCACCGGGCGCAGCTCTCCGCCCCCGACCACACACCTTCACCGGGCGCGGCTCTCCGCCCCTGGCCACGTGGTGCAGGTGATCGGCGCCGGGTCGGCGGGTCGTGGTACGGCGATGCCGGCGCCTGCCACGGCGCCCAAGCCGTGAACGGTCCCGGACAGCGCGCCAGCTAGGGGGCGGCCGGGTAGCCGGGGTCCTTGCCGCGCTGCGAGGTGCCGATGAGCAGCTTGGCGATCAGCTGGCTCGGCGTCGGCAGCACGCCCGCGCCCGACTTGCCGTCCTCCAGGTTGTAGGCGACGGTGTAGGCGCTCGACCCGACGTAGAAGGAGGCGAAGTCGCCCGCGTCGTTGTTCCGGAACACCTTGCCCATCGGCCCCAGCTTGGTGAGGTCCCACACGCCGAAGAAGGCCAGGCAGGCGGCGAAGTCCTTCAGCGTCGCCATGGAGTTGTCGGAGAAGGAGCCGAGATCCTGGCCGAAGGCCGCCCGCGCGCCGAGCGCCAGCGCCTCGTCCCCGAGCGCGAAGACGGCGCTGCCGACGGAGTACCCCACGAGCTTCTCGACGGCGACCTTCATGATGGCGTGCTCCAGGAGCTTCAGCAGGACCTGCGCCTGGACCTTCTTGTACAGCCGGTCGATCAGCCACCGCGACAACGCCGCCGCCTGCGCGCCGACCCACGGCCAGGAGGCGGCGAGCATGAGCTGGGCGTAACTGGTCAGCGCCATCACCCGCAGGGCGTCGCGCGTCTTCTCCAGCGCCTCGGCGTACCCCTCGCACGCCTCGGCCATGCGGCGGCAGTAGGCCGACATCGCCGGTGGGACGGCCGCGACGCCGCCCGGCGTCTTGACCGTCCCGGCCTGGGTCCAGAACGCGCGGAAGGCCTCCGACCCCTGGCTCGGGTGCTGCGTCCACACCCTCTGGGCCAGACCGCCGGTCACGGTGGTGTTGGCATCGATCTTGCCGGCGAGCGAACGCCACACCGTGGCCGCCTCCCGCGCCCCGTCCGGGTCCCCTTCGGGCCACTTGGACAGGATCGTCCAGGCGACGAACCCGACGATGCCCGCTCCGCCGGCGGGATAGAGCATCCAGCGGGATGGGCTCACCTGTCGCCCTCCAGCAGGCGGGCGACCGAGGCCCAGTCGGCGACGGCGACGTTCCTTCCCATCAGAACCAGCCTGTCGCCGATGACGGCGTAGACCGTGGCCAGCGCGTGCAACTCGTGCTCCAGGTCGGCGGCGCGGGCGCCGTACCCGGCCTTGCCGTCCCCGCCGTCGTGGAAGGCGCGCCCGGCGTCGTCGCGGCCCCAGAAGTCGCCGATGTCCATCAGCCGGCGCGTCGCCTCGCGGACCGCGCCGGCGATGTCCTCACCCTGGCCGCCGAAGAGCCTGCCGATATCTCCGAGCCCCGACGGGGACACGTCCAGCACCTGCCCCGGCCCTCCGGGCGGCCCCGGCACCGGGTCTTCGAGAGGTTGATGCGACATGACGCCCCCGTGTCGTGATGGGCGGCCACCCACGCGCCGCCGGTCCAACACTACCGACCGAATGGCACACATGTTCGAGTCGCACCAACCGACATGATCGACAATACACCCCCAACCTATCGGTCAAGGGGAAAACTCAGGCGTGGTCGTCGGGCCAGGGGGCGCCCATGGCGTTGGCCACGTCTCGTAGCCAGGTGTCGACGTCGGCCGGGTCCAGGGAAGGCGGCTCGCCTCCGGTGGCCTCGCGCAGCAGTTCGGTGTTCTTGCGGTGCGCGTCGGCCTGGGCGCCGCGCACCGCTTCGGTCACGGCTTGTGCGATCGAGGCGCTGTCCAGCCGCATGACACGGGGGTCCAGCGTCACCTCCACGATCTGGCCGCCGCCGTCCACCACGGCCGCGACCAGCCCGCCGGCCGCCGCGCCCTCGCCCTTGACGGCCCGCAGCTCGCCGAACACGCCGCTGAGGCGCTGGACGGCCTCCTCGCTCTGCCGCGTGACGCGTTCGAGGTCCTCGAGCCGGAAGTCGTCCGGTCGGAACACGGCACAGCTCCTTCGCTGGGTTCGCGAGCCCGCGGGGGCTCGGAGGTACGGCTGGGGGCGACGGGTCAGGGGTGGTAGGGCTCGGGCTGGTTCTGCTTGGGCTCGCGCCACTCGAACCCGGCGGAGGGGGGCAGCTGCGCCGGCTGCCCGGCGGGCGCGGCCGGGGGCTGCTGGAACGGCGGCAGGCCGTGGGTGTCGATGACCGCCTTCCTGAAGTCGATCTTCGCGGCTCCCGTGGGCTCCAGGTTGAACATCTGGGCCAGCGCCTTGCCGGCGAAGTACACCGACATACCGCCCGCTACCGAGGACACCACCTTGGCCAGCAGGCCGGTCGCCATCGCGATGGTGCTGGTGGCCATGGCCCCCAGCGCCTCCAGCCTCGCGTACCCGGCGGCCGCGTACGGCGTCGCGAGCATCGCGGCGGCGATCGGCAGGGCCGCGCCGAGCACCACCACGACCCGGCCCAGGGACACCCAGTAGGCCCGGTAGGCGTCACCCAGTTCGTCCACGATGCCCGCGATGTTCTTCACGTATCCGCGCAGGCTCTCCATGGCCTCCTGGAAGCGCTCGACGGCGTCCACGTACGCGTCGTGGTCCAGGGCGATCCAGCCGTCCTTGCCCTTGTCGCCGAGGTTGCGGACGTAGCTCTTGATCGCCGTGTCCAGGCGGGAGTGGATCGACTCCCAGTTGTTGTAGGCATCGGCCATGCCGGGCACGTTCGCGACCGCGGTGGCGGCGATGGCGCTGCCCACGACCAGCGGCCGGGACAACAGGGCGGCCTTGCGCAGGTCGTTCAGGACCGAGAGCGCGCTGCCGCCCGCGAGCCTGAAGGACGGCGCGTACGACCCAGGGGGCATGGTGCGGAGCTCCTTCGCGTCGTTCGGTCGTCACACGTGGACGGCTGTTGTCACACGTATACGGCTGTGGAGCGCTCCTCGGCGGTACGCCAGTTGCTCCGCGCGGTGTCGAGTTGGTGGGTCCAGGTCTCAAGGACAGAGACGGCCTCGGAGAGCTTGGCGCGCACGTCGTCCTGGAGGTGGTCGTAGCGCAGGCCGATCACCACCTCGCCGAGCGCCCCCCAGCCGGGGAAGCCGATCTCGGTGCTGTCCACCATCGCGCGCCATTCCTTGATGGCCGGGATCACGTCTTCGTTGATCTCGTTGATGATGCTCTGGATCGCCTCCGAGGTGACGTACCTTTCCTGCACCATGCCGCCTCCATGATCCGAATGTCGCGCATGATGTCTATCAGCAGTTCTGGATCAATCAGGCGCCCTGTCACATTTGTTCATCCAGTCGTAGACGATGGAAACATCGACGATGATCACTGTTCACGCCCCCACGACGGGACGGCGGCGGCTGTAGGGTGCCTCGGGCCGGGCCATGCCGGTACGGGCGAGGAAGGATGGAGGGCACGTGACCGAGTTCGGCGACTTCGCGAGCATCGACATCGACAAGCTGCTGACCGGGGCGCAGCGGCAGCTCGCCCAGGTAGAGGAGCTCCAGCGGCGCACCGCCGAGCTGGTCGGCCGTGCCACGGACAAGGACGGCCACGTGACCGTCGAGTACACCGGGCAGGGGCTGCAGGAGCTCGAACTCAACCCGCGTGCGATGCGCCTGCCCTCCGCCGACCTGGCCGCGCTCATCAAGACGGTGGTGCACGACGCCGGGCGCGACCTGGAGCGCCAGACCAACGAGTTGATGGAGGAGCTGTTCGGCGCGGAGGACAACCCCATGCGGCTCCTGCGCGACCCCGAGGCCGCGCTCGCACAGGTCAAGCAGGCCGAGGCCGCCTACGACCGCACGTTCGAAGAGGTCATGGCCGACCTGGACCAGATCCGCCGCCGCCTGCAGTGACGGCCGGCACCGGTCGATGACGCCGGAAGCTCCGGCGTCATCGGCCGCGGGTCAGATGCCGGCGGGCGGCTGCCCGGTGCCGTAGGGGTTGGCGCCGCTCGTCCCGGTGTAGCCGGTCGTCCCGGTGTAGCCGGTCGTCCCGGTGTAGCCGGTCGTCCCGACGTCGGAGAGGTTGCTCAGCGGGATGCGCACCTGCTTGACGCCGTCCTTCTGCGCGTTCATGGCCATGATCTGGCCCTGCAGCTCTGACTGCTTCCCGGTGACCAGGGAGAACGCCACCATGCCGGCGGTCGCGGCCATGCCGTACTTGGAGACCAGCCTGGTGATGACCGCCTGTGTGCCGGTCGCCGCCACCTCCGACGACGCCTGCGTCGCCACATTGACGCCCGGGATACCGCGCGTGGCCAGCGTGTAGATCGTCAGCGCCGTGAGCAGCGTCCCGGCCGTGCCCGAGGCCAGCGCCCCGTAGAAGGAGAGCTTGCCCATGCCGTGCATGATCTTCGCGGCGTCGTAGTGCACGCTCGTGGCGTCGCCGAAGTTGGTCGCCATGAGCCGCGCGGTGTCCTTGACGGCCTTGTAGTCCTCGGCGGTCCAGTCCTCCACGGGCACGTCGTTCACGTGTTTGGTGAGGTCGTCACTGATGTTCTTGATGCCGTTGCCGGTCTCGGTCCACTTGTCGCCCGCCCCGTACAGGCTGCTCGGCTTGGAGGCCACTCCGCCGATGGCCAGGCCGATCATCTGCCCCCGGACCGGGTTGACCACACAGTAGGCCAGGGCTCCGATCACCCCGGCGACGTACCCGTACTCCCAGCCTTCGTAGCTCACTGCTTCATCCCCTTTTTGAGCGCCTCGGCGTTGGCGGCCAGGTCCTCCTCCATCAGCCGCCACCGGTCCCCGGACAGCTTCAGATCGTCCCGCCAGAGCTCCATCTGCTTGCGGACCGTCTCGATGTAGGTCACCGAGGTGGTGGCCATCTCCCCGTGCTTGCCGGAGATGGGCATGCCGACCAGGCCGCAGTCCATCCAGCCGATGTGGTTGTCCTGCGGCTTGCGCTTGACCTCGTCCGCGCGGCCGCCGACGTCCCTTTCGATGTTCTTGCCGAGGTCGATGACCGCCTGGTGCTTCACCTTGCGCGTCTGCGACGCATTGGCGGGGGCCGTGCCGGTGTATCCGTTCCCGGTCGTGTTGGGCATGCGGGGAAAGCCACCGCCACCGCCACCCCCGGTGTCCGGCAGGCCGGGGATCTGCGGCATGCCGCCGCCTCCCGTGCCGCCGCCTCCGGGGCCGCCGCCCGGGCCTCCGGGCAGGTTCAGACCGCCGGTGGGGTCGCCCGCCGGTCCTGTTCCGGTCCCCGTGGGATCGGTGAGGCTCGGGTTCTGCCCCACCGGCACGTTCGGGATGGCCGGGAAGCCCGGGTCCTGCCCGGTGGGGATGCCCGGGTTCTGACCGACGGGGTCGTTCACGTTGGGCAGGCCGGGAATGCCCTGGTCGGGGATCGGCGGGATGCCCGGGATGGAGTTGGTGGGGTCGCCGGGGTCGGCGTTGACCGGGTCGAGCGGCACCGAGGTGGTCGGATCGCCGGGCGAGAACGGCTGACCAGGGTCACCCGTCCCGACGGGGTCCACGGTGAACGGCTGGCCGGGATCACCCGTCCCGATCGGGTTCACCGTGAACGGCTGCCCTGGATCACCGATCACCACGGGATCCCCGGTTCCCACCGGATCGGCGGTGAACGGGTCACCGGGCGAGAACGGCTGACCGGGGTCACCCGTCCCGATCGGGTTCACCGTGAAGGGCTGACCGGGATCCCCCGTCCCGATCGGGTCCACACTGAACGGCCGCCCGGGGTCACCGGTCCCCACCGGATCGGCGGTGAACGGGTTCCCCGGCGAGAACGGCTGACCGGGGTCACCGCCCCCCAGCGGGTTCACGCTGAACGGCTGACCGGGATCGCCCGTGCCCACCGGATCGGCACCGAAGGGGTTACCGGGCGAGAACGGCTGTCCCGGGTCGCCCGACCCCACCGGGTTCACGCTGAACGGCTGACCTGGATCGCCGCTCCCCAGCGTGTTGACGCTGAACGGCTGACCGGGGTCACCGCCGCCCACCGGATCGGCGCCGAACGGCTGCCCCGGTGAGAACAACTGGCCGGAGTCCCCCGACCCCACCGGATTCACGCTGAACGGCTGACCCGGGTCGCCGCCGCCCAGGGAGTTCACGCTGAACGGCTGGCCGGGGTCGCCCGTGGAGATGGGGTTCGCGCCCATCGGGTCACCCGAGGTGAACGGCTGCCCGGCACCGCCCTGGGCGTCCTGCCCTCCCGGCCCGGCGAAGTTCTGATGGACGAAGGCGGAGCCGTCGGACCCGCCGCTCTGCCCGTCCCCGGGCCCGCCGCCCGAGACCGTGTACGGCCCGCCCGCGACCGAGCCGCCCTGCATCGCCTCGCCGGCGCCCCCCGGCGCGGCCGAGGATGGGCTTCCCGCGTTCAGCAGGGCGTCGAAACCGCGTTGCTCGCTCACCTTGCGTCCCCCCGTCTCCGGCCGCCAGGGTCTTGATCAGCCTGTGAGACGGCAGACTAACCCAGTGCCCGCCGGACCGTACAGAAAGCGCTCAGCCGGTCATAGCACGGCACATATCCATCTCGACACGAGCATCCCGGTTCGCGGGCGCGCTTCTATGCTGTCGGCGACGACCCGCCAGGCAAGGCTGAGGTGGCATGCAGACCCGTCGTGATCTTTACCAGGCCCACCGGCTGATGATGCAGCGCCTGGGCATGGCCCTGCTGCAGGGCGAACCGGACATCCCCGAGTCGCCCATGCGCAGGCACAACGTCGCCATGTTCTGCGGTGTGCTGGTGGCGGTGCTCGTGGCGGCCTGCTTCGGCATCTACGGCCTGCTCAAGCCCGGCGGCGCCACCTCGCTGACCGCGCCCGGCACGCTGATCGTCGAACAGGAGACCGGCGCCACCTTCGTCTACAGCCAGCAGGAGGCACGGCTCATCCCGGTCGCCAACTACACCTCGGCCCGCCTGATCCTCGACACCCCGCAGGTGACGGTGCGCACGGTGTCGTCGGCGTCGCTCGCCGGCTTCACCCGCGGCACCCTGGTGGGCATCCCCGGCGCGCCGGAGTCGCTGCCCGCGCGCGAGAAGCTGGTGCGCGGCCCCTGGTCGGCGTGCGTGGCCGAGACCGTGGACCCGGGCGGCACGCGCCGGCCGTATGTCTCGCTGGTGGGCGGCATGGACGTCGGGGGCCGGCCGTTCGGCTCCGAGGCCATGATCGCCGACGACGGCCAGCAGTCCTGGGTCATCCTCGCCGACCGCCGCATGCGGGTCTCCGACGCCGGAGCGCGCGCGCTGTCGGCCGCCGCGCCACGTCAGATCCCCGCTACCTGGCTCAACGCCCTGCCCATCGGCCCGGACTTCCGCGGCCCTCGCATCGCCGGTCTGGGGCACCGGCTGCGCGGCCCGGACGGCCGCGCCTCCGCCGTGGGCCGGGTCTACACCGTGCCGGCGGTGGCCGGCGGCGAGGTCCGCTGGTACGTGCTGCTCGGCGACGGCATCGCGGCCATCTCGCAGACGCAGGCCACGCTGCTGCTGCAGGACCCGGCGAGCAAGGCGGCCTACGGCCGGCTGCCGGTGCGGCCGATCGAGGTCGACGCGTCCAGGGCGAACGCCTTCCCGCTGTCCAGGACGTCGATGGCGGTGAGCGGAATGCCCGCGACGATGCCGAAGGTCGCGACGCCCGATCCGGCGTCCCCGCTGTGCACCGTCTACTCCGACACCGGCAGGGGCTCCACCCGCGCGCGGCTGACGATCGGCGGGCGCATGCGCATCCCGGTTCCGCCGAACGCGGGGGCCGACCAGGAGCACTTCGACCAGGTGCTGCTGCCGCCGGGCGGCGCGGTGCTGGCCGGGCTGCTCCCGGGCGAGGGCCAGCTCGGCTCGATCCAGAACTTCGCGCTCGTCACCGACCAGGGGCGCAAGTTCGCCCTGTCCTCCGGCGATCTGCTGCCCAACCTCGGGTACGACGCCGCGGAGGTGGCGCCGCTCCCGGCGGGCATCTGGCACCTGATCCCCGAAGCGCCCACTCTGGACCCCGCTGCCGCCCGGACACCGGTTCCGATCACCCAGACGACGACCGTGAAGCCGTGATGTCAGCCATAGCCACTGGTACGAAAAACCGTTACTGACTCGCAATGTGACGTATGGCCATGTTGTGGTGATTGATCCTAGGGTTTGAGTGATCAGCATCGCGGGGGCACACGATGCGTTTCGCAGTGTGGGCCATCACGCGTTCACGGCCAGGCCACACTCCTTGGAGGTATCCGTGAGCCAGCAGACCTCAGCACAGCTCCCTCAGATCGTCGAGTCCGCGAAGAAGACCGAGACGGCCCACGGCCTCATCGGCAGCATCCAGACCCAGCTGCAGGGGCACGTCTCCGAGCTCCGCGCGGGCTGGGGCGGCGCGTCGGGCATGGCGTTCGAGGCCGTCTACAACGAGTGGAACGGCGAGCTGTCCAAGGTGCTCGGCGAGCTCCAGGGTCTCGCGGTGAAGCTCCACCAGGTGGAGGCGCGTTACCGCAACACCGAGGCCGACCAGACCGCGGCGGCGCACCGTGTCATCGGTGGCGCGCTCAGCGGCAACATCAACGCCTGACCCCACCCTCCTCGGACAACGGAGAAGATCATGGCTGGTATCAACAACGACATCGACCGCACGCTGGTCAACTTCGGGTCGATGACCACCGGCGCCCAGGACTTCGCCCGCCAGTGGCAGGCGATGGAAGGCACGCTGCAGGAGCTGGAGGGCAACCTCGACCGCCTGCTCGGCGAGTGGGAGGGCGACGCGCGCGCCGCCTACTGGGCCGCGCGGGCGCAGTGGGACGCCGCCTCCGGCCGCATGGCGGGCCTGCTGCAGCAGCTCGGCGCGGTCATCCAGCAGGGTCACGAGAACTTCCACCTCACCGAGAAGGCGAACGTCGCGATGTTCGACGGCCGTTGACGGCCGCCGCGGACCGAATCCGTAACTCCGGGAGCGGACCGCCCTGGCGACGCGGCCGGCGTCCGCGGGGCGGCCTGACGGCTTAGGGGGCAAACATGGCCGGAAACGACGGCTACCAGGATTTTCACCTCGACGGTGACTGGCCGGGAACCGACGCCAAGGGTAAGACCGACGTCCACCACACCAACGTCGAGAACCTCCTCAGAGACCTTCTGACGGACGTCGAGCAGCTGAAGGGCGTCAAGTCCGGCTCGCTGTCCCATCTTCGGGCGTTCGGGAAGGTCTCCCCCACGCACCTCGGCGAATGGGACGCGGCGCAGCAGCTCGGCACCGTCTTCGGCCAGGGGCACACGGCGGTCACCGCCAGCTACGAGAAGCTCATCGCCCAGTACGAGGCGGCGATCGAGACGATCAGGACGGCGTACGGCAATCTCAAGAACGCCGAGACGGCCAGTACGGTCGACCAGGTCAAGCTGGTCTAGTCAAACAGCGAGGCGATGGGTCCAAATGGCGCGCATCAGCGATATCCAGCCGGTCCGGGCGGGCACGGCCGCCCCCCAGGGGGACGCGGACTCCTACGGCAGCGTCGAGCACGTCAGGAAGCTGCTGAACAACACCGACCCCGGCGGAGTGTCGGAGGCGGGCAACGCCTACATCCTGGCCGCAGGGGTGCTCGACGGCCTGGTCACCAATCTCCGGACGGCCGCCGACAAGCTGTCCAAGGACTGGCAGGACTCCTTCTCCGCCGAGGCGCAGAAGGCACTGCAGCTCCTGCACGGCTCGGCGCGCGAGGTGGCGGAGCGGGCGCGCCAGGTCGGCACGGCCCACAACACCTACGCCGAAGAGCTCACCAAGGCCAAGGCGGACCTGCCCGAGAGCGGCATGTTCAGCTTCGACGACGACTGGTACGGCTGGCTGACCAACGGCGGGGACGGCTCGGAGAACGAGCAGGCCCGCCGGCACATCGAGGAGCTCAACAACAAGATCACCTCGGTCTACCAGAGCCTGCCCGAGACGGTCACGACGGTGCTCCCGTCTCCGACCGGCGCGATCACGCCGCCGGTCATCCCCGTGAACTACGACGGGACCGACCCCTACAACGGCGGCAGCGGTCCCTACGGCAAGTACCCGGGGTCCAACTCGACGACCTACCCGGGGTCCGGCTTCGACCCGACCGGCACGGGGAAGGGCACCGGCGACGGCTCGACCGTCATCCCCGGCGAGGGCACGGGGTCGGGTGACGGGACCGGGACAGGCACCGGCACCGGCACCGGCACCGGCACCGGGAATGGCTCGGGGAACGGCAACGGGACCGGGAACGGCAACGGCACGGGGAACGGCAACGGGACGAACCTCCCGGGCGGCATCAACGACCCGTCCGGTCAGAACGGCGCCGGGGGCAACGGGGGCGCGGGCATCAACCCGAACGACCCCCGCACCACCAACCTGGCCGGGTTCGACCCGCGCACCAACCCCGCACTGAACAACCCGGCGCTCAACAATCCCGCCCTCAACAACCCCGCACTCAACAACCCGGCGCTGAACAACCCGGGGCTCAACGGGATAGGGACGAACCTCCCGACCGGCGTGAACGGGACGACCTTCACCAGCCCCACGGGCGTGGGGTCCGTCCCGATCGGCTCGGGTGTCAACGGGGTCGGCGGCGCCGCCGGACTGAACGGCGGCACCGGCTACGGGGCGGGCTCCGCGCTCGGAGCCGCCCAGAACGCGGCGCGCGGCATGGGCGTGGGCACGGGCCCCGGCGGGATGGGCGGCATGCCGCTCATGCCGATGGGCGGCTCCCCCGCGGGCGGCGAGAACCAGGAGCGCGAGCGCTCCACCTGGCTCACCGGCGACGAAGACGACTGGTGCACCAACCAGCAGGTGGCCCCCACCGTCATCTGCTGACCCCGCCCAAACCCCCGGCGGGCGGCCCATCGACCGCCCGCCGGGCGAAGTCGAGATGTCGAAAAGGGTGCCCCCGCCCGCCCAGCGTGGGCGGGGGCACCCTTTTCGGCGTGCCGTGCCCCGGCCGTTCGCCCGGCCAGGGCCGCCACGTGTCCCCCCGGCTCTGCCGGTGTCCCGTGAACCCCTCCCCGGTACACCGGCCCTCCCCTTGCCGACGCCCCGAGCCGTTGGGCGCCTGGCATCAAGGTTCCACGCGCCGCTTGCAAGTCACTTAAAGCCCGCTTGACACATATGCCACCAAGCACCACATAGACGACTCGGGCCCCCGGCAGCGCGCCGAGAAGACGATCCCGATCAGCGACCCGCACGCGACGACGGCGTGGTCCACGGCGCGCTCCTAGGCCCGCAGGCGGCGCGACACCACTCCCAGCAGCCGCCTGCCGGAGAAGTAGCCGAACCTGCGCGAGTCGACGCTGACGGCGGGGTTGTCGCCCAGCAGCACCAGGCAGTCCTCGGGGACCCGAGCGCCGGGATCGGCGGAGGCGTCCATCACCTCGGGAACCGGGTCGCCGGGGACGGCCACCGCCCGCTTGATGATCCACTGTCCGGGCGGCACCGGGTCCGTCATCACCACGACCTGGCCCGGGCGCACCGCGGACAGCGGCGTCCTGCGGACCAGCACGCGCTCGCCCGCCCGGTAGGTGGGCTCCATGCTCTGGCCGTGGATCGTCACCACCAGGAAGCGGCGCCGCAGCCACGCCCACATCGCGGCCAGCGCCAGCGCCACCAGTGCGGCCGTCGAGATCAGTCCCGTCACGACTCCCTCCCGGTGAGAGCGGCCGCGTCGTGGTGACCCTCCGGCTGGACGGGGGCTGCGTCGCGGTACTCCCCGAGCTCCAGGAGGGCCGCGTCGCGGCGTTCCTCGGGCGCCGAAGCCGCCGCACGACCCTCCGCCTGGACGGGGACCCCGTCGCGGTAGCCCTCGGCCTGGAGGGTGAAGAGCTTGGCGTACGCGCCGCCGGCGAGCATCAGGTCCTCGTGGGTGCCGCGTTCGGCGACCCGGCCCTCTTCCAGCACCACGATGAGGTCGGCGTCGCGCACCGCGCCGAGCCGGTGCGAGATGAGCAGGCTGGTGCGGCCGGCCCGCAGGCTCCGCAGCCGCCAGTGGATCTCGTGCTCGGCCCGGGCGTCCAGCCCCGCGCTCGGCTCGTCCAGGATCATCACCTCGCAGCCCTCGCGGAACAGCGCCCGGGCGAGCGCCAGGCGCTGCCACTGCCCGCCGGACAGGACCACTCCCGTTGTGGGGTCGTCCTTGTCCATCTCGCCGAAGAAGGCGCGGCTGAGCATGGTGTCGTAGCCGCGCGGCAGGTCGCGCACGACCTCGTCCACCCCCGCCCGGCCCGCGGCGGCCACGACGCGTTCCCTGTCCCCCATGGCGGGCAGGTCGCCGAGCCCGATGTTCTCGGCGGCGGTGAAGTCCCAGGACATGTAGTCCTGGAAGACCGCGCCCAGCCGTTCCCTGAGGTCCGCGGGCTCCATGTCGCGCAGGTCGACGCCGTCCCAGAGGATGGAGCCCGACGTCGGCTCGTAGAAGCGGCACAGCAGCTTCACCAGCGTGCTCTTGCCCGCGCCGTTGAGACCCACCAAGGCCACACACGACCCGTGCGGGATGGTGAGGTCCACGCCGCGCAGGATCCACGGATGGTCGTCGCTGTAGCGGAACCAGACGTCGCGCAGTTCGATGTCGCCGCCCCTCGGGGCGGGCCGGGGACGCGCCGGCCGGGGCAGGTCGGGCCCCATCCGCTCCAGGGTCAGATAGTGGCCGAACATGAGCAGTTCCTGGTGGGTGTAGGCGGCCTGCTCGGCCAGCGAGCCCACCGCCGTCTGCACGGCGGCCACCGCCACCACGAACATGGACACGTCGCCCACCGTGCCGTCGCCGTTCAGCGCCGCGTTGATCGCCAGGATCAGCCCGAGACCGGCCGCGACCGCGCCGGCGAGGCTCAGCGCCGACTGCGTGACCAGTTCGCGGCGGTCGAGCCTGCGGTGCTCCGCGTTCGCCCGAATGCGCTCGGCCCTCATCCGCCCCTGCAGGAAGACGCCGAGCCCGAAGAGCCTGATCTCCTTGGCGGCCTGCACATCGGTGAGCAGCCGCCCGTAGAAGAGCTCTCTGCGTTCGATGGGGCTGATCTGCCACATCACCTCAGCGCGCCGGCGGCTGAGGGACAGCTCCGCGATCAGCGTGGGCAGGGCGGCGCCCAGGACGGCCACGGTGGCGACCGGGCTGATCACCGCCAGAGAGACGACGAATCCGAGCACCGTCACGGCGCCCTGCGCGATGCCGAGCGCCCCGTCGGCGATCTGGCCGGAGGTGTGGCGGGCGGCCTGGTCGGCCATGCGCAGCCGGTCCAGGAAGACCGGGTCCTCGAACCTGGCCAGCCCGGTGAACCCGTTGACCTTCGTGTACAGCCGGTCCTGTGCCCGCAGGGCGGTGGACCGCTTCAGCTCGTCGCGCAGGTACCGCCGGGTCTGCGGCAGCGTGAGCGTCAGCGCCCCGAGGGTCACCAGGGCGACGGCCGCGGGCAGCACCGCGGACCGGTCGCCGGCGAGCCCGTCCAGGACGATCTTGGTCAGCCAGGCGGCCGCGACGGGGACGGCCGCGGCGAGCAGGGAGACGGCCACGTGGCCCGTCAGCAGCAGCGGCCCGGCCTCCCAGCTCAGCCGCAGCGCCGCGCCGAGCTCTCGCGCGCGGGACCGCACGCCTTGCTCCCCGCCGGTCATACCGTGATCGGCGCGGTCAGGGCGGACAGGTCGAAGCGCGCCGCCGCGATGGACGCCTCCGGGCCCACCAGGCAGAACGTGGGGAAGGCCCGCACTCCGAAGGCCGAGGCCACCGGTCCTTCGTGGTCCTCCACGACCACGCGGGTCACCTCGGCGAGCGCGAGGACCATGGGGTCGGACTCCTCGGCGCCGGCCACCACGGCCAGCGCCCGGTCCCGTCCGCCGTGCAGCGCCCCGGCGTGGGCGAGGAACCCCGGCAGGGCGGCGCGGCACGGCTCACAACCGGGCGAGAAGAATCCGACGACCGCGCCGGCGTCCAGCATGGCCCTGGACACCGGCTCATGGTGGACGGTGCCGGCGGTGAAATCTCCGATGGGCGAACCCGGCGCGGGCAATCGTCCGGCGGGCCCCATTCCGGACAAGTCATCAAGCCTTTTCGTGTGTTCCCTTATTCGCCGCACCAAAGCGAGCGTCATCAGAAGATTCAGCCCGCAGAGGATGCTCAGCACGATCGCGACCGCGGT
This sequence comes from Sphaerisporangium sp. NPDC005289, assembly GCF_040607455.1. Lineage (NCBI taxonomy): Bacteria > Bacillati > Actinomycetota > Actinomycetes > Streptosporangiales > Streptosporangiaceae > Sphaerisporangium > Sphaerisporangium sp. NPDC005289. Next base: position 489,340 of record NZ_JBEXGS010000001.1, read on the forward strand.
CAAATAGGGCACTGCATCCGGTCCTCTCTGATGGTGTTCCGCCGGCCGGGCGGACCCGGCCGGCGGAGGCGGATTCTCGGACTACGGGCAGGGATCAGCGGGGAAGGACGGGGCCGGACACCTACGGGCGGTAGAGGCAGGCGTCACAGATGACCACGTTGCTGTCGGGGTAGTAGCAGCAGTATCGGGAGTGCCGGCCGCCGCACTGCTCATACCAGCAGGACGCGGCCTCCGCCCGGCCCTTGGGAACCATGACGCCCAGGAGCCGGTCGGCCAGGGAACCGATTTTTCTCACGATCGTTCACCCCTTCTGTGAAGACCGAAACCGAATTCACGGTCACGAGCGATTGTTGAGCGCCGCCGTAGGGGTGGAGTAGAAGAGGCGTAGACATTCTGTTCAAGGACCACGTCCGGATGGAGATCCGCTTGGCGCCGATGAGGTTTCGCTGCCTTGGGCCGCTGGAGGTGTGGGACGGCGAACGCTGGGCGTCCCCGAGCGGTGGCAAGGCCCGGGCGGCGCTCGCCGCCCTGATCGTCAGGGCGGGACGGCATACTCCGGCGGATCACCTGGTGCAGGACCTGTGGGGCGACACACCCCCGGCCTCGTGCCGCACGCTGGTGCGCGGCTACGTCCTCGCGCTCCGGCGGCTGCTCGGCGACCGCGGCGCCGAGGTCATCCAGTACCGCAACGGCGGCTACCGGCTCAACGCCGGGCGCGAGGCCATCGACGCGGCCTGCTTCGAGGACCTGTGCGACGAGGCCGGGCGACTGCGCGCCCGCGGCGAGCTCGGGCGGGCGCACCAGGTGGTGGAGCAGGCTCTGTCGCTGTGGCGGGGCCCGGTGATGGAGGACGTGCCGGTCACCTCGTCGGTGGCCACCTACGCCGACATCCTGGGCGAACGCCGGCTGACGGCCCTCGAATGGCGCATCGAGGGCGATCTTCGCGGCGGCCGGGCCGAGGGCCTGGTCGAGGAGCTGGTGAGCCTGGTGGCCGAGCAGCCGTTCCGCGAAGGGCTCGCGGTCCAGCTCATGCGCGCCCTGCACCTGTCGGGACGGCGTCCGGAGGCGCTGCGCTTCTTCGCCGGCCACCAGCGGCGGCTGCGGGAGGATCTCGGCGTCGGCCCCGGCCCCGAACTGCGCCGGGCGCACGAGGAGATCCTGCTCGACGAACGGCCCCGCCTTCCTGGACGGCCGCCGGTGCCCGGCACCGGCCGGCCCCGCCCGGGCGCGCCCGCCGACTCCTCCGTCCGCGCGGCCCCGACCGCACCGCAGGACGACAGCACGGCCCACGACACCGGCGCACACGCCGGCGCGGGCCAAGGCGCGGACGCGCACCGGGACAGCGGCGCGGGCGGAGACAGCAGCGCGGGCCGGGACGCGGACGCACGCTGGGACAGCGGCGCGGGCCGTGGGGCGGACGTGCCGCCGGGCGAGGGGGCGGCGGGCGGGGAGGGGCCGCGGCGGCAGGGGGCCGGGGTTCCGATGCAGACGCCGGCCTGTCCTGCCGACTTCACCGGGCGCGAGGAGCTCGTCGAACGCTGGACGGCGGCGCTGGCCGCGGACGGCCCCCGGGCGCTGCGGACCCTCGCGATCTCCGGCCGGGCGGGGGTCGGGAAGACGACTCTGGCCGTGCACCTGGCGCACCGGCTCAGGGACGACTACCCCGACGGCCAGTTATGGGCGGACTTCTCCGGCGACGTCACGCCCGTCACCGTCCTCGGCCAGATCCTGCGCTCGCTCGGCGTGCCCGGCCCTTCGGTCCCCGAGCCGCTCGACGAGCGCGTCCTGCTCTACCGCAGCCTGCTCGCGGGCCGGCGGGTCCTGGTACTGGTGGACAACGCCGACGCCGAGCCGCAGATCCGGGCGCTCCAGCCGGGGTCGGCCGGCTGCGCGGTCGTGGCGACCAGCCGCAGACGGCTGCTGGGCCTCGCGTCGGCGTCCTTCGTCGACCTGGACGTCCTCGGCCCCGACGCCGTCATGGACCTGCTCTCCAAGATCGTGACCGACGGCCGGGTCCAGCGGGAGCCCGCCGCCGCGCTGGAGATCGCCGAGCTGTGCGGCCGGCTGCCGCTCGCCGTGCGCATCGCGGGCGCCCGCGCGACGGCCCGCCCGTCCTGGCCGCTCTCGGCGTTCGCGGCCGAACTCCGCGACGAGACCTCACGGCTCGACCGGCTCAAGGCGGGTGATCTGGACGTCAAGGCGGCCATCGGCGCCTCCTACGCGGGCCTGGACGAGCCGCACCGCCGGTTGTTCCGGCTGCTCGGGCTGCTCGACGCCCCCGACTTCCCCCAGTGGGCCGCCGCCGCGCTGACCGGCGCCCCGCAGCGGCTCGCGCAGGACCGGCTGTACGCCCTGGCCGAGGCCCGGCTGGTGGACGAGGTCGGCCCCGACGCGGCCGGGCGGGCGCGTTTCCGCCTGCACGACCTGATCCGCATCTTCGCCCGCCACCGGGCCGAGACCGAGGACGACGCCGCCACCCGGCGCGCGGCCCTGACGCGCGCGCTGGGCGGCTGGCTGCTGCTCGCCGAGGAGGCCGACGCGCGCCTTCCCGCGCGGACGGTGGCCGAGTTACGCCCGGCCGCGTCCCGCTGGCGACCGGACACGGCCGACGACCCCGACGACGCCGACGGCGCGCGTCGCCTCGATCACCCTGACGGCGCGGACGGCACGGACCGCGCCCATCACCTCGACGGCGCGGATGACGCGCACGGGGTCCATCGCCTCGACGGCGCGGATCACACCCATCGCCCTGACGGCGCGGACGGCGCGGACGGCGCGGACGGCGCGGACGGCGCGGACGGCGCGGACGGCGTCGAGGCCATGGTGGGCGATCCGTTCACCTGGTTCGAGGCGGAGCGGCGGGCGATCGCCGCCGCGGTGCGGCAGGCGGCCGCCCTCGGCGAGACGCCGTACGCATGGGGTCTGGCGGCGGCCGCCCAGGGGTTCTACGAGCTGCGCGACACCCCCGAGGGCACCTGGACGCACCGGCTGGCGCTGGCCGCCTGCCGGCGGGCCGGGGACCGCCTGGGCGAGGCCGTCATGCTGCGCAACCTCGCCGACCTGCACTCCGGCAAGTCCGGAACCGCCCCCGGCGACAAGCTGGAATCGGCCGGCGCCGCCACGGAGATCTTCCGGGAGCTCGGCGAGCGGCGCGGCGAGGCCGACGCCCTGTACCTCTGCGGCGACGCCCACCGGATGCGCGGCGACCACGACCTGGCCCTGTCCCGGCTGCGCGAGAGCCTCGCCATCGCCCGGGCCTGCGGCTATCCCCTCGGCGAACTGCACGTGTTGCAGCAGTTCGCCATCATCGACAACGAGCGCAGCCACTTCGAGGAGGCGCGGGCCCATGCCGAACAGGCCATGGACATCGCGCGGCGGCTCGCCAGCCCCCGCGACGAGTCCGTCGCCCGGGCGCTGCTCGGCGTGATCCACAAGCGGTGCGGCCGGTTCGCCGAGGGCGGCGAGCAGTTGCGCGTCGCCGTCGCCAAGGCGCAGGCCTCCGCGGACCCGTTGCTGGAGGCCATGGTGCTCGCCCATCTCGGACAGCTGTACGCCGACCACGGCCATCCCGACGCCCGCGCGACGCTGGAACGCGGCCTGGCCCGCAGCGCCGCCTGCCACTACGACTTCGGCCGCGCGATCGCCCTGCACGGGCTCGGCCGTCTGGAGACCGCCGAAGGGCGTCCCGAGCAGGGCATCGACCGGCTGCACGCCGCCGCCGCGCTCTGGGAGCGCCTCCAGCACGCCTACGGCAAGGCGCGCACGACGGCGGCGCTCAGCGAGGCCTACGCCAGGAACGGCGACCTGCCGGCCGCGCGCCGCACCCTGATCGCCGCGTGCCGGCAGTACCGCGACCTCGGCGACGAGAAGGAGGCCGCACGCCTCAGCGCCCTGCTCTGGGAGAGCATCGAGGCCCCTCTCTGACCCCCGCCGCCCACGCCGGCGCAGGCGCCGCACCGGACGCGTGCCAGGGCTCGCCGCTGGAACCCGGGCCGTGCGCTTGTCCTCGGCGTCCCGGGGGCGGTATGCCCCGCGTGCCCTGCCGGGTAGGTGGGACGGCAGCCCGGCCGGGGACGTGTCACGGTGAGCCGCCGCGCGGCCCCGGTACGGCGCCCGCGCCGTACCGGGGCGCGGGTCAGGACTCGTGGTCGGCGGAGGCCGGGACGGGCTGGTCGCCCTCGACGGGGACCACGCGGCGCACGACCACCGTGCTGATGCGGTTGCGGCGGCCGGCCGTGCTCTCGGCGATCAGGCTCAGCCCGTCCACCGTGGCCTGCGAACCGGCGATGGGCACCCGGCCCAGGGCGTGGGCCAGCAGGCCGCCCACCGTGTCGACGTCGTCGGCCTCCAGCTCGATGTCGAACAGCTCGCCGAGCTCGTCCACCGGCAGCCGCGCCGTCACCCGGGCGCTGCCGTCCTCCAGCCACTCCACCCGGGGCGCCTCCTGGTCGTACTCGTCGGCGATCTCACCGACGATCTCCTCCAGGACGTCCTCGATGGTGACCAGGCCCGCCGTGCCGCCGTACTCGTCGATCACGATGGCCAGGTGGATCTGGCGCGCCTGCATCTCGCGCATCAGCTCGTCGATCGGCTTGCTCTCGGGCACGTAGGTCGCCGGGCGCATCAGCGAGCCGATCTTCTCGCCCTCGGCGTCGCCGTCCGCCGAAGCCTCGTGCACCCGCCGGACGACGTCCTTGAGGTAGGCGATGCCGACGACGTCGTCCTCGTTCTCGCCGACCACCGGGATGCGCGAGAAGCCGCTGCGCAGCGCCAGCGACAGGGCCTGGCCGAGGGTCTTGCCGCGCTCGATGAACACCATGTCGGTGCGCGGCACCATCACCTCGCGGACCAGGGTGTCCCCCAGCTCGAACACCGAGTGGATCATCTGGCGCTCGTCCGGCTCGATCACCCGGCGCTCCTCGGCCAGGTCGACCAGGTCGCGCAGCTCGGCCTCGGAGGTGAACGGGCCCTCGCGGAAGCCCTTGCCGGGGGTGAGGGCGTTGCCCAGCATGATCAGCAGTTTGGGCAGCGGCCCGAAGATGCGCGTCAGCCCGTACACGATCGGCGCGCTCGCCAGCGCCACCGGCTCGGCGTGCTGCCGGCCGAGGGTGCGCGGCGAGACGCCCACGATGACGTAGCTGATCAGGATCATGACCCCGGCCGCCACGGCGTACGCCTGGCCCTTGTCACCGAGCCAGTCGATGCACAGCAACGTCACGATCACCGTGGCGATCAGCTCGCAGCTCAGCCGGAGCAGCAGCAGCAGGTTGAGGTAGCGGGGCGGGTCGGCGACGATCGCCTGAAGGCGCTGCGCCCCCCGGCGGCCCTTGCGCGCGAACTCTTCGGCGCGCACCCGCGAGATGCGCGCCAGAGCGGTCTCCGCGCTGGCCAGCAGGCCACCGAGGAAGATCAGAAGGATGGCCGACAACAGCCATCCGCTGGGGGAACTCACGGCTCCCGCCGCACCTCCCGCCACGCGTCGAGCAACTCGCCCTGGAGCCCGAACATCTCGGCGTGCTCCTCGGGTTCGGCGTGGTCGTACCCGAGAAGGTGCAGGATGCCGTGCGTGCAGAGCAGCTCGAGCTCCTCACGGGTGCTGTGACCGGCGTCCGCGGCCTGCTTGGCCGCGACCTGCGGGCACAGCACCACGTCGCCCAGCAGCGCCGGGTCGAGCGGGGCGTCGACGTCCTGACGCGAGCCGCCGGGGTTCGGCCGAAGCTCGTCCATCGGGAACGCCAGGACGTCCGTCGGCCCGGGCTCGCCCATCCACTGCTCGTGGAGCTGCGACATCGCCGCCTCGTCCACGACCAGGATGGACAGCTCGGCCAGCGGATGGATGCCCATGCGGCCGAGCACGTGACCGGCCAGCTCGACGAGCGAGGACTCGTCGACCTCGACGCCCGACTCGTTGGCCACCTCGATACTCATGGTGTTCGTTATCTCCCCCGCGGGCGCTTGGCGCCCTTGATGTCGGCCGGCTCGGCGGTGGCCTCGTCGTAGCGGCTGTAGGCGTCGATGATGTCGCTCACCAGCTTGTGCCGCACGACGTCCGCGCTCGTCAGCCTGCAGAAATGGATGTCCGGGATACCTTCGAGGATATCCTGGACGACCTTCAGGCCGCTCTGTTGCCCGCCGGGCAGGTCGATCTGCGTGACGTCGCCGGTGACGACGATCTTGGCGCCGAAGCCCAGGCGGGTGAGGAACATCTTCATCTGCTCCGGCGAGGTGTTCTGCGCCTCGTCCAGGATGATGAACGCGTCGTTGAGCGTGCGCCCGCGCATGTAGGCGAGCGGGGCGACCTCGATCGTGCCCGCGGCCATCAGGCGCGGGATGGAGTCGGGGTCGAGCATGTCGTGCAGCGCGTCGTAGAGCGGGCGCAGGTAGGGGTCGATCTTCTCGTAGAGCGTGCCCGGCAGGAAGCCCAGCCGCTCGCCCGCCTCGACCGCCGGCCGGGTGAGGATGATGCGGTTGACGTCCTTGTTCTGCAGCGCCTTCACCGCTTTGGCCATGGCCAGATAGGTCTTGCCGGTGCCCGCGGGCCCGATGCCGAACACGACGGTGTGCTTGTCGATCGCGTCGACGTACCGCTTCTGGTTCACGGTCTTCGGCCGGATCGTGCGCCCGCGCGAGGACAGGATGTCCAGGGACAGGACGTCGGCGGGGCGGCCGGAGCTCATGCGCAGCATGGCGATGCTGCGCTCGACGGCGTCGGTGGTGAGCTGCGCTCCCGATCGCGCCAGCTCGACCATCTCCTCGAAGAGGCGGACGACCAGGCCGCTCTCCTCAGGGCTTCCGCTGATCGTGATCTCGTTGCCGCGGACGTGGACGTCCGCGCGGAACGCGGCCTCGATGACCCGCAGCAGCTCGTCGCGGGAACCGAGGATGGTCACCATCGGGTGCTCGTCGGGGATCACCACCTTGGCCTGCGTGCGCGACGGGCCCTTGGTTCGAGGCGGTTCGCTTGTGGTCCGCGCGCCGTTGGGCGCGCTGCGGGGTTCGTATGACTCGGACATGGGCGGCCCTTGCGGCCTGCTCGCCTCCCGGTCTTGTGCGTCGTCGGTCGCGCTCGTGCGGCTTTCGGCCCGGTGCTGCGTCCCGACCGCGCGGTTGATTACCCCATGGTATCCGGGCCGGGCTCAGCCCGGTGGCCACTGGAGGCCGCGGCCGCCCAGCACGTGTCCGTGCACGTGGAACACCGTCTGACCGGCCTGCGGCCCGGTGTTGAACACCAGGCGGTACCCGGTGTCGGCCACGCCCTCCTGCACGGCGACGTCGTGCGCGGCCTTCAGCACCGCGTCGGCCAGGCCGTCGTCGGCGGCGGCCAGCGCCGCGGCGTTCTCGTAATGCCCCTTGGGGATCACCAGGACGTGCGTCGGCGCCTGGGGATTGACGTCCCTGAAGGCCAGCGTGCGCTCGGTCTCGTGGATGACCGCGGCGGGGATCTCCTTGGCCACGATCTTGCAGAACAGGCAGTCTGTCACGCCCGCATGGTAGTCACCTCTGTTGCCAATCGGTAATACCGAGGAGGTCCCGCGGAAAGATCCGCGCGGCTAGGGTTGGTGTGCGACACTTCAGCGTCAGACAGCGGTCAGTGTCGGCCAGGCCATCGGCGAGGACACAACTGGGTCATGCCCCCTAAAGAATCGCCAGAGCGTAAACCCTCTGGAAAGGCCGTGCGTCCAACAGATGTGACCACCGAGACCCTCGTGGCCGAAAGGTCGCTGGGGGCGGTGCCCGTCGGATGGGACGCCGACATGGCCGTGACGGCGCTTTACAGCGCCCACTATCGGTCTCTTGTGCGTCTCGCCATGCTGTTGGTGCGCGATACCGCGACCGCGGAGGAAGTCGTGCAGGACGCGTTCGTCGCCCTCCATGGGGCGTGGCGCCGCCTGCGCGACACCGACAAGGCACTCGCCTACCTGCGCCAGTCGGTCGTCAACCGATCGCGCTCAGTGCTCCGCCACCGCGCCGTCGTGGAGAAGTACGCCCCCAAGGGGCTGCCCGACGCGCCGAGCGCGGAGAACGGAGCCATAGGAGAGCTCGAGCGGTCCGCCGTGATCGAGGCACTGCGCGGTCTTCCGACCAGGCAGCGCGAGGCCTTGGTGCTGCGTTACTACGGCGACCTCTCCGAGGCCGAGATCGCGCACGCCATGGGCATCAGCAAGGGCGCGGTGAAGAGCCACACCGCCCGCGGCATGGCCGCACTACGCACGACACTGGAGCAATTGTCATGACCGAGTCCCCCGACGAGTACGGCGAGGTCCTGCGCCGTGTCTTGCGCGCGGAGGCGGATTCCGTCGTGCCCTCCGCGGAAGGATTGCAGATCATCCGCACCCGCATCGAGCAGCGCGGCGTGCGGGGCATCTTTTGGTGGCGAGCCGCCGCCTCGGCGTTCGGCGCCGTCCTGGTGGCCGCCGCCGTGGTGATGTTCGTGCCGGGCCTGAAGGTCCAGATCGGCACCGGCCAGCACATCATCCAGGTGCAGTACGACACCTCACCTCCCGACGAGTCGAGCACGCAACGCCCGCCGAACGGCGTCCACGCGTCGTCGGCGGTCGTCGGCTCGCCGACGTCGCGGCCGGCCGCCTCGCCCAGCGGGACGGCGCCGGCGGTCCCCTCGCCCTCGGTGACGGCGTCGCCGGGCAACGACTGCGCCACCGCCGCGCCCACCGCCGTGGAGCCGGACGCGTCGGACTCGCCGCAGCCCTGCGCGGAGCCCACGGCCACCGAGTCGCAGCCCGACCGGACGACCGAGCCGCGGCCCACGCCGAGCCACCAGAGCACGACGCCGACGCCCACGCGGACCGCCTCGGCCACCCCCAAGCCGTCTCCGAGGCCGACGGTGGAGCAGCCGACCCCGACCGCCTCCCAGGCCCCCAGCGACCCCCCGGCGCCCACGGCCACCCCCTTGATGACCACCGAGGCCGACAGCAGCACGAACTCCTCCCAGGAGTAGCCGCCGTCCCGACCAGGGCACGGCGGCTCCTGCGGCCCGGCGCCGGTCTTAGGCCGACGCCCTCGCGAGCAGGGCTCTGCTGGTGAGCCGGGCTTTCGATGAGCCGGCGCCGCCCTGTGGGCGGATGCTTCTCGCAGGCCTAGGCGCGGCCGGCGGCGGCGGTGTCAGCGGGGGCGGCGTCCGGGAGAGTTCACCAGCGGCCTGAGCGGGTGAGCAGGACAGCCGCGGCGGCGACGCCGGCGGTCGAGGTGCGCAGCACGGTCGGGCCGAGCAGGGCAGGAGCGGCGCCGGCCTCCTGGAACCGCTTGATCTCCTCGTCGGTGATGCCGCCCTCGGGACCGACCACCACCACCATGTCGCCGCTCGCCGGCGGCTCCAGGCGCGACAGCGGCACGACGGCCTCCTCGTGCAGGACGGCCGCCGCGGCGGCGCCGCGCAGCAGTGCCGCCACCTCGGCCGTGCTCGCCTGCTCGGCGACCTCGGGCAGGTGGAACCGCCGGGCCTGCTTGGCGGCCTCGCGGGCCGTGGAGCGCCAGCGCGCCAGCGACTTGGCGGCGCGCTCGCCCTTCCACTGGGTGACGCACCGGGCCGCGGCCCACGGGACGATGACGTCCACGCCCGCCTCGGTCATCATCTCGACCGCCAGCTCGCCCCGCTCGCCCTTGGGCAGCCCCTGGACGACGACCAGGCGCGGGTCGGGCGCGGGCACCACGCGGCGGCCGACGACCTCCAGCCGCAGAAAGTCCTTCCCGGCGTCGCGCACGGCGCACTCGGCCACCGCGCCCGCGCCGTCGGTCAGGTCGACCCGTTCGCCCGCCCTCAGCCGCCGCACGGTGGCGGCGTGCCGCCCCTCGGGGCCGCCGAGGACGATCTCGTCACCGGACAGGTCATCGGCCAGGAAAACCGGGACGCTCATCGGCCGTTAAAAGCGTCCCGGAGGCGTGAGAAGAAGCCCTGCTGGCCGGGCGCGAACTTGCCCGGCGGGCGCTCTTCGCCACGCAGCTTGGACAGCTCCTTGAGCAGCTCCTCCTGGGCGGCGTCCAGCTTGGTGGGGGTCTCGACGTTCACGTGGATCAGCAGGTCGCCCCTGCCGGTCTCGTTGAGCCGCTGGATGCCCCGCCCGTACAGCGGGATGACCTGACCCGACTGGGTGCCGGGGCGCACGTCCAGCTCTTCGGCCCCATCGAGCGTCTGCACGGTGAGGATAGTGCCGAGCGCCGCCGCGGTCATCGGGATCTGCACCGTGCAGTGCAGGTCGTCGCCGCGCCGCTCGAACGTGTCGTGCGGGCGCTCGACGATCTCGAGGAACAGGTCGCCGGGCGGGCCGCCGCCGGGGCCGACCTCGCCCTCGCCGGCGAGCTGGATGTGGGTGCCGTCCTCGACGCCGGCCGGGATGCGGACCTTGATCGTGCGCCGGGTGCGCACCCGCCCGTCGCCGGAGCACTCCTGGCACGGGTGGTGGATGACCGAGCCGAACCCGCCGCACTGGGGGCAGGGCCTGGCGGTCATCACCTGGCCGAGGAACGACCGGGTGACCTGGGAGATCTCGCCGCGGCCGTGGCACATGTCGCAGGTGTCGGGATGGGTGCCGGCCGCCGCGCCCGACCCCTGGCACACCTCGCACAGCACGGCGGTGTCCACGACCAGCTCGCGCGTGGTGCCGAACGCCGACTCGGCCAGGTCGAGCTCGACCCGGATGGTGGCGTTGCGCCCGCGCCTGGCCCGCGAACGGGGGCCGCGCGCGCCGCCTCCGCCGCCGAAGAAGGCGTCCATGATGTCGCTGAACGGGAACCCCGCGCCGAAGCCCGCCGCGCCGGGGCCGGCCGCTCCGGCGCCGCCGAAGGGATCGGCGCCGAGATCGAACATCTGGCGCTTGCTCGGGTCCGACAGGACCTCGTACGCCTGATTGATCTCCTTGAAGCGCTCCTGCGTCTCGGGATCGGGGTTGATGTCAGGGTGGAGCTCACGTGCGAGGCGGCGATACGCCTTCTTGATCTCGTCCTGAGTGGCGTCACGGCGCACCCCGAGGATGCCGTAATAGTCGCGGGCCACTTAGGATCCCGCCAGGATCTGGCCGACATAGCGTGCCACTGCGCGCACCGCTCCCATCGTCACCGGGTAGTCCATTCGCGTCGGGCCCAGCACTCCGAGCCGGGCCAGTTCATTGTCGCCCGAACCGTACCCGGCGGCGACGATCGAGGTGCCGTGAAGCCCGGAGTAGGGGTTCTCCGAGCCGATGCGCACGGTCAGGGCGGAGTGGTCGTTCGCCTCGCCGAGCAGGCGCATGAGCACGACCTGCTCCTCCAGCGCCTCGAGCACCTCACGCAGGCCGACGCTGAAGTCGCCCGCGAGATTCGCCGCGCCGGCGAAGACGATCTTCTCGTCGTGCCGCTCGACCAGGGTCTCCAGCAGGACCGACAGGATCGTCGTCGCCATCGGCCGGTCGCCCTCGGGCAGCCGTTCGGGAAGGTCGGCGACCGTCTCGGCCACCCGGCCGAGCCTGCACCCGTCGAGGCAGGCGTTCAGCAACGCCCGCAGGTGGGCGACCTGGTCGTCGGCCACCACGTCCGGCAGGTCGACGACCCGCTGCTCGACGCGGCCGGTGTTGGTGATCACCACGAGCATGATGCGCCGCTCGGCCAGCGGCACCAGCTCGACGTGCCGGACCGTCGAGCGGATGAGCGACGGGTACTGCACCACGGCCACCTGGCGGGTCAGCTGCGCCAACAGCCGCACGGTGCGGGTCACGACGTCGTCGAGATCGACGGCGCCCGCCAGGAACGTCTCGATCGCACGGCGCTCGGCGGCCGACAGCGGCTTGATCTGGGACAGCCGGTCGACGAACAACCGGTAGCCCTTGTCGGTGGGGACCCGCCCCGCGCTGGTGTGGGGTTGTGTGATGTAGCCCTGCTCCTCGAGCACGGCCATGTCGTTGCGCACGGTGGCGGGCGAGACCCCCAGATTGTGACGCTCCGCCAATGCCTTCGACCCGACCGGCTCGTTGGTGGACACGAAATCCTCGACAACGGCGCGCAGAACGGCCAGCTTGCGTTCATCGAGCAACGTGCTCACCTCCCTGCCTCGCGTTCGTGCCTGCGTAAACGCCTCGTCTGGCACTCAGTGTTCCCGAGTGCCAAGTGTACGGCCATGGGCCTCAGGGTGCGATAACTCAGACCGCACCACCCTCCCCACTCTCCCGCGAATCGGCCCCACTCCGCCCATCCGCCGACTTCCCTCCACCGCCGGACGAATGGAGCACGTGCCGGGCGGCCGGATGCCCGGGCGGTGACAAGTGGGTTGCTATTCGCCGGCAAGTCATCTGATCCAGACTCGGTTCATGAGCGAGAACGATCCCCGCCTGACCGACGCGACGAGGCGACCGCCGCGTCCGGGCTCCCCGGGTCCGCAGGTCACGCCTCCGCCGCAGAGCGCTCCGCCCGGCTCGGGCCCCGGCCCGCACGGCCCCGCCTCCGGCGGCCCGCCGTACGGCGCTCCCGCCGGGCCCTCACCCTACGGCCCGCCCGCCGGGTCCTCCCCCTACGGCCCGCCCGCCGGCGGGCCGTACGGCGTCCCAGGCGGCCCCTCGCACGGCGGGCCCTCCTATGGCGGGCCTTCGTACGGGGGCCCCTCCTATGGCGGGCCCGCGTCCGAGGCGGCGCACCCGCTCTACGCCTCCCCCGCGCCCGCCGCGCCCGGACCGGTGCGGCCGCGGGTGCTGTGGATCGTGCTCGCCTGGCTCGTCGCGGTGATCTGCGGCGTCGTGGGCATCGTGGGTTTCGCCGGCGGCCTGTTCAAGACCATCACCGACGCGGCGCCCACACAGACCTTCCAGAGCGGCGGCAGCGTGTCGGTCCCCATGGACCCGAAGGACAAGCCCATCCTGTACGCCTCCGCGTCCGGGCCCACCGACATCAACTGCCTCGCCGTGGACGGCGCCGGCAAGAAGGTCGATCTCACCTCGCCCAAGGCGTCCCAGACGGTGTCCGCCGACGGCCGGGTGTGGGAGGCCGTGTTCGACATCGGCGTGCCCGCCGCGGGCACCTACAAGGTGAGCTGCCAGGCCGAGGCCGGCAAGCAGGTGCTGTTCGGGGTCGGCAAGTCGCTGACCGCCGACACCGGCGCCCTCGCCGGAGGCGTGGCCTCGCTGTTCCTGATCCCGCTGGCCGGGTTCCTGCTCGCGGTCGTCACCACGATCGTCGTCCTGGTGCGGCGCGGCCGGAACCGCAAGCGGCAGGCGGCGGCCGCCGCCCCCTACGGCGGCGCGTGGCCGCAGGGCGCACCGCCACAGGCATGATCTTTGCTAGCGTGCCCAGGTATGCGGGACTACGGACGGGACGTGCTGGCCGGAGACTGGCGGAGGCCGCTGCGCGGCAAGATCCCCAAGGTCCCGGCCGAGCTCGACCTCGTGGTGGAGGACGCCGAGGGGGGCTTCTGCGGCGCCGTGGTGGCCTGTGACAAGGAGGCCGTCACCCTGGAGGACCGCTTCGGGCGGCGGCGGGTGTTCCCGTTGGCGCCCGCCGCGTTCCTGCTGGAGGGCAGGCCGGTGACGCTGGTGCGACCGGCGCCGGAGGCCGCGTCCACGGGGCCCGGCCGCAGCGCGTCCGGGTCGATCGCCGTCGAGGGGCTGCGGGCGCGTGTCGCCCGCGAGAGCCGCATCTACGTCGAAGGGGTGCACGACGCGTCCCTCGTGGAGAAGATCTGGGGCCACGACCTGCGGGTGGAGGGCGTCGTCGTCGAGTACCTCGAGGGCGTGGACGACCTGCCCGCCATCGTGGCCGAGTTCGAGCCCGGCCCGGGACGGCGCCTCGGCGTGCTGGTCGACCATCTGGTCCCCGGGTCCAAGGAGAGCCGCATCGCCGCCCAGGTCTCCTCTCCGCACGTGCTCGTCGTCGGGCACCCCTTCGTGGACATCTGGGCCGCCGTCAAGCCGTCCGCCGCCGGCATCCGCGCCTGGCCGGAGGTCCCGCGCGGGATCCCGTGGAAGGAAGGCGTGATCGAGGCCCTGGGCTGGCGGCTGGAACCGGCGGATGCCTGGCGCCGCATTCTCGGCGCTGTCCGGACTTACACTGACCTCGAGCCGGAGCTTCTGGGCCGGGTAGAGGAGCTGATCGACTTCGTGTCGACCGAGGAGACGCCATGAGCCACCCTCCGAACGACCCCGAGACCAACGCCCCTCACCCCCGCTCCGATCCCCCCACCACACCGGCCGACCCCCTCGACTCCGAACTCCCCACCACCCCGGCCCCCCACCCGGACTTCGAGCCCCCCGCCGACCGGCCTGGCGAGGTGCCCTCCGCCGCCCCACCGGCCAAGGACCGCGAGTCCGAACCTCCCGGCGCCTCCGCCGAACCCCCCACCTTCGAACCACCCGCCACGCCCGTCCAGCAGTCCGGCTCCGAACCGCCCTCGGTCCGGCACACCGATGCCGAGTCGGCCGCCGATGCCCCGCTCCAGCAACCCGGCTTCGAGCCCCCCGCCGACCAGGCCGGCGACGTGTCCTCCGACGCCACGTCGGCCAAGGACCGCGTGTCCGAACCTCCCGGGGCCCCCGCCTTCGAACCGCCCGCCACGCCCGTCCAGGAGTCTGGGATCGTGTCCTCCGCCACGCCGGCCGACCGCCCTCGCGACGAGCCCGCCGGGTACGGCGCGGAGCACCGGGACACCGGCGCCGCCGAGCACGGGTACGCGCCACCCGCGCCCTACCAGGCGGCGGCATACGAGCAGCCCGGTTACGAGCAACACGGCTACGGACAGCCCGGTTACGGACAGCCTGGTTACGGACAGCCCGGTTATGGGCAGCCCGGCTACGGACAGCCGGGGTATGGGCCGGCGGGGTACCCGGGCGGGCCGCACGTCCCTGGCAGGTTCGGGCCGCGCCCGGGGTCGGACGACACGACCCTGGCGATGCTCGCCCACCTGCTCGGCCTGCTGACCTCCTTCCTCGGCCCGCTCATTCTGTACCTGGTCAAGAAGGATGAGTCGCCCTACGTCCGCGACCAGGCGGCCGAGGCGCTGAACTTCCAGATCACGCTCTTCATCGCCTACGCGGTCTCCGCCGTCCTGGTTCTGGTGATCATCGGAATACTGCTGATGATCGTCGTCGGCATCGGCTCGCTGATCTTGATGATCATGGCGGCGGTGGCGGCCAACCGCGGCGAGAACTACCGCTACCCCTTCAACATCCGCTTCATCAGCTGACTCCTGCCGAATGGCTGATCGCCCGCTGTGCCCCGAGTCGCCCTTCAGTGCACATGCCTGCCCCTCGCCGGTCAGGTGAGGTCTCGGATGAGGGCGTCGGCCAGCAGGCGACCCTTGAGGGTGAGCACGGCTCGGCCGCGGGTGAAGGGCTCGGGTTGCAGCAGGCCGTCCGCCAGGGCGCGGGCGACGGCCGGGCGGGCGGGCGGCGCGATCTCGGCGAGGGGGAAGCCGGAGTCGAGGCGCAGTTCGAGCATCAGCCGCTCGACCTTCTGGTCGTCCTGTGACAGCACCTCGCGCGCGTGACCCGGCGATGCGCCCGCCGCCAGCCGGGAGGCGTAGGCCGCCGGGTGCTTGACGTTCCACCAGCGCGTGCCGCCGACGTGACCATGCGCGCCAGGACCCACGCCCCACCAGTCGCCGCCGGTCCAGTAGAGGAGGTTGTGGCGGCAGCGCGCCTGCTCGGAAGCGGCCCAGTTGGACACCTCGTACCACGAGAAGCCGGCCTGCGACAGCATCTCGTCGGCGATGACGTAACGGTCGGCGGCCACGTCGTCATCGGGCATGGGCAGCTCGCCCCTGCGGATGCGCGCGGCCAGGCGGGTGCCGTCCTCGACGATCAGCGAGTACGCCGAGACGTGGTCGGGCCGCGCCTCGATGGCCGCGGCCAGGGACGCGCGCCAGTCGTCGTCGGTCTCGCCCGGCGTGCTGTAGATGAGGTCGAGGTTGACGTGCGCGAACCCGGCGTCGCGGGCCTCGCGCACGGCCTGGGCCGGGCGGCCGGGGGTGTGCCTCCGGTCCAGGACGGTGAGCACGTGCTCGGCCGCGCTCTGCATGCCGAAGCTGACGCGGGTGAACCCGCCGGCGCGCAGCCGCTCGAGGGAGGCGGGATCGACCGACTCGGGGTTGGCCTCGGTGGTGACCTCGGCGCCCGGCGCCAGCCCGAACTCGCCGTCGATCACCCGGAGGATCTCGGTGAGATCGCGGGCGGGCAGCAACGTCGGCGTGCCGCCGCCGAAGAAGACGGTCTCCACCGCGAGCTCGGCCTCACCCAGGACCCTGCGGGCCAGCCGGATCTCCTCGATCGCGGTGGCGGCATAGTCGGCGCGCGAGGCCCCCGGGCCGAGCTCGGCCGCGGTGTAGGTGTTGAAGTCGCAGTAGCCGCAGCGGGTGGCGCAGAACGGCACGTGGACGTAGAACCCGAAGGGCCGCGAGCCGAGACCCTTCAGGGCTTCGGCGGGCAGCTCGCCCGAGGTGGGAACGGCGTCGCCGTCGAGAAGTACGGAAGGCACGCCCCCAGTCTGCCGCCCGCGGAGGCGTGCCCCCGCACCGCCTGTGGACAGGTCACGGACGACGCAGGAGAGATGTCCCCGATGTCCGGCCTGCCGGCCGCCGCCTGTGGACAACCGCGGGGCTCTGGGAGAAGACCGCCCCGTCGCCCCTCGCGGTGGGCGGCGGGGCGGAGGTCACTTCTTGGCGGCCTTGTCGGCGGCGCCGCCGCTCTCGGTGGAAAGGGCGGCGACGAACGCTTCCTGGGGGACCTCGACGCGGCCCACCATCTTCATGCGCTTCTTGCCTTCCTTCTGCTTCTCCAGCAGCTTGCGCTTACGGCTGATGTCACCGCCGTAGCACTTGGCGAGAACGTCCTTGCGGATGGCGCGGATGTTCTCACGGGCGATCACGCGGGCGCCGATCGCGGCCTGGATGGGCACCTCGAACTGCTGGCGCGGGATGAGGTCCTTGAGCTTCTTGGCCATCTCGACGCCGTAGGCGTAGGCCTTCTCGCGGTGGACGATGGCGCTGAAGGCGTCGACCGCCTCGCCCTGGAGCAGGATGTCGACCTTGACCAGGTCGGCCTCCTGCTCGCCGGAGGGCTCGTAGTCGAGCGAGGCGTATCCGCGGGTGCGCGACTTGAGCTGGTCGAAGAAGTCGAAGATGATCTCGCCGAGCGGCAGGGTGTAGCGGATCTCGACGCGGTCCTCCGAGAGGTAGTCCATGCCGAGCAGGGATCCGCGGCGGCTCTGGCAGAGCTCCATGATCGCGCCGATGTGGTCGGCGGGCGAGAGCAGCGTGGCCTTCACCACCGGCTCGTAGATCTCGGCGATCTTGCCGGGCGGGAACTCGGAGGGGTTGGTGACGACGTTCTCCTTGCCGTCCTCCATGATCACTCGGTAGATGACGTTGGGGGCGGTGGAGATCAGCGAGAGGTTGAACTCGCGCTCGAGCCGCTCGCGGACGATCTCCATGTGGAGCAGGCCGAGGAAGCCGCAGCGGAACCCGAAGCCCAGGGCCGCGGAGGTCTCGGGCTCGTACACCAGCGCCGCGTCGTTCAGCCGCAGCTTGTCCAGGGCCTCGCGCAGCTCGGGGTAGTCGTCGCCGTCGATGGGGTAAAGACCGGAGTACACCATGGGCCTCGGGTGCTCGTACCCGCCGAGGGCCTCCTGCGCCGGGCGCGCGGTGGTGGTGACGGTGTCGCCGACGCGGGCCTGCCGGACGTCCTTCACGCCGGTGATCAGGTAGCCGACCTCGCCGACGCCGAGCGACGTGGAGGGCACCGGCTCGGGCGAGATGACGCCGATCTCCAGCGTCTCGTGGGCCGCCCCGGTGGACATCATGATCGTGCGCTCGCGCTTGGAGAGCTGCCCGTCGATGACCCGGACGTAGGTGACCACGCCGCGGTAGGTGTCGTACACCGAGTCGAAGATCAGCGCCCGGGCCGGGGCGGCGGCGTCGCCGACGGGGGCCGGCACGTGCGCGACGACGTGGTCGAGCAGCTCGCGGACGCCCTCGCCGGTCTTGCCCGACACCCGCAGCACGTCCGAGGGGTCGCAGCCGATGAGGCCCGCCAGCTCCTCGGCGTACTTGTCCGGCTGGGCGGCCGGCAGGTCGATCTTGTTGAGCACCGGGATGATGTGCAGGTCGGCGTTCATCGCCAGGTAGAGGTTGGCCAGCGTCTGGGCCTCGATGCCCTGCGCGGCGTCGACCAGCAGCACCGCCCCCTCGCACGCCTCCAGCGACCGCGACACCTCGTAGGTGAAGTCGACGTGGCCGGGCGTGTCGATCATGTTGAGCACGTGCCCGTCCCAGGGCAGCCGGACGGCCTGCGACTTGATGGTGATGCCGCGCTCGCGCTCGATGTCCATGCGGTCGAGGTACTGCGCGCGCATCTGCCGGGCGTCGACCACACCGGTCAGCTGCAGCATCCGGTCGGCAAGCGTCGACTTGCCATGGTCGATGTGCGCGATGATGCAGAAGTTGCGGATCAACGCGGGGTCGGTCTGGCCAGGGTGGATGCGCACCGGGGTCCGTTTCGGCAGGATTGACGATGGATCGGGAGGCTGGCGGGCCAGCCGCCACCCATGGTGGCACGCCCGGGTGGTCACCCAGGCAGCGTCACCCGGACAGCAGATGCGCGGCAACACGCGCCCGGAGCCGCCGGCCGAATGGGCCCGCCGGCTACGCGGGCGTGTCGGTGCCGCGCTTCGCCCTCCAGTTTACCGGGCACCAAGACCGTCGAGCTCGTCACTGCGCTAGGATGACGGCGCAGGCGTATGCCATGGTCTGTCGATTTGAGGGCGGCCACGGCATGTTGGTAACCTGTTCACCTGCGTGTGGCGCGCCCTCTCTGCCCGCGCGCCCCATCCACCGACTTTCACCGAGGCTTCTTCGTGGCGAACATCAAGTCCCAGATCAAGCGCAACCGGCAGAACGAGAAGGCCCGGCTGCGCAACAAGGCCGTCAAGTCCTCCCTGAAGACGGCGGTCCGCAAGTTCCGCGAGGCCGCCGAGCAGGGCAACGCCGAGGACGCGCTCGTCCTCATGCGCGCCGCCTCGCGTCAGCTCGACAAGGCTGTCAGCAAGGGCGTCATCCACAAGAACCAGGCGGCCAACCGCAAGTCCGCCATCGCCAAGCGCGTCGCCGCTCTGCAGACCGCCGAGTGATCCGCTCGGGCATCCGCCCGAGCGATCAGGCAGTCCCGCACGTACGGGAATCCCACAACGCCGTGTCCAGGTAGGACGCGGCGTTTTGGCATGCCCGCCCTCCACCACGCGTGTACGTCCCGGGCTGTAAGCCCTGATGCCCAGACGGCTACGTCCCGGGCGTGAAGGCGGTGACGGCCGGTACGGCGTCCACGGCAAGACCGGAAGGCCGCCGCGACGGGCGTCTCACGCAGGCCGACGGTGTACGGCGTCCGCGGCACGGGCCAACCGCCATCCGCCGACGTTACACCTGGGATTGTCCCGATTTCGGTATAACACGGCCGTTGCCAGGTGATATCGGGTCCGTCACCTTCCCTTCCCCATAGCCCTTACCCCACAAAACCGCTCGTAAGGTGCATAAGACGCGAACGGCGCAGGTGGAAGGCGGGCTTCATGCGGGGGCGGACACCTTTGGTGCTGCGGCGTGCCTTCAGTGAGCCTCTGCTGTTGCTGGCGGCGTTCGGCTCGATCCTGCTGGCCACCACCACGCTGGTCGCGCTCACCATGTACGCCTCCTCCATCGCGCAGGTCGGCGTGCGCCGGGCGATGGAGACGGCCTCCCCCGACCTCACCGCGATCCGCGTCACCGCGCCCGTCCAGCAGGCGACCTACCAGCGGATCGACCGGTCGGTCCGCGACCGGCTGGCCGCGCACGTGCGGGACGGCGGCGCCGAGGTCCCGCAGCGCCTGACCTTCAGCGCCCGCTCCGACTCCTACGCCATGCCCGGGCAGGAGCGGCGCCGGCAGCCCGATCTGACCCGGTTCGGCGTCTACGACGGCATCGAACGGTCCGCCCGGCTGGTCACCGGCGCCTGGCCGCGTCCCTCGGAGACCGGGACGGTGGAGGTCGCGCTGTCCGAGCCCGCCGCCCAGGCGATGAACCTGACCGCCGGAAGCGGGTTCACCGTCGTCGGCCGGCTGGACCACAAGCCCGTGCGCGCGAAGGTGACCGGGGTCTTCCAGCTCCAGGACCCCTACTCCGACCGCTGGAACGGCGAGGACCTGCTCCGCAAGGGCACCGACCGGGGCAACTACACGACCTACGGCCCCCTGATGGTCCCGCGTGCGACCTTCCTGGCCAGGTTCACCGCCACCAGCATCGCCGCCACCTGGACCTCGGTGCCCGACCTGCGCCGCCTGCCGCCCGAGCGCCTGCGGCCGTTCGCCGCCTCGGTGTCCGCCGTCGGCGAGGACCTCCAGCGCGACTGCCGGCCCTGCACGACCTTCACCCGGCTGCCCGACATGCTCACCCAGCTCGACCAGGCCGCGCTGGTCGCCCGCTCGACCATGCTCGTGCCGGTGCTGCAACTGCTCCTGCTCGCCGCGTACGCGCTGGTGCTGACCGCGCGGCTGCTGGCCGACCACCGGCGCATGGAGATGGCGCTGCTGCGCTCGCGCGGCGCGGGCAGCCTGCGCCTGACCGTCCTCACCGGCGCCGAGGCACTGCTGGTCGCCGTCCCCTGCGCCGTCGTCGCGCCGTTCCTCGCGCCCGCGCTGCTGAGCCTGGTCAACGCGATCCCGTGGATCCAGGCGGCCGGGGTGCGCATCACCCCCCGGCCGGACGCCGCCACCTTCGCGATCGCGGCCGGCGTCGCGCTGGCCTGCGCCGTGCTGCTCGCCCTTCCCGCGCTGCGCGGCGCCCGCCGGACCTACGTCGAGGAGCAGGCGGTACGCGGCCGGGGCGAGCGGCAGGGACTGCTGGAGCGGGCCGGCGGCGACATCGCGCTGCTCGCGATCGCCGCGCTCGCGATCTGGCAGCTCCAGCACTACGGCGCCCCGGTGACCGCCACCACCGGCGGCGACCTCGGCATCGACCCGCTGATCGTCACCGGCCCGGCGCTGGCCCTGCTGTGCGGCGGGATGCTCGGGCTGCGGCTGGTGCCGCGCGTCTCCCGGCTCGCCGAACGGTTCACCTCGCGGCGTCCCGGGCTGGCGCCCGCGCTCGGCGCCTGGCAGGTGAGCCGCCGTCCGCTGCGCTACTCCGGGCCGGCCCTGCTGCTGACCATGGCGGTGGCGATCGGCGTGGTCTCGATGGCCACCGCCGCCACCTGGCGGACCTCCCAGCGGGACCAGGCCCGCCACCAGGCCGCCGCGGACCTGCGCGTGTCCGGCCCGGTTGAGGCCGCCGAGCTCGGGCCGCTCGGCCGCGGGGCCACCTACGGGGGGCTGGCCGGGGTGAGGGCCATCAGCCCCGTGTACCGGGCGGTCACCTCCTTCTCCGGCGCCAACCCCACGCTGCTCGCCGCCGACGCGGCCAAGCTGGAACGCCTGCTCATGCTGCGTCCCGACCTGTCCTCCGCCTCGGTACCGACGATCGCCGCGCGCCTGACCGCCGGACGGCCCGCGGCGCCCGGCCTGCCGCTGCCCGGCACGCCCAAAAGCCTGTCGATGACCGCGCGGTTCGGCGTGGACGTGCCCGCCGACCGGGCCGGGCACGACGGGCTGCGGATCCAGGTGCTGCTGTCGGACGCGCTCGGCGCCCACCGCGAGGTCCAGATCGGGCCGCTGCCCGCCGACGGCCGTCCCCACCCCGTCACCGTCGACCTCGCCGCCCTGGCCGGGCGGACGGGCGCTCTCAGTTACCCGCTGAACCTGCGCGGGTTCCTCATGGACGTGCCGGTGCCCGCAAGCGGCAGCGGGCTCACGCTGACGCTTTCGGGCGCGCGGACCGACACCGGCGCCCCGGTGGTCCTGCCCGAGGCGCTGCGGTGGGGCCCCGTCCTGCGCGGGGAAGGCCACGTCGACGCCTCCAAGATCACCGCCACCGGCGGCCCGGCGCTGCTCTCGCTCGCCGTCCCGGCGCCCAAGGCGCAGAAGCCGCCCCGGCAGAGCGACCCCGAGCACCTGGCCGTCGTCGCCGCGCCCGCCGCGCTACCCGCCGCCGACCTGGCCCCGCACCTGGACGGCTCCGCGGGGGCGATCTTCCGGCCGGTCCCGGTCGTGCTCACCGCCGACCTCGCCTCCGCCCAGAACCTCACCGAGGGCAGGACCGCCACCATCAACATGGAGGGCGAGCAGCTGAAGGTCCAGGTGGCGGCCATCGTCGCGTCGATGCCTGGCACGCCGGCGGGGACGCCCGCCATCCTCGCCGACCTGCCGACCATGCTCACCAGGGACGTCTTCGCCGCCCGGGTGCCGCGCGCGGCCGGAGAGTGGTGGATGGCCACCCGAGACGGCGACACCGCCGCGGCGGCGACCGAACTGGCCCACCACCCCGAATGGGACCAGACCGTGGTGGACCTCGGCTCGCTGACCCAGCGGCTGAGGGACGACCCGCTCGCCAGCGGCCTGCAAGGCGCCCTCATCCTCGGCTTCGTCGCCGCGCTGATCTTCGCCGTGCTCGGCTTCCTGGTCAACGCCGCCGTGGCGGCGCGGGAGCGGACCGCCGAGTTCGCGATCCTGCGCGCCCTCGGCATGAGCTTCCAGCAGATCTTCGGCCTGCTGGCCGTCGAGCAGACCTTCCTCATCGGGCTGTCGCTCGCGGGCGGCACGGTGCTGGCCATCGCCGTCGCGAGCCTGGTCGTCCCGCACATCGTGCTGACCGGGCAGGCGGTCTCGGTGACCCCGTCGGTACTGCTCGACATCCCCTGGCCGGCCACCGCCGCCCTGCTCGCCGTGGTCGCCGCGCTGCTGTTCGCCATCGTGGGCGGTCTCGCCCGCTCGCTCCGCCGGCAGGGTCTCGGCCGGGCACTGCGGATCGGAGAGGACCGATGAACCCGCTGCTTCTCCTCAGGGTCCACCGGGGCGCCGCGACCGTACTGGCGCTGCTGGCGCTGAGCGCGACGCTGCTGGTGTGCGCGCTGCCCCGGGCGTTCGAGCGGTCCTACGACGACGCCCTGCACGGCGTCCTGGACGACACCGCGGCCAGCCTCACCGACGTCACCGTCGAGGTGCGGGCGCCCAGCACCAGCGCGCTCGGCACTGAAAACGCCTTCGCCGCGGGCGACCGGCACTTCCGCGGCCTGCTGCCCGCCCCGGTGGCGCAGGTCATGGACCACGGACCCGGCGCCGACAGCCACTACGGGGCCAAGACCATCGGCACCCCGGTCGCGGGCCGCCTCGAAGGCGGTGCACGCCCGTACCAGTACGTCGACATGGCCTGGCTGTCCGGCGCCGACCGGCGGATCCGGTACGTGGCGGGCGCGCCGCCCGGGGCCCCGGTCACCCTCGCCCGCGTCCCCGGCCGCCCGGAGCTCACCGACGTCACGCTCTTCGAGATCGCCCTGTCCAAGCAGGCCTCCGACAAGATGGGCATCCCGATCGGCGCCACGCTCATCCTGGGCAACAGCCGTCCCTCGCTGGCACGGGTCACCGGGCTGTACCAGGCCCTGAACCCCCGCGACCGCTACTGGCAGCACAACAACGACCTGCTGACCGTGACCGTCCTGCGCCAGCCCAACTTGGACACCGAAGAGCTCTACATCACCGGCCTGACCAGCCCGCAGTCGCTGGCCAAGCTGAGCGGCGAGGCCCGGGCGCTGAGGTACCTGTGGGTCCTCGGCGTCCAGAACAGGGCGCTCACCGCCCGCAACGCCGCTCCGGTGATCGACGGCATCGGCGCATACCTGCGGACGATCGTCACCGACGCCAACGGGCCCATCACCTACGACCCGCAGATCCGCATCGCCCCCTACGACCTGGACACTGCGCTGCCGCAGGTGCTCGGAAAGTTCCTCGACCGGCTGAGCACCGCGCAGACGCTCATGTTCCTCATCCTGGGCGGCCTGATCACGGTGGCCGTCGGCGTCCTGGCCCTGGCCGTGCAACTGCTGGCCGAACGCATGCGGAGCGGCCTCACCCTGGCCCGGGCCCGCGGCGCGTCGCTGCGCCAGATCGTCCTCACCGGCACCGGCGCCGTCAGCCTGGCGCTGGTCCCCTCGGTGCTGGCCGGCTACTGCCTGACGTTCGCCTTCCCCGGGCCCGCCACGCCGATCGTGCACGTCGGCCCGCTGCTGATCACCCTGGTCACGATCGCGTTCACCGCCGCCCGCCTGGCCGCCGGCCACCGCAGTCCGATCGAGGACCGCCGCGACGACGTGGTCGCGCGCCGCCCGTCCCCGCGCCGGATCGCCCTCGAGGTCGTGGTGGTCGTGCTCGCCCTGGCCGGCGCCTACCTGCTGCGCACCCGCGGGCTCACCACCCAGGCGCTGCGGCAGGGCGCCGACCCGTTCCTCATGCTCGTGCCCGCCGCGCTCACCGTCGCCGCCGCCCTCATCACGCTGCGCTGCTACCCCTACCCGCTGCGGCTGATCGTCTGGGCCGCCGCCCGTGCGCGCTCCGCCGTCCCGTTCGTCGGGCTGACCCTGGCGGCCCGCGCCAGATCGGTCACCTCGCTGCCCGTGCTGATCCTGCTGCCCGCGCTGACCGTCTCGGTGTACGGAGCGGTCGTCGGCGGCGCGCTGGAGCAGACGCAGCGGCTGGCCGCCTGGCAGGCCACCGGGGCCGCCGCCCGGGTGGAGGCGTCCGCCGAACTGCCCGCCGACGTCGTCGAACGGGTCCGCCGCGTGCCCGGCGTTCAGCAGATCCTCCCCGCGGACAAGGGCATCGCCCAGGTCGGCCTCGGCGGCAGGACGGCGACCGTCGTGGCCGTCGACCTCGACGCCTACCGGCGCATCCTGGCCGGAAGCCCGCTGGACCCCCCGCACGCCGCGCCCGGCCTGCCGGGCGCCGCCATCCCCGCCCTCGTCTCACCCGACCTGGCCGGCATGAGCTCCTTCGAGATCGGCTGGCACGTCCGCATGAAGCTCACCAAGGCTGGCGTCATCCGCGAAGGGCTCCCCGGCGTGAGCTTCACGGTGAACAACCTGATCGTGGTGCCCTACGACGCCTCGAAGCGGGCCGGGTTCCGCACCTTCACCACCATGCTGCTCATCGCCGGCCAGGACATCGACGGCGCCAAGCTGAAAGCGGCCACGGGCAACCGTCGCGACATCCTGGTGTCCACCTTCGACGAGTCGCTGCGCCAGGTCACCGCGACGCCGCTCGCCGGCACGATCATGACCAGCTTCCGCGTCGTGACCGCCGCCCTGGCCGTGTACGCGCTGCTCACCGTCATCATCGCGCTGGTGATCGGCGCCGCCGAGCGGGCCCGCGCCCTTTCCTACCTGCGCACCCTCGGCCTGTCCGAACGCCAGGCGTCCGCCCTGACCGTCCTGGAGATCACCCCGTTGATCCTGCTCACCGCGTGCGCCGGGCTGCTGCTCGGCCTCGCGCTGCCCGCCGCGCTCGGGCCTGCCATCGACCTCAGCGCCTACGCCGGCGCCCTGACCGTCGGCGACTACCGGCTCAGCCCCACCACACCCGTCCTGCTCGCCGCCGGACTGGCCGCCGTGTCCGTGCTGGGCGCGTTCCTGCACGCGAGGTTCGGCGCCCACCGCTCCCTCGGCTCGGCCCTGCGAGTGGGCGAATGACCGCCACACCGACACCGCCCACCGGGGAGGCACAGTGAACACACCGGGCGCAGTGAACACCGGCAGCATGGACAGCGCCGGCACGATGGACACCCCGACGCTGTCGGAGCTGGAGGAACAGGCCGGCAAGGCCGGGCCCGCGTTCGGCGAGCACGCGCACATCCTGTGCGACAACCTCGTGCGCATCTACAAGACCGAGGGCGTCGAGGTGGTCGCCCTGCAGGGGCTCGACCTGCTCATCGAGCAGGGCGAGCTGATCGCCATCGTGGGCGCGTCCGGCTCGGGCAAGTCCACGCTGCTCAACGTGCTGTCCGGGCTGGACGTCCCCACCGCGGGCGTCGCACGGGTCGCCGGCACCGACCTGCTGTCCATGACCGCCAAGGACCGCCTGCGCTACCGGCGAGAGATCGTCGGCTTCATCTGGCAGCAGACGGCGCGCAACCTGCTGCCCTACCTGACCGCCCGGGAGAACGTGCGGCTGCCCATGCGGCTCGCCGGCAAGCGCGCGGGCGCGGCTCGCGCCGACGAACTGCTCGAACTGCTCGGCGTGGCCTACTGCGCCGACCGCAAGCCGACCGAGATGTCCGGAGGCGAGCAGCAGCGGGTGGCCATCGCCGTCGCCCTGTCCAACTCCCCGCAGGTCATCCTGGCCGACGAGCCCACCGGCGAGCTGGACACCGAGAACTCCGAACAGGTCTTCGCCGCGCTGCGCCGGGCCAACCGGGAGCTCGGCGTCACCGCCGTCATCGTCACCCACGACGCGCTGGTGTCGGAGCAGGTCGACCGGACGGTGGGCATCCGCGACGGGCGGACCAGCAGCGAGACGCTCCGCCGCGCCTCCTCGGACGGAAAGATCATCGCCGAGGAGTACGCGGTCCTCGACCGGGTGGGGCGCCTGCAGCTCCCCAGGGACTTCACCAACGCCCTGGACATGGAGCGCCGCGTGCGTCTGGAACTCGAACGCGACCACATCGGCGTATGGCCGGACAAGCCACAACCGGGGGACTCCGAATGACCACCCAGCCGAACGACCCCGCCCCCCACGACGCCACCCCCGGCGGCCGGGCTCCCCGCCACGACGCCGGCGCGCCCCGCCACGAGGCCGGCGCCCACGGCAGCGGCGACCACACCTCGCCGGAACCCGCCGCCGAACCCGCCCCCGCCCCCAAGGCGCCACCGGCCCAGCACGCCACCCCCCACACAGACCACCCGCCCAGCGGCCACACGGGCGAAGCACTCGACGGCCACCCGATCGAGACACCCAGCAACCGCACGGGCGAGGCACCGAGCGGCGGCACGTACGAAGCAGCGCGCAGCCGCACGGACCAAGCACCGAGCGACGACAGGGGCGAGGCGGCGACCGATGGCCGCACGTCGGAGGCGCTCGTCCTCGTCCGAGGGCTGCGCAAGGTCTACAACAGCGGCCCCAAGGAGGTCGTGGCCCTGGACGAGGTCTCCTTCGAGGCCTACCCGGGCGAGCTGATCGCGATCAGGGGACGCTCCGGATCGGGCAAGACGACTCTGCTCAACCAGATCGGCGGCCTGGACCGCCCCGACGGCGGACGCGTCGTCGTCGCCGGGCGCACCGTCACCGAACTGGCCGAATCAGGACTGCTGGAGCTGCGCCGGGACGTCATCGGCTTCGTGTTCCAGTCGTTCGGCCTGATCCCCGTCCTGTCGGCGGCGGAGAACGTCGGCGTGCCCATGCGGCTGTCCCGCGTCCCGGCCGCCGAACGCGACGATCGGGTGCGCATGCTGCTGTCGCTGGTCGGGCTCGAGAAGCACCGGAACCAGCGGCCCTACGAGCTGTCCGGCGGTCAGCAGCAGCGCGTGGCGATCGCGCGGGCGCTGGCGAACCGTCCCAAGCTGCTGATCGCCGACGAGCCGACCGGCCAGCTCGACTCGCAGACCGGCCGCCAGATCATGCAACTGCTGCGCGCCCTGGTCCGCAGCGAAGGAGTGACAGCTCTGGTCGCCACGCACGACCCGGCCCTCATCACCCTCGCCGACCGAGTCCTCCACCTCCACGACGGCGCCTTCACCGCCCCCATCCCCACCCCGGCCTGAGCCTCCCAGGGGGCCGTGGTCGGTCAGCGGCCGGTGCGGCTGGCGACGATGAGCTGCACCATTCGCTCCAGCGCGTAGGCGGGGTCGGTGCCGCCGCCTTTCACCTGTTCGTCCGCGGTGGCGACGGCCTGTACGGCGCGGGCGAGCCCCTCCGGGCCCCACCCGTTGAGCTGGCGCTTCACGCGGTCGATCTTCCAGGGAGGCATGCCGAGATGGCTCGCCAGCTGCCCGCCGCGCAGGTTGCGCGGAGCGCCGCCCACCTTGGCCAGCGACCGCACCCCGCCGGCCAGCGCGCTGACGATCAGCACGGGGGCCACACCGGTGGCTAGCGCCCACCGAAGCTGTTCCAACGCCTCGCCCAGCCGCCCCTCGACCGCCTTGTCGGCGACCGTGAAACCGCTGACCTCGGCCCGCCCTCGGTGGTACCGCGCGACGGCCGCCTCGTCGATCGCCTTGCTGGGGGTGTCGAACGCGAGCTGCCCGCAGGCCGCGGCGAGCTCGCGCAGGTCGTTGCCCACCGCGTCGAGCAGCGCCTGGGCGGCGTCGGCGCTGATGGTGCGTCCGGCGTGCCTGATCTCGTTCTTGACGAAATCGAGCCGCTCGCCGGGCTTGGTGATCTTGGTGACGGTGACGACGGCCGCACCGGCCTTCTTGACCCCTTCGACCAGGGCCTTCCCCTTCACCCCGCCTGGATGCACCAGGACGACCACGGCGTCCTCGGACGGGTTCTTGGCGTAGGTGACGATCTCGGCGATGACGTCCTTGCCCAGATCCTGCGCGGATCGGAACACGACGACGGCCCGGTCGCCGAACAGGGACGGGGAGGTGAGCCTGGTCAGCTCCCCCGGCTCGACCTTGCCGCCGAACAAGTCGTGGACCTTGGTCTCGGGGTCGTCCGCCCGCGCGGCCGCGACGACCGACGCCACGGCCCGGTCGGCGAGCAGCTCCTCGTCTCCGACGACGAGGGTCACGAGTGCTGGTTGCGTCGCCATGCGAGCAGCATCCCACGGCCGCGAGCCCCAGCGGCAACCGACCGGAGACCACCCGGCCGCACCCCGCACGGGCGACCGGACCAAGACCTTCCGGCCGATGACGGCGGCCTGGAAACCTGCCCGCCCCAAGTGTCTGCGAACGGCGAAAAAGAAAAATCAGACGGGAATCTCCGCCGCGCCGATCGGAGCGGCCGACACAGAATCGGCGTGCGTCATCGAGTTCAGCTTCAGGCCCCCTGCCGTCCTTGCTGGCCGCGACACTGCTGGCCGCCGCCGTCGGTGTGTTCGGCCTGGTGGTCTGCGCCCTGGCGCTCGCGGTCGCTTCGTCCGGTTCCGCCGCGGATCCATGGCTCAACGCCGGCACCGTCACCGCAGGGAGCGTTCTGGTGCAGATCGTCGGCCAACTGGTGGGCACCGGGCTGGGCCTGCTGGTGCGCTCGCCTGTGATCGCGTGCCTCGCCACCCTCGCACCGATGGGCCTGTGGTGGGCGCTGGGCGCCGTCGACTTCCTCCGCCCCGCCCAGGCGTTCACCCCGTACGCCACCCTTCGCAGCCTGCTCTCCGGCCACATGAACCCGCTGACATGGACAGTGGGTCGCGGTCCTGCTGATCTGGGGCGTGGGCCTGAACGTCCTCGGCGCGGCCCGGCTGAGGCGGAGTCAGCAGCCGACACCGCGAGCGGAATACGCCTGAGCCCGCGTAACGCCCTCCTCGAACTGACGCGAGCCGACGCCACCGGCCCCACGACGCGAAATACGCCGCAGCCCGCGTAACACCTTGCTCGAACTGACGCGAGCCGGCACCACCGGCCCCACGACGCGAAATACGCCGCAGCCCGCGTAACGCCCTGCTCGATCGGCGTGAACCGGCGCCACCGGTCCCACGATAGGGAGAAGGATCGCCGGAGGGGTGGGCCACCACACACGAGCAAGACGTCCAACCGGCGATTTCCCATGTTCCGGCAAAGCCTGGATCCCACGACTCACGGCTGTACCACCGGTAACGCTGCAAGTCATCAGCAATCCAACTGCAGGTAGTGTCGGGCAAGTTGGTAGCAACGGACAACGGAAGAGGAGGTGAATTCCACCATGAACAAGCGCCGTCACAGCTGTCCTCGCTGCGGAGCGATGCTCGACGAGGGTCCCATCCTGTACCGCTGCGCTCCCTGCCGTCGTTCGGTGTATGCCGCCGACCTCGACACCGAGTTCCACACCGAACACACCACCGCACTCCGCTGACCGCCATTCCAGCAGCGGTCGTCGAAGACGCCCCATGACCGCTCAGGCTCCGCTCGCCGACACCGCGCCCGGCCGCGAAGAAGCCCGGCGCGCCACCTTCAAACGGCCGCGGACAAACGGCCGCGGATGACGATCAGGTCTGAACGACGGCGAAAGACGATCGTCTCAACGGCCGTGGGTGACGATCGCCAGGTGTCCGGCGTCGGAGATCACCGCCACGTCGCCGTGCTGGTCGGTGCGGTAGACGCGCATGCCGAGGTCGTGCAAGCGGCGCATCGTCACCGGCGCGGGGTGTCCGTAGTCGTTGTCCGCGCCGACGCTGATCAACGCCGCCCGGGCGCCCGTGGCGGCCAGGAAGTCGAGATCTTGGCGTGCCGACCCGTGGTGGGGCACCTTGAGGATGTCGACCCTGGGCAGGCCCTGGCGTAACAACTCGGCCTGCGCCTCGATCTCGACGTCCCCGGACAGCAGGGCCGACCCGGACGCCCATCGCGCGTGGACGACGATGCTGGCGTTGTTGGCCATCGAGCCCTCGCCGGGGCCCGCCGACATCGCCTCCGGCGCCGGTCCGACGATGCGCAACTCGACCGGCCCGAGACGCCAGCTCATGCCCGGCGAGGCCACCCACTCGGGCACGTGCCGACGGCCGAGGTCGGTGGACACCCGCGCGCTCTCCTGATGAGGCTCATGTCCCGGACTGACGACCACGGCACCGACCCCTCTGCCGCGGAACACCCCGTCGAGCCCTCCCACGTGGTCGAGGTGCGGATGGGTGAGGATCACCAAGGGCACCTGTTCGACGCCCAGCGTGCGCAGGCAATGGTCGACGGTGACCGGGTCGGGCCCGGCGTCCACCACCACGGCCCTGCCGGCCCCCGCCGACAGCACGAGTGCGTCTCCCTGGCCGATGTCGCAGCTCACCATGAGCCACCCCCGCGGCGGCCAGGGCGCGACGGCCGGACGGACGAAGATCAAGGCGACCGCCAGGCCCACGGCGACGGCGCACGCCACCAGCCGCAGAGCCGCCCGGCGCAGCACCATCCACCCCACCACGGCCAGGACGACGAGCAGGAAGAGGCCGATCACCCCGCCGGGCCACGGAATGGCGGCCGCCGGGACGCCGGCCACCTGGCGGGCCACCACGATGATCCAGCCGACGGCGTACCCCGCTGGACGGACGAGCCATCGCGCGGTCTCCAGGTGGACGGGCGCCACGATGGACGCCGCGAACCCCAGGACCGTCGCCGGGGCCACCGTCGGCCCGGCGAGCAGGTTGGCCGGGATGGCTACCGGTTCGAGCTCCCCCGCCATCAGCACCAGCAGCGGAGTGACCGCGGCCTGCGCCGCGCAGGGCACCGCTATCGCCTCGGCCGCCCAGCGTGGCATCCGCCGGGACATGCGCTCGCGCCATCGGGGCGCGAGCGTCAGGATGCCTCCGGTGGCGAGGACCGACAGCGCGAAGCCGTACTCGGCGGCGAGCGCCGGGTCGAACATGACCAGCCCGAGCACGGCCGCCGACAGCGCGGTGACACCGTCTCCGGCGCGTCCGGTGCCGAGCACGACGGCGGCCACCGAGCCCATGACCAGCGCCCGCAGCACGCTCGGCGAAGGGCGGGCGACCACGGCGAAGCCGACCATGGCGGCGATGGTGAGCACCGCCCTCACGGCCAGCGGCAGCCCGGCGACGCG
Organism: Sphaerisporangium sp. NPDC005289; assembly: GCF_040607455.1. NCBI lineage: Bacteria > Bacillati > Actinomycetota > Actinomycetes > Streptosporangiales > Streptosporangiaceae > Sphaerisporangium > Sphaerisporangium sp. NPDC005289. The sequence continues at coordinate 520,867 of NZ_JBEXGS010000001.1, forward strand.
CCCGAACGCGAGCACCATCCCCGCCACGATGGCCAGGTTGGCTCCGGAGACGGCCGTCAGGTGGCTCAGGCCCGCCGTCTTGAGATCGTGCCTCACCTGCTGGTCCAGGAGGGACACATCGCCGACGACCAGCCCCGGGAGAAGTCCGCGCTCGGCCGGGGGCAGGACGGCGCAGGCCTGCCTCAGCCCGTCACGAAGAGCCGCTGCGGCTCGCTGCGGCGGCGACGGGCCGCTGAGCACCTCCGGCGGCTTGCCGGCGAGGATGACGGCGGCCGTCAAGACCTCGTCGTCCGCGGGACCGAGCCTGCCGTGGACGCGGACCCGCTGACTCGGCAACAGGGACGCCCACTGCGCCGGTCCCTCAGCGAACACCACCACCGGCGCCGACGTGGTGAGGCGCATGCCGAAGGCTTCCACCCGCTCGACGGAGCCCTCGACGATGACCCGTTCGCGGCGTACCAGCCCTCGCCGGCCGGGCAGGACGCGGGGGTCGGCCGTCAGCGACATCTCGACCGTGACCACCGCCCGCTTCCTGGCGAGATCGGCGACCGGCCCGGAGGTCACCGCATGGACCCGGAGGGCGACCGACCCCGAGAGGGCGGCCACGCACCCGAGCACGCCAAGGAGCGTGTACCTCCATCTGCGCCACCTCCCTCGCCCCGGCGTCTCACCGCCTCTGCCAGCGGCAGCGCGCAGGGCGGCGGACGGGCGACGACCGGCGACGATAACCACCACCAGCAGGATCAGGGCAGCGCAGGCCACGCCGAGACCGACCAAGGCCGGACATCGCAAAAGCACACAAGCGGTCCCCCACGCCGCCAACGCCGGCACCGCCAACCGCCACTCCCCCTGCCCAGCCGACCTCTCATCCCCAGGCACCCCTCGCAGCTCTGAGCCCCACGCCGCCCACCCCCACACCACCGACCGCCACCCCTTACGACCGACCGAACTCTCATCCCCGGGCGCCCCCCGCAACGCCGAGCACCACGCCACCCACCCCCACACCCCCCCACCGGGACGCCCTATGGCCGGCCGAACTCTCGTGCTCACGCGCCCCCCACAGCGCGGAGTTCCAGGCCTGCCACGCCCGTACCACCGACCGTGCCTTCCGATGGTCAGCCGAACTTTCGTGCTCGCGTGGCTCTTCGGGAGCGGACACCATCTCGCGTGGTTCCGCGCAGCGGCGGAAGGCGGTCATACGCGCACCTTGTCGCGCAGTTCGGCGAACTTGCGGTCGCCGATGCCGGTGATCTGACGGAGCTGGTCGACGCTCTGGAAGCCGGCATGGCTCTGCCGGAAGTCGATGATGCGGCCGGCGAGGACCTCCCCGACTCCTGGCAGGTCTTCCAACTGGCCGGAGGTCGCGGTGTTGAGGTCCACCGGCATGCCGGGAACGGCGGCGGGATCGACGGGCTGGACGGGAAGGCCCCCGGCGCCGTGGGGACGGCCGACCACGATCTGCTCTCCGTCCACGAGCCTGCGGGCGAGGTTGAGCTCACCGGTCGTGGAGCCGGCCCGGACGCCTCCCGCCGCCGCGAGGGCATCGGCCACCCGGGAACCGCTGGGAAGGGCGACGACGCCGGGCTTGCGCACCTTCCCGATCACATGGACGAGCACCTGGACGGCCACCCCGGCCCCTGTGGAGGGACCACCCAGCGCCGCACCGGACGTGGAGGTCAGAGCAGTGAGAGCGCTGGACGCGGAACTCCCGGCGGACGATGCACCCGACATGGGGCCTGCTGCTGAGGAAGCACCGGGCACGGGAACCCCGGTAAGCGGGGCACCGGGCTTGGAGCCTCCCGCAGGCCGAAGACCAGACGCGGCCGTCACGGCCGGAGGGGCGCCGGACATGGAGTCGACGGCCGGCAGGGCGCCGGATGGCATCGGAGGGCTGAGCGGCTCGACCTGCGGGCGGGAACGCCATGCGTAGACGCCCGCGACCAGGGCCGCCACAAGGCCGAGCACGAGCAGCACCCGGACGCCCGGACGGCCGAGGTCGAACCGCGCCCCGTACTCGGTGACCAGCCCGGCCAGCCGGGCGCGCGAGGTCAGAGCCGGCAACGGCTCGGAGCGCACGCGCCCGGCCGGAGCGGCCTCACCCTGCGCGGCCTCACCCTGCGCGGCCGCGCCGTGCGGAGCCGCGCCGTGCGGGGATTCACCGATGTGGGGCGACGGGCTCACGCTGCTCCTTCCGGGGGCGTCGTACTGCTCGGGCTCGGCATGGTCGTCGTGAGACGGCGGGGACGGGTGCGGGCATCGCCGGCCGAGGGGACTGAGAGCATGCAGGCGCGACTCGCCGACGTCGCTGCGCAGGAACCGGTCCGCTGATCTCACGTGGGCGACGTTAGGCCGCCCTGCGGCCGGCCATCCGACGCGAACGGCATTCTGTGGATAGAGCCTCGGGAAATGCCCGGAAGCGAGTCACAGACAGCACGAGTTGCCGGAGGACACGAAGATGCGCCGGGAGCTAGGCCGCCGCCACAATCGCAGATAGATCTGATGAGGTGGATGAAGCCGCATATCAGGTGCGGTTGGCCGGCTGGAGAGAGCCGAGCAGGCTTACGTCCACGTAGGTGCGGGTTACGTCCACGGAGGTGGTGTATGCGTTTCCGCTGGTGGTCAGCGTGGCGTCGTGAAATGAGCACGGCCATCGCGTGATTCGAACGAGGCCGAAGAGCAGGTCGGAGGAACGTCAGCGCACAATTTCCGCGTACCTGCGCCTTTGCGGCACAACACGAAAGGGCGGTGAAGGCGCGGCGAACCGCAGGTCAGAATGCTGGCGGCGAGGTCAGGGGCGTCGGCCCATGATGTTCAGCAGCCGGGCCTGCCGCGACGCGGTGGGGCCGGGCGCGCCATCGGGAGCGGCGAAGAACCGGTGGGTCGTGTGGTCACTGACGGGAGTCTCGGCCAGACCGGCGTAGATCTCGGCGAGATGGTCATCGACCCACGCCACGAGGCCGGCGTCCAGGACGTCGTCCGCCTCGACGGAGCGAGCGAGATCCCAGGTGTGAATGACGGTGTCCGCCGTGCGTACGGCGAGCGCCTGTCCGCCGGTCACCGGGCCTAGCGGGTAATCGAGCACCCGATCGAGGGCGCCCTGCCGGGCGAACGCCCCCGCGCACTCCCCCACCGACCGGATGTAGGCGCCGACCGGATCGTCACCCAGGACATCGGCTTCACGCAGCCGCAGGAACTCCTCCCTGGTGCCGCCCCGCAACAGGCCCACATAGTTGAGGTTGCCCCCCGCCATGTGAGCGACGAGCTGACGGACACTCCAGTCGGTGCAGGGCGTGGGCAGGCGCCACTGCTCAGGCCGTACCGCCCGCAGCCTCCGCTCGAACTCCGCACTGGCCAGGACGAAACGGTCGACGATCCCGTCGAATGCGTGGTTCACAGGGACGAGTCTGCTGACGCGCCAGAACCGACGCTGGCAGGAATCAGACCTCGCAGCGCGGGACCGTGGGCTTTGACCATTCAACTTCACCGCCGGCGCCACCAGCGACACGGTGATCGAATGCCGGCCATTCCGCTGCCCATAGCGGTGCGGCCATTGATGGCCGGCCGGGCATCAGCGTGAGCCATGAAGACCTCCGGCCGGTGAAGACGGCTTTCCCACCACCTCCGGGGTTCTCCCGTTGATCGACCACCTGCGCTACCGGGCGACCAACCCGCTGACCGAGTACGGCTACCCGTGAGGCGCGTGGCCGGTCAGGCGTTCGGAGGAAGTCCCTCCCAGAAGCCATGGGATGCGGGCCGTGGATGGCGAACCCTGAGCGGCAAGCCCTAAGCCGAAAGCCATGGATGCGAGCCATGAGTCGCAGGCCGTGGGCGGCGGACAGAAGACGGCAAGCCATGGGTGTAGGCCGTGAGTGGCAGGCCCTGGGGGCGGACCGTGCGTGGGGAGGTCAGGTGGTGAGGGCGGGGGCTATGGTGATGCCGAGCATTCCGGGGCCGACGTGGACGCCGACGGCCGCGCCCACCTCCACCACCCGCAACCGACCGAGGGCCGGGATGCGTTTGGCGAGGTGGTCGGCGAGCGTGCCGGCGCGGCCCGCGGCGACGAGGTGGTGGACGGCCACGTCCACCGGATCGTCGCCCGCGGCGCGGACGGCCAGATCCTCGAGTCGCGCGATGGCCCTGCCGGAGGTGCGCACCTTCTCGAGGGGGGCGATGGTGCCCTGGGTGATGTGCAGCAGCGGCTTGATCGACAGGGCGGAGCCGAGGAGGTTGGCGGCGGCACCGATGCGGCCTCCCCGGCGCAGGTGTTCGAGGGTGTCCACGTAGAAGAAGCTCTTGGTGGCCTGGGCGCACGCCCTGGCGGCCTGCGCGACCTCGGTGCGCGTACCGCCCTGGCGGGCCTTCCACGCCGCGGCGAGCACCGGGAAGCCGAGCCCCATGGCGAGCGACCCGCTGTCCACGACCTCGACCGGGATGATGGCGTCGGCGGCCGCGATGCGGGCCGACTCCACCGTGCCGGACATCTCAGCGGAAAGGTGGACCGACACCACGCCGGTCGCGCCCTGGGCCGCGGCCAGTTCGTACGCGTCGGCGAAGCGTTGCGGCGCCGGGCGGGACGTCGAGACCGGCGACCACTGGCGGAGCGCTCCGGCGACGCCCTCGGCATCGATCTCGGCCACGTCGTCGAGTGCGCGGCCTCCCACGACCACCTGAAGCGGGATCACGGTGACGCCGAAGCGCCGGATCTCCTCGGCGTCGAGGTAGGCCGTGGAATCGGTGACCACGGTGACCGCTTGCGACATGACCGAAGGTTACCCGCCGCCACATCACGCATCGCCGGTGGAGGCCACCTTGCGACGACCGGCCCCCAGGCCGTCAGGAGAGGACACCCCGCGACGGCCGGATGCGCCGTACCGCCGCTGGACGCCCTCTGCGATGGCTGGGGGTGTCAGACCGCCGGTGGCGGTCGTCCCATCACGACCTGGGGCACCGGGCCGGGGCCCATGGGTCGAGCGCGGGGCCGGGGGCTACTGGACGGGGGTGCCGCCGCGCCAGACGCGGCGGGGTTTGAGGCCGAAGCCCCAGGCGAAGGCGCCCTCGTGGTCGGCGTCCCACTGGACGATGTCGGCAAGGCGGCCCGGGGTGAGCACGCCGCGGTCGGGAGCGCCCAGGACGGTCGCGCCGCCGAGTGTGGCGGCGCGGAGTGTGGCGGCGCGGAGGGCGTCGCCGACGCTGATGCCGAACGCGGCCACCGCCAGGCTGATCACCAGCGACATCGAGGTGATGCCGCAGTGGCCGGGGTTGTGGTCGCTGCCGAGGGCCACCGTGACGCCCTGGGCGAGCATCCGGCGGACCGGAGGCAGGTTGCCCTGCTGGAGTGCCGTTCCGGGGCACACGACCGCAGGGACGCCGTAGCGCGCGAGAAGCGCGATGTCCTCGTCGGTGGTGTTGTGCAGCAGGTCGGCCGACGCGCAGCCGAGTTCGGCGGCGAGCTGGACGGCGCCGCGGCGCTTGTGGGCGCCGGCGTGGATGCGCGGCAGCAGGCCGACGTTGCGGCCGGAGGCGAGCACCCAGCGGGCCTCGTCGGTGGTGAAGTGGCCGTCGTCGCAGTAGACGTCGACGCTGTCGGCGCCCGCCGCCGCGGCGTCGGCGCACCAGGAGCCGACGGCCTCGACGTAGTCGCGCTGGCGGCCGAAGTACTCGGGCGGCACCACGTGGGCCGCGAGGAAGGTGACGTGCACCCGCGGCATCATCGGCTCTTTCTCGAGCTCGCGCAGCAGCCGCACGTCGGCCAGTTCGCCGTCGCGGGTGAGGTGGTAGCCGGTCTTGGCCTCGACGGTGGTGGTGCCGTTGAGGATCCAGTCGCGCAGGCGCTCGCGGACGCCGTTGCAGAGCGTCCACGGGTCGGTGCCGCGGGTCACGGTCACCGTGGAACCGATGCCGCCGCCCGCCGCAGTGATCGCGCTCGGCGTGGAGCCGCCCGAGCGCATGGCCAGCTCGGCGTAGCGGTTGCCCGCGTACACCGGGTGGGTGTGCGCGTCGATGAGACCCGGCGTCACCAGGGATCCGCCGAGGTTCTCGACGTGATCGACGTCCGTGATGTCGTCCACGACACCGGGCACGCTCTGCGGCAGATCGGCGGCACGGCCGACCCATGCGATGCGGTCGTTGTGAACGAGGATCGCGGCGTTGCTGCAGACGTCGTTGCCGGTCCAGAGCCGGCCGATGTTCGTGAGAAGCCTGACCGTCATGGCATCACCGCCCGGCCCAGGGCCGTGGAAGCATCCGGGAACGCCGCCGGAGCCCAGGTGGTGCCGGGCGCCACGCCCGCTGGGTCCGCTCCGTTTCCGGACGTCATTGGGGGGTCTCCTGATCTCATCCGCACTGGTGTGCGATGACGGTATCGTCCGGATCTTGGCCGGGCGATTTCAGTTCAGTTACGTTATTTCACAGGTCGGCTCGCTGTACAGGGTTATTGAGAAGAACGGCGGTTCGTCTCCCCTGCGGCGCGTCGAGGCCCTCTGCACCCCGGCATGTCAGTATCCGTCCCCGGGAACGCCTGGTGCCGACCTATGCCCCTGCTGTAGCAGCAGTCACACGCGTCATCATGCGAAACCAGCGCCAGAATGTCTTGTCAGGGTGCCCATATCGTAGCAATAATCAAGCCCCGCGGGCCACAGGCACCTTCCTGCGCCTTTGCGAAGTTTCTCTCCCGCGTCGCGCTTCTGTACCTTTTCGGATACTTCATCACGACATCAAGCCGGGACTCCCGTCTCCCCCCGGACGACGGGACGATCTGCGATCGCCGCGCGAAGGCTCCGAGCGAACGCCGCGCCAAGCCCTCCCCGGCACGCCGACCCGGCTCATCGAGCCTCCGCCGCAGGCCGCCGAGAGCCGTTCACGGCTATCGTTGACCTTTCAACAGAATAGCAGCACGATCTCCGCACCGGGCGGAATCACGCGAGAACGGACCGAGCCGGCCACCGCGCGCAGCGGGCCGGGCCGCTCCCGTTCCACGCCCGACCTGCGGCCGGGAATCCCGGCCGGGGACAGAGCCCCGGCCGAGATCAGACGGTTTCGACCGGCTTGGCGGTGCGCTCGAGCTCGGCGTGCAGGCCGGCCGGCACGTGGGCGTGCAGGATGGTGCCGTCCCCCGTGTGGTGGACCGAGTGCACCTCGCCCTCCTTGTGGGCGCGGGCGATGAGGTCGCCGCGCTCGTAGGGCACCAGCACGTGCACCTCGTGGTCGAGCCGGGGCAGCTCGCGCTCGATCACGGCCATCAGCTCGTCCAAGCCCGCGCCGGTGCGGGCGGAGACGACCACGCTGTGGCGCTCCCGCGTGGCCAGCCGGGCCAGCACCACCGGGTCGGCGGCATCGGACTTGTTGACCACCACGATCTCGGGGATGTCGCCCACCCCGTCGATGTCGGCGAGGACCTCGCGCACCGCGGCGATCTGGGACTCCGGATCGGGGTGCGAGCCGTCCACGACGTGCAGGATCAGATCGGCGTCGCCGACCTCCTCCAGCGTGGACCGGAAGGCCTCGACGAGCTGGTGCGGCAGGTGCCGGACGAACCCGACGGTGTCGGCCAGCGTGAACAGCCTGCCGTCGGGCGTGCGGGCGCGCCGGACCGTGGGGTCGAGCGTGGCGAACAGGGCGTCCTCCACCAGCACCCCCGCGCCGGTGAGCCGGTTGAGCAGGGACGACTTGCCGGCGTTGGTGTACCCGGCGATCGCCACCGCCGGCACCTCGCGCCGCGACCTGCGTGAACGCATGGTCTCGCGGGCCGTCGACATGCCGCTGATCTGCCGGCGCAGCTTGGCCATGCGCTCGCGGATGCGGCGGCGGTCCAGCTCGATCTTGGTCTCACCGGGGCCGCGGCCGCCGATGCCGACGCCTCCGGCCGCCCGGCCGCCGACCTGGCGGGACAGGTTGCCACCCCAGCCTCGCAGGCGCGGCAGCAGGTAGCTGAGCTGGGCCAGCTCGACCTGGGCCTTGCCCTCGCGGCTCTTGGCGTGCTGGGCGAAGATGTCCAGGATCAGGGCCGTGCGGTCGATGACCTTGACCTTGACGACCTCTTCGAGCTGGCGGAGCTGACCAGGGGTCAGTTCGCCGTCGCAGATCACGGTGTCGGCACCGGTGGAGGCCACGATGTCGCGCAGCTCGACCGCCTTGCCCGAGCCGATGTAGGTGGCGGAGTCGGGACGCTGGCGCCGCTGGATGAGCCCTTCCAGGACCTGCGACCCGGCGGTCTCGGCCAGCAGCTTCAGCTCGGCCAGGGAGTTCTCGGCGTCGACGACGGTGCCGCCGGTCCACACTCCGACCAGGACGACCCGCTCGAGGCGAAGCTGGCGGTATTCGACTTCGGTGATGTCCTCGAGCTCGGTCGAGAGGCCGGCGACACGCCGCAGGGCCTGCCGCTCTTCGAGGTCGTAGTCACCGTTGACGAGATCTTCGTCGGACTCGTTATACATATACGTCTTCTCTGTGGCTATGGTCGCGCTCCTCAGCGCTCGTGGGTCACCGCTCGCGGTCGACCGCTCCGCTTAATTCAACACGGGGACCCCTCTGCTGTCTTCCCCCGATGGTGCCACGCCGGTCCCGGCGGTTCACCTGGTTATCGCCCCGCCCCTTTTCCCCGTGCGCAGGCGGCTCAGGTGGTGGCGAGAACCTTGGCGTCGCCCGACCCGGTCTTGACGACGATGGTGCGCGGCGAGGAGTCGTCGTCGGTGACGTCGATCTTCTTGTCGCCGGAGCCGGTGCTCGCGGTGACGTTGTAGGCACCCTTGGGCACGCGCACGGTGCCGGTGCCGGAGCCGGTCTGGACGTCGACCTTGTCCGGCGTGGCGGCGAAGCGCAGCTCGACGTCCCCCGAGCCGGTCTTGGCGGCCGCCTGCTTGGCGCCCAGCTCGTTGGCGTCGACGGTGCCGGACCCGGTGTCGGCGGTGACGACTCCGGACAGCGAGCGCAGCGTGATGTCGCCCGACCCGGCCCGGACCTTGACCTCGACCCCGCGCGGGACCTCGATGAGGTAGTCCACGCCGCAGCTCCACCCTGAGCGGCAGGTGTAGTCGAGGGTGAGGGTGTCCCCTTCGACCGGGTGCCGCGTGACGGGTTTGTCGCCCTTCCAGTAGAGCTTCTCGGTCACGTGGTACCCGGCGCGGTCGGACTCGGTCACCTCGATGTCCCCGGCGCCGCTGTCGACGCGGAGCACGGGGGCCTTGCCGGTCACGTCGTAGGAGTTGGTCTGGTTCTTGGTGGGCGAGGCCAGGTCGGTCACGCCGCACCCGGTGAGCAGCAGCCCGGCGCCGAGCACGGCCCCGGCGGCCAGGACGCGTCCCGCCCTCGCCGGCAGGAGTGCGGGGCGGGTACGGGGGGAGGTGTCGGTGGGGGAGGTCGGATTCTTCATGGTCCAAGACTGCTGGCCGCGGGCGTGCGGGCCCATCGGGGAAGGCCCGGAGACAACCCTTGGCGATCCCTCAGGGTTGCCGGGCGTTGACCCCCGAGACGGGCACCCGGTAGCGTCGATTCCACAATCTAGAACTGTTTTTCCGCATTATGGAAAGGATGGCCATGGAAGGCGTTGAGATCACCGGCCCCTCGCTGGACCGCTTCGACCAGATCCTCACCCCCGAGGCACTGCGCTTCGTGGCCACCCTCCAGCGCGAGTTCGAGGGCCGCAGGCGCGAGCTGCTGGAGGCCCGGCGGGCCCGCCAGGCCGAGTTGTCCGCGGGCGGCACCCTGGACTTCCTGCCCGAGACCAAGGCCGTCCGCGAGGACGAATCCTGGCGCGTGGCCGAGCCCGCCCCCGGCCTGGTCGACCGCCGGGTCGAGATCACCGGCCCGGTCGACCGGAAGATGACCATCAACGCCCTCAACTCCGGCGCCAAGGTCTGGCTCGCCGACTTCGAGGACGCCAACTCCCCGCTCTGGGAGAACGTCGTCAACGGCCAGCTCAACCTGCGCGACGCGCTCGACCGCGCCATCGACTTCGAGTCGGGCGGCAAGCGGTACGCCCTGCGGCCCGACGAGGAGCTCGCCACGGTCGTCGTGCGGCCGCGCGGCTGGCACCTGACCGAGAAGCACGTGCTGGTGGACGGCGAGCCGTTCTCGGCCTCGCTGTTCGACTTCGGTCTCTACTTCTTCCACTGCGCGCAGCGGCAGATCGACAAGGGCAAGGGCCCGTACTTCTACCTGCCCAAGATGGAGTCCCACCTGGAGGCCCGGCTCTGGAACGACGTGTTCACCCGCGCGCAGGAGCTGCTCGGCGTCCCGCACGGCACCATCAGGGCGACCGTCCTCATCGAGACCTATCCGGCCGCCTTCGAGATGGAGGAGATCCTCTACGAGCTGCGCGACCACTCGGCGGGGCTCAACGCCGGGCGCTGGGACTACCTGTTCAGCGTGATCAAGAAGTTCCGCACCCGCGGCCGCGAGTTCCTGCTGCCCGAGCGCAACGCGGTGACCATGACGGCGCCGTTCATGCGCGCCTACACCGAGCTGCTGGTGCGCACCTGCCACCGGCGCGGCGCGCACGCGATCGGGGGAATGGCCGCCTTCATCCCCTCCCGGCGCGACCCAGAGGTGAACAAGGTCGCCCTGGAGAAGGTCCGCGCCGACAAGACCCGCGAGTCCGGCGACGGGTTCGACGGGTCCTGGGTGGCCCATCCCGACCTGGTGCCGATCTGCCAGGAGGTCTTCGACTCCGTCCTGGGCGAGCGGCCGAACCAGCTCGACCGGCTCCGCGAGGACGTCGTGGTCCCGGCCGCCGATCTGCTGTCGGTGTCCAAGACGCCCGGCGACATCACCGAGGCGGGCCTGCGCAACAACGTCGACGTGGCCCTGCGCTACCTGGCCGCCTGGATGGCCGGCAGCGGCGCGGTGGCCATCCACAACCTGATGGAGGACGCCGCGACGGCCGAGATCTCCCGCTCGCAGATCTGGCAGTGGGTGCACAACGACATCGAGCTGGCCGACACCGGTGAGGTGGTGACCAAGGAGCTGGTCGAGCGGGTCATCTCCGAGGAACTGGACAGGATCCGCCAGGAGCCCGGTTTCGACCAGGCCCTGTACGGGCAGGCGGCGGAGCTGTTCACCGAGGTCGCCCTGGACGACGACTTCGCCGAGTTCCTCACGCTCCCGGCGTACGCTCGGATGCCATGACACCGGCACCGGCCGAGCCGTCCGGCCGACTCAGCGCCCTGGTGGACCGCCTCACCTCCGTCCTCGGGCCCGACGGGGTGATCACCGATCCCGTGCGGCTGCGCACCTACGAGTGCGACGGGCTGACCTACCACCGCGCGACCCCGGCCGTCGTCGTGCTGCCCGAGACGGCCGAGCAGGTGGCGGCGGTGGTCAGGCTCTGCGACCGCACCCGCACCCCGTTCGTGGCGCGCGGCTCGGGCACCGGACTGTCCGGCGGGGCCCTGCCGCGCGCCGACGGCGTGCTCATCGTGACCTCCCGCATGCGCCGCATCATCAAGATCGACATCGAGAACCGCCTGGCGGTGGTGGAGCCGGGCGTGACCAACCTGGCGATCAGCGAGGCGGCCCGCCCGTACGGCTACTACTACGCGCCCGATCCCTCCAGCCAGCAGGTGTGCTCGATCGGCGGCAACGTCGCGGAGAACTCCGGCGGCGCGCACTGCCTGAAGTACGGCTTCACGGTCAACCACGTCCTGGCGGTCGAGCTGGTCGCCCCGGACGGCGAGATCGTGGAACTGGACGCGATGGACCCCGGCTACGACCTGCTCGGGGCCTTCATCGGCTCCGAGGGCACGCTGGGCATCGCCACAAAGATCACCGTACGGCTGTCGCGGATCCCCGAGACGGTGACCACGCTGCTGGCCGCCTTCGCCACCGTCGAGGAGGGCGGCCGGGCGGTGTCGTCCATCATCGGCGCCGGCATCGTCCCCGCGGCCATCGAGATGATGGACGCCCTGGCCATCGAGGCCGCCGAGGCGGCGGTGCGGTGCGACTACCCCGCGGGGGCGGGCGCGGTGCTCATCGTCGAGCTGGACGGCCCCGCCCCGGAGGTCTCCCACCAGTTCGCGCAGGTCGAGGCCATCTGCCGCGACACCGGCGCCTTCGAGCTGCGCGTCGCCGACGACCCGGCCGAGCGCGCCGCCATCTGGCGGGGACGCAGGTCGGCGTTCGCCGCCGTGGGGCGCATCAGTCCCGCCTACCTGGTGCAGGACGGGGTCGTGCCGCGCACCGCCCTGCCCGAGGTGCTCGCGGGCATTGAGCGGCTGTCGCGGCAGTACGGCATCCGGGTCGCCAACGTCTTCCACGCCGGGGACGGCAACCTGCACCCGCTGGTGCTGTTCGACGACGCCGAGGAGGGCGCGGGCGAGCGGGCCGAGCTGGTGTCGGGCGAGATCCTCGACCTGTGCATCGAGCACGGCGGGTCGATCACCGGGGAACACGGCGTCGGGGTGGACAAATCCCGGTACATGCCGAAGATGTTCACGGCGGACGATCTGGACACCATGCAGCTCGTCCGCTGCGCCTTCGACCCGAAGAACCTGTCCAACCCCGGCAAGATCTTCCCCACCCCACGGCTGTGCGGCGAGGCCCCGGGCGTGCGCAAGGGCGTGCATCCCCTGGTGGCCTCCGGAGAGGCGGAGCTGTTCTGATGCCCCTTCCCCCCGAGGAGGCCCTGGCCGCGAGCGGCGTGGAGGTCCGCGCCGCCACCCCTGACGACGCGGCCGCCCGCGCGCCCGGCCTCGGGCGGCTCGCCCCCCGCTGGATCGCCCTGCCGGAGACCACCGGCCAGGTGGCCGCGCTCATGCGGGCCGCCGCCGAGCACGGACTCGCCGTCGTCGCCACGGGCGGGGGCACCAAGCTCGGCTGGGGGGCGCCCCCCGACCGGTGCGACCTGCTACTGTGCACCCGCCGCATGGACCGCGTCCTGGAACACGCCGCGGGCGACCTGGTGGCGCGGGTGCAGGCCGGCGTGCCCACCGAGGCGCTCGCCGGCGCGCTGGCCTCCTCGGGCCAGGAGCTCGCCCTGGACGTCCCCGTCGAAGGGGCCACCGTCGGCGGCACGCTCGCCGCCGCCACCGCCGGCCCCCGCCGCCTGCGGTACGGCACCGCGCGCGACCTGCTGATCGGCATCACCGTCGTGCTGGCCGACGGCACCGTCGCCCACTCGGGCGGCAAGGTCGTCAAGAACGTCGCGGGCTACGACCTGGGCAAGCTGTTCACCGGCTCCCTGGGCACGCTGGGCGTCATCACCGAGGCCACCGTCCGCCTCCACCCGCTGCCGGCCGCGCGCGCCTGGATCGGCGTCACCGTCCCCGGCCCGGACGCGCTCCCCGACCTCGCGGCCCTCGCCGGGTCCCAGACCGAGCCGAGCGCCGTGGAGATCGACCGGCCCTGCGCGGACGGCCCGCTGACCGTCGCCGCGCTGTTCGAGGGCGTCGCGGCCGCCGAGCGCGCCAAGGCCGCCGGCGAGCTGCTGGGCGGCGCCCCGGTCGCCTCCGAGCCGCCCCCCTGGTGGGGCCGGCTGCCCGGTGAGGAGTTCCTGCTGGAGCTGCGCGTCCGGCCCGCGTTCGCCGTTCCCGCGCTGACCGCGGTGGCCCGCGCGGCCCGGGAGGCCGGCGACCTGCCGGTGCACGTGCGCGGGTCGGCCGCCTCCGCCGTCCTCCACCTCGCCCTGCCTTCCGACGCCGCCCCCGCCCGCGCGGGGACGTTCGTGTCGGTTCTGCGTTCCGACCTGGCCGCGCACGGCGGCAGACTGGTGGTGTGGACCGCACCGGCGGACGCGGCCGACCGGCTCGACCGCTGGGGCCCGGCCGGGGCCGCCACGCTCATGCGGCGGGTCAAGGAACGCTTCGACCCCGGCGGCCGCCTGTCACCGGGCCGCCTGCCCACCGGCGGGCCGCCGCCTGAGGCCGGGAGCGGGGAACGCGCGTGAGGAGCCGACGGTGATGAACCCCGAGTTGATCAACGACTGTGTGCACTGCGGGTTCTGCCTGCCCACCTGCCCCACCTACGAGCTGTGGGGCGAGGAGATGGACTCCCCGCGTGGACGCATCCACCTGATGAAGCAGCACGTCGAGGGCACCCCGATCACCCCTGAGATGGCCGGCCACTTCGACGCGTGCCTGGGGTGCATGGCGTGCGTCACCGCCTGCCCCTCGGGGGTCAAGTACGACCGGCTGATCGAGTCCACGCGGGCCGAGGTGGAGCGGGCGCACCACCGCCCGCCGGCCGAGCGGGCGTTCCGCGCGCTCGTGTTCGCCCTGTTCCCCTACCCGCGGCGGCTGCGGGCGCTGCGCCTGCCGCTGCGGCTGAGCCGCAGCCTCACGCCGCGGCTGCGCCCCCTGCTCGAACGGGTCGACCCCCGGCTGGCCGCCATGGCCGAGCTCGCGCCGCCCGTCCCGCGCCACCGGGCACGGCTGCCGCGGCGGGTGGCCGCGCGCGGCGAGCGCCGGGCGACCGTCGGACTGCTCACCGGATGCGTCCAGGGCGAGTTCTTCCCCGGCGTCAACGCCGCCACGGCGCGTGTCCTGGCGATGGAGGGCTGCGACGTGGTCATCCCGCGAGGTCAGGGGTGCTGTGGCGCGCTGTCGGTGCACTCCGGCCGTCCCGAGGAGGCGGCGAGGTTCGCCCGCCGGACGATCGAGACCTTCGAGCGGGCGGGCGTCGGCACGGTCGTCGTCAACGCCGCCGGTTGCGGGTCCAGCACCAAGGAGTACGCCGACCTGCTCGCCGACGATCCCGCGTGGGCCGCGCGGGCGCGGGCCCTGCGGTTCGCCGACCTGGCCGAGTACCTGGCCGAGCTCGGCCCGATCGCCGAACGGCACCCGCTGCCGATCACGGTCGCCTACCACGACGCCTGCCATCTGGCGCACGCCCAGGGCATCCGCGCGCAGCCCAGAGCGCTGCTGGCGGCCGTCCCGGGGCTGCGGCTGCGGGAGATCCCGGACGCGGCGATGTGCTGCGGCTCCGCCGGAACCTACAACCTGTTCCAGCCGGTCGCCGCGCGCGAGCTGGGCGACCGCAAGGCCGCGCGGGTGCTCGGCGTCGGGGCCGACCTGCTGGTCTCGGCCAATCCCGGGTGCACCATGCAGATCGCCGCCGCCGCCCGCCGGCGAGGCGAGCACATCCGTGTCGCCCACACCGCCGAACTCCTCGACGCCTCCCTGCGCGCCCTGTCCCCCGTGACCCTCGGCCGGGCGCGATGAGCACGGTCCAGAGCGTCGACCGGGCCCTGGACGTGCTGGAGGCGCTGGCCGACCAGGGCGGGGAGGCGGGGCTGTCGGAGATCGCGGCCCGCACGGGGCTGCCCTACGGGACGATCCACCGGTTGCTGCAGGCGCTGCTGAGCCGGGGATACGTCCGGCAGGAGTCCGACCGCCGGTACGCGCTGGGCGGCGCGCTGATGCGGCTGGGCGGAGCGGCCGAGCGCATGGTGGGCGTGTGGGCGCAGCCGTACCTTTCCAAGCTGGTGGCGCTGTCCGGCGAGACGGCCAACCTCGCGGTGCTGGAGGGCGACTTCGTGGTGTACGTGGCCCAGGCGGCCTCCCCGCGGCGGCTGCGGATGTTCGCCGAGGTGGGCAGGCGGGTCCTGCCGCACAGCACCGCCGTCGGCAAGGTGCTGCTCGCCGACCGGCCGGACGCGGCCGCCATCCTTGCGCGCACGGGCCTGCCCCGCCGGACCGAGCACACGATCACGACGGTCGAGGCGGTGCTGGCCGAGCTGGACGCCGTGCGGTCGCGGGGGTACGCGATGGACTTCGGCGAGGAGGAACTCGGCGTCCACTGCCTGGCGGTGCCGGTGCGGGACGGGAGCCGGGTGATCGCGGGCATGTCGATCTCGGGACCGGTGGAGCGCATCGAGGCGCTGGACCGCGAGGAGCTGGCCGAAGGCATGCGCGAGATCGCCGCGGACTTCGGGCGCGAGATCTTCCCGGCCCACTGACACCGGGCCGCCCGGGGCCGGGTCGTCCGGGGCCGGGTCGTCCGGGGCTGGGTCGTCCGGGGCGCCTGGCGCCTCATGCTGAGGGGCGGGGCCCGGGGCGGGCGCGGGCCGCGGACGAGGGCGAGGGCGAGCCGTGGGCGCCCCGCAGGCCGGCTTCGCGCATGAGCCGTTCGACGCGCTTGCGGCTGACCTCTTCGCCCAGATCCGACCGTAGTTTGGCGTAGACGCGCGGCGAGCCGTAGGTGCCGTCGGAGTCGGCGTGTATCCGCCGGATCATCTCGGTGAGTTCTTTGTCCCGGAGGGCGCGCGGCGGCTCCGGACGCCCGAGCCAGTCGTAATAGCCCGATGTCGACACCCGGAGCAGCCGGCAGGCCACCGCGACCGGAACACGGCCGTCGGCGAGCTTACGGATCAGCGAGTAGACCACCTTGGGGGAACGCTCTCCCAGGGCCAGTTCGACCGCCCGCCTGAGAACGTCGTTCTCCGTCTCCAGCCGCTTGTTCCGGCCACGGAGCTCGGCGAGCTCCTTCCTGACTTCGCGGGCCGGCCGATCCCCGGTGCCGGACCTCGCCTCGGCGGCGTCCCGTTTCAGCCATGTCCGAAGACACGAGCGGCTGATGCCGAGCTCTTTCGCGAGCCTCAGGTGCGATATGTCACCTCGGCGCGCGAGTTCGACCGCACGGCGGCGCAACTCGGGGGGGTGCGGAGGGGGCATGGGCGGTGTGATCTTCTTCTGCTGAGTGCCTGCGGGGCGTCCCAGGGCGCGCACGCGTGCATCCCCCGGTCATCTGACACAGACAAGATGCGTCGCTCACGCGGAGAGTTCGATTTCCGGATCGGTCAACGTGCGGAGTTCCCGGCGGGACGCGGATGGACGAGCCGGATCTTCCGGACCCGATCCGCGTGCAGGAAGTTCACCCAGACGACGGTGGGCGGGCAGTGGAAGGGATCGTCGGGCGGGTTGATGAGGTCGTTCTCCCAGATGACCACGTCACGGCCGACCACGAGGTCGCCCAGGCGCTGCTGCACACCGGCCTCGAGATCACGGTTCATCGCCCCCAGCAGCCAGCCGAAACCCGGCGTGGTCTCGCCCTTCACCGTGGTGATCTCCACCGCGGGCGAGCAGAGATCCGTCAGCGCCTCCGCGAACGAACCGCTTCCGGCCGCCCGCAGCGTCTCCTCGGCCTGCCTGCGGCGCCTGGTCTCCTGGGCGGCCACGTCGTCGTGGGCCAAGCTCGCCGTCGCCAGCAGTGCCTGCGACAGCTTGGCCCGCGCCTGGCTGAGCCGGCTCCGTACGGTGCCGACGGGGATGCCGCACACTTCCGCGATGTGCTCATAGGCGGTGACCTGGGTGAAGTACCGCAACATCGCCACCAGCCGCAGGCGCGGCGAAAGCTCGTCGAGGGCGTGCCAGACCCAGTCCCGCTGGACGTGCCGTTCCAGCAGTTCCGCCGGATCGGGCTCCTCGCGTGGGAGGACCAGCCTCTCCACCGCCTCGACGGGCATCGCTCTGGTGGCGCGCAGGTGCATCCGGCAGACGTTGCGGACGATCGCCCGCAGCCACGGCCCCAGGGCATCGGGATCACGAAGATCCCCGATACGGCGCAACGCGATCAGGACGGCTTCCTGGACGGCGTCCTCGGCATCGGGACCGTGCCCGAGGATGCTCATTGCCACCGCCCGCATGTCCGCCTGGTGCCTGGCCAGCAACAGGCCGAGCGAGCAGGCGTCGCCGGATTGGGCCTCGCGAACGAGATCTGCGTCGGCGAACGTGACGGTCCCTCCATATCGGTCAGGTCGGTGACACCGCGACACTGTGCCGAACGCCCGCCGATCTCGCCTCATGGGTCGAGACCGGGACATGGACACGGCCGCGGTGCTCACATGGAGTGCCGGAGCCTTATGACCGGCGGCCGTGCCGCGTCCACCGCGACGGACGGCGGCCCGCCTGGTTCAGGCGAGCGAGATGGTGTCGCCGTCGACCTTGATCGGAATCTCGGTCAGGGGTCTGGTGGCCGGGCCGCCCATGACCTTACCGTCGAGCCAGAACATGCTGCCGTGGCACGGGCAGTTGATCATCCCGGAGGAGACGTCGTCCACCAGGCACCCTCGATGTGTGCAGACGGCGCTGAAAGCCCGGAACTTGCCCGCGGCGGGCTGAACGATGACGATCTTGTGGTCCGGGAAGACCTTGCCGCCGTCCTTCGGGATGTCGGAGGTCTTGGCGAGGCTGGTACCGCTCGTCATGGCGGTGGGTGGGGTGGCGCCCCCGCTAGGTGCGGAGGCACCGGAAGAGGAGGAGCCGATGTCGGCGCTGATCGCGCCTTTGCCGGCGCAGGCGGCCAGGACGGTCGCCAGGCCGGCGCCTCCCACGCCCACGATGGCGGCCCGGCGGGAGGCGCCCGCCGCGGCATCCGTCGTGGACGGTACCTCTCGCCGGTCATCGGTCACGGCGCTGAGCGCCTGGCATTCCTGACCGGACTTCGTGCACATACGGTGGTCCTCCAGGTGCTTCCCCTCCGTCGGTCGTGACGCGTGCCGGAGCGGCGTCCCGTGACGGCCAGGGGTGTGTCGGATGGTCGTTCGACTCTCGTCCGAGGTCATCGCGCCTGAACGGCGGCTCCTGAGCGGAACGTCGAGCGGAACACTGAGGAGCTTGCCGGAGTCCCCGTGAAGGTGACCACGTACTTTTCCACACTTACCGGACTGTCCGAAAAGCCGTTACCTGCCTGGGCGCGATGACGGAGGCGAAGAGTCGCCTCGGGGCGGCGACCGGGCTTGCCGGCGCCGCCCCGAGCCTTCCACGCGCGGCGGGAGTCACCCGATCATCGGAAGTCCTCCCCTGCCATGGCATACGCCGTGCGCATCCGCGACACGCCGTGGCCGGAGCCCGTGTACGTGGCCCGGCGGTCCGGGAAGCGGACTACCAGCGCCTGCCCGTGTGCAGCTGGCCACGCACCGCGCCGTCGGGGAACTGGGCGGTGTGCAGGTTGGCGTACCACTTCGTCGGGTGGTTCTTGATGTCCCTGAGCAGACTGCTGCCGGCCACGGCGGAGCCGCGCGCGATGTTGCCGCGGATGTCGCCGCTGGACAGCAGGTTGATGACCACAGGGCCGTTCACGCCCGCCTTGCCCCGGTGGATGTGGAAGGCCGTCGGCCTGCCGGTCCTGCTCCACTGGACGATGTAGTAGATCCGCTTACCGCTGATGCGGAAGCGGGCCACCGCCCTGCCGTCACGGTCATTGACCTTCTTGCCCGGCTCAGGCACCTCGTTGCGGCCCAGAAGCCCAGCCTCGAAGTAGTACTTCCTTGACGAAGCGGACGTCGCCGTAGTGGCCGTGTGGGCCGTGTGGGCCGTGGCCGCGAGAGTGTGCGCGGCCGACTGGGGGGCTGCGCCGGCGGGCGCGGCGATCACCGCGCAGGCGGCCGTCCCCGCGACCGTCCCGGCCGTCACTCCGACCATGAGCCGCCGCCACGAAATGTGCCTGTTGCCGATCTGTTCGCCCATGTTAACCATAATCCTCTCCACTGTGCCATGAGTTGTCTGTTTTGTCGCTGCGGACAGCAGAGAAGACAATAGCGGTACTTCTTGACATAAGGCACGTGATCAACGCCACATGGCTCACCATAAGACCATTCCCCGCGGAAAGGCCCGCGCCGTCATCATCGATCGCCCATACGCCTGACCTGGGGAAAGCCTCTCAGAAAGTGATCCTTCTGGACAGTTTTCCTAGAATGATCTTCATTTCGTCCCATGTCCGCTGGTGTCACAGAAGGCCGCCCACCCTCGTAAAGCGCTGGGCGACGCGAGAATATCCCCCGATTCTCCGGACACCTGCCTTGAGGCCATTTCGGCAAGGATGCGGGGGGCGAGGATGCGTCGCTTTTCCGGCGTGATGGACGATCGACGGAAAGGCGTGGAATTCAGGAGGAGAACGAATCGGCTCGAATTCCGTTGCGTCGAGACCTGGGCCACCTCGGGATGAACCGGCCAAGGTCGTCCTCCACAGAGATCGCCGCGCCCACCCCTGCAGACGACACTCCCGCGGGGAGAGCACGGTCCCGTCCCCGGCGAAACGGCTCGGGCCGTCCGCCCGGCACCGCGAGATGACCTCAGCTCAGATGTCCGTGCCGCGGGGGGAAGGGCGGGGCCGGGCCCGCCGGACCTCCCGATGTGTCTCCGGGCGGCCTGGCGGGAACGATCGGACGCCCCCGCCACCGCCACCGCCGGAGCGGGTGTCAGACGGAGGAGAAGGGCATGGTGCCGACAGGGTGTTCGTTGTAGGGGTGCTGGCACAGGGCGAAGTCGGCGCCGAAGGGATCGGACACGACGGCGACCGGCCCGCTGCGTGACTCGTACTCGGGGATGTGCACCGACCCGCCCGCCCGGACGACGCGGGCGACCGCCTCGGCGCAGTCGTTCACCCGCAGGTACAGCATCCAGTGGCGGGGCACCCATTCGTACTCGTACGGGACGCGCAACCGACCGCAGACCGGTACCTCCCGGACCTTCCAGATGACGTAGTCGTAGTCGACCCCGTCGCCGACCTGGCACTGGCTGTAGCCGAAGATCGAACGGTAGAAGTCATCGGTCACCCGGGCGTTCCTGGCGTTGACCTCGTTCCAGCACATGGCGCCGACCTCCCCGTACAGGCGCGACCCGATGTGGGTGCCCGGCTGCCACAGTCCGAACAGCGTGCCTTCGGGGTCGGCGGCCTGGGCGAACCGTCCCTCTCCGGGCAGGGTGGTGGGGAGTATGACCAGCTTGCCGTCGTTGGCCTCGACCCGCACGGCCGAGGCCTCGACATCGGAGGTCGCGAGGTAGGTGTTCCAGGCCGGGTCGACGTTCTGCAGACCGACCGCCGGCGGGGTGATGGCGGCCACCGGCACGTTGTTGACCAGGCACATCGTGTAGTGCCAGACCTGGGGACCGAGATCGCGACAGGTCCACCCGAAGACGTCCGCGTAGAAGCGGGCGGCTCGCGGGACGTCGTGCGTGGTGAGCTCCGGCCAGCAGGGCGCGCCGTCCGGGTAGCGCCAGCGCTCCGACATCACGATTCTCCCCCCAGAAACGGTGCCATGCCCTCAGGGGCATACTTCCATCCACGCCGGACCGTGCTCGCGCCGGACCCCCAAGCTTGCCACTATCTGGACATACCCCCACAAATCAACGCATATGCCGTGGGGTCAGCGTGACTGGGGGGTGATGTTGATGGAGCCGTTCTGCGGCACCGGCACCACCTGCACCCTGCCGTCCTGGATGGCCTTCCAGAGGATGGCGCCCTGTGGGCCGAGCACCTTCACCAGGTCCTTGATGGACTCGAGCTCGGTCTTGACCTTGGTGTTGATCTGCTGCTGAGCGAGATTCTGCTGCTTGGCCGCCTGCTCGGCGGCGAGGGCGTCGATGAGTGTCTGCGGCGGCTCGGGCTTCTGGATGGTCAGCACGACATCCCCGCAGTCACCCGAGCCCGCGAAGTTGGGCTGACAGAAGTAGTCGGCGCCGGCGGTCTCCTTGATGAACTGCCGGGCCAGCTGGCCGACCCGCTGCTCCCACTGCTGCTTGGCGTCGGGATCGTTGAACAGCTTCTTCCACTCGAACTCCTGGGAGGCGGCGTCCATCGCGCGGTCGAGGGGCTGCTTGAAGTAGAAGTTCAGCATGCGCCGCCAGCCGTCGGAGGACTGGGAGCCCTCGAAATACGACCCGTACTTCAGCCCGATCTTCTCGTGGAAGCGGCGCAGGGTCTCACACGAGGTGTTGAGCGTGAACGTCGCCGACCCGGCGACCTCCATCTCCACGTTGTCCTTGGAGACGATGGTGATCGGCTTGGACTCGGCGTCCGGCGAGCCGGAGAAGTCGAAGGTGCGCTGCCCGAACGGATAGGAGTAGGAGGTGTCGCCCGGGCCGAGGTAGACGGCGCCGCTGGAGGGGTTGATGCACTTCACGAACTTGATCGCCTCGAAGGGGCCCCCGGCGTAGTGCAGCCTCACCTCGTCGGGCGCCGTGCTCACCTTGGTGCACCCTGTCGCGACGAACCCCAGGACCACGATGGCGATCACCGCGAGCAGGACGCCCCGCAGCAGTAACCGTCCGCGCCTCCCGCCTTGCGCGGCGTCACCGGTGCTTTTACGTGCGTTCATCGGCCACCCAATCCTTACTCAGGCTTTACGGTCGGCCGATCCTAGAACACCGGGCCCGAGCGGCGGAGCCACTCTCGAGCCCCTGTGGACAAGCGCCTCCCGCCGCCCGGCGCCTGTGGACGAGCGGCCCGGAGCGCGGAGAGGCGGCCTCAGTCGATCTTCACCCGGGAGACGGGCCTGCCACCGGAACAGTGGACCTCGATCTCGGTCCTGGACTCCCCCTCGAACCGCACCCGCACCTTGTCCCGAGGTCCGCGCTCGGCGTCCTTGACCTCGTAGCCCTGGGCCGGCGTCCACGACAGCAGCCTCACCAGGCCGTCCTCACAGCGGGCCACCACCACTCCCCCTCGCGCCGCGATGACCTTGCTGGTCCCCGCCGGCATCGACGGCGAGGCGACCGGGCCGGACGGCGAGGCGGACGGGGTGGCCGACGGAGTGGTGGAGGGCGCCGGTGAGGCGGCCCCTGACCCGGGGGACGAAGCGGCGTCCGGCGAAGCGGCGGCCTGGGCCGCGGAAGAGGACAGGGCCGCGGCAGGGCCGTCGGACGGCGACGGGCCCGCAGAGAGTGGTGCCGCGGCGTCCAGGGAGCGCCGCACGTCGGCGGGCGAGAGCGCCCTGGTGGCCGAGCCCGTGACGGCGTCCCCGAGGAAGGTGGTCACGACGACGCCGGCGCCGGTGGCCACGGCCGCGGTGACCAGCCAGCCCCCCACCACCAGAAGCGGCCGCCGGTTCACGCCGACCGCCCCCTCAGGTCACCCACGCCCGTGGAGGTGTCCTCGCGGCCGTTCACGTGTGCCTCCGTGGTCGTGGACTCATACGGCCGATGTTCCCTGGCCGAACCCTAAGGCCGGGTTAAAGGCGACATAACACGGTTCATACCTGTGAGCCGGACCGGTTAGCGTAACCGCTCATGGCCACTGTCCTGCTCGTCGAGGATGACGCGACGATCCGCACCGCCCTCATGCGAGGTCTGCGTGACCGCGGTCACGCCGTGTCCTCCGCCCCGACCGCGCTGGAGGGGCTGCGCATGGCCGTCGCCGAGCGTCCCGACCTGGTCGTCCTGGACCTCGGCCTGCCCGACCTGGACGGGACCGAGATGCTGCGCATGCTCCGGGCGGTCAGCCGGGTGCCGGTGATCGTGGCGACCGCCCGGGACGGCGACGCCGAGATGGTCCGCCTGCTCGACGCGGGAGCCGACGACTACGTGGTGAAGCCTTTCAGCGCGGCCCAGCTCGACGCCCGCGTCCGCGCGGTCCTCCGGCGCACCGCCGAGAGCCGCACCGACACCTCGGTGACGGTGGGCCACCTGCGACTGGACCCCCGCAGCCGCGAGGCCGTCCTCGCCGGAACCCCCCTGGACCTCACGCCGCGCGAGTTCGACCTGCTGCACTACCTCGCGGTCCGCTCGGGCCAGGTGGTCACCAAGCGGGAGCTGCTCACCGAGGTGTGGCAGGTGCCCTACGGCGGGGCGGACAAGACCGTCGACGTCCATCTGTCGTGGTTGCGCCGCAAACTTGGAGAAACCGCCCAGGAACCCCGCTACCTGCAGACCGTGCGCGGCGTCGGAGTGAAACTGGTCGAGCCGTCATGAGGCGCTGGCTCGCCCTGCTGGTCGCGGCCACCACCTCACTGGTGTTCATCGCGCTGCTGGTGCCGCTCGCGCTGCTGGTCCGGGCGCTGGCCGAGAGCAGCGCGGTCACCCAGGCGACCGCCGAGGCGCAGTCGGTCGCGGCGGCGGTCGGGACGGCGGACCTCGCGGGACTCACGCTGACCGCCGAGCGCACCTCCGCCGCGAGCGGGCACGCGATCACCGTGTTCCTGCCGGACGGGCGGCTCGCGGGGGCGCCGGCGCCGCGGTCGGCCGCCGTGGAGCTGGCCGCGCGCGGGCAGAGCCTGACGGCCGAGACTCCGGCGGGGCTGGAGGTGCTGGTCGCGGTGCAGGGAGTGCCCGGCGGCACGGCGGTGGTCCGGGCGTTCCTCGGCGAGGACGACCTGCACCGCGGCGTCCGCGAGGTGTGGCTGGGCATGCTGCTGCTCGGGCTCGCGCTGATCGGCGTCGGCATCCTGGTGGCCGACCGCCTGGCCCTGGCGCTGACCCGGCCCATGAGCGGGCTGGCCCGCGTGTCGCACCGGCTGGCCGCGGGGGACCTCAAGGCGCGGACCACCCCCGGCGGGCCCGCCGAGGTGCGCGCGGTGGGACTGGCCCTGGACCATCTCGCGGGACGCATCAGCGACCTGCTGGCGGAGGAGCGGGAGACGGCCGCCGACATCTCCCACCGGCTGCGCACGCCCCTCACCGGGCTGCGACTGGAGGCCGAATCGCTGGCCGATCCTGAGGAGGCGACGCGGCTCGGCGTCCGCGTGGACGCGCTGGAACGCGCCGTGACCTCGGTCATCACGGACGTGCGCCGCCGCTCGCGCGAGCAGGCGAGCTGCGACGCGGCCCAGGTGGTGGCCGAGCGGGTGAGGTTCTGGTCGGTGCTGGCCGAGGACCAGGGACGGACCACGGAGGTGGACGTGCCGCCGGGGCCGCTCACGGTGGCCGTGAGCGCGGCGGAGCTGTCGGCCTGCGTGGACGCGCTGCTCGGCAACGTCTTCGCCCACACCCCCGAGGGCGCGGCCTTCTCCGTGCGGCTGGCGCCCGCCGAGGGCGGCGGCGCGCGGCTGGAGATCGCCGACTCCGGTCCGGGGTTCCGTCTCGCCGTGGAAGACGGGCATCTCCTGGAACGGGGCAGAAGCGGCGCCGGCTCGACGGGCCTTGGCCTGGACATCGCCCGGCGCACCGCCGAGGCGTCCGGCGGTTCCCTGTCCCTGGGATCCGCCCCCACCGGCGGCGCCCGGATCACCCTCCACCTGGCCGCTCCCACCTCACCGGTCACCTGACGCCGCGACCGCGAACGCCCACCAGGTTCCCCGCCGCACAGCGGCGCCGAAACCGCCGTCTCTCCGCCGCAGCGGCGCCGGATTCGCCGCCTTCCGCCCCGCCGCCCGGCCCCTCGGACGAGAGCTCGGCGCGTCGGTCTTAGGGGGGCCTTAACGTCGCCGCAGCGCGGGGTTAGGGCGGACGGCGGGAGCCTTGGCGCATGACGAACACACACCACTTCGGCAGGACCGCCAGACTCGCCATCGCCGGCGCCGGGATCGTCGCCGTCCTCGGCACCGGAGCCGTCGCCGCCTCGGCCGCATCGGCCCTGGGAATCTCCTCCGGGAGGACCTCCACCGGCGCCCTGACCTCCACCGGGACCGGCGGGAGGACCGCCTCGACGGGCTCCACGGGCTCCACGGGCTCCACGGGCTCGACCGTCTCGACCGTCTCGACGGCGACCGGGACGACGACCGCGGGCCAGGTCACCGGCTCGTCGATCAGCTACCGGCAGGCGATCAGGATCGCCAAGAAGCGCGTCCCCGGCGCCCGGGTCGGCAAGGTCGAGCGGGAATGGGAGCACGGCCGGCGGGTCTGGAAGGTCGAGTTGCACAAGCGCGGCGTCGAGTACCGCGTCTACGTCTCCCTCAGGACCGGCGCGATCGTCAAGTTCCGCCAGAAGCACGACGACGACTGATCCCGCATCCGTCCCCTACCCCGCGGCGGACGACCGCCGCGGGGCACGGGATGGAGGAGATCCACACCACGGCCGGCGGACACGACCAGGCCGGCGGCCGTTCCCGCCCCCTGAGCCCGCCGCAGCCGCCCGCGTCCCCAGGCCGGCGGGGTCCGGCCTCTGGGGCATCCGCAACGGCCCGCGTCCCGGTCGGCGACGGTGGTCCGGCCTCTGGGCATCCGCGGCCGCCCGCATCCTGGATCAGCGACGGTGGCCCGGTCTCCGGGTCAGCGGCACTGGGTGAGCATGGCGTCTTTGTCGGGGGCGGTGACGGGGAGGTCGTACTTCAGGGCCACCTGGGCGAAGCGGACGGCGTAGGAGCACCGGATGCTCTTGGACGGGGGAAGCCACGTGGCGGGCCCCGAGTCCCCCTTGGAGGAGTTGGTCGAGCCGTCCACCGGCAGCAGGTTCAGCGGGTCGTTGGCGATCTGGACGCGCTGGGACTTGCTCCACCGCGACGCGCCCATCTGCCAGTCGTACGAGAGTGGCATGACGTGGTCGATCTGCACCTCGGCGGCGTCCTGCTTGCTCCACTCGATCGTCTTGTCGGTGTAGGGGTCGTGCAGGGTCATCGAGGTCAGGACGCACTTGGAGCCGGAGCGGTACTTGAGCTTCTCGCCGTCGCGCGCCAGGACGTCGTTCCTGGTGTCGCAGCCGTTGTGCGCGAACGGGATGGACTCGGCGTTGTCCGCCCAGGCATACCCGAACTCGTCGCGGCTGTAGCCGGTCTTGGGGCCGCGTCCCTTGGTCGGCACCTTCTCGATGATCGCCACCGCGGCGGCGCGGTCCTTGGCGGACTTGATCGTCCCGAGGCCGCGCTCGGTGCCTTTGGGATTGTCGAGCGGGCTGACACCGGTCGAGCCTCCGCCGCCATCTCCGCCCGGCCCGCCGTCGGCCCCGATCCCCGCGTTGCCGGCATCGATGGAACCACATGCCGTGAGCATGACGGCCGCCGCCGCTCCGGCAACGATCGCGCGAGATCCACGCAGGCGCACTGCCACCCCCAGGTAAACGAGAAGTAATGCCTAGGTATAGCAAGTACCCACGAAAGTAGCGATTACGGCAAACCGCGACAGCAAGATCCGCCGACCGGCAGGCCACCCCGACGTCACTACCGACCTCCGAAACGATCAAGCGTGCCGCGCCGGAGGAGCTCAGGACGATCGCGACCTCATGGGGCGACCAGGCTCCCGTCCGCCGGCGGAATCGCCCGTCGAGCCGGAACCGCGCCGGCGACGCGGGGAGGACGAAGCGGCCCCCGGCGAGCGTGACGCTCGGCCGGGGGCCGGCCGGCGCCCCTGAGGTGCTCAGGGGTGCCGCGGTGGATCGGATTCCGCACCGGACTCAGACGCCGCGAAGGATCAGAACCCGTTCTGGATCAGACGCCGCGGTGCGGCAGAAGCCCCGGTGGAACGAAACGCCACCGTGGATCAGACGCCACCGCAGGTCGGACACCGCGATGGGTCAGAGCCCGTACTCCTTGGTGATGCGCTCGTGGCGCTCGACCTCGATGCCGGCGCTCCTGGCCAGGTCGAGCCAGGCCAGAGGGTGGCTCCAGCGCTCGGTGGCGTCGTCGAGCAGGGCGTCGAGCTCGACCGCCTCGACCCCAGGCGGCACGGCGATCCAGCCGTAGACGCCCTGGAGGCGCTCGCCGCTGGAGGGGTGGGTGACCGAGTAGTTCTCGTCGCTGTAGACCCACATGGGCCAGCCGCGCTCGGCCAGGACCTCGTTGAACTCGGTCCAGTCTTCCTCGCTCGGGGCGGCGCCGTCGAAGAACCAGCTGGTGTAGCCGCCCGGGCGCAGCATCGCCACGCCGGCGAACGGGATGACGTAGTTCTCCTGCTCCTCGGCGTTGTCGGGCACCGGCTCCAGCGGGCGCGGGTCGATGACCACGATGTCGCCGGCGTTGTAGTCCATGCCGCGGGGCTGCGGGATGAGCAGCCGTGCGGTGGCCGGACCGGTGCGCACCGAGAGCACCTCGCGGCGGCTGCCGTCGGAGACGGGCAGGACGACCCGGACGAGGTGCCACTCTTCCTCGATGGGGCCCTCGGCGGACTCGATCGGCATGCCGAGCTTGGCCGCGCCCTCGCGCACGAGCGTCCAGTCTTCCGAGGCGGTCGCCATGACGATCATGCGCCAGACGTCCTCCTCCTCGCCGGCGTCGGACTCGACCAGCTCACGCAGGATGGCCGCGCCCTTGACGTTGTCCCCGAGCTGCTGGGCGGCCCCGGCGAGCAGCCGGCGGGCCTCCAGGGCGACCGTGCCCTGCGCGCCGGAGGAGAGCGACTGCTCGGCCTCCGCCGCGGTCTCGGCCCAGCGCTCGCGCGCACGGTGCAGACGGGAAAGCGCCAGGTGGGACGAGGCCGGGGGCAGCATGGCCGCGAAGCGCTCGAGCCGCTCGTCCTGCTCGGCCTCGATCAGCACACCGGTGAGGTAGGCGACGTCCTCGTCGTCCGCGGCGGCCGGGTCGGCGTCATCGACGATCGTCTTCCACAGGATGTCGGCGCCCAGCGGCGCGTACCCGAGGAAGCCGAGGGTGGTGGTGTGCCGGCGGGTGGCCTCCAGGTCGGTGCCGGACAGCGGCCACAGCCAGCCGACCCAGCGCTCGGGGTCGGCGTTGTGGCCGTCGGCGGCGTCGAAGTAGGCGACCAGCTCGGGCTGCGGGCCCGGCGGCGGGGGCGGCACGGCGGCGTCGGCCGCGGAGCGCAGAGCGGCCACCCGCTCGGGCAGCCCTTCGGTGACGCGCAGGTCGCCCAGCCACGCCTCGGCGAGGTCGGCGAGCGCGCGGACCTGCCAGACGCCCTGACGGGCCACGGCCAGTTCTCCGGCGATGAGCGCCAGCTCGACCCGCCCGCGGTGCACGCCCATCGCCTCGAAGTAGGACATCCACTGACGCAGCACCCGGCCGAGCTGCCAGGTGTTGCTGATCACCCCGTCGAGCAGGCGGACGGCCCTGGCCCACTCGACCCAGTCGCGCGGGTGCTCGCCGACCACGTCCAGGTCGGGAAGGGCCTCCAGCCCCTCGGCCTTGCGGCCCGCCGAGGCCAGCACCAGCGCGCGCAGCACCCCCTCGCGGTGGTCCTTCGCCACCGGGTCGTCCGCCGGGAACTCCTTGGCGGCGTCGAGCTCGGTGAGCGCCTCCATGGTGCGGCCGGCGGCGAGCAGCGCCCGCACACCCGCGGCCGCGAGCTCCCAGCTCACCTGCCCGTCGGCGCTCCTGCGCCCGGCAACGGCGGACTCGTAGTAGGTGACGGCCTGCTCGACCTCGCCCTTGTCGGCCAGCGCCGCGATGTACTGGGTGACCAGCCCGCAATAGGCCGGGGAGTCGGGCCGCAGGCCGTCGAGCGCGGCGCCCAGAGCGGCCAGGCGCTCGGCGGCGTACCCGGGGCCGTCGGTGTTGGCCTGGGCGACGGCCAGCGCCTCGATGGCGGCCGGAACGGAAGGACACTCTTTGGTGTCCTCACGGTGCGCGAACTCGACCAGCGCCTCGGCGTCGCCGAGGGCGGCCGCGCCCTGGGCGCGGTCGCCGATGCGGCTCACCAAGTGCCAGTGGCGGGCGAACAGCTCCAGCCAGGGCAACTCCAGCGTCTCCGCCTGCTGGGCCACCGCCGGCGCCATCACGTCGAGCTGGGCGTACCGGCCCTCGAAAGCCTGCGCGGGCAGGTCACCCAGCGCGATCGCCAGCCCGGTGTTCCCCGCTTCGTGCAGTTGCCGCTGGGTGTCTGCGACCCAGGCCCAGATGTCCACGTCCATGGCAGGTCAGTCTGCCAGTTCACAGAGCATGTCCCAAACATGCGGGCGGTGCGGTGGGGATAACTCGCCGCGCGCCCCGCCGGGCGGGCGGCCGGTGTCAGAGGAGGTGAGCGGCGGGGATGTCGCCGGAGGCCACCAGGACGGCCGGGCCGGTCAGCAGGCTGGTGTTCTCTGTGAGCGTCACCGACAGCAGGCCGCCGGGAACCTCGACCGCCCAGGTGCCCAGCGGGTCGCCGCCGAGCCGGGCCGCCGCGACCGCCGCCGCCACCGCGCCGGTGCCGCAGGACGGCGTCTCGCCGGAGCCGCGCTCGTAGACCCGCATGACGACCCGGCGCTCCCCCACCGCGTTGAGCAGTTCGACGTTGACGCCCTGGGGGAACACCGCCGGGTCGAACGCCGGCGGGGCCGACAGGTCGAGCTGGGTGACCGGCTCGCCGGTGACGCAGGCCAGGTGGGGGTTGCCCATGTCGATGACGAGCCCGTCGTACTCCTTGAGGCCGATGCCGGCCTTGCTCTCGCCGAGCACCTTGGGCATGCCCATGTCGACGGTGACGTCGCCCTCGCGGTCGAGCCTTACGCGGCGGACGCCCGCCCGGGTGACGACGTCGAACTCGCCCGGCTCGGCCAGGCCGGCGTCCACGAGGTAGCGCGCGAAGACCCGCAGGCCGTTGCCGCACATCTCGGCCATGCTGCCGTCGGCGTTGCGGTAGTCCATGAACCACTCGGCGGTGGTGGGGGCGCCGGCCTCGCGGGCGCGCTCGGCGATCTGCACGGCCTCGGGGCTCAGCTTGACCGGCACCACCCGCAGGACGCCGTCGCCGCCGCCGATGCCGGCCCGCCGGTCGCACAGCTCGGCGATCAACGGGGCGTGCAGGTCGAGCCCGCCGTCACGGTCGGGGAGGATGACGAAGTCGTTCTGGGTGCCGTGGCCCTTGACGAAGCGCATGTCACCACACCCTACGCCCCGACGAGGGCCAGCGATCGTTCCAGCAGGTCCGGGGCGTCGAAGGGCAGCCAGATGACGCGGGGGTCGCGCCGGAACCACGACTGCTGGCGCCGGGCGAACCGCCGGGTGGCCCTGACGGTCTCCTCGCGGGCCTGCTCCTCGGTCCACTCTCCGTCGAGGAACCGCAGCACCTGCGCGTAGCCGAGGGCACGGCCGGCCGTACGGCACTCGGGGAGCCCCTGCGCGGCCAGCGTCCTGACCTCCTCGACCAGCCCGGCCGCCCACATGCGGTCCACGCGGAGCGCGATGCGCTCGTCCAGCACCGGCCGCGGCACCTCGACCCCGATCTGCACGCTTTCGTACACCGCGTCGTAGGAGGGCATCGTGGCCGAGAACGGCTGCCCGGACAGCTCGATGACCTCAAGGGCGCGCACGATGCGCCGGCCGTTGCTCGCGAGCACGGCCTCGGCGGCGACCGGGTCGCGTTCTTTCAGCCGCTGGTGGAGCGCCTCGGGGCCGGCCTCGGCCAGCTCGGCCTCCAGCCTGGCCCGGATGCCCGGGTCGGTGCCGGGGAAGCGCAGGTCGTCCAGGGCCGCCCGCACGTACAGCCCGGAGCCGCCCACCAGGACCGGCACCGTGCCCCTGGCCACCATGGCGTCGATCAGCGGGCGGGCCATGCTCTGGTACTCGGCCACGCTGGCCGTCTCGGTGATGTCCCAGACGTCCAGCAGGTGGTGGGGGACGCCGCGCCGCTCGGCGAGGGTGAGCTTGGCGGTGCCGATGTCCATGCCGCGGTAGAGCTGCATGGAGTCGGCGTTGACCGCCTCGCCGCCCAGGCGCAGGGCCAGGTCCACGGCCAGGTCGGACTTGCCCGCCGCGGTCGGCCCGACGACCGCCACCACCGGAGGACGCCCGCGCCGCCGCTCGCCGTTCATCACAGCTCCCAGTCGAGGGTGGGCGGGAGATGGCCTTCGAGGGTCAGCAGCCAGCGCTTGGAGTCGACGCCGTCACCGCCGCTGAACCCGCCCAGGCCGTTGCCCGCGACGACGCGATGGCACGGCACGATGATCGGGATGGGGTTGCTTCCCATGACCGACCCGATGGCGCGGGCCGGGACGCCCGCGCCGCTGCTCACCGCCAGCTCGCCGTACGTCGTCACCTTCCCGTAGGCGACGCTCTGGTACAGCGTGCCGAGCACGCGCCGCTGGAGCGCGGACATCAGGCGCCAGTCGACCGGAACCGTGAACCCGGTGAGCCGCCCGGCGAAGTAGGCGGCCAGCTCCTCGCGGGCAAGGGCGGTGCGGCCGGGGTCGTCCACCGCGCGGGCGCCGAGCCGGTCGAGGATCTCACGGCGGACCCGGTCGCCGTCCTGGAAGGCCGTGGCCGCCACGCCGTCCGGGGTGAGGGCCGCCAGCACGTCACCGAGCGGTGTCGGCACGCTGCCGAAGGCGACGTCTACCATTCGATCATGTCCATCCGCGCGTCGTCGGTCGCGGGAACGGCCCTCGCCGTCCCCCTGTCTTCACCGTAACCACACTCGGAGGCGCCCTCGTCCCGATCGGAGGGACGGCCTACCCGAGGCTCCAGCGGGCCACCAGGTATCCGACGCCGTAGGGGGCGTCGTGGTAGAGCAGTTCCCCGCGCGGCCGGGCCTCCCCGGCCGCACCGGCGAGCACCTGGAACGCCGCCCGCCCCGCCACCCACAGCTCGGCCGCCTCGGCGGCGTCCAGCGCGGCCAGAGCCCGGGCGTCCGCGCCGCCGAGTGCCCGCGCGAGCGCCTCGTCGTAGACCTCGGCGCGTGGATCATGGTAGCCCGGGGACTTGACGGTCAGCTTGGCCGAGCCGTCGCCCATGACCAGCAGGCCCACCCGCCCGGCCCGCCCCGCCAGCTCCGCGCCCGCGCGCAGGCACTGCTGCGGCGAGGCTCCGGAGGGCACCGCCTGGTACCCGGCCACCGGGCCGGCGCCGGCCAGGTCGGCGAGCAGCCGGCCGACGGTCAGCGACAGCGGCAGGACGGGCGTCCCGGCGCCGGTGCGGACGTCGGCGCCCCAGGGGGCGAGGCTTCCCGCGGCGTCCGGGCCGTACGCGACCGGCTCGGCGATCTCCTCGGCGGCGCCGACGGCGATGAGCACGTCCGGCGCCGCCTCGGCGAGCGACCGGAGCGCCGACACGCACGCCTCCCGGAGCCCGTCCAGCTCCGGCGCGGCCGCGCCCGCGAGTTCGGGCGCGATCAGCGGAGGATGGGGGCACACGGCCGCGGCGACGAGCACAAGATCAGGCTAGCCCCGCCCGTCCACCGAGCGAGCGCCGGGGCACACACGGGCCGGCAGGTCCGTCGGGGATCCGGACCGGCCCTGACACGCGACGCGGACGGGCCGGTCACGCGCGGCGGGATCACAGCAGGCCGAGGACGGGCCGGCGTCGCGCGGGAGAACGCGGACGGGCCGGCCGGGTCCGTGGGGAACCCGGCCGGCCCGTCACGGGCGTCGGCGGTCGGGGATCAGGTGCCGCCGAAGTCCTGGGTCCACCAGGGGCCGCCACTGCCGAAGTGCACGCCCACGCCGATGGCCTTGAGCTTGCAGTTCATGATGTTGGCGCGGTGACCGGGGCTGTTCAGCCAGCCCTGCACCACGGCCGCCGGCGTGGCCTGGCCGCGCGCGATGTTCTCGGCGAACATGTTGGAGCTGTAGCCGGCCGCCTTGATGCGGTCCCACGGGGAGCGCCCGTCGGCCGAGGTGTGGTCGAAGTACCCCTTGGCCGCCATGTCGTCGGAGTGGCCGCGGGCGGCCGCCCGCAGGTGCTCGTCGATGCGCAGCGGGCCGCAGCCCTGCTCCTGCCTGGCGGCGTTCGTCAGGCGCGCCACCTCGTTTTCTGCGGCCACGACCGACGAGGACCCGCCCGTCGACTTGGTCGGGCTCTTCGACGGCTTCGGCGTCGGCCGGGGAGACGGCTTGGCGGAGGGCCGGGGAGAGGGCCGGGGGGACGGCTTGGTCGAGGGCTTGGACGAGGGCTTCGCGGACGGCGACGCCGAAGGCTTGGCCGACGGCGACGCGGACGGCCCGGGACCGGGGTCGTCGCCGAGCCCCGCTGACCGTCCGGGCTGCTGCGGGTAGGGCTCGACGTAGCCCGCCGGACCGTCCGGGCCGGGGCCGCCGCTCTGGCCCTCGGCCTGCTGATCGGTCTTCGTGCCGGTCTGGCCGGACATCTTCTGCTTGGTCTCGACCTTTCCGACCGGCTCGGCCTGGTCGGCGTGCGGCGCGGACTGCGTGCCGCCCTCGTCGGCCTGTCCGGAGCCGGCGGAGCCGTCGGCACCGCCGCCCGAACCGGTCGAACCCGGCGAACCGCCGTCGCCCGAGGAGGCGTCGCCGTCGGACGCGTCGTCCGAGGTGGCGTCGTCCGCCGAGTCGTCCGCAGCGTCGTCCGTGGCGTCGTCCCCGGCCGCCGCGACGTCGCCGGAGCCCGGCCCCTGCTCGGACGAGCGCTGGCTCACCGGCTCGGACCCGCCGGTCAGCGTGATGACCCCTCCGGCGGTGACGGCGGCGGCGAGCACGGCCGCCGCGGCGCAGATGGCGAGGGTGCGCTTCCGGGAGCCCGATGGGGAGGGGGGCTCGGACGAGAGGTACTCGGGGGGCAGTGCAGAGCTGGACTCGTTGTAGCGGCCCGGCGACCGATGGTCGTGCCGATCCATGTGGTGACTCCTGCGGCCTATCGGGGGGAAAGCACTCCGGCTTCCGCGGGCGGTCGTCACACTAGCCCCATAGGACGAATTACCGCACCTCAATCACGGAAGAATCACGACTTGTCATCACTTGGACCGATCTCATGTCGAACTGTGACCCCGCGCGGCGGCTCGGCGGTGATCTTCGGAATATTGGGGCTCGGCGTGATCCTCGGAGCCGGCGCCTGCGCGCCGGGATCCTCGGCGGCACCGGCCGATCCGGCTTCCCGGTCAGTGCGCGCGCAGGCCTCCCCCGCGCCCCGTCCGGGCCCCGCGGCGCTCCCGCGCGACCGCGCTCCGCTCGGCGGAGTATTCGAACACCGGACAAGGCCAGGTCAACCGCCGTCCGTGGCGTCCGGACCACGAACGGGCGCGGCCGGGCACGGATGGACCGGAGCGATGCCGCCTCCCCGGCGGCCACCGGCGCACGAAGACGGCCGCACCCTCGCGGCGGGCCGTCCTGGGAGCGGCGGCCAAGCGGGTCACAGGCCGTCGGGGAGGGACGCCGGACGCCGTCGCTCGCGCCCGGCGCCGGACGGAGGGCGGAATCCCGACCGCCGGCCGGGCCCGCTGGAGCTCGTGGACCGTCCCAAACCTCCGCCGACGGCCCGGGAACGTCCGCGCCCCGCGCCGCGCGCGCCCCACCGCCCGAACACACCCCGCACGCCCCGCGACCTGCCCGGACCGCCTCCAGAGGCGAGGCCGGGCCCCACGCCGACACGCCCGCCCCGCCGTCTCGACGTGCCTGAGGCACCCGGCGGGCCAGAACGCCGGACGCCGAACCCCTGCGCCACCTTCACCGATTTCCGCAGGGACTACTGCGAGCGCCTCTTCCACGACTAGTGCGCCCTCCGCGACCGTTCACCGGCTCAGGCACCGCAACAGGCGCCGCCATCGCCGCACCACGCCCCACCGACCCGGCGCCGATGCAAGTCCAGCACGTGACCGGGATGGGGAGCCGCGGTGGGCCGCCGGTGCGGCACGTCGGGCTGAGCCGGGGACGGGGTGGGCGGGGTCAGGGGCGGCGGAGGGAGGGCATGCCTAGGGACACCGCGCCCGGCTTCGCCGAGCCGCCGGTGCCGCAGGCCGCGCTCTCTCTGGCCTCCCACGCGTCGCCGGCGCGCGTGCGCCGCAGCCCCAGCGCGGGGCCGTCGGCCACCAGGTGGTGCGGCGCGGCGTAGGTGACCTCGACGGTGACCATGTCCCCCGGCCGCGGCGGAGCGGCGTCGGCGCCGCCGTCGCGCAGGGTGGGCACGAAGTGCACCAGGCGGTTGTCGGGCGCGCGGCCGGACATGCGCTGCGTCGCCTCGTCCTTGCGGCCCTCGCCCTCGGCGACCAGCACCTCCAGGGTGCGCCCCACCTGGGCCTTGTTCTCGGCCCACGAGATGTCGTTCTGCAGGGCGACCAGCCGCTCGTAGCGCTCCTGGACGACCTCCTTGGGCACCTGGCCGTCCATGGTGGCCGCGGGCGTGCCCGGCCTGATGGAGTACTGGAAGGTGAAGGCGTTGGCGAAGCGCGAGGCGCGGACGACGTCCAGGGTGGCCTGGAAGTCCTCCTCGGTCTCGCCGGGGAAGCCGACGATGATGTCGGTGGAGATCGCGGCGTCCGGCATGGCGGCGCGCACCCGCTCGATGATGCCGAGGTAGCGCTCGGCCCGGTAGGAGCGGCGCATGGCCTTCAGCACGCGGTCGGAGCCCGACTGCAGCGGCATGTGGAGCTGGTGCATGACGTTCGGCGTCTCGGCCATGGCGGTGATGACGTCGTCGGTGAAGGCCGCAGGGTGCGGGGAGGTGAAGCGCACCCGCTCCAGGCCCTCGACGTCGCCGCAGGCGCGCAGCAGCTTGCCGAAGGCGAGCCGGTCGCCGAACTCCACCCCGTAGGTGTTGACGTTCTGCCCGAGGAGCGTGACCTCAAGGACGCCGAGGTCGACCAGGGAGCGCACCTCGCCGAGGACGTCGCCGGGGCGGCGGTCCTTCTCCTTGCCGCGCAGCGCCGGGACGATGCAGAAAGTACAGGTGTTGTTGCACCCGACCGAGACGGACACCCACGCGGCGTAGGGCGACTCGCGCTTGGTCGGCAGGGTGCTCGGGAAGACCTCGAGCGACTCCTTGATCTCGACCTGGGCCTCCTGCGCGATGCGGGCCCGTTCGAGCAGCACCGGCAGTGAGCCGATGTTGTGGGTGCCGAAGACCACGTCGACCCACGGGGCCTTGCGGACGATCTCGCCCTGGTCCTTCTGCGCCAGGCAGCCTCCCACGGCGATCTGCATGCCCGGGTTGCGCATCTTGGCCGGCCGCAGATGGCCGAGGTTGCCGTACAGCCGGTTGTCGGCGTTCTCGCGGACGGCGCAGGTGTTGAACACGACCACGTCGGCCGTCTCGCCCTCGCCCGGGCGGACGTACCCGGCGTCCTCCAGCAGGCCGGAGAGCCGCTCTGAGTCGTGGACGTTCATCTGGCACCCGTACGTGATGACCTCGTACGTGCGGGTGCGCTCCTCGGTGACAGTCATCTCAACAGACAAGGGTAGGCGCTCCTCGCGGCCGCGCGCACGCGGAGCGCCCCGGCGCCGCCCCGCAGGCGGCCGGCGCCCCCGCGCCTGATGAATCGTTCCATCCGCCGGGGCGTCCCGTCGTGACCAGGCCGTGATGCGATCGGTACCGCCTGGTTAGTGACCAGTGCCCCGGACCACTTACGTTGTCCACCATGGAGGACAACGGGGACGCGACTCCTCTCGTCAGAGTCGAGAACGTCAACAAGAACTTCGGTGCCCTGCACGTGCTCAGGGACATCAACCTGACGGTCTCCCGGGGGGAGGTCGTCGTGGTGATCGGCCCTTCCGGGGGCGGGAAGTCGACGCTGTGCCGCGCCATCAACAGGCTGGAGACCATCGACTCGGGCACGATCGTCTTCGACGGACAGCCGCTGCCCTCCGAGGGGAAGGCGCTGGCCCGGCTGAGATCCGACGTCGGGATGGTGTTCCAGTCCTTCAACCTGTTCGCGCACAAGACGATCCTCGAGAACGTCACCCTCGGCCCGGTCAAGGTCAGGGGCGTGCCGCGCGAGCAGGCCGAGAAGCGCGGCATGGAACTGCTCGAACGCGTGGGCATCGCCAGCCAGGCGGGCAAGTACCCCGCCCAGCTCTCGGGCGGCCAGCAGCAGCGGGTGGCCATCGCCCGCGCGCTGGCGATGGACCCCAAGATGATCCTGTTCGACGAGCCCACCTCCGCCCTGGACCCCGAGATGGTCCAGGAGGTGCTCGACGTCATGATCGAGCTCGCGCGCGAGGGCATGACGATGGTGGTGGTCACCCACGAGATGGGCTTCGCCCGCCGGGCCGCCAACCGCGTCGTGTTCATGGCCGAGGGCCAGATCGTGGAGGAGAACACCCCCGACGAGTTCTTCACCAATGCCCGCACGGACAGGGCCAAGGACTTCCTGTCCAAGATCCTGACACACTGACCTGGGCCGTGGACGCGCACGGGCGGCCCGTACGGCAGGCGGCACGGGGCCGCCGCGCCGCCGCACTCCAAGATCGCCCGAGCGAGCACCTAACGTCTCGCGATCACGGGTCGGCAAGGTGGGGCGAGGAAGGCCGTCCGTCCGGACGTCGCCCGTGCGAGAACCGCTCGTCCGCACGCACCGCCGGTCACGCCGTTCCGCACCTGGAACACCGCAGGTCACGCTGTTCGCACGTCACGCTGTTCGCAGGTCACGCATGTCAGGCACGTCGCACGTCGCGCTCGTCACGCTGTTACGCACGTCACCAAGAAAGCTGAGGTACACGCATATGCGTTCACGACGGTTCGGGGCCCTGCTCCTGTCCGCCGCGGCACTGGCCGGCAGCCTCGCCGCCTGCGGCAACAGCGGCCCGACGACGGCTCTCCAGAAGGCCAAGGACGACAAGAAGCTCACCATCGGCGTCAAGTACGACCAGCCGGGCATGGGCCTGAAGAAGCCGGACGGCACGGTCGAGGGCTTCGACGTCGACGTGGCCACCTACCTGGCCGGCAAGCTCGGCGTCCCGCCGGAGGGCATCACCTGGAAGGAGGCGCGTTCGGCCAACCGCGAGACCTTCCTCCAGCAGGGCCAGGTCGACATGATCGTCGCCACCTACTCGATCACCGAGGCGCGCAAGCCCAAGGTGACCTTCGCCGGCCCGTTCTACATCGCCCACCAGGACACGCTGGTGCGCGCCGACGACTCCTCGATCAACTCCCTGGACACCCTCAAGGGCAAGCGCATCTGCCAGGTCAGCGGCTCCAACTCCTGGAAGAACATCGCCGAGGGCACCAACAAGGAGAACAAGAAGGTCGACGTCCAGCTCGTCCCGGCCGGCGCCTACGACGAGTGCATCACCAAGCTCAAGGGCAACGCGATCGACGCGGTGACCACCGACGACATGATCCTCGCCGGCTACGCCAAGCGCGAGGGCTCCTCGCTCAAGGTCACCGGCGCCCCGTTCACCGACGAGAAGTACGGCGTCGGCCTGAAGAAGGGCGACAAGGAAACCTGCGAGGCCGTCAACAAGGCCATCACCGAGATGTACTCCGACGGGACGATCCAGAAGCTGTTCGACAAGCACTTCTCGGGCACCGGTCTGAAGTTCACCGCGACCGGCGCGCCGCCTGCCGAGGGCTGCAGCTGATCCCCTGTCCACGCGCCGGTGAGGTCACCTCACCGGCGCTCCCCGTCTCCGGTGGAGCCCGATGGAATCGTTTCTCGACTTCAGCCCCCTCGTCGAACAGTTCGGCACGATCCTCACCGGTTTCTGGTCGACGATCCGCCTGACCCTGATGAGCGCGATCCTGGCGCTGATCCTCGGCACGGTCCTGGTCGCGATGCGGGTGTCCCCCACGCCCGTGCTCCGCGCCGCCGGGACGATCTACGTCAACACCCTGCGCAACACCCCTCTCACGCTGGTGCTGCTGCTGTGCGCGCTCGGTCTGAGCGACACCCTGCAACTGTCGCTGTCGGGTGACTCGGCCACCAACTACTACTGGTGGGCGACGCTCGGCCTGTCGGCCTACACCGCCGCGTTCGTCTGCGAGGCGCTGCGGGCCGGCATCAACACCGTGCCCTCCGGCCAGGCGGAGGCGGCCCGCGCCATCGGGCTGACCTTCACCCAGTCGCTGCGCATGGTCGTGCTCCCGCAGGCGTTCCGCTCGGTGATCGCGCCGCTCGGCAGCATCCTGATCGCGCTCACCAAGAACACCACCATCGTGATCGTCGCCGGCTACATCGAGGCGTCGGCGGTCATGAAGCAGATGTTCGACGACTACGGGGGCACGCTGCCGATCTTCCTCGGCTTCGCCGCCGGGTACATGGTCCTCACCCTGCCCACCGGGTTCTTCTTCGGCTGGCTGGCCAAGCGGATGGCGGTGGCCCGATGAGCACGAGCGTCCTGTTCGACGTCCCCGGCCCCCGGGCCCGGCTGCGCAACAACGTCCTGACCCTCCTGTCGGCCGTCGTGGTGCTCGGCATCGCCTACCTGCTGATCAAGGGACTGGCCGACAAGGGGCAGTTCGCCGGGCGGCTGTGGGAGCCGTTCCTGCGGCTGGAGGTGTGGACCGGGCAGATCCTCCCCGGCCTGCTCGCCACGCTCCAGGCCGCGCTCGTCTCGGCCGTGCTCGCGCTGGTCTTCGGCGTCGTCTTCGGGCTCGGCAGGCTCTCCGACCACGCCTGGATCCGCAGGCCGGCGGGCGCGGTCGTGGAGTTCTTCCGCGCCATCCCGCTGCTGCTGCTGATCTTCTTCGCCCAGGCCGGGGTCGCGACCATGAGCGGCTACACCATCAGCGTGCCGGCGTTCGCCGCCGTGGTCGTCGGCCTGACGCTGTACAACGGGTCGGTGCTCGCCGAGGTGTTCCGCGCGGGCATCCAGGCCGTGCCGAGGGGCCAGTCGGAGGCCGGGTACGCCCTCGGGCTGCGCAAGGGCGGCGTCATGCGGCTCATCCTGCTGCCGCAGGCCACCACGGCGATGATGCCGGCCATCGTCAGCCAGATGGTCGTCCTGCTCAAGGACACCGCGCTCGGCTGGGTCATCGCCTACGAGGAACTGCTCAACTTCGGGCTCAAGCAGATCCCGGCCAACTTCGGCAACCTCATCCCGAGCGCGATCGTCATCTCGCTGGTGTACATCGCGATCAACCTGGCGCTGAGCTACCTCGCCAACGTGCTGGAGCGGCGCAGCAGGCGCAGCCGCCGTACGAGCGCGGGCGTCGTCACCGCCCCGGCGGCGGTCGGCGTCGGGGTCGAGACCAGAGTCTGACCCGCCTTCACCGACGGCCGGGGTCCCCTGCGGACCCCGGCCGTTCGCGTTCCTCCGCCCGCGGCACGTCGGACGGGGAAAACATCCCGCCCCTGAGTGCTTTGCGGCGATACGTGAAACACGATCAGTGGCGTAGCCGCCACGCGGAGCGGGGTTTTCCGGCAGGATGCGGCTATGCCCCCCGATCGCACGTCCGGGCACCCGCAGTCGCCGTTCGGTGCCTGGCCCTCGCCGATCTCCACCGCCGACGTCGTCCGCTACGGACTGCGTCCCGGATACCCCACCGCGCACTCCGGACAGATCTGGTGGGAGGAGGACCGCCCCACAGAGGGCGGGCGGCGCACCCTGGTCCACCACGCGGCGGGCGGCGCCCGGCGCGAGCTGCTCAGCCCTCCCTGGGACGCCCGCACCCGCGTCCACGAGTACGGCGGACGTTCCTACGCCGTGGCACCCGGGGTCGGCGTCGTGTTCGCCGGCCACGCCGACCAGCGGCTCTACCTGGTCCGCGACGACGGCTCCGGTCCGGCGCGCGAGCCGGTGGCGATCACCCCCGAGCCGGACGCGCCCGCCGCCCTGCGCTACGCCGACCTCACCGTGCACGGCGACGAGGTGTGGTGCGTCCAGGAGCGCCACGCCGGCGGCGGGAAGGTCGTGCGGTCCATCGTCTCGATCCCCCTGCGCGACGGCGGTGAGCCCCGGCAGCGCGTCGCGGGCAGCGACTTCTACGCCTCTCCCTCCATCTCCCCCGACGGCGAGCACCTCGCCTACATCTGCTGGGACCACCCCCGCATGCCCTGGACCGGCACCGAGCTGCGGGTCACCCGGCTCGCCGACGGCGCCTCGCGTCAGATCATGGGCGGCGCCGCGGAGTCCGTGCTCGCCCCCCGCTGGAAGGACGCCTCCACGCTGTACGCCCTGTCCGACCGGTCGGGGTGGTGGAACCTGTACCAGATCGGCGACGGCGCGCCGCGCCCGCTCTACCCGGCCGAGGAGGAGTTCGCGTGGGCGCCCGCCGAGCTCGGCGGCGCCCCGTAC
Organism: Sphaerisporangium sp. NPDC005289; assembly: GCF_040607455.1. NCBI lineage: Bacteria > Bacillati > Actinomycetota > Actinomycetes > Streptosporangiales > Streptosporangiaceae > Sphaerisporangium > Sphaerisporangium sp. NPDC005289. Next base: position 562,207 of record NZ_JBEXGS010000001.1, read on the forward strand.
GCCGTGCTGGCCGACGGCAGGCTCGCGGTCCTGCACGGCAGGCCCGACCTGCGGCTCGGTGTGCTCGACCCGCGCACCGGCGTGCTCACCGACCTCGACCTGCCCTACGACGGCTGGGTGCCGTGCCTCAGCGCCGACGGAGCCACCGTGTGCGGCGTCGCCTACGGGGCGCGGGTGCCCCGGTCGGTGGTGCGGGTCGACACCGCCACGGGCCTCGCCGAGAGCGTGCGCAGCGACACCGGCGCGCTGCCCGACCCCGCCTACCTGCCGTCCTGCCGGCCGGTGGAGATCCGCGGCCGTTCGGGACGGCGGGTGCACGCCTACGTGTACCCGCCCGCCAACCCCACGGTGAGCGTCGGGGAGGCCGCGCCGCCGTATGTGGTGTTCGTCCACGCGGGCCCCGCCTCCCACGCCACCTCGGCCCTGGACCTGCGCAAGGCGTTCTTCACCAGCAGGGGCATCGGCATCATCGACGTCAACCACGGCGGCTCCACCGGGTACGGCCGCGCCTACCGCGACCGGCTGCGGGGCCACTGGGGCGTCATCGACGTGGAGGACACCATCGCCGCCGCCGAGTGGCTCCTGTCGGACGGGCACGCCGACCCGGCCCGCATCGCCGTCAGGGGCGTCGGCGCGGGCGGCTGGACCACCATGGCGGCCTGCTGCTCCTCCGGGCTGTTCTGCGGCGGCGTGGCGATCGCCGGCGTCAGCAGCCTGGGGCCACTGGCCTCCTCGACGCACGACTTCGAGTCGCGGTACGCCGAGTGGCTCGTCGGCCCGGCGGACCCTCTGCTGTACGCCTCGCGCGAGCCGCTGGCACGGAGCGGTCAGATCGACTGCCCGATGCTGCTGCTGCAGGGCCAGGACGACCCCGTGGTGCCGCCGGCGCAGTCGGAGGCGTTCGTGGCCGCGCTGAACGAACGCGGGGTGCCGTGCGTCTACCTGGCCTTCGAGGGCGAGGGGCACGAGTTCCGCAGAGCCGAGACCAAGAGCGCCGCGCTCGCCGCCGAGCTGTCCTTCTATCAGCGCCTGTTCCGCCTCTGACCTTCCCGCCGGCGTCCGTCCCCGTCTCAGGGGCCCCTCCACGTCAGCGGAGCCGGTTCGGCGGGCACGGAGTCGGCGGGCACGGAGTCGGCGGGCACGGAGTCGGCGGGCACGGAGTCGGCGGGCACGGAGTCAGCGGGCACGAGGCCGGCACTGCCCAGATCACCGCGGCCCGGCCGGCGGGCGAAAGCCGGCGCGGTCGAGGCCGACGCGGTCGAGGCCGGCGCGGTCGAGGTCAGCGGGCGAACTCGGTGGCGCGCGACTCGCGGACGACGGTGATGCGGATCTGACCCGGGTAGGTCAGCTCCTCCTCCACCTGCTTGGCGACGTCGCGGGCGATCACCTGCGCCTGGATGTCGTCGATGGCCTCCGGGCGCACCATGACCCTGATCTCGCGGCCGGCCTGCATCGCGAAGACCTTCTCGACCCCGTCGTAGGACTGCGCGATCTCCTCCAGGCGCTCCAGGCGCTTGACGTAGGCCTCCAGCGACTCCCTGCGCGCGCCGGGACGGCTGCCGCTGATCGCGTCGGCGGCCTGGGTCAGCACCGCCTCGACCGTGCGGACCTCGACCTCGTTGTGGTGCGCCTCGATGGCGTGCACGACGTCCTCGTGCTCGCCGTAGCGCCGGGCGATCTCGGCGCCGATGAGGGCGTGGCTGCCCTCGACCTCGTGGGTGAGCGCCTTGCCGATGTCGTGCAGCACCGTGCACCGCTTGAGCAGCATCGGGTCCAGACGCAGCTCGGAGGCCATGATGCCGGCGATGTGCGCCGACTCGATGAGGTGCTTGAGGACGTTCTGCCCGTAGGAGGTGCGGTAGCGGAGCTGGCCGAGCAAGGTGATGAGCTCGGGATGCATGTCGGTGATGCCGAGCTCGACCAGCGCGTCCTCGCCGGCCCGGACGCACAGGTCCTTGACCTCCTCCTTGCTGCGCTCGTAGGCCTCCTCGATGCGCTGGGGATGGATGCGGCCGTCCAGGACGAGCTTCTCCAGCGTGAGCCGCGCCGTCTCGCGCCGCACCGGGTCGAAGCAGGACAGCAGCACGGCCTCGGGAGTGTCGTCGATGATCAGGTTGACGCCGGTGGTGGACTCGAAGGCCCGGATGTTGCGACCCTCGCGGCCGATGATGCGGCCCTTCATCTCGTCGCCGGGCAGGTGCAGCACGCTGACCACCGACTCGGCGGTCTGCTCGGTGGCCACCCGCTGCACGGCCAACGTGACGATCTTGCAGGCGCGCTTCTCGCCCTCTTTGCGGGCCTCGCCCTCGATCTCGCGGACGATCAGCGCCGCCTCGCGCTTGGCCTGGTTCTCGATGGTCATCACCAGCTCGGCCTTGGCCTGATCGGCGGTCAGCCCGGCGACCCGCTCGAGCACCTCGCGGCGCTTGTCCTCGACGTGGTCGAGCTCGGCGCGGCGGTCGGCGAGCTGGGACTCGGTCTCGGCGAGCTCCCTGCCGCGCTCGGCCTGCCGGCGGGCCTCCTCGTCCAGACGCTGCTCGCGCTCGGCCAGGCGGTTCTCGCGGCGCTCGAGGTCGGACCTGAGCTCCTTCAGCTCGTGCTTGAGGGAACGGGTCTCATCTTCGACCTCCTTGCGCATCCGCAGGGCGCCCTCGGCGGCGGCCTCGGCCCGGCGGAGCATCTCCCCGGCGTCCGACTCGGCCTTCACGCGGATCTCGACGCCTTCACGGCGGGCCTGCTCCAGCTCGGACTGGACGTCGGCGATCTCCTCGGCGGTGGGCCCCCGCGTGCCGGACCGGCCGGCACCAGTGCGGCGTATCAGCACGACGAGCGTGACAATCGCGACAAGCGCCAGCAGGACAACGGCTATCGCCAGCATGATCACGACTGTCGAACCCATGCGCGCCCACCCCTCCTCGCGTCGCGAGCTTCAGCACGCGAGGGTTACACGCACAGCACGGACCAGCCCGACCGGGCGATCCTGGTCAGACGAATATGTCCAACGCGTCGGCGCCAAGGCGCCGGTCCGCTGGGTGTGATCGGTCTTGATCGTCCGTCGTGCACCGTTATGGCAATCCGCACTGCGCGGAGTAACTCCTCACTGTGGTCGAGATTAAGCGTCAGAGAGGTAACGAGCAAGCAAAGTCCGCCCGTCAAGCCAGTTTTGTCCTCTCACGGGAACGGGCGCTCGACGGCGCCGCGCCGGATTTATCCCGATATGCAGCGGTAAGTAGTGAAAACGATCTTCTGTCGAGTGACGGAGGTCTCCTTGGTGGTCCGTCTGGTCCTCGACCCGATTCGGGAGATTTTCCGGGCGTCCGGCACGATCCGGGGACGCCGGGGTATGGGGCGGCCATGGTACAGATCGGTTACTCGCTGATGTGCGAGCAGACACCGCCCAAGCGGCTCGTCGAGGACGCCGTCGCCGCCGAGCGCGCGGGGTTCGACTACGAGACCATCTCCGACCACTACTTCCCGTGGCTGGAGGACATGGGCCACTCCCCTTACGCCTGGTCGGTGCTGGGAGCGGTGGCGAACGCCACCGAGCGCATCCCCTTCATGACCTACGTCACCTGCCCGATCATGCGCTACCACCCCGCCGTGGTGGCACAGAAGGCCGCGACGATGGGCGCGCTGTCGGACGAGCGGTTCACCCTCGGCCTCGGCGCGGGCGAGCACCTCAACGAGCACGTCGTCGGGCGGGGCTGGCCGCCGGTCAACATCCGCCACGAGATGTTCGGCGAGGCCATCGAGATCATCCAGGCCCTGTTCGGCGGCGAGTACGTCAGCTACCGCGGCGACCACTTCACGATCGACTCCGCCAAGCTGTACGACCTGCCCGCCGAGCCGGTGCCCGTCGGCATCGCCGCCTCCGGGGCGCAGTCGGTGGACCTCGCGGCCGAGTACGGCGACGCACTCATCGCCGTCCAGCCCGATGCCGACCTGGTGTCCCGCTTCCACGCCACCGGCGGCGCCGGCAAGCCCGTGTACGGCCAGCTCGCGGTCTCCTACGACACCGACGTCCAGGCAGCCACCGAACGGGCCCACCGGCTCTGGAAGTGGTTCTCAGCCGGGTGGAAAGTGCTGTCAGAGCTGCCCGGTCCGGTGAACTTCGAGGCCTACGCGCAGTTCGTCCGCCCGGAGGACGTGACCAAGAACGTCCCGTGCGGCTCCGACGTCGACGCGGTCGTCCGCGCCGTCAAGGAGTTCACCGACGCCGGCTTCACCCACGTGGCCCTGGTGCAGATCGGCGCGGACCACCAGCGCGAGTTCCTCGCCTGGGCCGAGAAAGAACTCCTCCCAGCCCTCCGCGACCTCAACTGATCAGCCGCCCGAGATCGAGGTGGTTCCTCCCCACCTGCGCGATCACGTCGCACTACCATCCTGCCACGGATCGTGACAGCGGGGCACTCGAAGACATCCGAGAGGTCACCCGCCGCCACAGCGGGTCACTCGAAGGCGTCGGGGAGGTCGTCCGTGGGGTGGCCTTCGCTTTCGAGGGCCTCACGGACGACGCGGTAGGCGAGGCCGCCGGAATAGCCCTTGCGGGCGAGCATGCCGGCGAGCCGCCGCACCCGCGCGGCCGGTTCGAGGTGACGGGTGCCGGAGAGCTTGCGGGCGACGAGCCGGCGCGCGGTCTCCAGCTCCTGGTCGGGGTCGAGCTGGTCGACGGCGTCGCGCACGGTCTCTTCGTCCACGCCCCGGGTGCGCAGCTCGGCGGCGAGCGCTCGCCGGGCCAGCCCCCGCCCGGCATGCCGTGAGGTGACCCATGCCTCCGCGAACGCCTCGTCGTCGATCAGGCCGACATCGGAGAAGCGGGCGAGAACGGCCTCCGCCGCCTCGTCGGGAATGTCGCGCTTGCGCAGCGCGTCGGCGAGTTGGGCGCGCGTGCGGGGCGCCAGCGTCAGCAGCCGCAGACAGACCGCCCGGGCAACCGCCTGCGGATCCGCCGCCGGCCCCTCAGCGGCCGGCGACCCTTCGACCGGCCCGTCGAACCCCTTCCACCGAGCCGACCCCCTGTCCCGCCGTGAGCCCTCCCGCCCCCGGGCCGAACGCCCACCCGGACGGCCGCCGAACACCTCACTCTCCGATGCCCCATGGGACGAGAGACCGTCGTGAAGACCGGACCCGCCATGGGAGGGGAAGCCGTCGTGAAGACCGGACCCCCCATGGGACGAGAGACCATCGTGGAGACCGGACCCCCCATCGGACGGGAAGCCGTCGTGAAGACCGGACCTCCCATCGGACGAGAGACCGTCATGGAGACCGGACCCCCCGTGAGACGGGAAGCCGTCGTGGGGATCCGGCGCCCAGAGGGGGGCGCCGGTGTCACCGGCCGGGAAGTCGCCTTGGTCGCCCCGGCCGCCTCGGCGGCGACGGCGGGCGGGCTTGCCAGCCGCCTCGTCTTCGACCCAGGCACCCCAGTCTCCCGGCCGTAGCCGGCCGGGTTCGTCGTCGCGCGCGGGCATCGCGGATCAGCTCGGATCGAACATCGACGCGGCGGATCGGCTAGAGACAGGCGTCGGCCTCGAAACAGGTGTCGGCATGGCAAGACGGTTCGGATCAGGCATCGGCATGGCGGATCGGCTCGATCAGACGTCGCCCGGCTTGGGCGCCTTGGAGCCGCGCCCGGACGGGGCGGCAGCGGCGGGGACCGGAGGCGCCGCGGGCTCGACCGGGGTGTCGAGGCGAGGACCGACGCCGAGCTTCTCCTTGATCTTCTTCTCGATCTCGTTGGCGATGTCGGGGTTGTTCTTCAGGAAGTTGCGGGCGTTCTCCTTGCCCTGGCCGAGCTGGTCGCCCTCGTAGGTGTACCAGGCGCCGGCCTTGCGGACGAAGCCGTGCTCGACGCCCATGTCGATCAGGCCGCCCTCGCGAGAGACGCCGAAGCCGTAGAGGATGTCGAAGTCGGCCACCCGGAAGGGCGGGGCCATCTTGTTCTTGACGACCTTGACCCGGGTGCGGTTGCCGACCGGCTCGGTGCCGTCCTTGAGCGTCTCGATGCGGCGGACGTCCAGGCGGATGGAGGCGTAGAACTTCAGCGCCTTGCCGCCGGTCGTGGTCTCGGGCGAGCCGAACATGACGCCGATCTTCTCGCGGAGCTGGTTGATGAAAATGGCGGTCGTGCTGGTGTTGTTGAGGGCGCCGGCCACCTTGCGCAGGGCCTGCGACATGAGGCGGGCCTGCAGGCCGACGTGGCTGTCGCCCATCTCGCCCTCGATCTCGGCCTTGGGCACCAGGGCCGCCACCGAGTCGATGACCACGAGGTCGATCGCGCCGGAGCGGATCAGCATGTCGGTGATCTCGAGGGCCTGCTCGCCGGTGTCGGGCTGGGAGACCAGCAGGGCGTCGGTGTCGACGCCGAGCTTGCGGGCGTACTCGGGGTCGAGGGCGTGCTCGGCGTCGATGAACGCCGCGATGCCGCCGGCCCGCTGGGCGTTGGCGACGGCGTGCAGCGCCACGGTGGTCTTACCGCTGGACTCGGGACCGTAGATCTCGACGATGCGCCCGCGGGGGTAGCCGCCGATGCCGAGAGCGACATCGAGTGCGATGGCCCCGGTGGGGATCACCTCGATGGGAGCTCGGGCGTCATCGCCGAGGCGCATGACAGAGCCCTTGCCGAACTGCCGCTCGATTTGGGCGAGCGCGGTCTCAAGGGCCTTCTCGCGGTCGTTGGCTGCCATGGAGTGCCCCCCTGGAGGGTGAGTCGAAGTCGTTTCCGTCGCTGGCAAGCTACGGGGTGCCACCGACAATTTCCCGGAACGGGCCCAGGGCGCCGGCGGCGCCGGCATGCCCAATATAGCCGAACGACTGTTCGATCACAGCTCAACGGCACGGTCCTCATCCGACTGGCACCTGTGTCAGGGCCTGGCGACGGGGATGGGCAGCCATGCTGGGCCGCACACCTGCTTGCGGGGTGGGCTCATTCGATGCTCTGGTGACGGCTCGGCCCGGCCAGGTGGGCCGACGGTCGCGAGGAAGCGGGCGCGGCGTGGTCGTCGTCGACATGCTCAGCTCAGAGATGGTGAGCGCAGCTCGCGAGTCGGTCAGCTGCCCAGCCGAGTCGGGTCAGCGCAGCCGGGAGTCGACGTCGGTGACTCCGCAGACCGCGCGCCACACGTCCTTGGCGGACTCGCCGTCGGCGAGGGCCTGGAGCACGGTGCGGCCGCCCAACTCGGCGATGACGTAGTCACGCGCCCAGGACTCGGCGTACATCTCGCCGAAATGGCGGTTCATCCGGCTCCAGAAGTCCGTCAAGCGCATGGTCCCAGTATGGTCCCCGGCCCGCCGTGCCCACGTCGCCCCGTAGCCTGCGGCCCGCCGTACCCAGGCCACCCCCGTAGCCCCCGGCGCGACGTGCCAGACCGCCCGTGGTTCCCGGCCCGCCCGGCTGCGCCGGTCGTGGTGGGGGTCCGGAGTGTTCGCGCCGGTCAGAGGACGCGGGAGCCGTACATCTCTCCCAGGGGGTCGGCCAGCAGTTCCAGGCGCGCCCCGTCAGGGTCGCGGAAGTAGATCGACGCGTCGCTCTCCACCTGGTAGGGCACCCCGGCGGCGTCCAGCTTCTCCCTCAGCCTCTCCCACTTGCCTCGCTCGACGGAGATCGCGATGTGGTGCAGGCCGCCGAGCACCTCCTGATACGGCCCGAGGTCGAGCCCGGGGAGGTCGAAGAAGGCGAGCAGGTTGCCGTTGCCGATGTCGAAGAAGAAGTGGTTCGAGCCCTTGTAGTCACGGTTCTCGAAGATCTCCGTCAGCGGGAACTCCAGCACGTCCTGATAGAACTGGATGGTCCGCTCGACGTCTGAACAGATCAGTGCGAAGTGGTGCAGGCCACGTGCGCTGCTCTCTGGCCGTCGTGCTTGGAGGTAGTGCCCGCGGATCCGCTCTCGAGTCGCCTCGATGGCCGCGTAGTCGATGCCCATAGGTCCACATGACGTGCCGGGCGTAGGCCATGTCAAGCCCGCACGGCGTGGCGGGCCCGGTGAGCACGTCGGCCGGACGGGGTGGCGCGTTCTGTCGGTGGCGAGTTGCATGATGAAGCGGTGACCGGATCCGCGCTCGACCACTTCACTCCGGTGACCCGGCAGTGGTTCACCGACGCCTTCGCCATGCCGACGGCCGCCCAAGAGGGCGCGTGGCGGTCCATCGCGCGCGGCGACAACACCCTGGTCGTCGCGCCCACCGGGTCGGGCAAGACGCTCGCCGCGTTCCTGTGGTCGCTCGACCGCCTCGCCGCCGACCGCATGGCGGCCGGCTCCGATCATGACGCCGGCGGGGGCCACGAGAGCGGCACGAGCGCCCCGGCCGGTGAAGGCCGCCAGAGCGGCGCGGGCCGGGGGAAGGGCGCGCGCGGGCGCGCGCGCGACAAAGGCGCTCCCCGGCGGTGCCGGGTGGTGTACGTCTCGCCGCTGAAGGCGCTGGCCGTGGACGTCGAGCGCAACCTGCGCGCCCCGCTCACCGGCATCAAGCAGACGGCGCGGCGTCTCGGGCTGCACGCCCCCGAGATCTCGGTGGCCATCCGTTCGGGCGACACCACGGCCGAGGACCGCCGGCGTTTCGCCGCCGCCCCGGCCGACATTTTGATCACCACGCCCGAGTCGCTCTATCTGATCCTGACGAGCCAGGCCCGCGAGGCGCTGCGCGATGTCGAGACGGTCATCGTCGACGAGGTGCACGCGGTGGCGGCCGGCAAGCGGGGCGTCCATCTCGCGCTGACCCTCGAGCGGCTGGACGCGCTGCTGGCCCGCCCGGCACAGCGCATCGGCCTGTCGGCCACGGTGCGTCCCGTGAGCGAGGTGGCGACGTTCCTGGGGGGCTCGCGCCCGACGACGGTCGTCCAGCCGCCGTCAGAGAAGGTCATCGAGGTCGACGTGGTCGTCCCCGTGGAGGACATGACCGAGCTGGACGCCGCCCCCCGGCAGGGCCCGCCCTCCGATGACGAGACGGCCTGGCTCGAGCCCGCGGCCCGGCGGTCCATCTGGCCGCACGTCGAGGAGCACCTGCTCGGGCTCATCCAGGCGCACCGCTCGACCATCGTCTTCGCCAACTCCCGGCGCCTGGCCGAGCGTCTGTGCACCCGGCTCAACGAGCTCGCCTACGAACGGTCGAACGGGGGCCCGGCCGGGGCCTTCCCTCCCGACGACCTGTGGACCACCCCACCGGAGGGCGGCGCCGGCACGCCGGTGCCGGCGGCGTCGACCTCCACGCCCGCGGCGTCGGTCTCCACGCCCGCGGCGATGATGGCTCAGGCCGGCGCCTCCTCCGGGGCGGTGCCCGAGATCGTCCGCGCCCACCACGGGTCGGTGTCCAAAGAGGAGCGCGCCCAGATCGAGGAGGCCCTGAAGTCCGGGCGCCTGCCGGCCGTGGTCGCCACCTCCAGCCTCGAACTGGGCATCGACATGGGTTCGGTCGACCTGGTCGCGTGCGTGGAGGCGCCGCCGAGCGTGGCCAGCGGCCTGCAGCGCATCGGCCGGGCCGGTCACCAGGTGGGGGCCGTCTCCAAGGGCGTCATCTTCCCCAAGTACCGCGGCGACCTGCTCCAGACGGCCGTCGTCTCCGAGCGCATGAAGTCCGGCGAGATCGAGGAGATGCGCTACCCGCGCAACCCCCTCGACGTGCTCGCCCAGCACATCGTGGCCATGTGCGCGCTGGACGAGTGGACCGTAGACGAGCTCGAGAGCCTGGTCAGGCGGGCCGCCCCGTACGCCACCCTGCCGAGGACCGCGCTGGAGGCGACCCTCGACATGCTGGCCGGGCGCTACCCCAGCGAAGAGTTCGCCGAGCTGCGCCCGCGCATCGTGTGGGATCGCGTGACCGGGCGGGTCACCGGCCGCCCCGGAGCCCAGCGCCTGGCGGTCACCAACGCCGGCACCATCCCCGACCGCGGCATGTTCGGCGTCTTCCTCGCCGGAGGCGACGCCGGGCGGGGCGGCAGGCGGGTCGGCGAGCTGGACGAAGAGATGGTCTACGAGTCCCGGGTGGGCGACGTCTTCGTGCTGGGCGCCACATCCTGGCGCATCGAGGACATCACCGCCGATCGCGTGCTGGTGTCCCCCGCGCCCGGCCAGCCGGGCAAGCTGCCGTTCTGGCACGGCGACACCCCGGGCCGTCCCGCCGAGCTCGGCCGGGCCCTCGGCGCCTTCACCCGCGAGCTGTCCGAAGGCAAAGCCGACCGGCTCGCGGAGGCCGGGCTGGACGCCTTCGCCACCGGCAACCTGCTGTCCTACCTGGCCGAGCAGCGCGAGGCCACCGGGTACGTGCCCGACGACCGCACCCTGCTGATCGAGCGCTTCCACGACGAGCTCGGCGACTGGCGGGTGGTCGTGCACAGCCCGTTCGGCGCCCGGGTCCACGCGCCGTGGGCGCTGGCCATCGGCAGGCGGCTGCGCGAGCGCTACGACGTGGACGTGCAGGCCCTACACTCCGACGACGGCATCGTCCTGCGCATCCCCGACACCCTCGACGGCGCGCCCACCGACGTCGCGGTGTTCGACGCCGACGAGATCGAGCAGATCGTCACCGAGGAGCTCGGCGGCTCGGCGCTGTTCGCCTCCCGGTTCCGCGAGTGCGCCGGCCGCGCCCTGCTGCTGCCCCGGCGCAACCCGGGCAGGCGCTCTCCCCTGTGGCAGCAGCGCCAGCGGGCCGCCGACCTGCTCAAGGTCGCCAGCCGGTACGGCTCGTTCCCGGTGGTGCTGGAGACCATGCGCGAGTGCCTGCAGGACGTCTTCGACGTGCCGGGGCTGGTGCGGCTCATGCGCGACATCGCCGCCCGCCGGGTGCGCGTGGTCGAGGTCGAGACCGCCCAGGCGTCGCCCTTCGCGGCCTCGCTGCTGTTCGCCTACGTCGGCGCCTTCATGTACGGGGGGGACGCCCCGCTGGCCGAGCGGCGCGCGCAGGCACTCGCCCTGGACACCCACCTGCTCGCCGAACTGCTCGGCGAGGCCGATCTGCGCGAGCTGCTCGACCCCGACGTCGTGGCCGACACCGAGCGCGAGCTGGCGCGGCTCGACCGGCCGCTGCGCGACGCCGAAGACCTCGCCGACCTGCTGCGCACCCACGGTCCGCTGCGCCCGGAGGACATCGCCGTGCGCGGCGGCGACCCGGCCTGGGCGGCCGACCTCGAGGCGGCCAGGCGGGCGATCCGCGTCCGGGTCGCCGGGGCCGAGCAGTGGGCGGCCGTCGAGGACGCCGCCCGGCTCAGGGACGCGCTCGGCGCGCCGCTGCCGATGGGCCTCCCCCACGTGTTCCTGGAGCCCGTGGCCGACCCCCTCGGCGATCTGCTCGCCCGGCACGCCCGCACGCGCGGCCCCTTCGCCGCCGCCACCGCCGCCACCCGCTTCGGGCTGGGCGTCGCCGTCGTGACCGACGCGCTCAGGCGGCTGGCGTCCTCGGGCCGGGTGGTCTCCGGCGAGTTCCGGCCCGGCGGCTGGGGCGAGGAGTGGTGCGACGCGGGTGTGCTGCGGTCGCTGCGGCGCAGGTCGCTGGCCCGGTTGCGCAAGGAGGTCGAGCCCGTCCCGCCCGAGGCGCTGGCCGCGTTCTCCCCGGCCTGGCACGGCATCACCGAGGGCCGGTCGGCGCGCGGCATGGACGCCCTCGTGCACGCCATCGAGCGGCTGCAGGGCGCCGCGGTGCCGGCGTCCGCGCTGGAGACGCTGGTCCTGCCGAGCCGGGTGCCGGGCTACGAGCCGGCGCTGCTGGACGAGCTGACCGCCTCCGGGGAGGTCCTGTGGGCGGGTCAGGGGTCGCTTCCGGGCGGCGACGGCTGGGTGGCCCTGTTCTTCGCCGACACCGCTCCGCTGCTGCTGCCCGCACCGGCCGAGGTCACGATGACCCCGTTGCACGAGAAGATCCTCGACGCCCTGGGCGGCGGTGGGGCGCTGTTCTTCCGCGATCTGTCCACCCGGGCCGGCTCGCTCGACGACATCGCGCTCGCCGGCGCTCTGTGGGACCTGGTGTGGTCCGGGCGCGTCTCGGGCGACACGCTGGCGCCGTTGCGCGCGGCGCTGGGCTCCGGTCGGCCCGCGCACCGGCCGACGACGGCGCGCAGGCGAAGGGCCGTGCTGCCGACCCGGTCGGGGCCGCCGACGGTGAGCGGCCGCTGGTGGTTGCTGCCCGAGGCCTCTGCTGACGCCACCGAACGCGCCCACGCGCAGGCCGAGGTGCTGCTCGAACGGCACGGCGTGGTGACCAAGGGCGCGGTGGCGGCCGAGCGCCTCACCGGTGGGTTCGCCGGCGTCTACCCGGTGTTCCGCGCCTTCGAGGAGACCGGCCGCTGCCGCCGCGGCTACTTCGTGGAGGGTCTGGGCGGCGCCCAGTTCGCCCTCCCCGGCGCCGTCGACCGCATGCGCGCCTCCGCCGCCGGTCCGTCCGCCGCCGGCCCGTTCGCGGCCAACCCTTCGGCGGCCGAGCGGCGGGCGGTGGTGCTGGCGGCGACCGACCCGGCCTGCCCGTACGGGGCGGCGCTGCCGTGGCCGGCGCATCCCGGAGACCTCACGCACAAGCCCGGTCGTAAGGCCGGGGCGCTGGTGGTGCTGGTGGACGGCCGCCTCATCATCTACGTCGAGCGCGGCGGCAAGACCCTGCTGTCCTTCGCCGACGACGACCGCCTCCAGCCGGCGGTGGACGCCCTCGCGCTCGCCGTCCGCGACGGGGCGCTCGGCAAGCTCACGGTCGAGAAGGCCGACGGCGCCGCGATCGTCGACTCCCCCCTCGCCGCCGCCCTGGAGACCGCCGGCTTCCACCCCACCCCCCGCGGCCTCCGTCTGCGCGCCTGACGCGCCGGCGGTCAGGTAAGGGTGCGGGGGCCGTAGAGGGCGGCGGGGGTGTTGGTGGTCATGGCCCAGTAGCGGTCGCCGTAGGACCAGTGCCACCACTCGGTGGGGTAGTTGACCAGGCCGGCGGACTCCAGGGCCGCGCCGAGGATCTTGCGGTGCTCGCGCGCGGCGGCCGAGATGTTGGGCGCGTCGGTGTAGCAGGCGCCGTCGCTCTGCTCGGGGTTGGCGTTGACCGGGGTGCCCATGTCCAGCTCGGCGCCGTCGTCGGTGGCGAGGGTGAGGTCGACCGCCGCGCCCGCCGTGTGCGGGGCGACCTCGATGGGCGAGACGTACCGGCTGGCGGCCACGTGCAGCTCTTGCGGCGACATCTCCGGGAAGGCCGCCCGCAGTTCGTCCTTGTACTGCTCGAAGTAGCGCCGCTGCAGCACCGGAGGCCGGTATCCCTCGACCACGAGCAGCCGGTAACCGTAGGGCAGTTGCCGCTGGGCGTCCGAAAGCCGCAGCAGCAACCCCTCCCGCAGGTGGGCGTAGGCGCCGGCGGGGTCGGCGAGCCTGCCGTCGACACCGAGCACGCCGCGTACGTCGGCCAGCGCCTCACCGTTCTCCTCGACGGGGATGGAGGTCACGCGGGGGTCAGAGATGAGCACGATGTTGCGCATGGCCAGCCAGTCTGACATAACCGACTTTTGACCCCGTTTACCTGGTACCCCGCACCGCGAAGACGTCCTACGGCATGCCGCCGGCACCGGCTTCTCCGCGGTCCACCTGGTCCCGCGGCCGCCCCAGGGCGTCAGTACGGCATGTCGCCGACACCGGGTTCTCCTCGATTCGCCCGGGCCTGCGGCCGCCGCGAGGCGTCGGCAGGACATGCCGCCGGCACCGTCCGCACGGCCCTGCGGCTGCGGTGTGGCGTCAGTACGGGATGCCGTCGACGGTGCTGGAGAAGACCTCCTCGCGGGCCTGGTCCAGGGCGGCGGCCAGGGCGCCCCGCAGGACCGGGTTGCCCTCGACCTCGGTGACCGCGACCTTCGGCCGGCTCGGGCAGATGCGGGCGACGGCCTTCTCGACCCGCCCGGCGAGCGCCTGACCGCCCGCCCTCCCCACATCCCCGCTGAGCACGACCAGTCCCGGGTCCAGGACGACGGTCACGGCGGCGACCCCGATGGCCAGCCGCTCGGCCACCTCGTCCAGGAAGCCGTCCTTGCCGGTCTCGACGGCGGCGCGGACCATGTCGGCGGCCTGGACCATGTCGGCGCCGGGCCCGGACCGCAGGCCGTGGGCGGCGGCCAGGCGGCCCATGGCGACGGCGCCGACCAGGCGCTGGAAGGAGCCTGACTGCGGCTCTGTGACGTTGACCGGGAGCGGTTCGCCGGGAACGGGGAGCCAGCCGATCTCGCCCGCGCCACCGGTGGACCCGCGGTGCAGTCGCCCGCCGAGCATGACGCCGAGCCCTTGCCCCACACCCGCCCACACCAGGACGAAGTCCTCGACTCCGCGCGCTGCTCCGTACGCGTGCTCGGCCAGCGCGACCAGGTTCACGTCGTTCTCTATGGTCACCGAGGACCCGAGGGTCGCCCGCAGGTCGGCGAGCACGCCCGCGTGCCAGGAGGGCAGGTCGAAGGAGAAGCGCACGTCCCCGGTGCGCGGGTCGACCACGCCGCGCGTCCCGATGACCAGGGCCCGCAGCCTGCCGAGCGCGATGCCGGCCGCGTCGCAGGCTCGGCCGACGGCGCTGTGCACGGTCTTGACCGGTTCGCCGGTCTCGCGCGGGTCCACCGCGACCTCGGCGATGAGCTCGCCGGTGATGTCGGCGACGCCGGCGGTGACCTGGCCGGGCAGCACCTCCAGCCCGGCGACGTAGGCGCTGGAGGGCACGACCGCGTACAGCGCGGCGTTGGGCCCGCGGCCGCCGGGACGCCGCCCGGAGACCTCGACCAGGCCGCGCTCCTCCAGCCTGGCCAGGAGCTGGCCGGAGGTGACCTTGGACAGGCCGGTGTGCTCTCCCAGCTCGCCGCGGGTGAGCGGTCCCTGGGCGAGCAGGAGCTCCAGCGCCGCGCGGTCGTTGAGCCGGCGCAGCAGCCGCGGCGTTCCGGGGTGTCGTCTGGGCATGGGGCCGCCCCTCTCGTCACGATCCGCTAACAGGGTTTTTTTTAAGAAAGTTTCTTGTTAGTTTAGCGGCAGTCACCCCGCGGGCAAGCGATCAGGGCCTTGGGGATGTCGCAGCGCAGAGCGCGAGGACGGCGCCTTCGCCGTGGCGTGCGGCTCACCCCGCGCGCCCTGCTCCGAAGAGCGCGAGCCCGACGCGAAGCCGGGAAGGGAGAACCCACACGTGAACATCGCAAGGATCGCCACCGCGACGGCCACCACCGCCGCTCTCGCCATTGGTGTGGCCGCCTGCGGAGGCGGCGGCGAGCCCGCCGGCCAGGCCGCCGCGCCCCAGGCGTCTGCCTCCTCAGGGCCGGCGTTCGCCGGCCAGAAGCTGACCGTCTGGCGGCTCGGCGCCCCCAACGACGTGCAGGACAAGTACATGTCGGAGCTGAACGCGAAGTTCAAGGAGCAGACCGGCGCCGACGTCGACCTCCAGTGGATCCCCTGGCCCGACGCGCAGAAGAAGTGGACCGCCGCGCTCGCCGGCGGCGTGGGCCCGGACGTGACCGAGTTCGGCAACGACCAGGTCGCCGCCTGGGTCGCCGAGGACGCCCTCGCCGACATCTCCGACGTGGTGAAGTCCAGCCCCGACTTCCAGCAGATCCCGCAGAACCTGTGGGGCTACGAGACCATCGACGGCAAGGTCTACGCCGCTCCCTGGGGCGGCGGCACCCGCGCCGTCCTCTACCGCAAGGACTGGTTCAAGGACCTCGGCATCGAGACGCCCAAGACCTGGGACGACCTCGTCGCGGCGGCCAAGAAGATCGTCGCCAAGAAGGGCAAGGACGTCGACGGCTTCGCCTTCAACGGCGGCTCGGACGCCAACATGTCGCTCTCGCCGTTCGTCTGGTCGGCCGGCGGCGACTTCGCGGCCTTCGAGGGCGGCAAGTGGGTCGGCAAGCTGACCGAGCCCGGCTTCAAGGAGGGCTTCCAGTTCTACACCGACCTGGTCGCCAAGGACGGCGTGTCGGGCAAGGGCCGGCTCAACCTGAACTCGGTGGAGATCAGCCAGCGCTTCGCGGCCGGCAAGGTCGGCATGTACGTCACCGGCGGCTGGGACATCGCCACCATCAAGGAGCAGAGCAAGGGCAAGGTCGGCGACGACCAGATGGCCTTCTTCTCGCTTCCGAACAAGGACGGCAGCGGCCCCGCGCCCGCGTTCCAGGGCGGCAACGACATCGCCATCTGGAAGGACGCCAAGAGCCCCGAGCTGGCCGCCGAGTACCTCAAGCTCGCCGCCGGCAAGGAGTACGGCACCCGGTACGCCAAGGAGGGCGGCCTGCTCCCGCTCTACCCCGACGCCCTGGCCGAGTACGCCAGTGACCCGGTGCAGGCGCCGTTCGCCGAGACCTTCAAGGTGGCCAAGGGCTTCCCGGCCGACCCCGACTGGGCGCAGGCCAACGACACCAAGGCCGTGCTGCAGAACGCGGCGCGGGCCGTCATCGAGGGCAAGAAGAACATCGACACGGCCCTCGGCGACGCCAACACCGAACTCGAGACGATCCTCAACCAGCAGCAGTGACGATGGCGCAGACCTCGACCATCGCCCGGGGCGGGGGCACCCCTCCCGCCCCGGCGGGGCGCGCGTCCCACCGCCCCGCCCGCCGGCCGCGCCGGCTGTCCGCCCGGGCGGTCCCCTACGTGCTGCTGCTGCCCGGCCTGCTGGTCATCGGGGTCCTGCTGCTCTACCCGCTGTACCAGATGGTGGAGATGTCCTTCCACAAGGTGGGACTGCGGCAGATCCGCCCGAACCCGCGGCCGGCCGAGTTCGTGGGGACCGGCAACTACACCCAGGTCTTCCAGTCGGAGCTGTTCTGGACCTCCCTGCGCAACACGGTGGTGTTCGCCGTGGTCACCGTCGCGCTGACGCTGCTGCTCGGCACCCTGGTCGGCCTGCTGCTGAACCGGCTGGGCCGCAGGATGTCCACCTTCGTCGTCGTGGGCATCATGGCGGCCTGGGCCACCCCGCCCACCGCCACGGCGATCATCTGGAAGTGGCTGTTCGACGCCGACGCGGGCGTGGTGAACTGGACGCTGAACCTGCTGCCCGACGGGCTGTCCAACCTGGTGTTCGGGCGGTCGGACTGGTCGGGCCAGCCCTGGCTCAACTCCGCCTCGACGATCTACCTGGTGCTGATCGTCGCCGTGGTGTGGGCGTCGTTCCCGTTCATCGCCGTGTCGGTGCTCGCAGGGCTCAAGAGCATCCCCTCGGAGCTGTACGAGGCGGCGCGGGTGGACGGATCGGCGCCGGTGACGACCTTCTGGAAGATCACCTTCCCGCTGCTGCGGCCGGTGTTCTCGGTCCTGCTCGTCCTGTCGATCATCTGGGACTTCAAGGTCTTCACCCAGCTCTACGTGCTGGCCGGCGGCACGACCAACCGGGACGCCTTCAACCTGTCGCTGTGGGCCTACACCGAGGCGTTCAGCGCGCCGCCCAAGATGGGCTTCGGCGCGGCCATCGCGGTCATCCTCACCGTGATCATGCTGCTGATCACCGCCGTCTATGTCCGCCAGATCGTCAGAACGGAGGACGTGCGATGAACCCGCGGACCGCCAGGCGCCTCAAGACGGCCGCCCTGAACGCGGCCGGCGTCGCGGTGTTCCTGTTCGCCGTGTTCCCCGTGTACTGGATGGTCGCGACGGCGTTCAAGCCCAACGACGAGATCTTCACGACACGGTTCATCCCCTTCCCGCTGTCGCCGACGATGGAGCACGTGTCCCGCGTGCTGACCAGGGGCGTCGCCGGGCACTCGGTGTGGCGGTACCTGATGAACAGCGCCGTCGTCGCGGTCGGCACCGTGCTGGTCGGGTCGGTGTTCGCGCTGCTCGCCGCCACCGCCGTGGCGCGTTTCCGGTTCCGGTTCCGCACGAGCTTCCTGATCCTGCTGCTGATCGTGCAGATGGTGCCGGGCGAGGCGCTGCTGATCCCGCTGTTCCTGATGGTCAAGCGGCTCGGCCTGTACGACCAGCTTCTCGGCCTGATCGTCGTCAACGTGGGCTTCACGCTGCCGTTCGCGATCTGGATGCTGCGGACGTTCGTGGCCGCGGTGCCCAAGGAACTGGAGGAGGCGGCCGCCATCGACGGCGCGGGCCGTTTCGTCACCTTCTGGAGGGTGCTGTTCCCGCTCGTCGCGCCGGGCCTGGTGGCGACGAGCATCTTCTCGTTCATCACCGCGTGGAACGAGTTCGTCTTCGCGCTGACGCTGATCAACGATCAGGGCACCTACACGATGCCCGTGGCGCTGGGGTTCTTCACCAGCCAGCGTTCGACGGACTGGGGCGGCATCATGGCCGCCTCGACGCTGATGACCATTCCGGTCATCGCGTTCTTCCTGCTGGTGCAGCGGCGCATGGTCTCGGGCCTGGTCGCCGGCGCCGTGAAAGGCTGACGACGACAGTCGGCCCATTTATCGCAACGAAGGAGTCGAGTACAGCCATGTCTGAGTTCTCCGCGGGCGCGTCCCAGGGCGAGTCTCCCGTGGGCGGCGGTGACCGGGGGCTGCGCCGCCTGGCGGCCGGCACGCTCCTGGCCGCCTTCCCCGGGACCACCGCCCCCGACTGGATCCTGCGCGATCTGGAGGACGGCCTCGGCGGGGTGACGCTGTTCGGCTTCAACGTCGCGGGGGCCGAGCAGCTCGCGGGCCTCACGGCGCGGCTGCGCGAGGCGGGCGACCCGGTCATCAGCCTGGACGAGGAGGGCGGCGACGTCACGCGGCTCGCCTACCACGTCGGCAGCCCGTACCCGGGCAACGCGGCGCTGGGCGCCGTGGACGACGTCGAGCTGACCCGCCGGGTGTACCGGTCGATCGGCGACGACCTCGCACGCTGCGGGGTGAACCTGGACATGGCGCCCGACGCGGACGTGAACACCGCCGACGACAATCCCGTGATCGGCACCCGGTCCTTCGGCTCGGACGCCCCTCTGGTGGCGCGGCACACCGTCGCGGCGGTCGCCGGGCTGCAGGACGCCGGCGTGGCCGCCTGCGTCAAGCACTTCCCCGGCCACGGCGCCACCCGGCAGGACTCCCACCTGGAGGTTCCCGTGGTGGACGTCTCGCGCGAGGTGTTGTGGGAGCGTGAACTCGTCCCGTTCCGCGCCGCCATCGAGGCCGGCACCCGGTCGATCATGACGGCGCACGTGCGGGTCCCGTTCCTCACCGGCGCGGCGCCCGCCACGCTCTCGGCCCCGGCGCTGACCGAGCTGCTCAGGGGTGAGCTCGGTTACACCGGCGTCGTCATCTCCGACGCCCTGGACATGCACGCGATCACCGAGAGCGTCGGGCTCGGCGGGGGCGCGGTGCTGTCGCTGGCCGCCGGTTCCGACCTGCTGTGCCTGGGGCCGCTGCCGACGCGCGAGCAGATCGAGGCGATCAAGGACGAGATCGTGGCCGCCGTGCGCGACGGGCGCCTGCCGCTCGCCCGCCTGGAGGAGGCCGCCGAGCGCGTCGCGCGGCTGCGCGGCTGGTTCGGCGCGCCGCGCGAGGAGGCCAGGGACGGCAACGTGATCGGCCTGACCGCGGCCCGCCGGGCGGTGCGGCTGTCGGGCACCGCCGCCCCGCTGGTGGATCCGCTGGTCGTCGAGGTGGACACCCCGCCCACGATCGCCGTCGGCGACGTGCCCTGGGGCTTCGCCCCCTGGCTGCCGGAGGCGGAGATCACCCGGGTCAAGCCGGACGCGGCCGACGCGAGCGGCCTGCTCGAACGGGCCCGCGGCCGGTCGCTGGTGATCGTGGTCAAGGACGCCCACCGCCACCGGGCCAGCCAGGAGATCGTCTCGGAGCTGCTCGCCGTGCGTCCCGACGCGATCGTCGTGGAGATGGGCCTGCCGATCTGGCGTCCCACGGCCGGCGCCTACCTCGCGACGTACGGGGCCGCCCGCGCCAACGCCCAGGCCGCCGCCGAGCTCCTCACCGCCTGACGACCGGACGGCGCAGGTCAACGGGTCAGCGCAGCTCAGCGGGTCAGCACGGGGCAGCGGATCAGCGGGTCAGGGCAGATCAGCGGGTCAGGGGAGGACAGCGCAGGTCGGCGGGTCAGCGCAGGTCGCACAGTTCCCGGGTGGCCGGTGAGGCGGTGCAGGGCTGGAAGCCCGTGGCGCTGAGCCTGGCCTGCGCGCGGACGTGGGAGCGGACGAACTCGACGAAGGACGCCTTCAGCGATCCCGGCTCCAGCGGGCCGCGGAAGTACAGGTACTCGGTGGTCCAGAAGGGGTAGCCCTCACCCGGCCTGGCCGCGGTGGCGGAGGCGAACGCCCGGCCGTCCAAGGTCAGCGCGGTGACGCTGCCCGCTCCGCGCGCCTCGGCGATCGACACCTCGTCGGCGTAGCCGATCGCCCCGGGGATCGTGCTGATCTTCTGGATGATCTCGGCGTTGTCGTCGCGCTCGCAGCGGATCACCGGCGCGGCGGGGTTGCGGTCCTTCTCCAGGCAGGAGTTGGACGACAGCAGGCCCTCGCCGGTGCCCGGGCCGAGCACCTGCCTCTCGAACAACTGCCGCGTACCGGAGTTCTGCCCGCGCCCCACGATGCGGATCGGCAGGGACCTCCCGCCGGTGCCGGGCACCTGCTTCCAGTCGGTCCACGTGCCGTCGTAGATCTTGCGCAGGTCCGCGGCGCGCACCGCGGACAGCCCGACGCCGCTGTTCACCACCACGTGGTAGACGACGATCGCGATCTTGTACGACCGGAGCCCGCCGCCGGTCTCGTCGCTGCGTCCGTCCGACAGCGCGACCAGCCCGCGGGACGGCGCCGGATCGGCCTCGATCACGCCGCGGACGCCTTCGAGCGAGCCGGTGGCCTCGGTGGTGACGCGCGCGTCGTCCCCGCACGCGCTGCGGTACTCCTCCGCGAGCGCCCGCATCGCCGGCATGAACACGCTGGACCCCTCGACGCGCAGGTCGCCGGCCGCGCACGCCACGGTGCCGTCGACCGGCCGGGACATCAGGCCGAGCACCAGCACGGCGGTGAGCACCCCGGCGAGCGCGCCGCTCACCCGTGGAAGAGTGACGCGGCGCCTCTCCCCCTCGTCCTTGATCAGGCCGGTGTCGCGCATCTTGCCCGACGTGCGGACGACCTTGGTGATCTCGCCCTCCGGGCCGTTGGGCTCACGCAGGACGACGACGAGCTTGGCCTTCTGCCCCCGCTTCAGCGACAGCCCGTCGATGCGCACCCCGTGCCAGCCGGGCTCGGCGACGTCCTGGCCACTCTGGGGCACCACCCAGCGGGTGAGGCGCTCGCCGAGCCGCTGCCGGACGGTGAGCAGGTTGTCCCGAGCCGGCCGGCTGTCCTCGGCGGGGAAGAAGCGCAGGCCGTTCCTGAGCTCCTCGCGCAGCTCCGGCGTGCTCGCCTCGGAGATCCTGGCGTTCCACACCACGCGCCCGCCGAAGGTGAACGACAGCGGGCGCTCGAAGTCCTCGGGTTCGATGTCGTAGGTGCCGCCGTTGCGGATGCGGATGACGACCATGCTCATCCGGTCGAGCAGCCGGGCGACCTGGCGCAGCTGTGGCGGCCCGTGCGCGGCGGGGTCGGCGCCGTCGTGCAGCGTCTCGGGCCCCACGCCGATCTTCGAGTTGTACAGAACACGGAAGATCACACGCTTGCGCCGGACGAGCAGCCGGTCGACGAAGGGGGTGGCCACCAGCAGGACGATCGAGAAGATGACCGGGCCGGCGCCGCCGAAGAAGCCGACCAGGCGCGCCAGCCACTCCAGTACGGCCGCCACCGAACTCCCTCCCCACCAAACCGGTTCAATTCTCCCGGCCCGCCAGGGACAGCGGCTCGCATGGTCGATCAGTTCATCGGGAATTCAGCCGGCGGACACGAAGGGGCGGTCGCGGGGATCAGGAGGCGAAGATCTCCTCGCGGGCCTGTTCGAGGGCGGCCAGGACGGCGCCGCGCAGCACGGGGCGGCCCTTGACCTGGCTCGCCACCACCTCGGGCCTGATCGGGCAGATGCGCGCCACCGCCTCCTCCACGCGGTGGGTCAGCGCGGCCCCGCCGGCCCGGCCGATCTCGCCGTTGAGCACGACCAGCGTCGGGTCCAGGACCACGCACACCGAGGCGACTCCGAGGGCCAGCCGGTGGGCCAGCTCGTCCAGGAACCGCGCCCCGGCGTCCCCGCCCTCGACGGCCGCGTGGACGGCGTCGGCGGCCGAGCCGCCCGCGAAGCCGTACGGGCCCGCCAGCTCGGCCACGGCCTCGGCGCTGATCAGGGCGTGCAGGCCGCCGGCCAGGGCGGGCATCCGGCCGGGGACGGCCTTGACGTCCTCGGCCAGCGGCACGCCGGGGACCGGCAGGTATCCGATCTCGCCCGCGCTGCCCGAGCGCCCCCGGTGCAGCCGGCCGCCGAGGACGACGGCGAGGCCGACGCCGCGTTCGACCCACAGCAGCACGAAGTCGTCCACGCCCTTGGCGGCGCCCTCGGCGCGCTCGGCGATCGCCGCGAGGTTCACGTCGTTCTCGATGGACACCGGCCGCCGCAGGTCCTGGGCCAGGGCCTGGTGGCTGCCCTCGTGCCAGCCCGGCAGGTCGAAGGAGAACCGGACGTCGCCCGAGCGCGGGTCGACCACGCCGGGGGTGCCGATCACGATGGCCCTGAGGCGGGAAAGGGCGACCTTGCCCGAGCGGCAGGCCTTCACCACCGCGTTGTGCACCATCGCGACCGGATCGTCGTGCCCATTGGGGGAAATGACGGCCTCGGCCACGATTTCGCCATTGATATCGGCGATGGCGGTGGTCACCGTTTCCGGGCCGACATCGAGCCCGGCCACATAGGCCGACGACGGAATCACCCCGTAAAGGGCGGCATTGGGCCCCCGGTTACCGGCCTGCTCCCCGACCACCTCGACCAGGCCGCGATCTTCCAGCCGCGACAGCGTCTGGGAGGCGGTGACCTTGGAAAGGCCGGTCATCTCCCCGATCTGGCCC
This sequence comes from Sphaerisporangium sp. NPDC005289, assembly GCF_040607455.1. Taxonomy (NCBI): domain Bacteria; kingdom Bacillati; phylum Actinomycetota; class Actinomycetes; order Streptosporangiales; family Streptosporangiaceae; genus Sphaerisporangium; species Sphaerisporangium sp. NPDC005289. Next base: position 585,049 of record NZ_JBEXGS010000001.1, read on the forward strand.
CTGGTCATCGGGCCGGAGGCGAGCAGCAGCTCCAGCGCGGCCCGGTCGTTGATCTCCCGTAGCAACCTGGGCACGCCAGGACGTCGCTCCATCGCAGGCTTTCTTGTCGTCGGTCCCCGTTGGTTTCATCACAAAACGCGCGCGTGGCGTGACACAACCAGTACTCAGTAAAGCTTCCTGCCAGTTTAGCGGCAGCGTTCCCGCGCGAAAGGCCACCGCACCTCCGGTTCCGCCGTTCGCCCGCCGTCATCCGCCGTCCCGGTCTTCGCCGCGCCGGACGCCTTGCGTTTCGCCCGGCTTTGACCCGAGGATCACTCATGTCTTTCTGAGGAGCATTCATGGGCGCCGCCACCGACACCTCCCCCGCCTTCCGGATCCCGCTCCGCCCACTCGCCGCGCACCACAGGTCGATGGTCGTCCTCGCCCTCGGCGTCGTGTTGCTCACCGACGTGCTGCGGGTGCTGCTGCCGTCGCTGATCACGCTGTTCGGCCGCGCGGGCGACACTCCCCCCGAACGCATGGGCCTGTTCGCGGCCCTGTGGTTCCTCCTGCCGTTCGCCGCGGCGCCGCTCGCCCGGCGGTGGGGACCCCGGCCGGTCACGCTCGGCGGCGCGGCCCTGCTGGTGGCCGCCCGGCTGGCGCTCCAGGCGGCCGACGGCGGGGCGCCGCAGCTCTACCTGGCCGGCGCCGGCGTCGGCTTCGGCCTGGTCTTCCTGTACGGATGCGCGCTGAGGCTGCCGCGCCGCACCGTCCCGGCCGGCCTGGCCGCCGGCATGGCCGCCTCGGCCACCGCCCATCTCGCGCTGGACCAGGTGGACCTGGTCTGGCGGGACGGCGTCCTGCCCTGGCTCCCCGTCCTGGCCGTCGGCGCCGCCTTCCTCCGGCTCGCGTGGGCGGCGCCCGCGTCCGGCGACCCCGCGCCACCGGGGGTGTGGTTCGCCTTCGGCCCCGCGCTGGCGCTGCACGGCATGTATCTGGCGACGCTGGGCCTGGCCGAGCATCCCGGAGGCGAGCAGGGCGGCCCGTGGCGCATCGCCGTCGTCGCGGCGGCGCTGGTCTGCGCCCAGTTCGTCATGGTCTCCTACGCCGCGCGCCCGCCCTACCGGCGCTGGGTCGTCGTCGTCCTGCTCCCGGCGGCGGTGGCGGCGCTGGCCGTCTCGTCGGCGCTTCCGTTCGCCCTGTTCGCCGCGGTCGCGCTCGGCGGCTGCCTGGGCATGGCGGCCCTGCCCGCCACCTCGCCCGCCTCCGCCCGGCGCGGCGGGATCGCCCTGCTCGGCGGCGCGCTGGTGTTCCTGGCCGCCGTCTTCCTGTACTACGCCGCCTACGACGCCGACCTCGGCTTCCCCAACGGCGTGGTCCCCGTGCTGCTCGCCGGCACGGTGGCCGCGATCGCCGCCGCGGCGGCGCGCGGGCGGGCCGTCCAGCACCTCGCCCGCCCCCGGCCCCGGGCGGTCGTCGTCGCGGCGCTGGTCACGGCGGCCGCCGTCGCCGCGCTCACCTGGCGTCCCCTGCCGGAGACTCGGCCCATTCCGCGGAGCGAGTTCACGCTGATCGCCTACAACATCCGGATGGGGTTCGGGCTGAAGGGCACCCTGGACCTGGACCGCATCGCGGCCTGGGCCCGGGCCGAGCGTCCCGACGTGGTCCTGCTCAGCGAGGTGGACCGCGGATGGCTGCTCAACGGCGGCCACGACGACCTGGCGCGCATCGCGCGGGGGCTCGGCATGCGCTACCACTTCGCGCCCGCCGCCGACCCGCTGTGGGGCGACGCGATCATCACCAACCTGCCGGTCCGGCAGGTCGTCTCGCATCCGCTGGGCCGGCACGACCATCCGACCGGCGCCCAGGCGCAGGCGGCCGTCGTCGAGGTGGCGGGAAGGCAGGTGGGGATCGTGGGCACCCACCTGCAGGCGCCGCCCGGCCAGGCGCCCGAGGTGGCCGCCGTCGTCCGCGACCTGGGAGGCGGCCGGCCGGTCCTGCTGGCCGGTGACCTCAACACCAGGCCGGGCGACCCTGCGATGCGCGTGCTGTCGGCCGCGGGCCTGTCCGACCCGCTCACGGCCCTGGGCGACCCGCTCACCTCCCCCGCCGACGCGCCGGTCGAGCGCATCGACCACGTGCTCGTGGGACCGGGGCTGGCGGTCACGGCGGCACGGGCGCCGGGGGTGGAATTCTCAGATCATCGGCCACTCGTGGTCAGGTTGCGTGTAACCGGGGTTTAGCAGGCGGGATAATCGACAACATGCGTCTCTCCGCCCGTGTCGACTACGCCCTTCGCGCCGCCGCCGAGCTGGCCGCCTCCGGCAGCGGCCCCACCACGGTGGGCGAGCTGGCCAAGGAACAGGAAATGCCTCCGAAGTACCTGGAGAACATCCTGCTCCAGATGCGCCGGGCCGGGCTGGTCCGCGGCCAGCGCGGCCCCGAGGGCGGCTACGTCCTCGCCCGGCCCGCCTCCGAGATCACCCTGGCCGACGTCATCCGCGCCGTGGACGGGCCGCTGGCCAACGTCCGGGGCGAGCGGCCCGAGCACGTCGGCTACCGGGGCGCGGCCCGTTCGCTCCAGCAGGTGTGGATCGCCCTGCGGGCAAGCGAGCGCGCCATCCTGGAGGAGGTCACGCTGGACCAGATCGCCTCCGACGCCCTGCCCGAACGCGTGATGGAACTGGCGGCCGACCCCGCCGCCTGGGACTGACCCATGCCCGAGGGCGACGCCGTCTACCGGGCCGCGGCCAGGCTGCGGGCCGCCCTCGACGGACGGGTGCTGACCCGCTCGGACTTCCGCGTCCCCCGGCACGCCACCGCCGACCTGACCGGCCGCGCCGTGCTCACGACCGCCTCCCGCGGCAAGCACCTGCTGACCAGGGTCGAGGGCGGGCTCACCGTCCACACCCACCTGCGCATGGACGGAAGCTGGCGCGTGGAGCGGGCGGGGGCGCCGCTGCGGGCCGGGCATCTGATCCGGCTGGTCCTCGCCAACGAGCGATGGCAGGCGGTCGGGGTCCGGCTCGGCATGGTCGACCTGCTGCGCACCGACCAGGAAGACCGGGTGGTCGGGCATCTGGGGCCCGATCTGCTCGACCCGGAGTGGGACCAGGAGCAGGCGGCGCGGGCGGCGCGCAACATCGCGGCGCGGCCGGGGACGACCATCGGGGAGGCGCTGCTCGATCAGCGCAACGTCGCGGGCATCGGCACGATCTGGCGGGCCGAGACGCTGTTCCTGTCGGGCGTCTCGCCGTACCGGCCGGCCGGGGAGGTGGACGACCTCGCGGGAATGATGGGGCTGGCCCACCGGCTGATGGACGCGGGAAAGAACCAGTCCGGCGGTCCGGTCACCACCGGCGACAGACGCCCAGGACGGCGCCTGTGGGCGTACGGCCGGGCCGGGCGGCCCTGTCTTCGCTGCGGCAACAAGGTGATCGGCGACGAGCTCGGGGCGCAGCCATACGAAAGAGCGATCTTCTACTGCCCGGTGTGCCAGCCCCGCTAGCGGGCCCGGTCACAGGCAGCGCGATGACACAGACCATCACGCGGAGTGCGTGACGGTCCGAACTTCAGGACGGGAACGCTGCGGGCGTGACCTACGCGGCGACCATGTCCTTGACTTCGGGGAAGCCGTCGAACTCGGGACCGGAGATCGTGGTGGACACGGTCTCGGCCATGGGCAGACGCTCGTGCTCGGGCGCATCGGCCAGCACGGGTGCGTGTTGAAGCTCGGCCAGCGCGAACTGGTCGGAGACCTCCCGGAGCACCTGCGACAGCGGAACGCCCAGGGCGCCGCAAATCGAGGCGAGCAGCTCCGACGACGCCTCCTTCTGGCCACGCTCAACCTCGGACAGGTAGCCAAGGGAGACACGTGCCAGCGTGGAGACTTCACGCAAGGTGCGCGCCTGCCGCACCCGCAGCCGCCGCAGTACGTCACCGAGCAGCTGACGCAGCAGGACCATCTGTCGCTCCCTCCCAGGCGCGGGAGCTTTCACGGCGCTCCGCGCGGTCGGTTCGTATCGCCCGTTCTTCGGGTGCCCTTCGTACATACTCCTCGCCGTCATCATTGGTTCGCTCGGCCCCTTTGCCGGGCGTACGCCGGACCTGCTCCTCACCGATGGGTCACGAACCTCACTCACAGCTCCACCGTACCTGCATAGGCCAACGGGGCGGCAGACCATGGGGAGCATGTTCGCTGGTGACGTAACGCGGTAATCATCCTGATTGTTCCCCCACATACGCCTCCAGCACACCTCTCAGGAGATCTAAACCCTCCGTAACGGTGCTTTTGCGGATGTCTTCCCGTGAACCAGGTAAAAGTACGTCTCGGTGCCATATGTCGCCATCCGGACCGGCGACGGCGAGATGGACCGTGCCCACGGGCCGGCCGTCCTGCTCGTCCGGACCGGCCACTCCGGTCACCGCGAGCCCGTACGACGAGCCGGTCACTCGCCGCACGCCGGCCGCCATGGCCGCGGCGACGTCCGGATGGACGGCACCCTCCCGATCGAGGAGATCTTCGGGGACGCCGAGCAGGCGCGCCTTCAGATCGGTCGCGTAGACGATCACGCCGCCGCGGAACGCGGCGGAGGCTCCGCTCGGGACGGTGAGCGTTGCGCCGATCAGCCCGGCGGTCAGCGACTCGGCCACGGCCACCGTGGCCCGCCCGCGCACCAGGAGGGCCAGCACCTCGGCGGCGAGCCCGGCGCTCACCCGCCGCGGGCCTTCTCCGCGACCTTGCGCAGCCGCATGGCGCGGATGACGTAGTCGAGCCCGGTCACCACGGTCACCGCGAGGGCGAGGCCGATCAGCCCCCACCTCAGCGACTGCGGCACCCCCGGCAGGATGTAGAGCGCGATCGCCGCGATCTGCAGGACCGTCTTGACCTTGCCGCCGTAGCTGGCCGGGATGACGCCGTGGCGGATCACCGCCACCCGCAGCGCCGTGACGCCGACCTCCCTGCCGAGGATGGTGCAGGTCACCCACCAGGGCAGCTCCCCCGCCGCCGACAGCGTGACCAGCGCCGCGCCGATGAGCGCCTTGTCGGCGATCGGGTCGGCGATCTTGCCGAAGTCGGTGATCAGCCCGTACCGCCGGGCGAGCCAGCCGTCGAGCTGGTCGGTCAGCGAGGCGAGCAGGAACACCACCAGGGCTGCGTACCGCCAGCCCGTCCCGTCGACGAGCATGCAGGCGACGAAGAACGGGACGACCACCAGCCGGAGGACGGTGAGCACGTTGGCGATGTTCCACGGGCTGACCTGCCGGACCACGGGCGTGGTCACCGGCTCGGTCCCGGTCTCCGGCGTGTTCGTCATGGTCCGGCCTTGATGCGGGCGATCAGGTCGACCCCCTCGGCGTCGACGACGGTCGCCCGCACGATCTGCCCGGGCGCGAGGCCGATGCCCTGGACGGTCACCGAGCCGTCCACCTCGGGACCCTGGTGGGCGGCCCGGCCCTCGTAGCCGCCGTCGCCGAGGTCGTCCTCGACCAGCACCTCGATGTCGGCGCCGATGCGCTCCTCGGCGCGCTGCGCGGTGAGCTCCTCGGCCAGCTCGGTGAGCGCCGCCACCCGCTCGTCCACGGTGTCCTGGTCGAGCTTGCCGCCCATCTTGGCGGCCTCGGTGCCGTCCTCGTCGGAGTACCCGAAGACGCCGATGACGTCCAGGCGGGCCTCCTCCAGGAAACCGGCCAGCTCGCCGAACTCGGCCTCGGTCTCGCCGGGGAAGCCGACGATGAAGTTGGAGCGCACACCGGCCTCCGGGGCGAGCTCACGAATGGTCTGGAGCAGGTCCAGGAAGCGCCGCGGGTCGCCGAAGCGGCGCATGCGGCGCAGCACCGGGCCGCTGGCGTGCTGGAAGGAGAGGTCGAAGTACGGGGCGACGCCCGGCGTGCCGGCGATCACCTCGATGAGACCGGGACGCAGCTCGGCGGGCTGGAGATAGCTCACCCGGACCCGCTCGATGCCGTCGGTGGCCGCGAGCCGCGGCAGCAGCTTCTCCAGGGCACGCAGGTCGCCGAGGTCCTTGCCGTAGGAGGTGGAGTTCTCGCTGACGAGCACCAGCTCGCGCACCCCCTCGCCGGCGAGCCAGGCCGCCTCGGCGAGGATCTCCTCGGGCCCGCGCGAGACATAGGCGCCGCGGAAGGCCGGGATGGCGCAGAACGTGCACCTGCGGTCACAGCCGGAGGCGAGCTTCAGCGAGGCCACCGGGCCGCCGGACAGCCGCTTGCGCAGCGTCCGGGGGCCGCTGGCCGGGGCCAGGCCCTCGGGCAGCTCGCCGTGGCCGGGGATGTGGGCGTGCGCCCCGCCCGCGGACCGCTCCACCGGCGAGATCGGCAGCAGCGTGCGCCGGTCGCGCGGGCTGTGCGGCACCAGCGGCCGGCCGGACAGCACGTCGTCCAGCCGGGCCCCGATGTCGGTGTAGTCGTCGAAGGAGATGACGGCGGAGGCCTCGGGCAGCGCCTCGGCCAGCTCTTTGCCATAACGCTCGGCCATGCAGCCCGCGGCGACGACCTTGGCGCCGGAGTCGGCGGCCGCGAGCAGCGTGTCGATGGAGTCCTTCTTCGCCGAGTCGATGAAGCCGCAGGTGTTGACGATGACGACGTCGGGGTCGCCGTCGTCGAGCCGCCACCCGGCAGCCTCCATGCGCGCGGCGAGCTCCTCGGAGTCGACCTCGTTGCGCGCGCAACCCAGTGTGATCAGCGATGCGGTTCGGCGGGAAGACATGATGGGCTCTACGGTATCGGGAGTTGGCCACCGCGTGACGCACTCCCCCCGTACTTCCCCGCCGGACCGTCGCGCGCGGCGCCCCGGGGCCTCACCCCGGGGCGCGTCCCTGGCGGGCGGCGCCGGTCACCGCGACCCCGGTTCCTCGGGGCCGAAGGACTTGCGCACGAGCTCGCCGGGCTTGCCGGGCACGCCGAGGTGCTTGCCGTTGACCTCCAGGTCGACGCCTCCGGCGTTGCCGATGGTGACCTTCATGTGCTTGCGGGTCTTCCACGTCTCGGAGTCGCCCGCGCGCATGGTGCCGCGGAACATCGCCTTGCCCTTGTCGTCGCTGACCTCCACCCAGGACGGCTTGTTGGCCTTCACCCGCAGCGTCACCAGGTCGCTCGCCGGTCGGGCCGCATTGGGGTGGGTGGAGGCCCTGACCGTGGCGGTGGGCTTGGGCGCGGGCGGGTTCTTGAGCTCGGCGCCGGTGGCGAGGTTCTCGCCCGGCCGGCTCATGACGCGGGTGACCCCGAAGACCGCGACGATGGCCAGCGCGATCGCCATCGCGGTGGACCAGTTGGGGCTGCGGCGCTCGCGCAACTTGATCTGGCTCTCGGCCTGGAAGACGGCCGCGGCCCGCACGGGGAGGGGGACGCCGCCGTGTTCCTCGTCGAATTGGTGCACCACGGCGTCGGGGTCGAGCCCCACCGTCTTGGCGATGTTGCGGACGTGACCCCTGGCGTAGAAGTCGCCCCCACAGAGCGAGAAGTCGTCCCGCTCGATGGCGTAGATGACCGTCTCCCTTATCCGCGTGCGGCCGCTCAGCTGAGCGACCGTCATCCCCGCCGCGTTCCGTGCCGCGGCCAGCGTCACTCCAATGCTCATACGTCCCCCTCGCCGTGCACCTGCGCTACGCGCCCGTAATCCGACGATGCGTAGTCATTCACATTCAACCAGTAACCGAGGGGGTCGGTCGCGGAGGGGTCACTCTCCCCGCAAGTCGGCGAGCAGGCCGGGCAGTTCGTCGGGTTTCACCATCACTTCGCGGGCCTTGGACCCTTCGCTCGGCCCGACGACGTTCCGGCTCTCGAGCAGGTCCATCAGGCGGCCGGCCTTGGCGAAGCCCACCCGCAGTTTGCGCTGGAGCATCGAGGTGGAGCCGAACTGGGTGGAGACGATCAGCTCGGCCGCCTGGACGAGCAGGTCGAGGTCGTCGCCGATCTCCTCGTCGATCTCGCGCTTGGCGCTCGCCACGGCGGCGACGTCGTCGCGGTACTCCACCTGCATCTGCGCCTTGCAGTGGGCGACGATCTCGTTGATCTCCTTCTCGGAGAGGAACGCGTTCTGCAGGCGCATGGGCTTGCTGGCGCCCATGGGCAGGAACAGCGCGTCGCCCTGGCCCACGAGTTTCTCGGCGCCGGGCTGGTCGAGAATGACCCGGGAGTCGGCCAGGGAGGAGGTGGCGAAGGCCAGCCGGGACGGCACGTTGGCCTTGATCAGGCCGGTGACCACGTCGACCGACGGGCGCTGGGTGGCGATGACCAGGTGGATGCCGGCGGCGCGGGCGAGCTGGGTGATGCGGACGATGGAGTCCTCGACGTCGCGCGGGGCGACCATCATCAGGTCGGCGAGCTCGTCGATGATCACCAGCAGGTAGGGGTAGGGCTGGTAGACGCGCTCGCTGCCCGGCGGCGGCACGAGCTTGCCGGCGCGCACGGCCTTGTTGAACTCGTCGACGTGCCGGAACCCGCTCGCGGCCAGGTCGTCGTAGCGGCGGTCCATCTCGCCCACGACCCATTCGAGGGCCTCGGCGGCCTTCTTCGGGTTGGTGATGATCGGGGTGATCAGGTGGGGGATGCCCTCGTAGGTGTTGAGCTCGACGCGCTTGGGGTCGACGAGCACCATGCGCACCTCGTCGGGCGTGGCGCGCATGAGGATCGAGGAGATCAGCCCGTTGACGCAGACCGACTTGCCCGCGCCGGTGGCGCCGGCGATGAGCAGGTGGGGCATCTTGGCCAGGTTGGCCACTATGGTGCGCCCCTCGACGTCCTTGCCCAGCCCGACGATCATGGGGTGGTGGTCGGCCTGGGCGACCTGGGAGCGCAGCACGTCGCCGAGGCTGACCAGGTCCTTGTCGGTGTTGGGGATCTCGACGCCGATCGCCGACTTACCGGGGATCGGCGACAGGATGCGCACGTCCGCCGACTTCACGGCGTAGGCGATGTTCTTGGTGAGGGCGGTGACCTTCTCGACCTTGACCGCCGGGCCGAGCTCGATCTCGTACCGGGTGACCGTCGGGCCGCGGGTGAAGCCGATCACCTGGGCGTCGATGGCGAACTGCTCCATCACGCTGGTGAGGGCGTTGACCACGGTGGTGTTGGCCTTGGTCTGCGGCTTGGGCGGGGTGCCGGCACGCAGCACCTGAAGGTCGGGCAGGGCGTACGGGCCGGCCTGCGGCGACAGGACGAGTTGCTCCACCTTGCGCGGGGCGGGGGTGGGCTGGGGCGGCTCGGGCAGGGGCGGCGCCTCGGGGGGCTCCTCGTCCACCAGGCCGGGGACGATCTCGGGCGAGTGGTCGGCCATCTTGCCGGCCCCGTCCGCGATGACCGGAGTGTCGTAGGGCTTGACGTGCTCGCCGACCTCGACGTCGGCCTCGCCGTCCTTGCCGGAGCCCCGCGTGCGGCTCTTGCGCGGGGCGCGGGGCGCCCGGGCGGGGCGCTCGCCCGGCGCGGCCTCGGGGCCGGCGGAGCCCTTCTGGAACAGCATGTGCTGGATCTCGGCCAGGCGCTCGGGCACGCGGTGCACCGGCGTCGCCGTGACCACCAGGACCCCGAAGCCGGACAGCAGCAGGAGCAGGGGGATGGTGATGAAGGCCGGCAGGATGCTCGCGGGAGGCGCCGAGACGATGAAGCCGACCATGCCTCCGGCGGCCGACACCTTGTCCATGCCGTCGGTGGCGGCCGGGCCCGAGGGGTAGGGCGTGGCGTGCGCGACGTGGATGATGCCGAGCAGGCCGGCCAGCAGGGCGGTCCAGCCGATGATCATGCGGCCGGTGTCGGCGTTCTGGTCGGGGTGACGCAGCAGGCGCCAGGCGACCAGCGCCAGCAGGACGGGCACCGACCAGGCCAGCGAGCCGACCGCGCCGCGCAGCACGGCGTCGACCACGGTGGCCGCGGCGCCCTTGGTGGTGCGCCACGTCATGGCGGCCAGGACGATGGCGCCGCCGAGCACGGCCAGGCCGAGGCCGTCGCGGCGGTGGGCGGGGTCCAGTTCGCGCGCCTGCTGCCCGAAGGCCCGCGCGGCGGTGCCGATGCCGTTCGCGAACAGCAGCCACACGCCGACGAACAGCTTGCCGATGGCCAGGAAGACCCAGCCGATCGGGTCGGGCTGCTGGGCGGCGGGACGCCGGGCCGGCGGGCGCCCGCCGGCGCGTGGGCTCGCGGACCGCGCGGCGGCCGGCCGCTTGGCGGAGGACGGGCGCGATGACGTGGACCGCTTCGCCGACCCCTTCGGGGTGCTTTTCGACGTACGGGTGGCCATGGTACCGAGGGTACGCATGGGACGACGGCGCCGCGGGGAGGCGCGCCGGGGCTGTCGTGATCGTCGGGGAAAGTCCGGATCTGGCCAGGAGTTGCGTTTTATGTATTGACATCATGTTTCATGTAATGGAACCTCCATCCAACAGGACGTTGGAAGGAGAAGTGATGTCCGCACTCGACTGGACCGTGCTGGGCGCATACTTCGCCGTGATGATCGTCATCGGCGTGTGGTCGAAGAACCGCATCAGGACCGTCATCGACTACTTCACGGCCGGAGGGAAGATCCCCTGGTGGCTGTCGGGGATCTCCCACCACATGTCGGGTTACAGCGCGGTCATGTTCGTCGCGTTCGCCGCCGTCGCCTACGACTACGGGCTCACCGTCTACGTCTGGTGGGCGATGACCATCGGCATCGGCGTGGGCATCGGCGCCTTCCTGTTCGCCGCGCGGTGGAACCGGCTCAGATCCAGGCACGGCGTGGTCTCGCCGCTGGAGTACCTCACCCGGCGCTACAACCTGCCCACCCAGCAGGTCATGGCCTACAGCGGCGCGCTTCTGAAGGTCGTGGACATCGCCGCCAAATGGGTGGCCATCTCGGTGCTGCTCAAGGGCTTCGCCGGCATCCCCATCCAGTACGGCATCGCCATCACCGGCGCGGTCACCGTGGTCTACGTGACGGTCGGCGGGCTGTGGGCCGACGTGCTCACCGACTTCGGCCAGTTCGTCATCCAGGCCGTCGCCGGCGTCGTCATGTTCGCGGCCGTCCTCGGGCACCTCGGCGGGATCTCGGCGCTGTGGACCATGTGGGGCGACCTGCCCGAGGGGCACGGCGACCCGCTGAGCGGGCCCTACACCACGACGTACTTCTTCGCCTTCCTGCTGATCAAGACCTTCGAGTACAACGGCGGGATGTGGAACCTCGCCCAGCGCTACATGGGCGCCCCGTCGGGCTCGCAGGCCAAGCGGGCGGCGCTGCTGTCCAGCGCCCTGTGGCTGCTCTGGCCGCTGGTGCTGTTCATCCCGATGTTCGCCGCGCCGCTCATCGTCCCGGGCCTGACCAACTCCGACCAGTCCTACGTGCGGCTCGCGCAGGAACTGCTGCCGACCGGCCTCATCGGCCTGGTGCTGGCCGGGTTCTTCTCCCACACCATGGCCATGGTCTCCTCCGACGCCAACGTGATCTCGGCGGTGATCACCCGCGACATCCTGCCGGTCTTCGTCCGCCGGCTGCGCGAGCTGCCGGCCGCGGGCGCGCTGCGGCTGGCCCGGGTGACCACCTTCATCTTCGTGGTCGTCAGCATGACCATCGCGATCACCACCCAGGGGCAGGGCGTGGTGCTGAAGATCGTCGTGGACGTGGTCGCCGCCACGATGGGGCCGATCTCGATCCCGCTGATGCTCGGCCTGCTCCCCTGGTTCAAGCGCAGCGGGCCCACCGCGGCCATCACCTCGTGGGCGGCGGGCCTCGCGGTGTGGGCCGTGATCAAGTGGGTGATCGCCTCCGCCGACCAGACCCTCGTCGTCGCGGCCCCGCTGGTGACGTCCTTGGTCCTGTACGTCGTCATCGGGCTCCTGCGCCCGGAGAACACCCCGTCCCGCGACGAACTGGTCGACTCACTGAACACTGATCTTCCTTCGGCGTCTCCCGATCGGCCGACCGCCACCCTCGCGTGACGCGCGCCGGTGGGCGGGGTGAGAGGATCTCTCACCCCGCCCACCGGCTTGTACCGTGACGTGTACGGCTATTTGTCCGACTCCAGGATGCCGCCGTTGGCGACGTCGGTCTTCTCGATCTCGGTGAACACGATGCGCACGGCCTCGGGCCGGGCCTTGAGGATGCCCACGGCGGCGTCCGTCACCGCCGCCACGAACTCGCGGCGCTGGTCCATCGTCCGCCCCGACAGCAGTTCCACAGTGATGTTCGGCATAATGCCCTCCGGATTCCATGTGTTGCATCACATGAAATCAGATTCCACTACATGAACCAAGAAGGAGGCAGCCGGCGTGGACGTGATAGTGATCGGCGAGCCGCTGGTCGAGTTCTCGGCGTCCGCTCCCCTCACCGAGGCGGACACCTTCCGCCTGTCGTTCTCCGGGGACGCGCTGAACGCCGCCGTGGCGGCGGCGGCCGCGGGCGCGCATGTCGCCCTGGTGACGCGGGTGGGCCAGGACGAGTTCGGGGAACGGCTGATCCGGTTCGCGGCCGCGCACGGCGTGGACACCCGGTGGATGCTGCCGGGCGCCGGGTCCACGGGGGCCTACGCCGTTGGGGCGGACCCCGGCGGCGAGCGGGCCTTCGCCTACATGCGGGCGTGCAGCGCCGCCTCCAGGCTCGGCCCCTCGGACGTGGCCGACGCGCCGCTGGCCGAGACCGCCGTGCTGCTGGTCAGCGGCATCACCGCCGCACTGTCGGCCTCGTGCGCCCACGCGGTGCGTCATGCGGCAGAGATCGTGCACGCGTCCGGCGGCAAGGTCGTGTACGACCCGAACTTCCGCTCCCGGCTCACCACGCCCGAGCAGGCCGCCGGCGTGCTCGCCGACATCGCGCCGATGGCCGCCCTCGTGGCCCCGTCCTGCCCGGGCGACAGCCTTCCGCTGCTCGGCACCGCCGACCCGGCCGAAGTGGTGCGTGCCTGCCTGAAGCTCGGCGCCCGCGCGGTCGCCGTCACCCGCGGCCCCGAGGGCGTCCTGCTCGGCCTGCCCGGCGGGGGGGACACGTGGCCGGACGGGAGCGCGGGCCCACTGGTGGAGATCCCGGCGGTCGCCGCCCAGGCGGTGGTGGACCAGACAGGGGCCGGTGACGCCTTCATCGGCACGGTGGCGGCGCGACTGGCCACGGGGACGGCGCTACGCGACGCCGTACGGGCGGGAACGGCGGCCGCCGCCATCAGCCTGCAAGGCCAGGGCGGCACCGGCCGCGTCGCCACCCCCGAGGAGATCGACCGCCTCCTCACCCGCCCCAAGGAAGCCTGACCCCGGTCCGCCGAGGTCGACCGTCCGCCGACGCCGGCCACCCTGACCGCCGTACAGGGGCGCCGGCATCGCCGTACCCCTTCCCGCCGACGCGGCGCCTCCCGGGAGCCAGCAGCGAGACCGAAGAACGGGACCCCGCCCGCCTTGGGCCCGTCCGGGTCCGTCCTTGGGGCCCGTCCTTCAGAGGGCAACGGGGAAACCCAGATGCCTGACTGACCCGTCGGCGCGGGCCATCTGCCCGCCGTACAGGGCGCCGGCATCGCCGTACCCCTTCCCACCGACGCGGCGCCCCATGGCAACCAGCAGCGAGACCGGAGGAGGGGCCCGCCTGTCCCGGGGTACCGGCGGGTGGGTCACTGCGGTGGCGGGGTGGGCGGGGGTCAGCGGGTGGGGGTGGTGGTGGGGGCGCCCAGGGCTTGGGAGACGTCGCGGGCGGCGGCGGTGACGATCGGGGCGAGCTCCTCCAGGGCGGCGCGGTCCATGTCCATGGCGAGGGTGGAGATGGAGATGCCGCCCAGCACCTGGCCGGTGTGGTCGAAGACGGCCGCGCCGACGCAGCGGATGCCCGGCTCGTTCTCCTCGTCGTCCATGGCGTAGCCGAGGGCGCGGATCTTCTCGAGGTGGGCGAGCAGCTCCTCCACCCCGGTCAGCGTGTCCGGGGTGAGCCGCGGGAGGCCGGTGCGCCCGGCGATGGCGCGCACCTCGTCGTCGTCCAGCCCGGCGAGGATGGCCTTGCCGATGGCCGTCGTGTGCAGGCGCAGGCTCATGCCGACCCGGGAGGGCATCTGGTAGGGCCTGCGGCCCTCCAGCTTGTCCACGTAGACCGCCTCGTCGCCGCTGCGGATGCCGAAGTGGGTGGTGTAGCCGGTGCGTTCGTGCAGGGCGCGCAGCGCCGCCGAGGCCTGCCGGGACGGGTCGAACCTGGTCATGACCCGGCCGGCGAGGGTGAGGATGCGCGGCCCCGGCTCATAGCCCCCCGCGCCGTCGGCGCGGGCGAACCCCCACTCGACGAGCGACTGCAGGATGCGGTGAACGGTCGACTTGGAGACGCCGGTCGTCGCGGCGATGTCGGTCACGCGGTGGTGCTCGGCGATCGCCTCGAGCACCGCCAGCGCCTTGTCGATGGAGCTGCCTTCCCTGACCACGTCCTGAGCCTACTAACAGCCACCGCCCGGCACGCTCCGCACGACCGTGCGAGGGCCGTGACAGGGCCGTGACAGGGCGGGGTCGTGCGGCCGGCGGGCGAGCGAGGTCACCGGGCGAGCCAGCCGCCGTCCACCGCCAGAATGTGGCCGTTGACGTAGTCGGAGGCCGCGGAGGCGAGGAAGACGGCCGCGCCGGCGAGGTCCTCGGGGGCGCCCCAGCGGCCGGCCGGGATGCGGGCCCTGATGGCGGGCTCGCGGTCGGGGTCGGCGCGCAACGCGCGCGTGTTGCCGGTGACGATGTACCCGGGGGCGATCGCGTTGACCTGCACCCCCCGCGGCGCCCACTCGCAGGCCAGCGAGCGGGTGAGCCCGGCGACGCCGTGCTTGGCGGCGGCGTACCCGGCCGCGTTGATGCCGCCCTGGAACGACAGCATCGACGCGATCATGATGATCTTCCCCTGCCCGCGGTCGAGCATGGGGCCGCCGAGAGCCCGGCTGAGCAGGAAGACCGCGTCGAGGTTGACGTCGAGCACGGCCCGCCAGTCGGCGTAGTCGTGCTCGACGGCAGGCGCCCTGCGGATGATCCCGGCGTTGTTCACCAGGATGTCGACCCGGTGGCGGGCGGCCAGCTCCTCGGCGGCCTCGGGCAGCCGGGCGACGTCGGACAGGTCCAGGACCCACCGCCAGGCCTCCCTGCCGGCCTTGCGGACCTCGGCCTCTACCTCGTCCAGGTCGTCGCGGTGGCCGTGCAGGACGACGTCGGCCCCCGCCCTGGCCAGGCCGGCCGCGATCGCCCGGCCGATGCCGGTGCGCGAGCCGGTGACCAGCGCCGTCCGGCCTTCCAGGGAGAACATCACCGCATCTCGCCGATCGCGACCTGCTCCATGTCGTCGTAGGCCTGGTTCTCGCCGCCCATCGCCCAGACGAAGGCGTAGTTGCGGGTGCCGAACCCGCAGTGCACCGACCACGGCGGCGAGATGACGGCCTGCCGGTCGGCGACGATCAGGTTGCGCGTCTCGTCCGGCCTGCCCATGAGGTGGACGACGCGGGCGTCCGGCGGCACGTCGAAGTACAGGTAGACCTCGGTGCGCCGCTCGTGGGTGTGGCAGGGCATGGTGTTCCACATGGAGCCCGGCTCCAGCACCGTGACGCCGAGGACGAGCTGGCAGCTCTGGATGCCTTTGGCGTGGATGTACTTGTAGATGGTGCGGTCGTTGGAGCCCTCCTGCGAGCCCAGCCGCACCGGCTCGGCGTCCGGCAGCCCCGCCCTGACGGTCGGGTGCCCGGCGTGCGCGGGGGTGGACACCAGGTAGAACGCCCCGCCGCTGAAGGACACCGCGCGCGAGCCCATGCCCACGTACAGGCACTCCTTGGTCCCGAGCGGGTGCTCCTCGCCGTCGACGGTGACGACGCCGGGCTCGCCGAGGTTGACAACGCCGAGCTCGCGGCGCTCCAGGAAGTACCCCGCGCGGAGCGCATCGGGGCAGGGAAGGTCCAACGGCGCGTCGCCGGGCGCCGCGCCCCCGACGATGATGCGGTCCTCGTGGGAGTACACCAGGCGGATCTCGCCGGGGACGAAGAGGTCCTCGGCGAGGAAGCGGCTCCTGAGCCGGTCGGTCGTCATGCCCGGCACCTGGTCCGGTGCCGTCGCGTACCGTACCTCCACCACGCCTCCTATTCCGTTACATAAAATGCCATATCGCTATATAGAACAGCGCTGGGCGTGCCAGGTCAAGCCGCCGGGAGGACGGCGTGGCGGGACCCGCCCGGAGGGCGTCTAGTACGTGCGGCGGACGCCGCGGGCGGCCACCTCGATGCGGTCGCGGGCCTCGAGCAGGCAGGCGGCGATCTCGCGGTCGCGGCCGGCCGTCAGCCGGGGCACCGGGACCGACACGCTCACCGCGTCACGCGGCGGATAGGCGATGTCCAGCGCCACCCCGAAACAGCGCAGGCCCTCGGTGTTCTCCTCGCGGTCGATGGAGTACCCCCGCTTGCGGATGCGCCGCAGATCGGCCATGAGCTGCGCCTGGTCGACGATGGTGCTCTTGGTGAGGCGGGGCAGCTCGGCCGGCAGCAGGCGCGCCACCTCGGCGTCGTCGCGGGTGGCGAGGATGGCCTTGCCGAGCGAGGTGGTGCTGGCCGGCAGCCGCCGGCCGACCCTGGTGAAGGGCCGCAGGTAGTGGCGCGAGGCCCGCGTGGCGAGGTACACCACGTCGAAGTGGTCGAGCCGCGCCAGGTGGACCGTCTCGCCCGTGACCTCGGCGAGCCAGTCGAGCGCGTCGCGCGCGATCTGCACGACCGGGTCGCCGTCGATGTAGGTGGCGCCCACCAGCAACGCCCGCATGCCGATGCGGTAGAGGGTGCCCGTGACGTCGGTCTCGATCCACCCGAGGCCGACCAGGGTGCGCAGCAGGGCGTGCAGGCTGCTCTTGGGATAGCCGAGCTTGCCCTGGAGGTCGGACAGGCTGTGCAGGCCGGGATACTGGGCGAAGAAGTCGAGCAGCTCGACGGTCCGCACGGCGGACTTGACGTGCGGCACCGCGGTCCCCTCTTGCGGCACCGCGGTTCCCTGCTCCGTCATTTGCGCCCTCCCTGCCGCACGTTACCTCCATTGTCGCCCGGTCACGACTCGACGACGCGACCGCCGAGCCAGGCGTACTCGGGATCGGACGCATCCAGCTCCGCCAGCTCGGCCGCGTAGGCCTCGGCGTCGTCCACCGGCTCGTAGCCGAGCGCCCGTCCCGCCGACAGGTCCCACCAGTTGCGGGTGTTGGCCGACACGCCCCAGACCACCGCGTAGGTCAGATCCGGCGAGGTCAGGCAGGCGTGGGCCAGGCGCACCATGTCCCCCGGGCTGAGCCAGGTGGACAGCGCGCGCGGGCTCGGCGGGCGCTGCTCGAACGTGCCGATGCGCAGGCACGCGACCCGCATGCCGTACCGGTCGGAGTAGTAGCGGCCGAGGGCCTCGCCGTAGGCCTTGGACACGCCGTAGTGCGAGTCGGGCGCCACCGGGGTGTCGGCGGGCACCGACTCCCGCCGGGGCGTGAACCCCGCCGCGTGGTTGCTGCTGGCGTACACGAACCGCTCGACCCCGGCCTGCCGCGCGGCCTCCATCACGTGGTAGGTGCCCTCGATGTTGGCCGTGAGCGCCTCCTCGAACGTGGCGCCGGTGGAGGGGACGCCGGCCAGGTGCACGACCGCGGACACCCCCTTCATCGCCCGGTCGAGCACCGCCGGGTCGGCGATGTCCCCGCAGATCACCTCGAAGCGCTCGTGCTCCATCGGGGTGCGGTCGAGCAGCCGCAACGTGTGGCCGTACTCGGGCAGACCGGAGGTCAGGCAGGCGCCGATACGTCCGGCGGCACCGGTCACAAGAACGTTGTTCGCCGGGTTCACTGGGGTCGCCGTGTTCGCTGGATTCGCCGTGTTCGCTGTGCTCGCCGTGTTCACCATGTGGCCACCGTATGGGCGGCGATGTGGTCCACGTCAAGATCGTCACCCAGTCCTGGACGACACGGGAGTGTGACATTTCCTGAATCGTCCAAAGGATCGATGATCGAGCGGAGATGCGGCGGCGGGGCGTCGTAGTCCGAGTGCGGGTGCAGCAGGCCGCGCTCGTACCACTCGCCGCACAACGTCGCCCCGATCACGGCGAGCGCGCCCGACCCGTTGCCGTGGATCTCACAGCCCATCCCGAACGACTCGGCGGTGTGCACGGCCTTCAGCGCCGGGATGATCCCTCCGGAGCCGACGACGCCCACGCGCAGGATGTCGCACGCCCCCGCCGCGATCCACTCGGCCCGCGCCATGTGCTTGCCCCAGGAGGTCTCCGGCCCGAGGATCGGGGTGGCGAGCTGGTCGGCCAGCCAGCGGTAGGACTGCACCGACGCCTCCTCCATCGGCTCCTCGTACCAGGCGAAGTTCAGCTCGTCCAGCGCCCGGCCGAGCCGCAGGGCCTCGGTGCGGCTGTACCAGTGGTTGCTGTCCAGCATCAGGGCGACGTCGGGGCCGACCGCGTCCCGCACGGCCGCGCACGCCTTGATGTCCAGCTCGACGCCATGACGCATCGGCGGCATCCAGGTGTGCAGTTTGATACCCCGGTAGCCCCGCGCCACCAGATCCTTGGCGAAGCTCGCGTAGTCCGACAGCGTGGCCAGGCCGCCGGGGATGTCGTCGCCGCACATCGTGCTGGCGTAGGCGGGGACGACCGAGCGGGCGCCGCCGAGGAGTTTCCAGACGGGCAGACCGAGCCTGCGGCCCGCCAGGTCCCACAGGGCCTGGTCCACGGTGCTCAGCAGGCGGTCGGTGAGGTGGCCGTGGGCGCCGCGCTGGCGCCGCGCGAGCGCGTGCCACAGCCGCTCGCGCTCGAGGCCGTCCTGGCCGGTCAGCACGGGGCGCACGTGCGCCTGGATCATGCTCTCGCGCAGCGTCTCGGGCTGTCCGAGGCAGTACCCCTTGGCGCCGTCGCTGTCGGTGATCTCCAGCAGCGCCTCCTTGACCTCCCGCGGCGGGCCCGGATGCCGGTGACCGTGCCCGTCCACCACCGATCTGGCGACGGTCGTGAACACCGTGACGCCGACGCGCTCGATGACGGCCATGACCTCTCCTTCCGCTCGATCGGCCCCCGGCCTCGCCGGGGTGGAACCGGGACCGGCGCCCGCGGTCAGGTGACGGGTGCCGGTCCCGGGGTCGTGCCGGGCCGGGCTAGGAGTGCGACTGCTTCCACTCGGCCTGCGCCTCGGTGAGCTTCCGCGCCAGGGTGTCGAGGAACTCCTGCGGCTTCATCCGGCCGAGCAGGACCTTCTGGAACAGCGGCTCGGTGTCGGCCTTGGTGATGGAGGAGAACTGCGGCAGGTAGTACGGCGGCGAGACCACCACGGTCGAGGGGTCGCCCAGGACCTGCACGGCGTTCTTCAGGTAGGGCCGCTCGTCGAGCCAGGAGTCGGCCTGGGCGTCCTTGTTGGCCGGGATCTGGCCGGTCTGCTGGTTCCAGTAGCTGTTGCTGTCCTTGGAGACCAGGAAGTCGACGAACTTCCAGGCCGCGTCCTTGTGCTCGCTGTTCTTGAACACCGCGAACCCGTCGACCGGGTTGGCCACGATGGTGCGCTTGCCCGAGGCACCGACCGGCATCGGGAAGGCGTCGATCTTGTCGGCGCCGAACGCCTTCACATGGTCGTTGTAGGACCCCAGGTTGTGGTGCATCATCGCGACCTTGCCGCTGGTGAACTGGGCCACCATCTTCGGGAAGTCGTTGGTGACGTCCGCCTCCGGCGTGTCCTTCTTGTACAGCGCGGCGATCTTGGACACCAGCTCGACGTTCCTGGGGTCGTTGACGGTGCTCTTGCCGGAGGCGTCGAAGAACTCGGTGACCCCGGAGTAGGCGTAGGCCTCGGCCAGGAGCTGGAAGATCGAACCGGCGCCGCCGCGGATGGTCCAGCCGTACTGGTCGGGGGCCTTGGTCAGCTTGTCCGCCGCCGCGAAGAACTCGTCCCAGGTCTTGGGCGCCTGGACCCCGGCGGCCGACAGCTTGTCCTTCTGGTACCAGACGACGTCGAGGTTGGAGGTCGCCGGCACCATGTAGAGCTTGCCGCCGGGGTCGGTCCGCTTGACCGAGGCGAGCATGCTGTCCAGCAGCTTGCCGTTCGCCGGGCTCTTGGCCAGCCAGTCGTCGGCCGGCTCCAGCGCCTGCTGCCCGGTCAGGCCGGCCAGGTAGCTGGTGGTCACGCCGCCCACGTCGGGCGTCTCGCCGCCGGCGATCGCGGTGTCGTACTTCTGCTGGACCGAGGCGATCGGGATGCCCACGTACTCGACGTGGATGGTCGGGTTGGCCTGCTCGAACCGTTTGATCAGCTCCTGGTAGAGCGGCGTGCGGACGCCGCCGTTGTTGTCCCAGAAGGTGATCGTCGTCTTGCCGCCGGACGCCTGCCCGCCGCCTCCGGAGTCCGACCCGCAGGCCGA
Source organism: Sphaerisporangium sp. NPDC005289 (assembly GCF_040607455.1). Lineage (NCBI taxonomy): Bacteria > Bacillati > Actinomycetota > Actinomycetes > Streptosporangiales > Streptosporangiaceae > Sphaerisporangium > Sphaerisporangium sp. NPDC005289. The sequence continues at coordinate 605,355 of NZ_JBEXGS010000001.1, forward strand.
CGCGGTGACCGAAAGGGCGAGGACGGCGACGGCCGCCGCGCAGACCTTGGTGATGGTTCTCATGGTGTGGTGTCCTCCAGGCGGGGGTGGCTATCCCTTCACGGCACCGGCGCTGATGCCGTGCACGAGATAGCGCTGGATCACTGCGAACACGCAGACGACAGGGACGGCCGCCACCACGCCGCCCGCCGCCAGGGCCCCGAAGTCGGCGCTGTACTCCCCGATCGTGTAGCTCAGGCCGACGGGGATGGTGAAGTTGGCCTGCTTGCTGATGAACATCAGCGCGAACAGGAAGTTGTTCCAGGTGTGGATGAAGGCGAACGACCCGACCGCGATGAGGCCGGGACGCAGCTGCGGGAGCACGACCGCGAAGAAGGCACGGACGCGCGTGCAGCCGTCCACCATCGCCGCCTCCTCCACCTGGAAGGGCACCGCGGCGACGAACCCGCTCATCAGGATGATCGAGAGCGGGAGGTTGAACACCGTGTCCGCGATCACCAGGCTCCACAGGGAGTTGATCAGCCCGAGGCCGCGGAAGATCGTGAACAGCGGGATCAGCATCATGGCGCCCGGGATGAACTGCGTGCACAGCAGGGCCACCATGAACACCGTCCGGCCGCGGAAGCGGAAGCGCGCCAGCGCGTACCCGCCCATGAGCGCGACCACCGTCGTGAACAGCAGCGACAGCACGCCCACGACCACGCTGTTCCTGAAGAAGACCGCGTAGCCGATGTCGTTCCACACGGTCTCGAAGTGCTCGAAGGTGATCGGCCAGGGCACCGGCGCGGTGGAGCCGGTCGGCCGCAGCGCGAAGACGATCATCCAGTAGAACGGCACCAGCGTGAAGATCAGGTAGAGGCCCAGCGGGACGTACAGCCGCAGCACCCTGCCCGGATCCTTGCGGGGCCGCGGCCCGGGGGCCGTCCGGACGCCCACCTTCCCGGGGCGCCGCACGATGGTCTCGGTTGCCATGGAAGCGCCCCTCATGCCTTGTGGTCCGCGCCGAACCGGCTCAGCCGGAGGTACAGCAGCGAGCAGAACAGCAGGATCAGGAAGCCCGCCGTCGTGAGCGCCGAGCCGTACCCGAAGTCCTTGGAGTCGATGGCGCGCTGGGCCACGTACAGCGGCAGCGTGGTGGTGACCTGGGCCGGGCCGCCGCCGGTGAGCGTGTAGATCAGGTCGACGTTGTTGAACTCCCACACCGAGCGCAGCAGTGTGGCCAGCACGATGGCGTCGCGCAGGTGGGGCAGGGTGACGTGCAGGAAGCGGCGGGCGCGCCCCGCCCCGTCGACGGCCGCCGCCTCGTACAGCTCGCCGGGGATGCCCTGGAGCCCCGCGAGCAGCAGGATCGCGAAGAAGGGCACGCCGCGCCACAGCTCGGTGACCACGACGGCGCCGAACACGGTGTCGGGATTGCCGAGCACCGCGGCCTCCGGCGCGCCGAGGTAGCGGACGATGCCGGTGGTGGGGTTGTAGAGCAGGATCCAGATGCCTGTGGTGAGCACTCCGGAGACCGCCCACGGGGAGAAGACCATCGAACGGGCGAGCCCCCGGCCGATGAAACTTTCATTGACGATGAGCGCCAGCGCGAGGCCGAGCACGAGTTGCAGCGCGATCTCGACGACCACCCATTTGGCGGTGAAACCGAGGCTCGTCCAGAACAGCGGGTCCTCGAAAAGCATCTCCCGGAAGTTCGCCAGCCCGGCGAAGCCGTTGGACCACGGCTTGGTCAGGTTGTAGTGCTGGAGGCTGTAGTACAGGACGCTGCCGATCGGGTAGACGAGGAACACCGTGATCAGCAGGACGGTCGGGGAGATCAACAGGTACGGGGCCCAGCGCAGGGCCCGGGGACGCCCCCTCGCCGCCGCTGTCCTGGCGAATGCCACCTGGCGCTCCGTTCGGTCGGCCGTCGAATGAGTGACACATTCTTGAACAAGGTTCACACTTGTGGACGCGCCGTCAACGTAGGAAGGCGGCACGCGCGATGTCAACCCTTCGCCAGGTAACCAAAGCATTTCGGATGCCGGGCACGCAGGTTTCCCCCGCTCCCTTGACTGGCGGGGCATGGCCACCATACGTTCCCTGTGTTCATATACGTGAATACAGTCCTGGCATGTGTACGCGAGAGAGGACCGTATGACTTCGCTGGTGGATCGGCTCGACGGGCCGCTCTTCTTTCCCGTCACCCCCTGCGACGACCGGGAGCGGCTCAACCTCGACGCCTTCCGCGAGCACGTCCGCGACGGCGTGGCCGCCGGATGCGGCGCGGTGTTCGCCTGCTGCGGCACGGGCGAGTTCCCCTCGCTGAGCCTCGCCGACTACGCGGCGTGCGTCGCGGCCGCCGTCGAGGAGACCGCCGGGCGGGTGCCCGTCATCGCCGGCACCGGATACGCCACCGCGCTCGCCGCCGGCTTCTCCGCGGCCGCCGAACAGGCCGGCGCCGACGGGCTGCTCGCGCTGCCGCCCTACCTCGTGCAGCCCGACCAGGAGGGCCTGCGGCGCCACTACCAGGCCCTCGCCGACGGCACCCGGCTGCCGGTGATCCTCTACCAGCGCGACAACGCGATCTTCGAGCCGCGGACCGTCGTCGAACTGGCCCGCCATCCCGGCATCATCGGGTTCAAGGACGGCCACGGCGACCTGGACCTGCTCCAGCGCGTCATCAGCGCCGCGCGCACCGCCTCGGCGGATCTGCTGTTCTTCAACGGCCTGCCCACCGCCGAGATGTCCGCGCTCGCCTACCGCGGGCTCGGCATCACCCGGTACTCCTCCGCGGTGTTCTGCTTCGTCCCCGGCGTGGCCCTGGCCTTCCACAAGGCCCTGCTCGCCGGGGACGACGCCGTGACCGACCGGCTGATCGACGAGTTCTACCGGCCGCTGGTCGAGCTGCGCCGCCAGGGCGCCGGATACGCGGTGTCGCTGATCAAGGCCGGCGTGCGCCTGCGCGGCCTGGACGCCGGCCCCGTGCGCGCCCCGCTGTGCGAGCCGGCGCCCGAGCACGTCAAGCGGCTCGGCGAGCTGATCGAGCGCGCACTGTCGATCACCGAGAGCCCCTGACCCGCACGGCGCCGCGTCGGGGAGGCGCCCGCCCGGGCCCCGCGGGCACGCCCGCCCGGGGCCCGGACCCCCTGGAGGCCGCCCTCCGCCGGAGCGGGGGCCTCCCTGACCCAGGAGGTATCCCCTTGCCAGCACCCACCACGGCCGCGACCGTCCTGGCCGCGGCCCTGTGCGCCGCCACGCTGACCGCCGTCCCCGCGGCCTCGGCCGCCACCGGCCACGACGTCCCGCTCGGACGGCGCACGCTGCCCGCCGGCGACGGATGGGCCGCCGCGACCACCGGCACCACCGGCGGCGCCGCGGCCGACGACGCCCACGTGTTCACCGTCCGCACCCGCAAGGAACTGGTCACCGCCCTGAACAAGGGCGACGCCACTCCCAAGATCATCTACGTGAAGGGTGTCATCGACGGCAACACCGACGACACCGGCGCCCGGCTGACCTGCGACGACTACGCGACCGGCGGCTACACGCAACCCGCCTACCTCGCCGCCTACGACCCGGCGGTGTGGGGCCGCGACGCCGAGCCGTCCGGGCCCCTGGAGGACGCGCGCGCCGCCTCCGCCGCCCGCCAGACCGCCCAGATAAAGCCGAAGGTCGGCTCCAACACCACCATCGCCGGCCTCGGCAACGCCGTGATCAAGGGCCTGAACCTGCACGTCGACAAGGCCGACAACGTCATCATCAGGAACATCAGGTTCCAGGACGCCTACGACTGCTTCCCCCACTGGGACCCGACCGACGGCTCCGAGGGCAACTGGAACTCGCTGTACGACAACATCTCGGTCACCGGCTCCACCCACGTCTGGGTGGACCACAACGGCTTCGACGACGGCGGCAACCCTGACTCGGCCCAGCCGCTGTACTTCGGCCGGCCCTACCAGGTGCACGACGGCGAACTCGACATCACCAGCGGCTCCGACCTCGCCACCGTCTCGTGGAACCGGTTCGCCGACCACGACAAGACCATGCTGATCGGCTCGACCAACAACCCCGCCGCCGACCGCGGCAAGCTGAACGTGACCGTGCACCACAACGTGTTCGACACCATCCTGCAGCGGGCGCCGCGCGTGCGGTTCGGCCAGGTGCACGTGTACGACAACTACTACGACATCCCGGCCGGCGACGAGTACGTCTACAGCTTCGGCGCCGGGGTGGAGTCGAAGATCTACGCCGAGGACAACTTCTTCCGGCTCGGCGCCGGGGTGGACCCGGGCACGATCATCTACAACTGGGGCGGCACCGCCCTGCACGCCACCGGCACGCTGGTGGCCTCGGGCGGCAGGGTGCGCCAGGTGGACATCCTGGCCGCGCACAACGCCACCCACGACCCCGATCTGTCCGGCGACGTCGGATGGACCCCGGCCCTGCACACCCGCGTCGACCCCGCGGCCGTCGTGCCGCTGACCGTGCCGCTGCTGGCGGGCCCCGGCCGCCTGCGCTGACCCGGCGCGGGCGGCGGCGTGCCGCCACGCCCCGCCCCGGACCCCTGAGCCGAGCGCCCTGTCAGGTCAGACCTGACGGGCCCCTTCCCCGGCGGCCAGGCACCCCCCGGACCGTCACGCCGTCGAACCGCGGCGTGACGGTCCCCGTGCTCACACCTCGACGATGACCGGGACGATCATCGGCCGGCGGCGGTAGGTGTCGTTGACCCAGCGCCCGACGATGCGGCGGGTGACGCGGCGCATCTGCTGAATGTCGGCCACGCCGTCGGCGGCGGCGTCCTGCAGCGCCTTCTCGATCAGCGGGATGACCGCCTCGAAGGCGTCGATCTCGATGCCCGACCCCCGCGCGTACATCTCGGGGCCGCCGCTGACCTTCCCCGTCGTGGAGTCGACCACCACGACCACCGAGATGAAGCCCTCGTCCCCGAGGATGCGGCGGTCCTTCAGCGCGACGTCGGTGATGCCGCCGACCGACGAGCCGTCCACGTAGACATAGCCGCACGGGACCGCGCCGACGATGCGCGCCCGGCCGTCGACCAGATCGACGACCACGCCGTCCTCGGCGATGACGATGTGGTCGTCCGGCACGCCGGTGAGCGCGGCCAGCTTCGCGTGCGCCCGCAGGTGGCGCCACTCGCCGTGCACGGGCATGAAGTTCGACGGCTTGGTGGCGTTCAGCACGTACAGCAGTTCACCCGCGGCGGCGTGACCGGAGACGTGCACCAGCGCGTTGCCCTTGTGGACCACGCGCGCGCCCCAGCGGGTGAGCCCGTTGATGACCTTGTTGACGGCCGTCTCGTTGCCCGGCACCAGCGACGACGCCAGCACGACCGTGTCGCCCTCGGCGACCCGGATGGGGTGGTCGCGGTTGGCCATGCGCGACAGCGCCGCCATCGGCTCGCCCTGCGACCCCGTGCAGATCAGCACGACGTCCTCCGGCGGCCACTCCTCGATCTCGCGGGCGTCCACCAGCAGGCCGGCCGGCACCCGCAGGTAGCCCAGCTCGCGGGCCACGCCCATGTTCCTGACCATCGAGCGGCCGATGAGCGCGACCTTGCGGCCGTTCTGCTCGGCGGCGTCGAACACCTGCTGCACGCGGTGCACGTGCGAGGCGAAGCAGGCCACGATGATGCGCTTGGTCGCGCTGCGGAAGACCTCGTCGATCACCGGGCTGATGGTGGCCTCGCTCGGCACGAAGCCGGGCACCTCGGAGTTGGTGGAGTCCGACATCAGCATGTCGACGCCCTCGGCGCCGAGTCTGGCGAACCCGCCGAGGTCGGTCAGCCGGCCGTCGAGCGGAAGCTGGTCCATCTTGAAGTCGCCGGTGTGCAGGACGATGCCCGCGGGCGTCCTGATCGCCACGGCGAGGGCGTCGGGGATCGAGTGGTTGACCGCGAAGAACTCGCACTCGAACGGGCCGAACCGCTGCCGCTGCCCCTCGGCCACCTCGACCTTGACCGGCTGGATGCGGTGCTCGGTGAGCTTGCTCTCGATCATGCCCAGGGTCAGGCGGGAGCCGACCAGGGGGATGTCGCGGCGCTCGCGCAGCAGGTACGGGACGGCGCCGATGTGGTCCTCGTGGGCGTGGGTCAGCACGACCGCCTCGATTTGGTCCAGGCGGTCCCGGATGTAGTCGAAGTCGGGCAGGATCAAATCGACGCCCGGCTGGTCGGGCTCCGGGAACAGCACGCCGCAGTCGACCACCAGCAGCCGGCCGTCGAACTCGAAGACCGCCATGTTGCGGCCGATCTCACCGAGCCCGCCGAGCGCGACGATGCGCAGGCCGTGCTCCGGCAGGGCCGGAGGCGGCCCCAGCTCGGGATGCGGATGACTCATGCTCTCCCCCCGTGTACATCGGCCCGCCGCGCGTATACGGCTCCCTCGCCGAGCCGTCCGGCGCGTCGCGGGCCGAGATCGTCGTGTCTCTCTCTCAAACTCTCAGTTCCTCCCCGCCGCGAACAGCGCGCGGCGACTCGTTCAGGTGGGTGCTCCGCCGCTCACGACGTGCGCGCGGCGGCCTCGGCCCGGCGCGCGCCCGGCCAGGCGCGCGGTTTCGTCGGCCGCACCCAGAGTAGGCGGCATTTCAGTCGGACAACTTCACCCCGCCCGCGACCAGGTCTTCGCGCAAAGTCGCGACGAGCTCCCCGGTGGCGTCGACGAGCGGCGCGCGCACCGGGCCCACCGGCCTTCCCATGAGGCCCAGCGCGGCCTTCGCCATGATCGCGCCCTGGCTGCGGGTCATGATGCCCGTGACCACCGGCAGCAGGCGCTGGTGCACCGAGCGGGCGCCCTCCACATGGCCCGACTGGAACAGGCCGATCATGGAGGCCAGCTCGGCGCCCACCACGTGGCCGACCACGCTGACGAACCCGGCCGCCCCGATCGACAGCCAGGGCAGGTTGACCGCGTCGTCCCCGGAGTAGTACGCCAGGTCGGTGGCGGCCATCACCTGCGAGGCGGCGAACAGGTCGCCCTTGGCGTCCTTCACCGCGGCGATGCGCGGGTGGGCTCCAAGGCGCAGGAGCGTCTCGGTGGCGATCGGGGTGCCCGTACGGGCGGGGATGTCGTACAGCATGACCGGCAGGCCGGTGGCGTCGGCGACGGCCGTGAAGTGGCGGTACAGCCCCTCCTGGGGCGGCTTGCTGTAATACGGGGTCACCACCAGCAGGCCGTGGGCGCCGGCGCGCTCGGCGGCCCTGGCCAGCTCGACCGAGTGGCGCGTGTCGTTGGTGCCCGCGCCGGCCACGACGGTCGCCCGGTCGCCCACCGCCTCGAGCACGGCCTTCAGTATGAGCTCTTTCTCGGCATCGCTGGTGGTCGGGGACTCCCCCGTGGTGCCGCTGACGACGAGACCGTCGTTGCGCTGGTCGTCAACGAGGTAGGTGGCCAGGCGCTGGACACCGTCGATGTCCACGGCGCCGTCGGCGGTGAACGGCGTGACCATCGCGGTCAGCATGCGCCCGAAGGGCGCGTCGGAGGTTCCGGTTGGCGATGCCATAGACGGAACGGTACCCGGATCCGCGAAGACGGTGGACCCCGCCACCCCGGTTCGTGACGGCACGTCGGTCGATCCGGGTGTGCACCGGTTCCTGGGGAGATGGTGTGACATGGACAGAGGCCGTCGATATGTGCTCGGGGGTACACACATCGACGACCTCTATCCGTGCAATCGGCCCCGCTTACGGCGGCGTTACACACATCTGAGAAGAATTTTCCGATCGTCCGCGCGGGCGGTGCCGGCGGGGGCTACGGCCCGCCCGCCGGACGCGCCCCCGTCCCGCCCGGCCGCGCGCCCGTCCTGGTGGCGGGCGGTGTCCCCCGTACCGCTCCTCACCTTTTCCGTCCAGGCGGAACGCAATGTCGCCACAGAATCACGTTTCGTAAAGTTGGGACTCCAAGTGTTCGCCATTACTCCTAGTTGTCCTTCGATTACGGCAAGATAGGAAAACGATCTCGAACACCCATAGGGATGGACGGATGACTGGCAACGATCCGGTGTACCTCCGTGTGGTCGAAGAGCTGCGGGCGCAGATAGTCGATGGCACCCTGCCGCCGGGCGCGCCCATCCCGTCCCGCGCGCAACTCACCCAGCGCTTCCGCGTCGGCGAGACCGCCGCCCGTCACGCCCTGCGCGTCCTGGCCGCCGAAGGCCTCATCATCGGCAAGGTCGGCTCCGGGCATTACGTCCGCGAGAAGTCCGTGCTCTACCCCCTCCAACGGTGCCGCAACATCGACCACGACGCCCCGTTCGCCGCCGACATGCAGGCCGGCGGCCACCGCGCCACGTGGGACTGGCGCAGCGAGCCGGTCAAGGCCGGGCCCGAGATCGCCCGCCGCCTCCGGCTCGACGCCTCCGAGCCGGTCACCCGCACCCGCTACGTCTTCCGCACCGACGGCAAGCCGATGCAGCTCGCCACCTCCTATGAGCCGGTCGAGTTCGGCCGCCCCCACTCCTGCCCCGAAGAGGGCACCAACGGGCGCAAGAGCCTGCTGGCCCGCATGTCCGCCGCCGGAGTCAAGATCACCGACATTCGCGAGAGCGTGCACACCCGCGTCCCGCAGCCGACCGAGAGCGACCTGCTCGACCTGCCCACCGGCGTGCACGTCCTGCACATCGAGCGCACCCACTGGTCCGGCGACCGCCCCGTGGAGACCAGCGACATCGTCGTCCCCGGCGACCGCTTCCGCCTGGTCTACTCCGTCCCCCTAGGCGCCTGACCCCTTCCTCCCCCCCCGGCACCCGACTCCACAAGCGCCCACCACCTCATCCGCCCTCCGTTGGCCGCCGCTCCCCGCCCCCGCGCGGCAGGAACGGGTAGCACCGAACGGCCGACCACCCACCTCCCCCGGCACGACCCTCTCCCCGCCTCGACCGGGCCTTCCTCCGGCGCCGCGTCGGCGGGAAGGAGTACGGCGAATTCGGCGCCATGTGCGGCGCGCGGCCGTTCCCCGGACACGGAGTCGTTCTCCGGACGTCGGTCAACGGGCGCGCTGGGTCAGGGCTACGCATACCAGCACGGCCACGGCGGCGGTCAGGGTGGCGGGGTCCAGGCTCTCCCGAAGCAGCCACCATGCCAGCAGCAGCGTCAGGAGCGGCTGGAGGAGCTGGGTCTGACCGGCGCGGGCGATGCCGCCTCGCGCGAGGCCCGCGTACCAGGGGATGAAGCCCAGGAACATCGACACCAGTGACACGTAGGCGAACCCGGCCATCACGTCCGTCGACAGACGGTGAGCGGTGGTGAACCACAGGATCACCGCGACCGGCACGGTCACCGGGGCCGCCAGCACCAGGGCGTAGGAGATCACCCGCCAGCCGGCCGTGTGCCGCGCCAGGCGTCCGCCCTCGGTGTACCCCACCGCGGCGCAGACCAGTGCGGCGACCATGAGCAGGTCCGCGGCGGCGAGCCGGCCGCCTCCCCTGGTGAGCGTGAAGACCGTGACCGAGGCCGCGCCCGCCGCGCTCGCAACCCAGAACAGCGGGCGCGGCCGTTCTCCGGCCCGGAGAACGGCGAACACGGCGGTAGCGGCCGGGAGCAGGCCGACGACGACGGCCGCGTGCGAGACGCTCGCCCCGGCGGCCAGAGCCAGGCCGCTGAACAGGGGAAACCCGAAGACGACGCCGAACGCGATCGCGGCGTAGGACCGGAACTGGGCCCGAGGAGGCAGCGGCGCGGCGCCGGCGGCCAGCAGGCAGACCACCGCCGCCACCGCGGCCACGGCGGCCCGGCCGACCGCCACGAAGTACGGGTCGAAGCCCCGCAGGGCGAAGGCGGTCGCCGTCAACGTCCCCGAGAACGCCACGACCCCCAGGCCCGCCAGCGACGTCCCCGCCCACCGGCTCGCACCGGCCACCATCCGGCCACCGGGCACGGACGGCTTCCCCGGCACCACGCCGTCCCCTACTCCGGTCAGTACTCCCAGCTCGGCGCCCCGCGCCACTCCGGCCCGCACCCCCGGCTCGACGCCCCGCGCCACTCCGGCCCGCACCCCCGGCACCGCGCCGTCCCCTGTGCCGGCCTGCACTCCCGGCTCGACGCCCCGCGCCACTCCGGCCCGCACCCCCGGCACCGCGCCGTCCCCTGTGCCGGCCTGCACTCCCGGCTCGGCGCTCTGCGCCACTCCGGCCCGCGCTCGCGGGACTGCGCCGTCCGCCGTCCCGGGCCCTGATCCTGGCACGGCATCCTCCGCGACTACGGCACGTTCTCCCGCCGTCGCCGCTCGGGGGACGTCGCTCTGGTCGCCGGTGGGCCTGCGCCGGGAGCGGAGTAGGCCGAGGGGGATCGCTACTGCCGTGCGAGCAGTAGCGCTACTCTTATCTTTCATGAATGACGATAGCAGTATCGTCCGGATCGCCGCATCGCTGCGCGAGGAGGCGGCGCGGCTACGGCCGGGCGACCGGTTGCCGTCCAGCCGCGAGCTGGTGCGACGCCACAAGGTCAGCCCTGTCACCGTGTCCCGGGCGTTGGCGGCGCTCGCGGCCGAGGGCAGGGTCGTCACCCGTCCGGGGAGCGGCGCCTTCGTCGCGCCTTCCGTCGCCGCGACGCCCGGAGAGGCCACCGACCTGTCATGGCAGACGGTCTCGCTCGGAGACCGGTCCGTCGACGACGCGGCGGTCGCCGGACTGCTCACCCCGCCTCCCGAGGGCGTCATCCCACTCGCAGGCGGCTACCTCCACCCGGGGCTGCGCCCGTCCAAGGCCCTGGCGAACGCCGCCGTCCGCGCCGTGCGCCGCGCGGACGCCTGGGCGATCCCGCCGTTGAACGGACTGGCCGAGCTGCGGCGCTGGTTCGCCGGCGAGGTGGGCGGCGGCGTCACCCACGCCGACGTACTGATCGTCAGCGGCGGGCAGGCCGCGCTGACCCATGCCTTCCGTGCCCTGTCAGCGCCCGGCGCCGCGATGCTGGTCGAGACGCCCACCTACCCCGGAGCGCTGGCCGCCGCCCGCGCCGCCGGGCTGCGCGCGGTGGCCGTGCCGATGGACGCCGACGGAGTGCGTCCCGACCTGCTGGCCGAGGCGTTCGCCGTCACCGGCGCGCGGGTGTTCTACTGCCAGCCGACCCTGCACAACCCCACCGGCGTGGTGCTGTCGGCCGAACGCCGCGGCCAGGTCCTCGCCGTGGCCAGGGCCGCCGGGGCGTTCGTGATCGAGGACGACTACGCGCGCTACCTGGCCACGAGCCCCGTCCCGCCCCCGCTGGTCACCATGGACGCCCACGGCACCGTCGTGCACGTCAACTCGCTCAGCAAGGTCACCTCGCCGAGCCTGCGGGTGGCCGCGGTGATCGCGCGGGGCCCGGCGGCGCGGCGGCTGCGAGCCGCCCAGCTCGTGGAGTCGTTCTTCGTCGCCCGCCCCCTGCAGGAGACCGCGCTGGAGCTGCTCGGCTCCCCCGCCTGGCGGCGTCACCGGGCGGCGGTGACGGCGGAGCTGGCGGTGCGGCGTGACGCGCTGGCCTCCGCCCTGGCCCGCCACCTGCCCTCCGCGCGCGTGCCCTACATGCCCCCGGGCGGGCTCCACCTGTGGGTGCGGCTCCCCCGGGACGTCGACGAGACGGCGCTCGTCGAGTCCGCCCAGCGCGCCGGGGTCCTGGTCAGCCCAGGGGCGATCTACCACTCCGCCGAACCGCCCTGCCCGCACATCCGGGTCACCCACATCGCCGCCGCCCATGTCGCCGAGCTGACCGAGGGCGTCCGTCGCCTCGGCGCGACGCTGGACGCCCAGCTCGCGCCGGGGTCCGGCTGAGCCCGGCGCAGGCGGACCGTACCGGAGGCTGCCCTACAGTGGTCGCATGGACGGGCCCGTCGAGCTGCTCCGCGACTTCATGAACACCTACGACGCCGAAGCGGACACAGACGAACTGGCCTCCCCCGCCGAGCTGGCCGTCTGGCTGCGCGAGCGCGGCCTCATCTCCGCGACCGACCGCGCGGTGGACGATGACTGGGCGCTCGCGATCGCCCTGCGCGAAGGGCTGCGCACGGCGCTGCGCCAGCGCCCCTCCGAGCATCCGCGCCCCGCCGGGCAGGACACCGCGCAGAACCCTGCACCCGCCGAACCGGACCCGGCGCGGAACGACCTCCACCCGCCCGCCGAACCGGACCCGGCGCGGAACGACCTCCACCCGCCCGCCGGCCCGTACGCGACGGGCGCCCTCAGCCCGACCACAGACCTCGGCGCAACCACCGCCTCTGGCCCGACCGCCGACCCCGGCCCGACCGGAGATCCCGGCATGACCGGAGATCTCGGCCCGACGGAAGACCTCGGCGCAACCGTGGCCCCCGGCGCGACCGCCACCCCTGGCCCAACCACCACCCCTGGCCCAACCGCCGACCCCGGTCCGACCGCAGACCTCGACACGGCCGACGACCTAGACGGGGCCGATGACCTCGACGCGGCAGACGACCCCGACGCGGCAGACGACCCCGACGCGGCGGACGACCTGGACGCGGCGGATGACCTCGGCGCAGCGGCCCACCTGAGCGAGACGCCGGTCGAGCCTGACGCGATGCCGGGCGAATTGGAGGGGGCGCTGGCGGCGCTTCCTCTGCGGGTCAGGATCGGCGCGGGGCGGGTTCCCGTCGCCGAGCCGCTGAGCGCCGGCGCCGCCCGAGGCGTCGGGATGCTCGCCGCGGCCATCCTGCGGGCGCACGCCGAGGGCGGCTGGCCGCGCCTGAAGGTCTGCGCCGAGGATTCCTGCCAGTGGGCGTTCATCGACGCCTCCAAGAACCGCTCGCGTTCGTGGTGCTCCATGCGGGTCTGCGGCAACCGCACCAAGACCCGCGCCTACCGCGCCAGACGCCGCCGGCACGACCCTCTCCCCTCCTGAGGCCTCCCCGCCGCGGTTCGCCGAGGCCCACGGGTCACCGGTGGGCACGGGTCCCGATACGGTGTTGGAAACCGGAGGAGAAGGGGGCGGCCCGATGGCTGACGTTGGGGTGCGCGCGGCGCGGCGCGAGGACGTCCCGGCGGTGACGGGCACCCAGATCCGGGCGTGGAAGGCGGCCTACCGCGACGTCCTGCCCGAGGGGCCGCTGGAGCAGATGACCGGCCAGGCGTCCCAGGAGATCTGGAACCGCCAGTGGGAGGAGGCCGTGGTCTCGCCTCCCTCTCCGCGCCACCGCGTGCTGGTCGCCGTCGAGACCGACGACCCGCTGACCTCCCTCGCCGAGGGGCACGCCGAGCCCGGCGGGCAGCGCGTGGTCGGGCTGGCCTCCCACGGGCCCGCCGAGGACCCCGACCTCGATCCGGCGACCACCGCCGAGCTGCTCACGCTGCTCGTCGACCCCGACCACACCCGCCGCGGGCACGGCAGCAGGCTGCTGAACGCCACCGTGGACCACCTCCGCGAGGACGGCTTCACCACGGTCGTCACCTGGGTCTTCGCCGAGGACAAGGCGATGCTCGACTTCCTGTCCTCGGCCGGCTGGGGCCCCGACGAAGCCGAGCGCATCCTGGAGATGGACCGCGCCGTGCGCATGATCCGCATGACCACCGACATCGGCTGACCGATCCGCCCCAGCCGGCGCCCCCGTCCCGACCGGCATCCACTCCTCCCCGCGCACCCGCCGGAGCGTCCCGCAGCGGGCCGGTGGTTCGGCGGCGCGGTGGGATGTGGTGTGGTCGGCACCCCGGCGCCGGTCATGGAGTCATCATGATTTACCCTGCATAGGCACTTTCCTGGGCGGCTCCGGCGCGCGCGTACCACCGTGGAGGCCAGGCCGCGCAGGACCGGACTCGTGGAAGAGGCGACGTTGGCGACACCCGCTCAGTGGCTCGCGGGGGCACGGCCCCGCACCCTCCCCGCCGCGGTGGTCCCCGTCGCCGTCGGCACGGGGGTGGCCATCTCCTACGGCGGAGCGGTCTGGTGGCGGGCGCTGCTCGCCCTGTTCGTCGCGCTGGTCCTGCAGGTAGGCGTCAACTACGCCAACGACTACAGCGACGGCGTGCGCGGCACCGACGAGCAGCGCGTCGGGCCGCTGCGGCTGGTCGGCTCCCGCGTCGCCGCCCCTCGCTCGGTGCTGCTCGCCGCGCTGGGATGCTTCCTGGCCGCCGCCGTGGCCGGGCTCGCGCTGGTCGTCGCGACCGGCGCCTGGTGGCTGCTCGCCGTCGGGGCGCTGGCGATCGCCGCCGCGTGGTTCTACACCGGAGGCTCGCGCCCGTACGGCTACCGGGCCTTCGGCGAGATCTCGGTCTTCGTCTTCTTCGGCCTGGTGGCGGTCGCCGGCACGACCTACGTCCAGCTTGAGTCCCTGCCCTGGCTCGCGGTCGTGGCGGCCGTGCCGGTGGGGCTGCTGGCCTGCGCGCTTCTGGTGGTCAACAACCTGCGCGACATCGCCACCGACGGCCCGGCCGGCAAGCGCACGCTCGCCGTCGTGCTCGGCGACGCGCGCACCCGCACGCTGTACGCCGGCTGCCTGCTGCTGCCCTTCGCCGTCGCGCTGGCCCTGGCATTCGCACGCCCCTTCACGGCGCTCACCGTGCTGGCGCTGCCCCTGGCGCTGATGCCGGTGCGGGCGGTGCGGGACGGTGCGACGGGGCCGGCCCTGATCGCCACGCTGCAGCAGACCGGGCGCCTGCAGCTCGCCTTCGGCCTTTTGTTCACGATCGGGCTCGCGCTGTAAGCGGCTAGGACGGCGTATGACCCGTTATAGGTAGCAATCCCGCCCCGAGGGCTGAATGCCGCTCTGTGGCGCCTGGGGACGCCGCCAGGCCGGTCTCACGGCCACCGCCAAGAGGTGCTTGCCGGGGGCCCGGCACGCCGAACGGTCACAGGTCGAGCAGGTGCTCCAGGCCGACGGTGAGGCCGGGCAGGTCGCGGACGCGGCGGACGCCGAGCAGGACGCCCGGGGTGAACGACGAGCGGTTCATGGTGTCGTGGCGGATCGTGAGGATCTCGCCATCGCCACCGAGCAGGACCTCCTGGTGGGCGATCAGACCGGCCAGGCGGATCCCGTGCACGCGCACTCCCTCGACGTCGGCGCCGCGCGCCCCGGGGAGCTCGGCGGTGGTGGCGTCGGGCATGGCGCCGAGACCGGCTTCGCGGCGGGCGGCGGCGACCAGCTCGGCCGTGCGACGGGCCGTGCCGGAGGGGGCGTCGGCCTTGTTCGGGTGGTGCAGCTCGATGATCTCGACGGAGTCGAAGTAGCGCGCGGCCTGCTGGGCGAAGTGCATCATCAGTACGGCGGCGATGCCGAAGTTGGGGGCGATCAGCGCGTTGACCCCGGGGTTGGCCTCCAGCCAGCCCCGGACGGTGGCCAACCGTTCGGCGTCGAAGCCGGTGGTGCCGACCACGGGGTGGACGCCGTGCTCGACGCACCACCTGAGGTTGTCCATGACCACGTCGGGATGGGTGAAGTCGACGACCACCTCGGCGGCGGACAGCCCCTCGATGTCGTCACCGGCGTCGACCGCCGCCACCAGCTCCATGTCGTCGGCCGCGTGCACGGCCTTGCAGACTTCCACGCCGACGCGCCCACGGGCGCCCAGAACCCCAACCCTGATCACGAGCCCCAAGCGTACCGTCACCACCACCGCGCGATTCCGGGGACCACTGGAGGGCGGCGAAGACGGCGAGGATGCCCGGCCGGCTTTCGCGGGCGGGGCATCCTCGGGGTGTGGCGGCGGGTCAGGCGATGAAGGAGCTGAAGTCCTTGTCGCCGTAGGGGCCGATGACGGCCAGGGTGAGGGGCTGGGTCAGGATCTCCTTGGCCACCGCGTCGACCTGGTCGGGGGTGACCGCCTCGATGCGGGCGAGCACCTCGTCCACCGGCATCAGCGTGTCGTACACCAGCTCGCTCTTGCCGATGCGGGACATGCGCGAGCCGGTGTCCTCCAGGCCGAGGACGAGGCCGCCGCGCATCTGGCCCTTGCCCCGCTGGAGCTCCTCCTCGGTGAAGCTCTCGGCGACGACGCGGGCGATCTCCTCGCGGCAGATCTTCAGCACGTCGTCGGCCTTGCCGGGCAGGCAGCCGACGTAGATGCCGAACTGGCCGGTGTCGGCGTACTGCGCGGTGTAGCTGTAGGCCGAGTAGGCCAGCCCGCGCTTCTCGCGGATCTCCTGGAACAGCCGCGACGACATGCCCCCGCCCAGGGCGGCGTTGAGGACGCCCAGGGCGAAGCGGCGGTCGTCGGTGCGCGCGTAGGCGGTGGTGCCCAGGACCAGGTTGGCCTGCTCGGTCGGCCGGTCGACGACCCGGACGCCCGCGCGGGGCGCGGCTCCCGGGCCGGACAGGCGCGGGGCGGCCGGCTCGGCCGAGCCGCCAAGGGCGCCCGCCCGCTGGTAGGCCGCGGCCACCAGCTCGACCACGCGCTCGTGGGTGATGTTGCCGCACACCGACACGACGGTGTGCGGGGGCCGGTAGTAGCTCTGGTAGTACTCGGCGATGCGGTCGCGCGACAGCTCGTTGATCGACTCGACCGAGCCGAGGATGGGCCGCCCGATGGGGGTGTCGCCGTACAGCTCGGCGGAGAACTGCTCGTGCACGACGTCCGAGGGGTCGTCGTCGTGCATGGCGATCTCCTCCAGGATCACCCCGCGCTCGGACTCGACGTCCTCGGCGGTGACCAGGGAGGAGGTCACCACGTCGGCGAGCACGTCGATGGCCAGCGGGAGATCCTCGTCGAGCACCCGCGCGTAGTAGCAGGTGTACTCCTTGGCGGTGAAGGCGTTGATCTCGCCGCCGATGCCCTCGATCGCCGCGGAGATCTCCAGCGCGTCGCGGGTGGGAGTGCCCTTGAACAGCAGGTGCTCGAGGAAGTGGGTGGCCCCCGTGTGCTCGGGGGCCTCGTCACGCGAGCCGATGCCGACCCACATGCCGACCGCGACGGATCGCACGGTCGGCATGGTCTCGGTCACCACCCGGAGCCCACCTGGGAGGACGGTGCGCCGGACGACTCCGGCGCCGTCCTTGCCGGGGTGCAGAGTGGCGGTCGTCACGAGTTGCGGTCGTCCCGTCCGCCTCGGGTGCGGGAACGGCGCGGCCGGTCGCCGCCGGAGCGCTCGGAACGCTCACCGCGCTCCGGACGGTCCTCGCGCGGCTCGGCGTCGGCCTGCGGGGCGTCATCGGCATCCCCGCCGCTCTCGGCCTTGGCCGCGGCCTCCTTCTCGATGACCTCCACCGGCACCAGGGACAGTTTGCCGCGCGAGTCGATCTCGGCGATCTCCACCTGGACCTTGTCGCCGACGTTCATGACGTCCTCGACGTTCTCGATGCGCTTGCCGCCGTGCAGCTTGCGGATCTGCGAGACGTGCAGCAGGCCGTCCTTGCCGGGCATCAGGCTGATGAACGCGCCGAAGGCGGCGATCTTGACGACCGTGCCCAGGTAGCGCTCGCCGATCTCGGGCATGTGCGGGTTGGCGATCGAGTTGATCGTCGTCCGCGCGGCCTCGGCCGACGGGCCGTCGGTCGCCCCGATGTAGATCGTGCCGTCGTCCTCGATGGTGATCTCGGCGCCGGTGTCGTCCTGGATCTGGTTGATCATCTTGCCCTTGGGGCCGATGACCTCGCCGATCTTGTCGACCGGGACCTTGATGGTGATGATGCGCGGCGCGGTCGGGTTCATCTCCGCCGGGGAGTCGATCGCCTCCTGCATCACGTCGAGGATCGCCAGCCGCGCCGCCCTGGCCTGCTTGAGCGCGCCGGCCAGAACCGAGGCCGGGATGCCGTCGAGCTTGGTGTCGAGCTGCAGGGCCGTGATGAGCTCACGGGTGCCGGCGACCTTGAAGTCCATGTCGCCCATGGCGTCCTCGGCACCGAGGATGTCGGTCAGGGTGACGTACTGGTCGCCCTCGCCGATGAGGCCCATGGCGATGCCCGCGACCATCTCCTTCAGCGGGACGCCCGCGTCCAGCAGGGCCATGGTCGAGGCGCAGACCGAGCCCATGCTGGTCGAGCCGTTGGAGCTGAGCGCCTCCGACACCTGGCGGATGGCGTACGGGAACTCCTCGCGCGTGGGCAGCACCGGAAGCAGCGCCCGCTCGGCGAGCGCGCCGTGGCCGATCTCGCGGCGCTTGGGCGAACCCACGCGGCCGGTCTCACCGGTGGAGTACGGCGGGAAGTTGTAGTTGTGCATGTACCGCTTGGTGCGCTCGGGGTTGAGCGTGTCGATCATCTGCTCCATGCGCAGCATGTTCAGCGTGGTGATGCCCAGGATCTGGGTTTCACCGCGCTCGAACAGGGCCGAGCCGTGGACCCGCGGGACCACCTGGACCTCGGCGCTGAGCTGGCGGATGTCCTTGGTGCCGCGGCCGTCGATGCGCACGCCCTCGCTGATGACCCGCTCGCGCATGAGCTTCTTGGTCAGCGAGCGGAAGGCGGCGGAGATCTCCTTCTCGCGGCCCTCGAAGTCGGAGCCGACCTTCTCCAGGGCAAGAGTCTTGACCCGGTCGAGCTCGGTCTCGCGCTCCTTCTTGCCCGCGATGGTCAGCGCGGAGGCCAGCTCGCTCTTGACGGCCCCGGCGACGGCCTCGTAGGCGTCCTCCTGGTAGTCCAGGAAGATCGGGAACTGCGCGGTCTCCTTGGCGGCGACCTGAGCGATCTTGCCCTGCGCCTCGCAGAGCACCTTGATGAAGGGCTTGGCGGCCTCCAGGCCCGCGGCGACGGTCTCCTCGTTCGGGGCGACCGCGCCGTCGGCGACCAGCTTGAGGGTGTCGCGGGTGGACTCGGCCTCGACCATCATGATCGCGACGTCGCCGTCCTCGAGCACCCGGCCGGCGACGACCATGTCGAAGGTCGCGCCCTCCAGCTCGGAGTGGGTCGGGAAGGCCACCCACTGGCCGCTGATCAGCGCGACGCGCACGCCGCCGATCGGGCCGGAGAACGGCAGCCCGGCGAGCTGGGTGGACAGGCTGGCCGCGTTGATCGCCACCACGTCGTACAGGTGGTCGGGGTTGAGGGCCATGATCGTCGCCACGACCTGCACCTCGTTGCGCAGGCCCTTGACGAAGGACGGGCGCAGCGGGCGGTCGATCAGGCGGCAGGTGAGGATGGCGTCCTCGGACGGCCGCCCCTCACGGCGGAAGAACGAGCCGGGGATGCGGCCCGCGGCGTACATCCGCTCCTCGACGTCGACGGTGAGCGGGAAGAAGTCCAGGCTCTCCTTCGGATGCTTGGACGCGGTGGTGGCGGACAGGACCATCGTGTCGTCGTCAAGGAAGACGACGGCGCTTCCCGCCGCCTGGCGCGCGAGCCGCCCGGTCTCGAACCGGATGGTACGCGTGCCGAACGAGCCGTTGTCGATCACGGCTTCCGTGCTGTGGACACCCTCCACGGGGGACCTCCTCTTCGGTCGCCCGCGTCCGTGTTGTCGCGCACTCAGGCACTCGCCGGGCCGACCGGTTTCTCGTCGCGGTCGGCGGGCTCGTGCCTGGCTCCGTTATGCCGGCTCCCCGTCATGTGCAGCGCCGGTCTTCGATCGAAGCACCCGGACTGCGCGGCGCATTCGCCGTCGGCATCCGGAAGCCACTACCGAGGACCGGCCCGCAGGCGTCACGGGACGCGCGTTGCTGTGCTGTGCGGACGCGGGGCACTTTCTCGGCTGTTCAGTTGTCTCGTCAGGCCAGTGTGCTCGGAAACGGCGCCCGTCGCGCGGGACGCGCCGACCCGTTTCTCCATATCAGGCGGCCTTTGCCCTGATATGGAGAGGGAGCGGCGCGGAGCCACTCCCTCCCAGACTATCGGCGCAGGCCGAGCCGCTCGATCAGGGTGCGGTAGCGCGTGATGTCCTTGCTCATGAGGTACTTGAGCAGGCGCCGGCGCCGGCCGACCAGCAGCAGGAGCCCCCGGCGGCTGTGGTGGTCGTGCTTGTGGGTCTTGAGGTGCTCGGTGAGCTCGCTGATGCGCTTGCTGAGCAGCGCGATCTGCACCTCGGGGGACCCGGTGTCACCGTCTCCGGTCCCGTACTCGTCGATGATCGTCTTCTTGGCGGCGGTGTCGAGCGACACGGCTCTCCTTCAACTGTCTACGGGCACACCTCAGATTCGGAACTACGCACGACCGTGTGTGCCTACAGTCGCCGTAACAGGTCGGCGGGCAGCGCGAAGCCGCGACCGAGCCGACACGTCAGGCTACCATCGCCGCGAGACCGGCGCGTTCAATGCGCGAACAGGCCCGCGAACAGGGCGCGGACGGCCGGCCGCGGCGCCGGGCCGCCGCCCGGGTCGCGGCGCGGCGCACGGCGCGCGGGTCAGGGGCCGGTGAGCAGCCGGCGCGCCTGGTCGACGTCGTGGCGCATCTGGTCGATCAGCGCGTCGATGGAGTCGAACTTCAGCGTGTCGCGCAGCCGGGCCGTGAAGTCGACCACCACGTGCGCCCCGTACAGGTCGAGGTCGTCGCGGTCGAGGGCGTAGGCCTCGACGGTGCGCTCGACGCCCTCGAAGGTCGGGTTGGTGCCGATGGAGATCGCCGCCGGCCACCGTTCGCCCTCGTACGGGGAGGGCGACTGGGTGCACTCGAGCCACCCCGCGTAGACGCCGTCGGCCGGGATGGCGGTGAACGAGGGCGACTCGACGTTGGCCGTCGGGAAGCCGAGCAGCGCCCTGCCGCGCTGGTGACCGCGCACGACGACGCCCTCGACGCGGTGCGGCCGGCCGAGCGCCACCGCGGCGCCCTCGACGTCGCCCGAGGCGAGCAGCTCGCGGATCATGCTGGAGGAGATCGCCTCGCCGTTGCTCACCAGCGGAACCCCTTCGGCCACGAAGTCGTACTTCTCACCGAGCTGGCGGAGCGTCTCGATGTCGCCCGCGGCCTTGTGGCCGAAGCGGAAGTTCTCCCCGACGACGACCCCGGCGGCGTGCAGGCGGTCGACGAGCACCGCCTGGACGAACTCGTCCGGGCTCATCTGCGAGAACTCCAGCGTGAACGGCAGCACGCACACGGCGTCCACGCCGAGCGCGCCCAGCAGTTCGATGCGGTGCCGCGCCGTGCTCAGCCGGGGCGGGTGGGTGCCCGGCCTGACCACCTCGTCCGGATGGGGGTCGAACGTGATCGCCACGGAGGCGGCCCCCAGGTCGGCCGCCATGGCGACGGCACGTTCGACCATGCGCTGATGACCTTGGTGCACACCGTCGAACACCCCGATCGTGATGACGGACCTGCCCCAGTCTCCGGGCACGTCGTCGAGTCCGTGCCAGCCCTGCACCTCGACCTCGTTCCTTGGTGATGGTCGCGCTCATCCAAGCCTGCCATGCGCGGAGGGCATTTCCCCGCACGGGGACGAGGGTAGCCCAGCGGCGGGCCCGGCGGGCGACGGCCCCGGCTCGCGTACACCGCGACGACCGGGTGCGGGCGCCGCGACGACCGGGTGCGGGCGCCGCTCCAAGGTCTCCGGCGCCGCGCGGCCGGGCGTCGTGCGCGCCGAACGGGCTCAGAGGGACGCCTTGAGCCCCGAGCCGCACAACGGCGCCACGACCTCCCCCTCGGCGTAGGGCGAGCCCTCGGCGCGCAACCGGCGCACCGCCGCGTACGCCACCGCCGCCGTGGGCTCCACCCACAGCCCCCGGGCGGCCAGGGCGGCGTGCGAGCCGGCGACCTCCTGCTCGGACACGGTGACCACGGCGCCGCCGGTGTCGCGGACGGCCGCGAGGATGCGCGCGCCGCGGGCGGGCGCCGCGATGGCGATGCCCTCGGCCACCGTCGGCCCGGCGGCCACCGGCGCCACCTCGGCGCGCCCGGCGGCGAACGCCGCGGCGACCGGTGCGCACCGCTCGGCCTGCACGGCGACGATGCGCGGCACCCGGTCGGCGAGGCCCGCCTCGCGCAGGGCGGCGAACCCGAGGTGGGCGCCGATCACCAGCGTGCCGTTGCCCGCCGGCAGGACCACCGTGCCGGGGACCCTCCCGCCGAGCTGCTCGAACAGCTCGAAGGCGTAGGTCTTGGTGCCCTCGTAGAAGTAGGGGTTGTACACGTGGCTGGCGTAGAAGGCTCCGGTACGTTCCACGTGGCCGGCGGCGGCGCGGGCGGTGTCCTCGCGGGTCCCCTCGACCACGGTCACCCGGGCGCCGTGCCCTCTGATCTGGTGAAGCTTCTTCTCGCTGGTGCCGGCCGGCACGAAGATCTCGGCCGGGACGCCCGCGCGGGCCGCGTACGCCGCCACGGCCGTGCCCGCGTTGCCGCTGCTGTCGGCGACCAGCCGGTCGGCGCCGAGCAGGCGGGCGAGCGCCACCAGCATGACCGCGCCGCGGTCCTTGAACGAGCCGGTCGGCGAGGCGTACTCGAGCTTCAGCCGCACGCCGGGCTCGCCGTCGAGGGCGGCGTCGACCAGCGGCGTCATGCCCTCACCCAAGCTCAGCTCCCGGCCGGGCACGGCGATGGCGTCCCGGTAACGCCACAGGGAGTGGTCGCCGGCGCGGGGGTTCCAGGCGAGCGGGACGGGCGCGAGGTCGAGCGTTCCTCCGCAGTCGCACCGCCACCGGCCGGCCGAGGGAGCGCTGGAACGCCCGCAGGCGCACACGTAGTCCGGCAGATCACGCGTCAAGGGGCACCTCAGGGGACGAAGACGGCGAGAGGCTTGACCGAGCGGCCGCGCTCCTCGACCAGGGCGAGAAGGGCGCCGTCCGGCCCGAACACGCCGATCGGGCCGCTTCCCAGACCCGCCGACGCGAGCCGGCCGCCGTGGCCGATGAGCCGGGCATCCTCGGCCGAGACGTCCATGCGGGGGAACGCCGCCGCGACCGCCTCGGCCATCGGCAGGATCACGCAGTCCTGCGCGAGCTCGTCCAGGGTGCGCGCCACCGACAGGTCGTAGGGGCCGACGCGGGTGCGGCGCAGGCGGGTCAGGTGACCGCCGACGCCGAGCGCGGCGCCGAGGTCGCGGGCCAGCGAACGGATGTAGGTGCCGCTGGTGCACCGCACCGAGGCGTCCACCTCGACCGCGTCGCCCTCGCGCCGCACGGCGGTGATCTCGAAGGCGTGGACGGTCACCGGGCGGGCCCGCAGCTCGACCTCCTCGCCGGCCCTGGCCCGCTTGTAGGCGCGCTCGCCGTTCACCTTGATCGCGCTGACCTGCGGCGGGACCTGCTCTATCGGCCCGGTGAGCGCGGCGACGCCGGCGTGGATCGCCTCGTCGGTCACCTGGCCCGCCGCGACCTCGGCCAGGACCTCGCCCTCGGCGTCGTCGGTGTTGGTGGTGACCCCGAGCCGGATCGTGGCGTCGTAGCCCTTCTCGGTGAGCGCCAGGTGGCCGAGCAGCCGGGTGGCCTTCTCGACGCCCACCACCAGCACCCCGGTGGCCATCGGGTCCAGGGTGCCCGCGTGGCCGACGCGGCGGGTGCCGGCCAGGCGCCGCATCCGGCCCACGACGTCGTGGGAGGTCCAGCCGGCCGGCTTGTCCACGATGACCAGCCCGCTGGGCGGCGCGGGACGCTTCTCGCGCGCCCCTCTGGCGGCCGGGGCACCCGGCTCACCGGCCGCCAGGGTGATCGGCTCGCTGCCCGCCAGGGGGCTCGGCTCGCTGCCGGCCGTACTCATCGGCACATCCTCGAAGTCTCGTCTGCGGGTGGAGGGAACGGGCGGGGCGCCGCTCAGCTCTTCGGGCCGAGGAGCGCGCACAGCTTGGCGATGGTCTCCTCGGGGGTGTCGTGGGAGGTGAAGCCCGCCGCCCGGACGTGGCCGCCGCCTCCCAGGGCCGTGCAGGCACGGCCGACGTCCACCCCTCCCTTGGACCGGGTGGAGACCTGCCAGGCCCCGTCGTCGTCCTCCTTGAGCACGACCGCGACGTCGGGCTCGTCAGTGCGGCGGATGACGTCGATGATGCCCTCGACCTCCTCGTAGGGCAGGCAGTAGGCGGCCCGGTCTACGCGGGACACGTAGGTCCACACCATGCCGGCGCCCGCGGCGGCGTCCTGGTCGAGCCGGACGCGGCCGAGGACCGTGCCGAGGAGCTTGAGGTAGCAGAACGGGGAACGGTCCCACAGCTCGCGGGCGATCTCGTCGGTGCGCAGGCCCGTCGCCACCAGCCGCGCCGCCATCTCGTGCACGGCCGGCGTGGTGGAGGAGTGCTTGAAGGAGCCGGTGTCGGTGACCAGGCCGGTGTAGAGGCAGGTGGCGACGTCGCGGTCGAGCTCGTAGCCGAGCCGGGCCATCAGCTCCTCGACCAGCATGGACGTCGAGGCGGCACGGGGGTCGACGATGGGGACGCTGCCGAACCCGGTGTTGGAGGGGTGGTGGTCGATGACGATCAGTTCGGCGGCCTTGCCCGCGTGGGGGGCGAGCAGGCCGAGCCGGTCGATGGTGGGGACGTCGAAGCTGATCATCAGGTCGGGCTCGGCGGGGTAGGCCGCCGGCTCCACCAGAAGGTCCTGGCCGGGGAGGAAGCGCAGCAGGCGCGGCACGGCGAACCGGCGGTCGCCGAAGGAGGCCACCACGTGCTTGCCCGCCCGCCGCAGCGCCATGCCGAAGCCGAGCATGGAGCCCAGGGCGTCGCCGTCAGGGGTCACGTGGCAGATCAGCGCCACCTCGCGTGCGCCTGAGATGAGGGCGACGGCCCGGCGCCAGTCCTCCTCCCGCACCGCGGGCACGGGATCGCCGGTGTGCGTGCTGGGCATCACTGGGCCGAACGCCCCGCCCGGTCGTGCGACTCTGCCTCCACCCCCACTGGCGGCTCCTGGCCGTCCGGGCTCTCTTCGTCGCCCGGCTTGCGGTAGGGGTCGGGCTCGCCGGCGTGCACGGCGCCCTGCGCGCGCTTGGCGATCTCCTCGTCCCGGGCCCTGGCCTCGGCGAGCAGCTCGTCGAGGTGGCGGGCGCTGTCGGGCAGGGGGTCGTGGCTGAAGGTCAGGGTCGGGGTGAACCGCACGCCGGTCTGGCGGCCGACCTCCGCACGGATGATCCCCTTCGCGCTTTCCAGGGCCGCGGCGGTGTCGGCGCGCTCGGCCTCGGAGCCGAACACGGTGTAGAACACCGTCGCGTCACGGAGGTCGGCGGTGATGCGGGTGTCGGTCACCGTCACGAAGCCGAGGCGGGGATCCTTGATCCGCCGCTCCAGCATCTCGGCGACGACCTGCTGAATGCGGTCCGCAAGTTTGCGGGCGCGTGCTGCGTCCACGATCGCGCTCCCCCTCTTTACTCGCTTTAATCGCTTAACGGCCCGCGGGAATGGAGACTTCCCGCGGGCCCCTAATCTTCGTCCTCGTTGAACAGCCGCCGCTTGGCGGACAGCAGCTCGATCTCCGGATGGAACGCCACCAGCCGCTCGCAGGCGTCGAGCACCTCGCCGCAGTTGCCGGCCGTCGCCGACACCACGGCGACGCCGATCTCGGTGCGCCGGTGCAGGTCGAGATGGCCGGTCTCGGCCACCGCGACCGCCGGGAACCGGCGGCGCACCTCGGCGATCAAAGGACGCACCACTGAGCGCTTCTGCTTCAGCGAGTGAACGTCGCCGAGCAGGATGTCCAGGGTCAGAGCACCTATGTACATGGCTGTCGCCGCGGGTGCGGGGCGATGGAACGCCGGGGGTGTCCGTGGGCCGAGACCCACGGACACCCTCCGTCGTGTCCGTCACCGCCGTCAGGCGCGCGGCTTCTCCCGCATCTCGAACGTCTCGATGACGTCGTCGATCTTGATGTCGTTGTAGCCGAGACCGATACCACACTCGAAGCCCTCGCGGACCTCGGTCGAGTCGTCCTTGAAGCGGCGGAGCGACGAGACGGTGAGGTTGTCGGCCACGACGACGCCGTCGCGGATGATGCGCGCCTTGCTGTTGCGGGTGATCGTGCCCGAGCGGACCAGACAGCCCGCCACGTTGCCGATCTTCGGGACCTTGAAGACCTCGCGGACTTCGGCGGTGCCCGTCTGGGCCTCCTCGAACTCCGGCTTGAGCATGCCCTTCAGGGCCGCCTCGATCTCCTCGATCGCCTGGTAGATGACCGAGTAGTAGCGGATGTCGACGCCCTCGCGCTCGGCCAGGTCGCGCGCCCGGACCTCGGGCCGCACGTTGAAGCCGATGATGACGGCGTTGTCGTCCGCGATCGCCAGGTTGACGTCGTACTCGGTGATCGCGCCGACCGCACGATGGAGCACCCGCAGGCGCACCTCGTCGCCGACATCGATCTTGAGCAGCGCGTCCTCCAGGGCCTCCACGGAACCGGAGACGTCACCCTTGATGATGAGCTTGAGCTCGTCGACCTTGCCCTTCTCCAGGTCGCTGAACAGCTCTTCGAGGGTGCGCCGACGGCTGGACCTCGCCATGTCGGCGATGCGCTGCCGGGCCGCCCGCTGCTGGGCGATCTGGCGGGCCATGCGGTCGTCGGTGACGACGATGAAGTTGTCACCGGCGCTCGGCACGGCCGTCAGGCCCAGCACCAGGACCGGACGCGACGGGTCGGCCTCGGTGACCTGCTCGCCGCTGTCGTCCAGCATCGCCCGGACGCGGCCGAAGGCCTCGCCACAGACGATGGAGTCGCCGACCCGCAGGGTGCCGCGCTGCACGAGCACGGTCGCCACGGGGCCACGGCCCTTGTCCAGGTGAGCCTCGATCGCGATGCCCTGGGCGTCCATCGTCGGGTTGGCCCGAAGGTCGAGCTCGGCGTCGGCGGTCAGCAGGATCGCCTCGAGCAGGTCGTCGATGCCGAGGCCCTGCTTGGCGCTGATGTCGACGAACATCGTCGAGCCGCCGTACTCCTCGGCCACCAGACCGTACTCGGTGAGCTGGGCGCGAACCTTCGTCGGGTCGGCGCCCTCCTTGTCGATCTTGTTGACCGCGACCACGATCGGCACCTCCGCCGCGTGGGCGTGGTTGAGGGCCTCGATGGTCTGCGGCTTCACACCGTCGTCGGCGGCGACCACCAGCACGGCGATGTCGGTCGCCTGCGCACCACGGGCACGCATGGCGGTGAACGCCTCGTGACCCGGGGTGTCGATGAAGGTGATCTTGCGCTCCTGGCCTTCGTGCTCGGTCGCGACCTGGTAGGCGCCGATGTGCTGGGTGATGCCACCGGCCTCACGGGCCACCACGTTGGTGTTGCGGATGGCGTCCAGCAGCTTGGTCTTACCGTGGTCGACGTGACCCATGACGGTCACGACCGGCGGGCGTGCCGCGAGGTCGCTCTCGTCGCCCTCGTCCTCGCCGAACTCGATGTCGAAGGCCTCGAGAAGCTCGCGGTCCTCCTCCTCCGGGCTGACGACCTGGATGGCGTAGTTGAGCTCGGCGCCGAGAAGCTGCAGGGTCTCCTCGTTCACCGACTGGGTGGCGGTCACCATCTCGCCGAGGTGCAGCATGATCTGCACCAGCGAGGCGGGGTTCGCACCGATCTTGTCGGCGAAGTCGGACAGCGAGGCTCCGCGCGGCAGGCGCAGGGTCTGGCCGGTGCCACGGGGGACCTGCACGCCGCCGATCGACGGGGCCTGCATGTTGTCGAACTCTTGACGCCTCTGGCGCTTGGACTTGCGTCCGCGCGTCGGACGGCCGCCGGGACGCCCGAAGGCTCCCGCCGTGCCGCCGCGGCCGCGGGCACCGCCGCCACCGGGACGACCGGCGAAACCGCCGCCGCCACCGGCACCCGCGCCGGCGCCACCGCCGGGACGACCGCCGGTGCCCGTGCGGGGGCCGCTGAAGCCGCCGCCACCAGGACGACCGGCGCCACCGCCACCGCCACCGCCGGGACGGCCACCGCCGCCACCGGGACGACCGCCGCCGCCACCGGGACGGCCACCGCCACCGCCGCCACCGCCCTGGCCGGGGCCGGACGGGCGCGAAGGCATCATCATCGGGTTCGGACGCGGCCCACCGGGACGGGGGCCGCCCGCACCGGGACCGGGACGCGGCCCGCCGGCGCCGGGACCCGGACGCGGACCCGCCGCTCCGGGCGGGCCGGAACGCGCGCCCGGCGGACGCGGCATCGCGCCGTCGCGGGGACCCTCGCGGCGCGGCTCGCGCGGACCGGCGCCATCTCGGCGCGGCTCGCGGGGACCGCCCTCACGGGGAGCGCCGTCGCGGCCGGGAGGGCCACCGCCCTCACGGCCCGGACGCGGCGGGCGCTGGCCCATGCCGCTCGCGGTCGAGGAGAACGGGTTGTTGCCCGGACGCGGGCCGCGCGGACCCGGCTTCGGGCCGCCCGGACGCGGAGCCCCGGAGCCCGGGGCGCCGGAACGCGGACCCGCCGGAGCGCCAGGAGCGCTCGGAGCGCTCGGAGCACCGCCACCGGACGCCGCCGGGGCGCCGGAGCGCGGAGCGGCCGGACCCGGACGGGGGCCGGGCTTCGGGCCGGAACCCGGACGCGCGCCGGGCGAGGCCGGGCGGGCGTCGGAACGCGGGGCCTCGAACCGAGGGGCCTCGGTGCGGGGGGCCTCGGCGCGAGCGGCCTCAGGACGCGGCGCGGCGGGGCGCGGAGCCTCGGTGCGCGCGGCCTCGGGACGCGGCGCGGCCGGGCGGGGGGCCTCCTGCGGAGGCTGGTTCACGTGGGGCATCGGAACTGGCGGGCGCGGCGCGACGTTCGCCGGACCCGGGCGCGGACCAGGGCCGGGACGCGGGCTGGGGCCCGGTCGCGGAACACCCTGACCCGGCGCGGGCGCGCCGTTGCCGGCCTGGCTCGGAGCCGGCCGGGGGGACGCCTTCGGCGCCCTGGACGACCTGTCGCCGCCCCTGGAATCGGAGGACCCCTTCAGGGCCTCCGTAAGCTTGCGGACCACCGGCGCTTCTATCGTTGAAGACGCCGATCGCACGAACTCGCCCATTTCTTGGAGCTTGGCCATCACGACCTTGCTCTCTACTCCGAACTCCTTGGCGAGCTCGTAGACTCGGACCTTCGCCACTGCACTCCCTAACTCGGCCCGGGAGGCTGTGCCGCCGGACCGTCGCTACCTAGACGTACTCATCGCCGCATGCTCATCAGGCGCTCATCGCTATCTGACCCGCCCATCGACTCGGCGTCTTACATGACAGTTGGTAACCATTCACCCGGTCCTACTCGGCGTCAAGCCCTACCAGGTGAGCGCGCAGACACGCCGCGTCAAGCGACTCCGCGACTCGGAACGAACGCGGAAACGCCCGGCGACGTTCGGCGAGCTCCAGGCAGCTCAGCGCCCGGTGCAGATATGCACCTCGGCCCTGAAGCCGTCCTCGCTGGTCGGGAATGATCTCACTCCCGACCACCACCAGGCGGAGCAGCTCGGACTTTACCGTGCGAACCCGGCAGCCCACACACGTTCTCAGCGGGGCCGCCCGGCCACCGTACTCAAGCTTACCTTGTGGAGGCATCGGCGGGGCCGACGGCATCCCCTGCGGCGGGCGCCTGGGTATCGGGCCGGATGTCGATGCGCCACCCGGTGAGGCGAGCGGCCAGCCGGGCGTTCTGCCCCTCTTTGCCGATCGCGAGCGAGAGCTGGTAGTCGGGCACGGTCACCCGGGCGACGCGACCATCGAGATCGATCACCTCGACATGTGAAACCCGCGCCGGCGACAGGGCATTCCCGACGAAGTCGGCAGGATCGTCCGACCAGTCGATGATGTCGATCTTCTCGCCGTGCAGCTCGGTCATGACGTTGCGCACCCGTGACCCCATCGGGCCGATGCACGCGCCCTTGGCGTTGACCCCGCCCCGGCGCGAGCGGACCGCGATCTTGGTGCGGTGGCCGGCCTCGCGGGCGATGGCGGCGATCTCCACGGTGCCGTCGGCGATCTCGGGCACCTCCAGCGCGAAGAGCTTCTTCACCAGGTTCGGGTGCGTGCGCGACAGCGTGACCGAGGGGCCCTTGTGACCCTTCTTCACCTGCACCACATAGCAGCGCAGGCGCTCGCCGTGCACGTAGTCCTCGCCGGGGACCTGCTCGTTGTGCGGCAGGATCGCCTCGATCTTGCCCAGGTCGACCAGCACCACCCGGGGGTCCTTGCCCTGCTGGATGACCCCGGCGACCAGCTCGCCCTCGCGGCTGGCGAACTCGCCGAAGTTGATCTCGTCCTCGGCGTCCCTGAGCTGCTGCAGGATGACCTGCTTGGCCGTGGTCGCGGCGATGCGGCTGAAGTTGCCGGGGGTGTCGTCGTACTCCCTGGCGATCTGGCCCTCGTCGTCGAGCTCGGCCGCCAGGATGGTCACGTGCCCGGAGGTGCGGTCGAGCTCGGCGCGAGCCTTGGCCGCCGCCCCCTCGGTGCGGAAGTACGCGATCAGAAGCGCGTCCTCGATGGCCTTGACGACCAGGTCGAAGGAAATGTCCTTCTCCCGCTCCAGGCTGCGCAGGACGCTCATGTCAATGTCCACAAGGCTCCCCCCTAGCCCTCATCGCCGTCGTCGTCGCCGGCGTCGTCTTCATCATCCGTCTCGTCGTCGAGCCGGCGGAACTCAACCTGCACCCGCCCCTTGGCCAGCTCTTCCCACGCCAGCGGGCGTGAGGCCTCCCCCACCGACAGCTCGACGCCGGTGTCGCCGACGGCCAGGACGCGGCCCTCCAACGAGGTGCCGTCACGCAGGTCGGCCTTCACCAGCCTGCCCTTGGCGCGGCGCCAGTGGCGCGGCTCGGTGAGCGGGCGGTCGACCCCGGGCGAGGAGACCTCCAGCACGTACGGGCTGCCGCCCATCACGTCGCTGTCATCGAGTGCCTGCGACACCATCTGGCTGATGTCGGCGACCTTGTCGAGGCTGACGCCGTCGTCGCCGTCCACGATGACGCGCAGGAGGCGCCGCTTGCCCGCCGGGGTGACGATGACATCTTCAAGATCGAGGCCCTCGGAGGCCGCGACGGGTTCAAGAAGCTTGATCAGGCGGTCACGTCGAGCGTCTGCGCCCATGCTGACCTCCCAGTTGTTTCAACGGCCGTCTCAAGGGACGGCCGAATGCGTACCTCGCCCAACGGTTCACCAGCCTATCGACACCGGGGCACGGAAAGAGCGTCACTCGGTTACCCACCGGGCGACGCGCCGTACGATGCTATGTGCCAAGCCAGGAAAAGCCGTCATTCACAAGGAGGCCGCACCGTGCGTCAGCGTGCCCTGACCCGGCGCGTGGTGCTGCGCGGCACCGCGGTCGCGGCGGTCGCCGCCTCCGTGGCCGGATGCTCCGGCGCGGGGCCGGCGCCGGGCGCCGCGCCCACGCCGCGGCCGCCCGATGCCGAGACGGTGCTGCTCACCGGCGTCATCGCCGACAAGGAGCAGATGGTCGCCCTCTACCGGCAGGCGGCCCGCGCGAACGCCAAGACCGCCGCGAGGCTCCAGCCGTTCCAGCAGCGCCATGAGGCCCACCTGGCCGAGCTGCGGCGCCGCCTGCCCGCCCCGGTGCCGCCTCCGGCGGGCACGCCCACGCCGTCGGCCTCGGCGGGCGGCTCTCCTTCGGCGGCGGCGGTCTCCATCGGCACGCTGAGGCAGATGGAGGGCAAGGCGGCGGCCGCCCGGGTCCGGCAGGTCCGCACGGTCTCCGCCCCGCTGGCCCAGTTGCTCGCCTCCATCGGCGCGTGCGAGGCCGCGCACGCGGCGGCCCTGGCGAGGCCGAGGTGACCGACGCCCTCAGCGAGCTGAACAAGGTGCTGGCCGCCGAGCACGCGGCCGTCTACGCCTACGGCGTCGTCGGCGCGCGCTCCTCCGGCGACCAGCGCACCACGGCGACGGCGGGCTTCAACGCCCACCGGGCCAGGCGCGACCAGATCCGCGGCCTGATCGCGGCCAGGGGCGGCACCCCCTCGGAGGCCGGCCCCGCCTACGAGCTGCCGTTCCCGGTGACCGCCCCGCGCGAGGCCGCCCGGCTGGCCGCGCTGGTCGAAGACCGCGTGACGGCGGCCTATCTCGAGCTGGTCGCGGTCGGCGATCTGTCGCTGCGGCGGCTGGCCGCGCAGGCCATGCAAGAGTGCGCCGTGCGGGGCTACGGCTGGCAGCCGGTGATCGCCGCGTTGCCGGGGCACCCGGCGCCCGCGCCGGCCCCTTCTCCGGCGGGACGGGCGACCGGCTCTCCGCCCGTCTCCCTCGACCAGTAAGGCACTGTCTCCCATACCTCCACGTTTGCGATCGGTGCGCGGGGTAGTTGCTGATCCATCGCAACGCACGGAGGGACACATGGGCTGGAGTTACCGTAAGTCGATCAAGATGGGGCCGTTCAGGCTCAACCTGTCGCGCAGCGGTGTCGGACACAGCTATGGCGGACGAGGCTTCCGTGTCACCAAGACCGCCGACGGGCGGCGCACCATCACCGTCAACCTGCCGGGCGGCTTTCACTGGCGCAAGACGCTCGGCGGCAGCCGTAGTTAGACCGGTCGCCGGGCCGGTGGCCCGGCGTTCACGAGCCGCGCGCCGTGCAGTTCGACTCTGACGCGGTGCGTGTTGGGGCTCGCCGCCTCGGGCCGAGAGGCGGCGGGCCCTTTTCCATGCCGGCCGGGTTTCCATGCCGGCCGCCCGGAGCGCGCGGGCGCCGCGCGAGGCGGCGCGGGCGGCCCGGGCCGCGGGCGTCAGGCGCCCTGGGCGGGCTCCGGCTCGGCGGTGGCGGCGGCCAGCACGCGGCCGACGGCCTCGGGCAGGGGGATCTCCTGCTTGGTCCCCGAGGCGCGGTCGCGCAGCTCCACGACTCCCTGGGCCAGCCCGCGGCCGATGATCAGAATGGTGGGGACGCCCAGCAGCTCGGCGTCCTTGAACTTCACGCCCGGGGAGACCGAGGGGCGGTCGTCGACCAGGACGCGCAGCCCCTTGCCCTCCAGCTCCTCGGCGAGCGCGAGCGCCACCTCGACCTGGTTGTCCTTGCCGGTGCCGACGATGTGGACGTCGGCGGGCGCGATCTCGCGCGGCCAGACCAGGCCGAGCTCGTCGTGCTTCTGCTCGGCGAGCACCGCGACGGCGCGCGAGACGCCCACCCCGTAGGAGCCCATGGTGATGCGGATGGGCTTGCCGTCGGGGCCGAGGGCGTCCAGGCCGGCGGCGTCGGCGTACTTGCGGCCGAGCTGGAAGATGTGGCCGATCTCGATGCCGCGGTCGATGGACAGCGGGTGGGCGCAGCGGGGGCAGGAGTCGCCGGCGCGCACCTCGGCGGCCTCGATGGTGCCGTCGGGCTCGAAGTCGCGGCCCGCGACGACGTGGGCGGCGTGCCGGCCCTGCTCGTTGGCGCCGGTGACCCAGGACGAGCCCGCCACGACCCGGGGGTCCACCAGGTAGCGGATGCCGAGCCCCTTGAGGACCTGCGGGCCGATGTAGCCGCGCACGAGGCCGGGGTGCTTGGCGAAGTCGGCGGCCTCGAAGATCTCGGGGACGCCGGGCGACAGCGAGGCCTCCAGCCGCTTGAAGTCGACCTCGCGGTCGCCGGGCACGCCGATGACCAGCGTCTCGGCCTCGCCGGACCCGGGGGTGCGCACCTTGACCACGACGTTCTTCAGGGTGTCGGCGGCGCCGACGCCGAGGCCGTAGCGCTCGTTGACGAAGGAGACCAGCGAGTCGATGGTCGGGGTGTCGGGGGTGTCCAGCACCTCCATGGCGGGGTGCTCGGCGGTCACGGCCGGGGGCGCGGGGGTGGTGAAGGCCTCGGCGTTGGCGGCGTACCCGCAGTTGTGGCAGGCCACGAAGGTGTCCTCGCCGGTGGGGGTGGGCGCGAGGAACTCCTCGGAGGCCGAGCCGCCCATCGCGCCGGACATCGCGAAGCAGATCTTGTAGTGGATGCCGAGCCGGTCGAACATCTTGATGTAGGCCTCGCGGTGCAGCTCGTAGGAGCGCTTGAGGCCGTCGTCGGCGAGGTCGAAGGAGTAGGAGTCCTTCATGACGAACTCGCGCCCGCGCAGGATGCCGGCCCGGGGCCGGGCCTCGTCGCGGTACTTCGTCTGGACTTGATAGAGGATGACCGGATAGTCCTTATAGGAGGAGTACTCCCCCTTGACCATGTCGGTGAACATCTCTTCGTGGGTGGGGCCGAGCAGGTAGTCGGCGCCCTTGCGGTCCTTCAGCCGGAACAGCGTGTCGCCGTACTCGGTCCAGCGGCCGGTCGCCTCGTAGTACTCACGGGGCAGCAGCGCGGGGAACAGGACCTCCTGGCCGCCGATGGCGTTCATCTCCTCGCGCACGACGCGGGCGACGTTCTCCATGACGATCTTGCCGAGGGGCAGCCACGAGTAGATGCCCGGGGCGACGCGGCGGACGTAGCCGGCGCGGACGAGCAGCTTGTGGCTCGGCACTTCCGCGTCCGCCGGATCCTCACGCAGGGTGCGCAGGAACAGGGTGGACATACGCAGCAGCACGGCTACTCCTCGGTCGCGGTGGTTGACAGGTATACAGGCTATCGAGTCCCGCGGGACCGCCGGCCGAATTTATGCCGCTCACCCGGTGGCGCCCGCCGCCGTCGCCGGGTGGCCCGACCGGATTATTGCGAGCGCCCTCGGCGTGCGAGTCTGGTCGGGAGGACCCGCCTGGGCGAGAATCGGCGCAAGACGTCGCGGGGCCGGCAGGTCCCGTTAAGGAGGCCGCATGTCGCTGCGCGTGGCGATCGTCGGATCGGGTCCCGCCGGTATCTACACGGCCGAGGCCCTGACCAAGCAGGCGGGCGAGCCCGTCGAGATCGACGTCCTGGACCGCCTGCCCACCCCGTACGGGCTGGTGAGGTACGGCGTCGCCCCCGACCACACCTCGATCAAGTCGATCGCCGGCTACCTGCGCAAAGTGCTGGAGCTGCCGTCGGTGCGCTTCCTCGGCGGTGTGGAGCTGGGCTCCGACGTCACGGTCGACGATCTCGCCGCCTGCTACGACGCGGTGGTCTACTGCACGGGCGCGATGGTCGACCGGCATCTCGGCATCGCCGGCGAGGACCTCCCCGGCAGCGTGGCCGCCACCGACTTCGTCAACTGGTACTGCGGTCACCCCGACGTGCCGCCCGACGCCTTCTCCCTCGACAGCGCCGAGGTGGCGGTGATCGGGGTCGGCAACGTGGCGGTCGACGTGGTGCGCATCCTGGCCAAGACGGCCGACGAACTGCGCTCCACCGACGTGCCGCAGGAGGTCCTCGACCGGCTGGCCAAGAGCCAGGTGACGACCATCCACATGATCGGCAGACGGGGTCCCGAGCACGCCAAGTTCACGCTCAAGGAGCTTCGCGAACTCGGCGAGCTGACCAACTGCGACGTGCTCGTCCGTCCGGACGAGGCCGGGTCGGGCGAGCTGGGCGAGCTGTCGCGGCAGATCCGGGGCAACGTGGAGGTCCTGAGGTCCTGGTCGTCGCGGACCCCGTCCGGCCGGCCCCGCCGGCTGGACGTGCGGTTCTGGCTGCGCCCGGTGGAGATCCTCGGCGCGGGCAGGGTCGAGGCGCTGCGGCTTGAGCGCACGCGCCTTTCGGAGGGCCGGGTCGTGGGCACCGGCGAGTACGAGACGATCCCGGCCGGCATGGTGCTGCGCTCGGTGGGCTACCAGAGCGTCCCGCTGCCGGGGGTGCCGTTCGACACCGCGACGATGACCGTGCCCAACACGGCCGGGCGGGTCGGCGAGGGGCAGTACGTCGCGGGCTGGCTCAAGCGCGGGCCGACCGGCGTCATCGGCACCAACAAGTCCGACGCCGCCGAGACCGTGCGCACCTTGCTGGCCGACCTCACCGCGCGTCCTGAGCGGCCCGAGCCGGGCGCCCGGCTGGAGGACGTACTGGCCGCGCGCGGGGTGCGTCCGGTGACCTACGCGAACTGGCTGGCCATCGAGGCCGCCGAGGCGGCCCTGGCCCTGTCCCTGGGCCGCGGCGAACACGTCAAGCTAGTAGGCCGCCCCGCCATGCTCGCCGCCTTCACCCCCTCCACCCCCGAACCCTGATCCGCCTTCCGCGACGGGGGCCCCGAGGGCGTGGCCGGCGCGGCGGAGGGCGGCGGCCAGGGTCTTGATGGTCGCGGGTTCCTCCATCACGCCGCCGCCGGCGTCGCGCCGCTCCTCCCAGGCGCGGACGCGCTCGGCGTAGGCGTCGCGGGTCGCCAGGTGGAAGGCGTACACGGTGGCGTACCGGCTGACCAGGTGCGAGGGGTGCATGTCCCAGCCCTGGTAGAACCCGTGGCGCAGCGAGTGACGCACCATGCCGGCGTGCGCCCGCCACAGCGCGTGCACGTCCCGCGTCGAGCCGGAGGCGGGTGAGGCGGCCAGCGAGCCGTCCGACAGCTCGACCCCGGTGCCGGCGAGCGCGACGCGCATCACCTCGCGGGCGTGGTCGCAGACCGGATGGTCAAGGCGCTGCTCGGCGGGCGGGAGCCCGCAGGCGGCGGTGTAGTCGAACACCCCGAAGTGCGCCGCGGCCAGGCGCCCGCCCAAAGACGGCACCAGGTCGGGCGAGCGGGCGAGGAAGAGCACGGTCTGCGGCGCCTCCACCTGCATCTCGAAGCGCAGCGTGCCGGACGCGAGCCCCAGTCCCTCCTCCAGAGAGGCCAGGCACCCGGCGAACCGCCCGAGGTAGGTCTCCATGAGGACCTTGGGGAAGGTGACCGTGAAACCGGGCGGCAGCCCGCCGGCCCGGACGGCGACCTCGGTGAGGAAGCCGTCGAGGGTGCGCAGGCTGCGGGCCGGGTCCCCGTCGGCGAACGACTTGACCCGCAGCCCCCAGCGGCGCGGCAGCGTACCGGCGGCGTGCATGGCGGCGACCGCCTCGGCGGCCCGGACGGCGTGCTCGTCCTCCTCGGCCGCCGGGCGCGTCCCGTACCCGTCCTCGAAGTCGATCCGCAGGTCCTCGACGGGCTCGCGGGCGAGCTTGCGGGCCACCCGGCCGCGGACGTCATCGGCCGTCTCCGCCGCGGCGGGCCCGAAGAGCGCCGGCAGGGCCGCGCCGCCGGGCAGGTGGCGCTCCAGCAGGCTCAGGGCCTCCTCGCCCCACGCCTGCACGGTCTCCGCGACGATGCGGTCGGCGGGCACGTACACGGTGTGCACCGGCTGCCAGGAGGCGCCGGTCGCGGGGTAGCGCCGCGCCTGCTCGGCCAGGGCGGCGTCCACGCCCGGCACGTCGTGGCCGCCCAGGGTCAGGCGCACCTCAGATCGTGTCCACCAGGTCGCGCCAGCGCCGGACGCGCTCGGCGTCGACCGGGTCGGACCAGGACGAGCGCGCGGCGCTGCCGATGTGGAAGGCGCGCACGCCGTAGTCGAGAAGTGGGGGGACCAGGTGGGGCCGGAGCCCGCCGCCGGCCAGGATGATCGGCGCGTCGCCCGCCTCGGCGCGCGACCGCAGCACCGGCAGCCCCGCGGCGATGCCCGAGGGGTCGCCGGAGGTGAGCACGGTGGCGAGGTTGGGCAGCAGCCGCACGGCGCGCCAGCCCGCCTGCACGTCGGCCGCGTTGTCCACGGCCCGGTGGAAGGTCCAGGGCAGCGGCGTGACGGCCTGGATCAGCGCCTCGGTGGCCGCCAGGTCCACCTTCCCCTCCTCGTCGAGGAAGCCGAAGACGAACCCCGCCGCTCCGGCGTCGGCCAGGACGCGCGCGTCGCGCTCCAGGCCCTCCAGTTCCTCCGGGGTGACGCCGTAGCCGGCGTTGGAGCGGAGCATCACCATCTGCGGCAGCGCGGACTTCTTGGCGATCGCCGCCACGGTCTCCGGGGCGGGGGTGAGCCCGCCGACGGACATGTCGGCCACGATCTCCAGGCGGTCCGCGCCGCCGTCCTCTGCGGCCACGGCGTCGCGCACGTTCAGCGCGATCACCTCGAGCAGCGATCCGGTCATGGGTCCTGAGGTTATCGGACCCTCTTGTCCATAGATGGACCGCTACCACCCGCAAGCCGGCCAATGGTCCGAGGTAGGCCGGCTACATCATGATCTGTTCCGGGGGCACCATGATCCGATCCACCGCCGGAAAGTGCCGCCGGGCAGGCGGTTCAGTGGGTCGCCACATGCGCGGACCTGCGGCGCCGCGCGTGCGGCAGCGCCGGGGACGCCAGGTCGGCGGCCCGCTGGAACAGCGCACCCGAGGCGCGGTGCGGGAGGTCCACCGTGCGGACGTGCCGGAACCCGAGCTTGCGGTAGTACCCCTGAAGGCCCGGGTTGTTCTTGGAGCAGTCGAGCCGCAGCCACCGCCGGCCGGTGGCCGCCACGCGCAGAGCCGCCCAGTCGAGCAGCGCCCCTCCGAGGCCGGACCCGGCGAAGGCCCGCTTGACGGCCAGCTTGTGGACGTACAGGCCCGATTCGGGGTGGTCGGCGCGCCGCCAGAACTCCGGGTCGGCGTGGTCGTCCAGGGCCATGGTGGCGGCGGGGACGCGGATCTCTCCCTCCTGGCGGGCGTCCTCGTCGTCCAGCACGTACATGGTCCCCTCGGCGATCAGCGGCTCGATGCGCGCGGCCGGGAAGCCGTCGGCCGGCCACTGGCGGATGCCCCGGGTGTGCAGCCAGCCCGCCGTCTCCGCCAGTAGCGCGAGAACGCCGGGCAGGTCGTCGGGGGTGGCATTACGCAGCGTGAGGGAACCGGCCTGCTGGAGGGTGTGGGAGTACATGACTCGTCCTTTCGTCGCCGTGTGTAGCGCCTCGAACACCGAACGTGCTCGACCGGGGGCGCGGCCCTATCAGTCAAGGCCGGAGTGAACGGCGTCAGCCGCCGGGCCTGTGGGCGTCAAGGGCCGCGATGGCGGCCCCGGCCCGCGCCGGCGGCAGGACGGCGCGGCCGCGTCGCGAAGCGAGACGGCGCGCGCGAGGTCAGCTCAGTGCGAGCTCGTACCTGATCAGATGCTTGTCGGCGGGCAGTACCGACAAGGCGACCCGGACCGGGGTGCCCTCACGGTCGTAGCCAACTCGGACATATACGACAACAGGGGTACCAGGTTCGAGTTGCAGGCGGGCGGATTCCTCAGGAGTCGGCATACGAGCCGAGATGTCGTCCACGACGCGGACCTGGCGGTGACCCAGTTCCTCCAGCACGCGGTTGGCCCCACGCGTGATGTCCGCCGGACGGGCGATCTCGGAATCGCGCACCAGCGTGTGCGGGAAGTAGGAGTCGTTGGTGTTGTAGGGCTGGTCGTCGACATAGCGCAGCCGCCGCCGCACCACCGCGAGCGCGTGCTCCTCCAGCTCCAGCCTCGCGGCGATCTCCTCGGGCGGCTCCACGATCGAGACCTCGATCTCCTGGCCGGGCTTGCGGCCCTCCTTGGTGACCGCCTCGGCGAACGCCTCCCGGCGCAGCACGCCCGGCGGGGTGTTGAGCTCGGCCTGGGGACGCATGAGAAGCGCGCGGCGGTCGCGAACGAAGCTGCCGCGCCGGCGCATCCGGGTGATCAGACCCTCGTTCTCCAGCTCGGCCAGGGCGAGCCGTACCGTGTTGCGACTGACCTCATGGCTGTCCATGAGGTCCATCTCCGTCGGCAGCTGGGCGCCCGGCCCGAGCTCGCCGGAGTAAATCGCCCTGCGTAGCTCGCCGGCCACCTGCTGGTACAGCGTCGACCGTGCCAAATCTCACCTACGGTTGCGTCCTTTTGTACCTACGAATTTAGACGATCTCGATCTGACGGCAAACA
This sequence comes from Sphaerisporangium sp. NPDC005289, assembly GCF_040607455.1. NCBI lineage: Bacteria > Bacillati > Actinomycetota > Actinomycetes > Streptosporangiales > Streptosporangiaceae > Sphaerisporangium > Sphaerisporangium sp. NPDC005289. The sequence continues at coordinate 644,676 of NZ_JBEXGS010000001.1, forward strand.
ACCCCTTGACCCAAGCGTCTCCACACCGCATTATCCAAACGTTGGTACAAATCCATCAAAGAGGCGGCGAGGGGTGAGGGCCTGTGCTGGCAGTCCGGGCGGGCACGCCATATCTGCCCTGGCACGATCCCCGCGAGGCGACGCGTCTACTGCGCTACGCGCTGCACCGGGAGGGGTTCACCCACACCTACCAGAGCAGCGCGAACGGGATGTCGGTGCTGTCGGTGACCACCGGGCTGACCGTGTGGTGCCGCAGCGGGTCGTTCGTGTGGAACGAGGACGGCCTCACGGTCACCCATCCGTCCGATGACCCCGTCGGCGCCGCGCAGCTCGTCAAGCGCCATCTCCGCCGGCCGGTCGAGGAGGAGCCCGAGGATTCCCGGGCCCACGACTCCGGCGACCGGCCGCCCACAGACTCCGTGCGGTAAACGACGGCCAGGACCCCAACCCTCGCCGGGGTCCTGGAAGTCGCGCCGGGGCGGAACGTGTCCTGGCGGGTCCCCCACGCCCGCCAGGACACGCCTTCCGCCATCACCGTCGGCCACGGCCCTTCCCCCCGTCAAGGCCGTTCCCCGCCCCCTCACGGCGCTCCCCGCCCCCCCGTCACGGCGGCTCCCCGTCCCGAGCCCGGCCCCCGGTTCCTCGTGACGCTTCCCGTCCCGCACCGGCCCTCCCCGGTTCCTCGTCGCGGCCGCTTCCTGTTCCCTCGCGGCCGGCCCGCTCTTGATGGAGCCGTCCTTCCGGCCCTGGTCACGGCCGCTCCTCCGTCCTCGCCAGGGCCGCTCGCCGGCTCTCCATCGGCACCGCCGCCCGGCGGCGCGCGCCGGGACCGCGGGCGCGGGCGTGGCCTGCGTCACACGTCGCGGCCTTGACCTGAACCACGGTTGAGGTTGCATGCTGAATCGCGGCACCCTCGCCGGGCGGACCGACCCGCCCGGCCGCGCGGGGCAGCCTTCCAGGAGGGACCGGGCGTTGATCGACAGGCAGAGCGCTCCGCCTCCCCTTCCCCCTCTCCCCTACGTGCGGGCCGCCGGCTCGCCCGGGCCGGACGTCTCCGGCCGGAGCGGGCCGCCCGCCCCGGCCGCCGGGCGCCACTCCGCCGGGACCGACGGCCACGTCCCGGGGGCGGGCGACCGACGCTCTCAGACCCCCGATAACGGACACCGTTCGCCCCCCGATAACGGACACCGACCGCACCCTGAGAACCGACCGCACCCTGAGAACGGACACGCGCCGGCGCCCGGCACGTCGTCCGCGGGAGGCGACGCGTCCGACCCCCGGCACTTCAGGAACGTGCTCGGCAGGTTCGCCACCGGCGTGGTCGCGGTGACGGCGATCGACCCGGCCGACGGCGCACCCCGCGGCCTGGCGGTGAACTCCTTCACCTCGGTGTCGCTGGATCCGCCGCTCGTGTCCTTCTGCGTCTCGACCGCCAGCACGACCTGGCCGCGCATGAAGGCCGCGCCCACCCTCTGCGTGAACGTCCTGTCCGAGCGGCAGGAGCACGTGAGCAGGCGGCTCGCCGCCAGGGTCTCCGACAAGTTCACCGGCCTGTCGTGGAGGCCGTCGCCGGGAGGCGGCCCGCTGTTCGAAGGCGCGCTGGCCTGGCTCGACTGCGCGATCGAGTCCGAGCACCCGGCGGGCGACCACATCATCGTCGTGGCCCGCGTGCTGGCGCTGGACGCGCACGCCGACCACGGCCCCCTGCTGTTCTTCCGCGGCGACTACGGCCGCTTCGACGCCTGACCCCGCCGCTCGGGCGCACCGACCAACGCCACTTGGGGTCCCACTGTCCAGACCGACCAGTCGGTATGGACGGGCCGGGGACGGGTACGGCATCATCGGGGGGCATGACTCTGTTCTCGGTGGACGGCAAGACCGTCGTGGTCACGGGCGGCTCGCGGGGCATCGGCAAGATGATCGCCGCCGGCTTCGCGGCGGCCGGCGCCACCGTCTACCTCTCCTCGCGCAAGGCCGCCGAGCTGCACGAGACGGCCGCCGAACTCGGCTGCGCCGCCGTCCCCGCCGACCTGTCGACGCCGCAGGGCATCGAGACGCTCGTCTCGGCCGTGTCCGAGCGCGAGAGCCGGCTGGACGTGCTGGTGAACAACGCCGGCGCCACCTGGGGCGCTCCGCTGGAGGAGTATCCCGAGCACGCCTTCGACAAGCTCTGGGGTATCAACGTCAAGGGCGTGTTCTACCTGACCCAGCGCTTCCTGCCGTTGCTGCGCGCCTCCGCGACCGCCGGCGACCCGGCCCGCGTGATCAACATCGGGTCCGTGGACGGCCTCCGCGCGCCGGGCGTCGAGAACTACGCCTACTCGGCGGCCAAGGCGGGCGTCCACATGCTGACCCGCCACCTGGCGCACCGGCTCGCCGGTGAGTCGATCACCGTCAACGCCATCGCACCCGGGCCGTTCGAGTCCAAGATGATGGCCTTCGCGCTGGACGATCCGGGGATGCGCGCGGCCGTCGAGTCCCAGGTGCCGCTCGGGCGCATCGGACGGCCGGACGACATGGCCGGAGCGGCGATCTTCCTGGCCTCCCGCGCGGGCGCCTACCTCACCGGCGCCGTGATCCCCGTGGACGGCGGCATCTCCACCGTCTGACCCGCGCGTGGTGGCCTCCTCTCCGGACCTCGGCCATCTCGAGTCGGCGTCGGGCATCGTCCGCGGGCTCAAGGCGCTGCCGGCGCCGTGGCACGGCCGAGCATGGCATGCTGCGCGAGCAGTCCGGCCCGGGTCCTGTTGGGGCAGTCCAGCTTGACCAGGATGCGCGACACGTGCCCCTTGACCGTGGCCTCGGACAGGTGCAGCCGGCGGGCGATCTCGGCATTGGACAGACCCTCGCCGAGGCAGTCGAAGACCTCCCGCTCCCTCCTGGTCAGGGCCCCGATCAGTGTGAGCCTGCCGTCCTGGCTCGCCTGGCGGCCGGCCGCGGCGTTCAGCAGCCGCCGCGTCGTGGCGCCGGACAGCACGGTGTGGCCGCCGGCCGCCACCCGGACCAGCCCGATGAGGTCCTGAGGCGGGGTGGACTTGAGCAGGAAGCCGGCCGCCCCCGCCTGCAGGGCTCGAACAACGTGGTGGTCGGTGTCGAAGGTGGTGAGGGCGACCACGATCGGCGGCTCACGCAGCGCGGCGATGTGACGGATGGCGGTGATGCCGTCGACGCCCGGCATCCGCAGGTCCATGAGGACGACATCGGGACGGTACCTGGTGACGGCGTCCAGCGCCTCGGCGCCGTCGTACGCCTCGCCGACGATGTCCACGTCGCCGGAGGTGCCGAGGATCGTCCGCAGGTGCGCGCAGACCAGCGGGTCGTCGTCGACCAGCAGGACGCGGATCACGGGCCCTCCCCCGCCGCCGGGAGGACCGAGGGCAGGTCCGCCTCGACCCGATAGCCGCCGTCGGCGCACGCTTCGGCGCGCAGCGTACCGTTGATCAGTTCGATGCGCCGTCGCAGGCCGAGCAGCCCGGCACCGGCACCGGCCGACGCCAGCACCGCGTCGCCCGCTCTGGTCGGCGCGGTGTTGCGGACGCTCACCCGGACGCCGGCGGGGAGTTGCCGGACCTGGAGCCGCACCCGCGCTCCCGGTGCGTGCTTGTGCACGTTCGTCAGGGCCTCCTGGACGACTCGATACGCGGTACGGCCCACCACGGGCGGCAGCAGGCACGGGCCTTGCGCGCCGTCCACCTCGACGACCGTCCCGACCGACCGCGCCGACTCGACCAGCCCGGACAGATCGGGCATCGGTTCGAGCGGCCCCGTGCTCGCCGCGTCCGAGGGGCCGGCGGCGTTGAGCAGGCCGACCAGGTCACGCAGTTCGCCGAGGGTCTGGCACCCGGTCGTGCGAAGTTGTCCCGCCGCCTGCCTGGACGCCTCGTCGGCCGCGGTCAGCTGCAACGCTCCGGCCTGCAGCACCATGACACTCACCCGATGACTGACCACGTCGTGGATCTCCGCCGCCAGCCGCAGCCGCTCCTGCCTGCGGGCCTGCTCGGCACGCAGGTGGTGGCCGCGCCTGGCGCGTTCGGCTCGTGCCACGACGTACCTGCCCAGGACGACGGGCGCGCCGACCAGGATGAGGACCATGCCGGCGACGGCGACCGCGCGGGACGAGGGCGGCGCGCCCAGAAACGCGATGGCGGCCACCAGGACCAGCGGCGGCCAGGCCAGGCGAGGGTTGCGGGCGAAGACCGCCGCGGCGTACGCGGCGAAGGGGACGGCCGCCGGAAGCAGCGTGATCTCCGGTTCCAGGCGGGTTCCCGGGGCGAGCCCCGGCCACACCCGCACCGCCGCCACCAGGATGACCGCGAGCAGCGCCATGAGCCAGGCGACCGCCACCGGTGCCCGGCGGCGGAACCAGAGCGATAGCGCGCTCGCCACCAGCAGGCAGAAGACGCACAGGTCGTACGGCTCGCGGAGAACCGGGACCTGGGTCACCGTTCCCGACAGGGAGACGACGCCGGCCACGACCACCACGACGATGTCCGCAACTCGCTCACGCCCCATGGCGAGACCCTAGCCAACGCCGTTCAGCTGACGACCGAGGCCGAGCGAAAACCCTACTAAAGTCGCATACAGCACCCCCTTCGGGACGGTTCAGCGGTCGCGAATCCCTTCTTCACGCGCTGTCGCCGGCGGTCCGCGCCGGGCTGGAATCGGCTCATGCTCGACAGACGAACACTGCTGCTGGGATCCGCCGCGGCCACTGGAGCGATATTGCTCGGCGCGTGCGGGCAGAGCACGACGAGACCTCGGCCGAAGGCCCGCACGGGGTACCTGAAGGTACCGGGAGCAAGGCTGTACTACGAGACGCGAGGCTCCGGGCCACCCCTGCTGATGATCCATGGCGGCGGGACCGACGCCGGCTCCTTCGCCGCCATGGCGCCCGAACTGGCCGAGCACTACACGGTCATCACCTACGACCGGCGCGGGAACTCCAGGAGCCACCTGGACGGACCGCCGGCCGACCTGCGACTCGACCAGCAGGCCGACGACGCCGCCCTGCTGCTCAAGACGCTGATCGACACGCCGCCGCACGTGTTCGGCAGCAGCGGAGGCGCCATTGTCGCCCTCGAACTCGCCACCCGCTACGGAGACCGCCTCGGCACGGTGGTCGCACACGAACCCCCGGTTCCGGCCGTCCTCCCGGACGCCGCGGCACAGCAGGCCAAGTACGAGGCCGTCTACCAGACGTACCGCTCAAGGGGAGCACAAGAGGCATTTCGCCAGTTCATCGCCATAGATCCAGGAAAGGAGGATCCGGCGGCGGACGGCGACTATCCCGCCGACCCGGATTTCGGCGCCCGGATCCAGGGCAACCAGGAGTTCCTGCTGGCCCACGAGATGCTCCCGTTCATCCGGTACCGGCCCGGCCTCGCCGCCCTCCGCCTGAAGCTCCCCGGCCTGGTGCTGGGAGTGGGCCGGTACCAGGCCAAGATCGCGACCCGGATCGTCCTGACCCTCGCCGATCGACTCGGCGCCGAGGCGACGCCATTCCCCGGCGACCACACCGGCTACATCTGGCGCCCCCGGGAGTTCGCCGGGAAACTGAACGCGGTCCTGACCTGAGCACGCACGCCAGCGGAGAGCTCTGCGTCATATCCGGCCGACAACCGGCAATCGGCTCAGACGTAACGTAAACCTAAAAGATCACTCTTGTCATGGATATATGTCGATGACACGGTGATCACATGCTCACGCGTCTCAAGGTGGTCGCGCCGGTCGCAGTGACCGTCGCGCTCGCCCTCCCCGCCGGGGCCGCGCTCGCGGATCCCACCCCTACGCAGGCGTCCAGCACGTGCGATCCCACCCAGACCGCACCTGTCCACTTGAACAAGGTCCCCACCCCCAAGAGCGTGCTCGGCTTCGACCTCGGCGAGCGCGAGGTCACCTCCGCCGAGTCCGACACGCTCCTTGAGTCGATCGCGCGGGCCAGCGACCGCGTCGTCTCCGGCACCCTGGCCACCACCGCCCAAGGCCGGCCGCTGAAGTACGCGATCGTCGGCAAGCCCGCGAACGTCACCAAGGCCGGGCTCACCGCGACCGAACTGGCCATCAAGACGCTGCGCGATCCGCTCACGCCTTCTGCTCTGGCCAAGCTGCTCGCCAAGCGCACCACCGCCGTCCTGTGGGTCACCGGCAACGTCCACGGCAACGAGGAGAGCGGAGCCGACGCGGCGCTGAAGACGCTGTACGACCTGTCCGACCGCGACGACTGCGCGGCCAGGCGCATCCTGGACAACGCCACCGTCGTCATCCTGCCCATCCAGAACCCCGACGGGCGCGAGGCGGACAACCGGCGCAACGCCTACGGCTTCGACATGAACCGCGACTGGTTCGCCCGCACCCAGCCGGAGACCGACGGCAAGCTGGAACTGCTGCGCAGGTACCCGCCGCAGCTCTACATCGACGCCCACGAGCAGGGCGGCACGGCGTACTTCTTCCCGCCGAACGCCGACCCGATCTACCACGACATCGCCGAGCCGGCCTACGACTGGATCAGCAACCTGTACGGCCAGGCGATGATCGACGAGTTCACCCGGCGTGGCCTGCCCTTCACCAACCGGGACGTCTACGACCTGTTCTACATGGGATACGGCGACACCGTCCCGACCACCGGCTTCAACGCGGCCGGCATGACCTACGAGAAGGGCGGCAGCTCCCCCATCGCCACCCGCGCCTTCGAGCAGTACCTCACCCAGTGGGTGTCGCTGTCGGCCGCGGCCTCGCACAAGGAGAGCATCCTCACCACCTGGCACGGCATGTACACCGACGCGCTCAAGGAGGGCCTGGCCGGAAGGCTGGAGCCCAACCAGGTGTACAACCCCGGCCACGAGGTGATCAGTCAGGTGCCCGACCGGCCGGTCCGCCACTACTTCCTGCGCGCCGGCGACCCCGCCAAGAAGGCCGCGGTCGAGTCGGTCGTGCGCCGGCTGCAGCGCATGGACGTCAAGGTCTACAAGCTCGCCAAGCAGATCACCGTCTCCGACTACAAGGAGTACGGCCGCCCGCCGGCCCGTGCCACCCTGCCCAAGGGCACGTACTGGATCCCCATGGCCCAGGGCCAGAAGCACTGGATCCAGGCCATGCTCGGCGAGGACGGCTACACCCCGTTCCCCTACTTCTACGACGTGACCGCCTGGAGCCTGCCGCTGCTGGCGAACGTCTCCGGCGGCTCCTCCGGCAGCGTCCTGGCGCCGCCCGCCTCTCCGGCCGAGCGCGTCCCCGACGTGGTCTCGCCCCCGGCTCCCGCCAAGCGGCCCAAGGTCGGCGTGCTGGAGCTGTCCGCCACCTCGGGCACCACGGTGGAGTCCCTCGGCTGGCTGCGCCACCGGCTGGACCGCGAGTGGAAGCTCCCCTACACCAAGCTGACCCCGGCGAACGTCGCGTCCGGCAAGCTGGCCGGCCTGGACGTGCTGCTCGTCCCGGCCGGCCCCGCGGCCACCGCGAACACCGCCCTCGGCGAGCCCGGGCGCGCGGCGCTCAAGACGTGGGTGAGCGGCGGCGGCCGGTACATCGGCTGGAGTGGCGGCGCGCAGCTCGCGTCCCTCGCGGGGGTGAGCACGGCGACCTTCACCGAGCCGACCTCCGACGTCCCCGGCTCGCTGTTCCGCGTCCAGGTCGCCAAGGGCCCGCTGGCCGCCGGCGTCGGCTCCACGGCCTGGCAGTTCTACTCCTACGACCCGCTGATGCGGGCCTCGGACCCGGCCCAGGTAGTGGCCTCCTACCCGGCGGCGGACTCGGCGGACTGGTTCGTGTCCGGCTTCCAGCTCGGCGCCGAGGAACTCGGCGGGACCGCCGCCGCGCTGGACGAGCCCGTCGGCCGCGGCCACGCGATCCTGTTCGCCGCCGAACCCAACTTCCGCGCCTTCACCGACGGCACCGCCCACCTCATCACCAACGCCCTGACCGCCGACCTCCCCCGACCTCGCACCTCCGGCCTGGACAACAGGCCCGCCACTCCCGAGGATCCGCCCACCACCCCGCAGAACCGCACCGCCACCCCGCAAGACAGGACCGCCACCCCGCAGAACCGCACCACTGCCCCGCAGGACGGGACCGCCGCCGCGCAGAATCCGACCTCTGCCGCCGCCGGAGACCCGACGGTGACGGCCGCGGCCGCTCCGGACCGCGAGTCGGCCATTCGCATCACCGTGAACGCCGCCGACAAGGCCAAGGTCGCCGCCGCCCTGACCGGTTTCGGCGCCACCTGGACCGAGCGCCCCGGACCCGGCGGCTCGCTCCGCTTCGTCGTGCCCAATCCCGAAGGCCTCGGCCTCGACGAGCACCCCTGGGCCGCCAAGCTCCCGGCCGCCCTCCGCGCCGCCGGAGTGACCCCCCTCGCGGTGGTCCTCCCCTGACCCTGCCCACCGCCTGACAACCGCGGCTCGCGCCTCCTGCGAAACAGCACAAGGCGCGAGCCGCACCCATGCCGGGCACCGCGAAGCCCCCGTCACCCCTCAGCGCCCAACCTCTGACGCCCCGGCGTCCCGAAACCTCACCGCGAACCAGACGACCCTCCCCCCGCCGTCCCGGTACATCCCCCACCGATCCGAGATGGCGTCCACCAGAAAGAGCCCTCGCCCGCCTTCCTCATCAAGGCCACCCCGGACCCGCGGCTCCTGCTCCGATCCCCCGTCGACCACCTCGACATGGACGGCGCCGTCACACTCGCTGATGGCGAGCGTCACCGGTCCGCCGCCGCGCGAGTCCGAGTGCGTGACGCTGTTGGTGACCAGCTCGGAGACAAGCAAGACGACCTCGTCCAGGACCGGATGAACGCGCCCGAGCGCCTCCCTGACGAAGGCCCGAGCCTGGCCGGCCGACTCCGGAACGCCGACCAGGTCGATCACGCCCTGGAGGGTCTCCACCGAGCCGTCCGCCCGCGAAGACGCGACCTGGTCGGGACCACTCATCGATTTGCGAGGTTGTTGCGGGGTCGACATGCCTTCCCACCTCACCGTTTCTACGGATAGTAAAGAGACGGCTTCATACGGTGGCCGACGAAGGAGTGCCCGCGACAGCGGATTCACCTCTCAATGACGCCTCACTTGCGGGGTGGCGAAGGCGAGGTGCGGAGGCGGGCCATGCACGCAACGGAGGGGTAAAAGGTGACGAAACCCGTCGAGGTCAACCCAGAAGAGTCCCCCCGGGCGCTGTTCGCCTATGAACTACGGCGATACCGCCTAGAGGCAGGGCTGACACAGGCGGAACTGGCGCACAGGATCGGCTATACGACGAGCGTCGTCGGCATGGTCGAAACCGCCCGGCGTCCACCGGGAAAGCGTCTCGCCAATCTCTGCGACGAGACCCTCGGTCTCGACGGCGTCCTCACCCGCCTCTGCGCCATAGCCAGGTGGGAAACCGTCCCCGAGCACTTCCGGAATTGGATGGACGTGGAACAGCAGGCCACGGCTCTCCGAAGTTGGGATCCCCTTCTGATCCCCGGACTGTTCCAGGTAGAGGAGTACGCGCGCAAGGTGATCGAAGGCGAGCCCGGGCTCACCCCGGACCAACGTGATCAGCACGTCGGAAGCCGACTACGCAGGAAGGCGATCTTCGAGAAGGAACATCCCCCGACGGTCTGGAGCATCATGGACGAGAGCGTCCTGCACCGGCCGCTCGGTGGAACGACGGTGATGCGCACGCAGTTGGAATACCTCCTGGAAATCGCCCAGCACCCCAAAGTCATCATCCAGGTCGTCCCTTACAGCGCAGAATCGACAGCGGGAATGCTGAGCGCGTTCACGATCGCGGAGCTGGAAGGCGCGTCCCATATCGTGTATGTGGAGTCCTCTGCGCGAGGTCAGGTGATCGACGATCGCACAACGATTCTCAGGGTCGCCGCCCGCTACGATGCCATACGAGCAGAGGCTCACGCCCAGTACCTTTCACTGCAGCTCATCAAGGACGTGATGCAGCGATGGACCTGAATGAAGCGAAGTGGCGAAAGTCAAGACGATCAGGCCCCGACGGGGGCCAGTGTGTCGAGGTGGCCACCAATCTCCCCGGGGTCGTCGCGGTTCGCGACTCCAAGGACTCCGGTGGCGCCACCCTCGCGTGCACCGACACGGAATGGCACGCCTTCATCGCCTCCCTGAGGACGACTCCCTGATCCCCTCGCCCATCTGCCCACCCCGCCTCGACCGGCACAGCGACCGTCTGAGGAAACCCCGCTCCCGGTCGGGGGGCGAGGGGGGCGGCAGCCCCCTGGAAAGAACAGCCCGAGCCGAAGGCGAGGCCCATCTGCCGGACGGCTCGGGTCCTTGCTCGAAGTAGAACACGGCCTTCGCGCCGTTCGAGTCGCGTGTTGGGATGGGTCAGAGGCGGGTCAGGAGGGCTGTGGTGAGGCGGTCGGCGGCGCCGGGGGTGGTGCTGAGGAACAGGTAGGGCTCGGTGAGCTCGAGTTCGATCAGCGCCGGGGCGCCGCCGGGGAGGCGGACCAGGTCGACGCGCGCGTACAGCAGGTCCTCGCCCACCTCGGCGAGGACCCGCTCGGCCAGGGCGAACTGGTCCGGCCCGGGGTCGCGCGCGGGGACGGCCCGGTGGTCGGCGGGCACGACGTCCGCGAGCATCGCGTTACGGCGCCGGGCGTGGCTGAACCGGCCGCCGATGTAGATCATGGAGGTCTCGCCCTCGGTCTCCACCATGTCCAGGTACGGCTGGACCATCGCGACGCGGCCGGCCGCGACGAGCGCCCGGGCGTGGGCCTCGGCCGTTGCGCGGTCGGCGGTGCGCATCGTGTCGCGGGCTCCGGCGGAGATGGCCGGCTTGACCACATACTCCAGGTTTTCGGCGTACTCGGCGTACTCGGCCTGACGGGGCAGCGTCACCTGCTCGCCCGGGTGGATCCAGTGCGTCGGCACGGTGGGCACGTCGAGATCGCGCAGGTAGGTCTTGTCGGTGTTCCGCTCGATCACCGAGGCCGGGTTGAACAGCCGGGTGCCGCTCTCCACCTTGTGGGCCCATTCGACGAACTGGTCCCGGCGCAGGATGTAGTCCCAGGGGGAGCGCACGACGGCGGCGTCGAAGGAGTCCCAGTCGGCGGCCGGGTCGTCCCATCGGACCGCGGCCCCCTCCGCGCCGGCCCGCCGCCAGGCGGCCAGCAGGACCTCCCGGTCGTCATCCGGCCCGTCATACGTGACATAAGCGAAATTCACGACACTCCATCCCATACTTCACGAATCCCGGGCTTGAGCATCGTACGGACATGCCGACTATTTGCGACCGAGGAGGTGTGCGGTGAGCCGGGCTTTGTCAACGGCCGACGAGGATGTTCGTGGAGGCTCGTGTGTCGTTCGCGTACACCAGGCGGGAGGACGAGCGGCTGCTCACCGGACAGGGCCGCTTCGTCGCCGACATCGACGTGCCCGGCTGCCTTTCGGCGGTCTTCGTCAGGAGCCCCGTCGCGCACGGCAGGCTGCGCTCGGTGGACTGCTCCCCGGCCGCGTCGGTGCCGGGCGTCGTCGGCGCCTGGTCGGCGGTCCACCTCACCGGCCTGCCCGCGTGCGCGCAGACCGCCGCCGACCTGCCGGACCTGCCGCCCATCCCGCCCGTGCTGCTGGCCAGCCTGTCCACCCGTGAGGCCGTCGCCGGACGCGAATGGCCGACGCTGGCCACCGACCGGGTGCGCTACCCCGGCGAGGCGATCGCCGTGGTCGTCGCCGAGGACCGTTACCAGGCCGAGGACGGCGCCGCGGCGGTCGGCGTCCTGATCGACCCGCTCCCGGCCGCCGTCACCACGGCCGCCGCGCTGGACGGGACGGTCACCCTGTTCGAGGGCATGAGCAACGTCGCCTTCGAGTTCGAGGCCGGCCATCCCATCGACGAGGAGGTGTGGCGGAGCGCGGCCGTGGTCGTCGAGGCCCGCTACCGCCAGCAGGTGCTGCTGCCCTCGCCGATGGAGTGCAGGGCCTTCCTCGCCGTGCCCCGAGGGGACGGGCTGACCGTGTGGTGCTCGCACCAGATGCCGCACCGGCTGCGCCGGGAGCTGGCGGAGGTCCTCGGGTGGCCCCCCGGCCGCATCCGCGTCATCGTCCCCGACAGCGGCGGCGCGTTCGGCTCCAAGAGCGCCATCTTCCCCGAGTACGTCGTGACCGCCACGCTCGCCGTGGCGCTCGGCCGGCCCGTCCGGTGGATCGAGGACCGCATGGAGTCGCTGCTGGCAGCCACCCGGGGCCGCGGGCAGGACCAGCGGGTGCGGCTGGCCGCCGGCGCCGACGGGCGCCTGCTGGCCTACGAGCTGGCGATCGACGCCGACGTCGGGGCCTACCCGCACCTGGGCGCGGCGCTGCCGACGCAGACGGCACGGATGGCGACGGGCCCCTACCTGACGCCCCGGGTGCACGCCACCGTCCGCTCGGTGCTCACCAACACGATGATGACCTACCCCTACCGCGGCGCCGGGCGCCCGGAGGCGGCCTCCGCGCTGGAGCGGACCATGGACGAGCTGGCCCGCCGCCTCGGCCTGGACCCCGCCGAGCTGCGGCGGCGCAACTTCATCCCGCCCGAGCGCTTCCCGTACGACACCCCGACCGGCCGGCGCTACGACAGCGGGAACTACGCCGCCGCCCTGGACCTCGCACTGGAGACCCTCGGCTACGAGCGGTGGCGGCGGGAGCGTGACCGGCGCCGGGCCGACCCGGCCGCCCTCCCGCTGGGCATCGGGCTCGCCTGCTACGTCGAGCGCTCCGGCGGCGAACCCGGCGGCCTGCACGAGTTCGGCGGCGTCGAGGCGTGCCCGGACGGCACGGTGGTCGCCCGATGCGGCAGCGCCGCCGGCGGGCAGAGCCACGAGACCACGTTCAGCTCCCTGGTCGCCGACACCCTGGGCCTCGACCCGGCGCGCGTCCGGCTGATCGAGGGGGACACCGGCGAGGTGCCCGAGGGCGTCGGCTCGTTCGCCAGCCGGTCGGCCCAGTTCGCCGGCGCGGCGCTCCAGCGGGCCGCCAGGACCCTCATCGACCAGGCCAGGCAGCGGGCGGCGGCCCTGTGGGAGCTGCCGGTGCACAAGGTGAGCTGGTCCCGGGGCACCCTGCGGGCCGAGAGCGATCCGCCGGCCGCCGCCGACCTGGGCGAGCTGGTGAAGGAGACCGGGCCGCTCCGCGTGGACGACCGGTTCGAAGGGGCCATGGCCTTCCCGTTCGGCGCCCACGCGGCGGTGGTCGAGGTCGACGTGGACCTGGGCACCGTGCGCGTGCTGCGACTCGTCGCGGTGGACGACTGCGGGGTGGCGCTCAACCCGGTCGCGGTCCACGGGCAGGCGCTCGGATCGGCCGTGCAGGGCATCGGACAGGCCCTGTACGAGGGCGTGCCCTTCGACGACGCCGGCGTGCCCGTCCTGCCGAACGGGCTGCTGGACTATCTGCTGCCGACCTTCGCCGAGGTGCCCCCCGTCGACATCGCGGCCACCACCACCCCGACCCCGGTCACGCCGCTCGGCGCCAAGGGGGCGGGCGAGTCAGGGTGCATCGGGACGCCGCCCGCGATCGTCAACGCCGTCGCCGACGCTCTGCGCCTCGCCGACCCCGGCCTGCTCCAGATGCCGCTCACGCCCGACGTCGTCTGGCGCGCCGCGCGCGCCTCGGAGAACGCCCGGCGCCCGGCGGCGGCCCGGGAACCCGGCCGGGTCGAGAACGCACAGGGATCAGGCCACGGCGCACACGGCACGAGCGGCGGCGCGGACCGGTCGAGGCACGGCGCGGACCGGACGGGGCGGGGGCGATGAAACCCCCCTCCTTCGACTACCTGGCGCCCGGCACGGTCGCCGAGGCCGTGAACGCGCTCGCCGTCCCCGGCAGGCGCGCCGAGGTGCTGGCGGGCGGTCAGAGCCTGATCCTGGACATGCGCCTGCGCCGGACCAGCCCTGACGTGGTGGTCGACATCAACGGCATCGACGAGCTCGCCGACGTGCGGGTGGAGCGGGGCGCGCTGCTGGCCGGGGCGCTGGCCCGGCACCGCGACTTCGAATCCCCGCTGGTCGCGCCCGGCCCGCTCGGACGCCTGCTCTCGCGCGCCGTCGTCAACGTCGCCCACCCGCCCATCCGCGCCCGCGGCACCATGGCCGGCAGCCTGGCCTGGGCGCATCCGGCCTCCGAGTGGTGCGCCGTCGCCCTCGCGCTGGACGCCGGCATCGAGCTGCGCGGCCCGGCCGGGGCGCGGGTGGTCGCGGCCCGTGACTACTTCCGCGGGCCGCACGCGACCGCCCGCGCCCCGCAGGAGCTGATCACCTCCGTGCGCCTCCCGCTGCTTCCCGGCGGCACGGGGGTCGCCTTCGCCGAGCATCGGCGCACGCAGTTCTGCTTCGCCCAGGTCGCGGTGGCGGTGGCGCTCACCGTGCGCGACGGCGTGATCGCCGAGGCGAGGATCGCCCTGGCCAACTGCGCGGACCGGCCGCTGCGCGCGCACGCCGCCGAACGCTCCCTGATCGGCGCCGAGGCCCTCCCGCCCGGCCACGGCCGGCCGCCGCCCACGCGGACCGAGGCCCTCCCGGACCTGCCGCCATCCACGCGGACCGAGGCGGTGCCGGACCTTCGGCCGCCCGCGTACGGTCCGTTCGCGCGGGCGGCCCGCATCGCGGCCCAGGACGACGCCGACCCCGTCCCCGAGCCGTACGCCGATGTCGAGTACCGCCGGCACGCCATCGCCGTCCTGGTGGCCCGCGCCCTGTACGAGGCGTCGGCGGACGGGTGGGCGCACGCCGCCGACGACCTCCCCGGAGGTGACCCGCGATGAGGATCACGCTGGTGGTGAACGGGCGGGACTACCTGCTGGACGTCGAACCCCGGCGTGTCCTCGCCGACGTCCTGCGGGAGGACTGTCACCTGACCGGGACACACCTGGGCTGTGAGCTGGGTGTCTGCGGGGCGTGCACGGTGCTGCTGGACGGCGAGGCCGTCCGGTCGTGCCTGCTGCTGGCCGTGCAGTGCGACGGACGGCCGATCCGCACCGTCGAAGGGCTCGCGTCTCCGGACGGCCGTCCGCACCCGCTCCAGGAGGCGTTCTCCGCCGAGCACGCCCTTCAGTGCGGTTTCTGCACGCCCGGGTGGCTGATGCTGGCCGCCGGGGCGCTGGAGTCCGACCCGGCCCTCGCCGACGATCCGGAGCGGCTGGCGGCCCTGCTCGGCTCCAACCTCTGCCGGTGCACCGGCTACACCCCTATCTACCGCGCCGTCCTGCGGGCGGCCGGCCGGCCGCCCGCAGAACCACCGGCCTGACCCCCGTCAAGGCCGGTGGACGACGTGACCGTCAGGGCTGGAAGACGGTATCGAACTCCTCGCCCGCGTTGAGGCGGTCGATCAGGGACAGGACTGCGCGGGAGCCGCCGTTCGCGGTGACCCACCGGCTCACGCGGCACGCCGCCTCGGCGTACAGGTTCCCGTCACCGCCGGCCGCCTCCCGCCAGCGCCCCAGCTCCGCGGGGAGGGCCTTGTCCGAGGCCACCAGGCAGCGGTCGGGCGACCCGGCCGGCGCCAGGTAGCGGGCGTCCCCGGAGACCAGGACGGCGAGCCCCTCGTTGAACCACTGCGGCACGTCGCCTCCGTCCAGCCGGGCGCGCAGCTCGACGTGCGACAGCTCGTGGGAGGCGATGACGACGTCCAGGCCGCGAGGAGAGAGCATGACCGCCCGGTTCAGCACCGCGACCCCGCGCTCCCCTCCCCCGCCGATGCGGCGGTAGCACCCGTCGGTGACGCACGCCAGCACGCGGGGACTGCTCCTGCGGCCCCCGTAGAAGTCCGCGACCCTCCGCTCGGCCTCGCGGACGACTCCGAGCAGCCGCTCCCCGCGGACCGCGGGCGTCTCCGGTTCGGCGTACACGCCGTCCCCGAGGTCCTCCAGCCCGTAGCAGCCCGGGCAGGCGACCGCCGCCACCGAGGGGAACGCCACCGCCACCCCCAGAACGGCTGCGACGACCAGCGCGACCGCCCCGCCCAGAGCCCATCTCCGCCGCCGACGCACCGCACCCCTCCACCGCCGAACCCCGCCGTCCACCACCACGCCGCCCAGCCTTCCCCATTTCCACCCCTACGGCATCAGCCCGTGGACCGTATTCACCCCACCCCAGGGATGACCTCCGCCCGCCAGGGCGGCGCTTGACGCGAGGAGCACACGGCCGGCGGGCGGGGGCGTGTCCCGGCGGGTGGGCCATAACGCTTCTCTGTGAATCGGGAGGTGTGATTCGTCGCTTTTGGGGTGGTCGTGGAACGCTCTGGAGGAAACGGAACGGTGAGGATCGGGTGGTCAGGTGTCAGCGGGTGGCGGAGGATCGACAGGGCGGCGATCCGGCCGGGTGATCGCCGCGGCCGCGGCGGTCGTGGCGGCGCTGGTCATGGCGGGGTGCTCCTCCGGCGCGGACGCCGGCCAGGCGGCCCCTGCGGAGCGCCGGTCCGCCGTCGGGTCGCCGGGGTCCGCGGCCCCGTCGTCCGAGGCGGGCGGGGCGTCGATCCGCAAGCCGCCGCCGGTGGACCCCGCCTGGCCCCGCTGGGGGTTCACCCACACGGGGGTGAGCGCCAACAACGTCACCGAGCGGTTCGAGCGGAACGTCAGCGGCGCGCTCGCGCGGACGCCGATGGCGCAGAACCAGCACATCATGGGCTTCGGAGCGCTCAACCCCGAGCCGCGGCCGGAGGAGTTCTTCTGGGAGGACCTCGACAGCCGGACCGACTTCATGCTGCGCTCCGGCGGCGCGCCGATCATCACCCTGTGCTGCGCCCCCGACTGGATGAAGGGCGGCCCCGAAGGCCCCACCGAGGAGTCGGCCTGGACCGAGCACCTGGAGGACGCCCCTTACCCCGAGCACTTCGACGACTTCGCCAAGCTGTCGGCGGCCGTCGCCAAGAGGTACACCGACGTCAAGTACTTCATGGTGTGGAACGAGCTCAAGGGCTTCTGGCCGGACCACTCCAAGCCGGCCGACATCAAGGGCTACACCGAGCTCTACAACAAGGTCTACGACGCGGTGAAGGCGGTGCGTCCCGACGCCCAGGTCGGCGGCCCGTACATCGGCTTCGACAGCAACAAGACAGGGAAGTCCGCGCTGCGGGGCGCGTGGGGCGTCGTCAACCAGAACGTGCTGGACGCCTTCGACTACTGGTTCGAGCACAAGAAGGGCGCCGACTTCGTCGTGGTCGACGGGGCCTCGCTGACCGACGCCCACGAGCTGCTGCCCGACGCGTTCGGTGCGCTGGACAAGTTCGGCGCGGTGACCGCCTGGCTGCGCGACAGGACCGGCGACCTGCCCGTCTGGTGGTCGGAGTGGTACTTCGTCCCCGAGGACGGCACCACGTGGGCCGAGCCGATGCGGCTCGCCGTGCAGGCCGTGTCGATGATGGAGTTCGCCGAGAGCGGGGCCGCCACCGCGCTGTACTGGAACCCGCAGGCCAAGTCGGGGGCCTGCCGGGGCTGCATGTGGGCCCCCGGCACGGGCGCCCTGGAGCCGACCGGCAAGCTGATCGGCGACTTCGCCGCTTCCTTCCCCGCCGGGGCCGAGCTTGAGCGGGTGACCTCCTCCGATCCCCGGGTGCGTGTGCTGGCTCAGCCGCGGCGGCTGGTGATGGTCAACACCACCGGCCGGCGGCTGAGCGCGACCGTGGACGGCGAGCGGGTCGACCTGCGGCCCTACGAGATCAAATGGAGCGACCGCTAGCCCGCCCGTGACCTCCCCCGCTTCGCCCGGCGGGATCGCCCCAGCCCGGGTTCGCGCAGGCCGATCGGCCGGAGGGTTCTTCGGAAGGGGGCACTGCGGGTAAGTACCTCATGACTGGGGGGAGTCATGAGACGAATCACCACGGCCGTCGTGCTCGCCACGACGACGATGTTCGGCACCGTCGCGGCCGGGGGGCCGCCTGACCAGGATGGCAGGCAGTCGGTAAGTGCGGACCAATATCGGATTCTGACCCGTCAATGCCGGTACGCCAACACGGCGCAGGCCCAGAGCGACTGCCGTGCGGAGGTCCGGCGCAAGTACCGCGTCGGCGAGCGGGCCACCGGCCTCGACTGCCGCACCTACTCGGGCGTCACCGTGTGCGGCACGCTCAAGCTCGGCCCGCGCGAACAGCGGTGCGTACAGGACTCGGTGAGCAAGGGCCTCACCTACCGCCGGGCCGAGGTGGAGTGCTACGCCTTCTTGTGACGGAGCCCGTCATCGGGCGCCGTCATCGGGCGCCGTCACGGCGGCGGCGCCCGGCCGGAGCCCCGGCGGGCGCCCGGCCGGAGCCCCCGGGCGTCTGCGGCGTCCAGCCGGCATGCCCAGATGCCGCGGCTCACGGCCGATTTCCGAACGCCCGCACGCCCGCACGCCGGCGGCGCCGGGCTCCGGTCGTCAGCGGGGGGAGGTGCCGTACACCGGGTCGGGGATGGGGGCGTCGGCCAGCAGCTTGGCGACGGCGTCGCCGATCTCCCCCACGTTCCACCGCTCGCCCTTGTCGACGCCGGGCCCGTGGTGCCAGCCGGTGGCGATGGAGATCATGCCGCCCTCGATCTCGAACACCCGCCCGGTGACCCCCGACGCCTCCGCCGAGCCCAGCCACACCACCAGGGGAGCCACGTTGGCGGGGTCCATGATGTCGAACCCGATCTCCGGCGGCGCCATCATCGCGGAGAAGACCTGCTCGGTCATGCGGGTGCGCGCGGACGGCGCGACGGCGTTGACCGTGACGCCGTAGCGCGCGAGCTCGGCGGCGGCGGTGTGGGTGAGGGCCACGATGCCGGCCTTGGCGGCGGCGTAGTTGGCCTGGCCGACGCTGCCGAGCAGCCCGGCCCCCGATGAGGTGTTGATGACGCGGGCGTCCACGGGCCGGCCGGCCTTGGCCCGCTCCCTCCAGTACGCGGCCGCGTGCCGCAGCGGCAGGAAGTGGCCCTTGAGGTGGACCCGGACGACGTCGTCCCACTCCTGCTCGGTCATGGACACGATCATCCGGTCGCGCAGGAAGCCCGCGTTGTTGACCAGCACGTCGAGCCCGCCGAAGGCGCTGACAGCCGTCTTGACCAGCCTGCCCGCACCGTCCCAGTCGGCGATGTCGTCGTAGTTGGCGACGGCCTCGCCGCCGAGGCCGGCGATCTCCTCCACGACGGCACGCGCCGGGTCTCCCGAGCGCCCCGCCCCCTGCGGGCCGGTGCCGAGGTCGTTGACCACGACCTTGGCGCCCTGGCGCGCGAACTCCATGGCATGGGCGCGACCGATGCCCCGGCCGGCACCTGTCACCACGACGACCCGTCCCTCGCAGAGACCGCTCACTTCACCGTTCCCTTTTCTGTTAGACCACCGCTCTTTTCCCCATCTCTTCGGATTTATGTGTATTTGAGGCGATCGTCACAGTGGGGCACCGCTGATCGTCGGGGTGCGCCACCCCAGGTGGAAGGCGCCTCCGGCCGTGCGGCGAGGCCGGTTCCGCGACGGCGGTGAAGATCGTCCGACCGAATGTATAGCAAGCGCTTGGTCAGTTCGGGAACGTAAGGTGAGCAGGTGACTCGTGCCGGTCGTCAGGTGAACAAGCGATTGCATGGAGGCCCATAATGGAGGACGTGAACACGCGCAAGAACTCCGGCGGCGCGCCGGCGGCGACGGGTGCGACCAGCGAAATCGCTCCGCGCGGCGACGCCACGGCGCCCAGGCGCCAGGGCTCCCCCCGGCGCGCGGCCACCTCCGGCTCCGCCTCCGAGCGCCGCGAGCACCTCGTCAAGCTCGCCGCCGAGCTCTTCGCCCGCAAGGGATTCCAGGCGACCACCGTGCGGCAGATCGCCGACGAGGCGGGCATCCTCTCCGGCAGCCTCTACCACCACTTCGACTCCAAGGAGTCGATCGTCGACGAGGTCCTGTCGACGTTCCTGAAGGACCTTATCGGGCGCTACCGCGAGATCCTCGCCGGGGACGGCGACCCCCGCACCATGCTGTCGGAGATGGTGCGCATCGGCTTCGGCACCCTCGAGCCGCACCGGGCCGCCATCACCGTGATGCAGAACGACTGGAACTACCTGCGCTCGCTGCCCGGCGACCGCTTCGACTACCTCATCAGGGCCGAGGACGA
Source organism: Sphaerisporangium sp. NPDC005289 (assembly GCF_040607455.1). Lineage (NCBI taxonomy): Bacteria > Bacillati > Actinomycetota > Actinomycetes > Streptosporangiales > Streptosporangiaceae > Sphaerisporangium > Sphaerisporangium sp. NPDC005289. The sequence continues at coordinate 664,706 of NZ_JBEXGS010000001.1, forward strand.
GGTCGAGCGCATGTGGATCGGGCAGATCAAGCGCGGCCAGTCGGCGGGCCAGCTGCGGTCCGACGTCGATCCCAAGATCACCTACCGGATGATCCGCGACAGCATCTGGGTGGCCGTGCGCTGGTTCCGCCCGGGCGGACGGCTCAACACCACCCACCTCGCCGAGCACTACATCACCGTCCTGTTCGACGGTCTGGCCACGGGCGAGCGCACGAGCCAGGAAGCATGACGCCTCTGCACAAGGCCGTGCGCACGGCGCTGACCGACGTCGCCGACCCGGCCAAGGCTCCCGCCATGCAGGCGTACATGAAGTCGGCCATGCCCTTCCTCGGCGTCCAGGCCGCGCCGCGGCGGGCGGCGCTGCGCAGGGTGCTGGCCGAGCACCGCATCGACGGCGCGCCCGAGTGGCGCAAGACCGTGCTGGCCATGTGGCGTGACGCCGAGTACCGCGAAGAGCGGTACGCCGCCATCGAGCTGTGCGCCTTCCGCTACTACAAGCCCTTCCAGACGCTCTACACCGTGCCGATGTACGAGGAGATGATCGTCACGGGAGCCTGGTGGGACTACGTCGACGACCTGGCGATCCACCGGGTGGGCGCGCTTCTGCGGGCCTTCCCCGACACGATGCGCCCGCTCATGCTCGAATGGGCCCGCGACGGCGACCTGTGGCGGCGGCGCACGGCCATCCTGTGCCAGAACGGCTTCAAGGACCGCACCGACGCAGGCCTGCTGTACGCCTGCATCGAGCCGAGTCTGGCCGACACCGACTTCTTCGCCCGGAAGGCGATCGGCTGGGCCCTGCGCGAGTACGCCAAGACCGATCCCGAGGAGGTCGTCCGCTATGTCCGCCACAAGGGTCTCACCGGCCTCAGCCGCCGCGAGGCACTGAAGAACCTCCCGACCACCTGACCTCGCAGGTCACTCACGATCTTGTGACGACACGTCCGCAATTCAGGCGAAAAATGGTTACATGATCAATATCGTCGGCGGCTTCGTCTATATTCGAGCCGAGGGCGATGTTCATGGTGACCTGTCACCGGAACGGGCGAGGCGAGGGGGCGTGGGTGAGCGAGCAGGAGAAGGCTCCGGCCGGGATCGATCCCACGACACCCAGCGTGGCGCGGATGTACGACTACTACCTCGGCGGCAAGGACAACTTCGCCGCCGACCGCGCGGCGGCCGAGCAGATCATCAAGCTGCTGCCGAACGCCCGGCACGTCGCCCGCGAGAACCGCGCCTTCCTCGGCAGGGCCGTGCGCCACCTCGCCGGCCTCGGCATCGACCAGTTCATCGACATCGGCGCCGGCCTGCCCACCCGCGAGAACGTCCACCAGGTGGCCCAGGCCCGGGCCCCGCGCTCGCGCGTCGTGTACGTCGACAACGACCCCATCGTGCTGGTCCACGCCCGCGCGCTGCTCGCCGACAACCCGCAGACCACCGTCGTCGAGGGCGACCTGCGCGACCCGAAGGCGATCACCGAGCACCCCGCCGTCCTGGCCACCATCGACTTCGACCGGCCCTTCGCCGTGATCCTCTGCGCGATCATGCACTTCGTCCAGGACGACGAGGAGGCCGCGAGCATCGTGACGCACCTGCGGAGCACGCTGCCGCCCGGCGGCGCACTGGTGCTCTCGCACGGGTTCCGCGGCCACCAGGCCGGCCCGAACATCGCCAGGGCCGAGGCGGTCTACGCGCGGACCTCGCGGCCGCTGAAGATCCGCGACCGCGAGACGATCGAGCGGTACTTCTCCGGGCTGGACCTGGTGGAGCCCGGTCTGGTGCACGTGGGGTCATGGCGTCCCGAGCACGACCTCCTGGAGGACGAGTCCGCGGCCGGCGGTCTCGGCGGCGTGGGGCTGGTCCCTCGCCGCCGCACCTTCAGATAGTCGGGCTATCCAGCATGGGTACGATGCCCGCATGCGGATCTCCCAGCTCAGCGTCGCCTCGGGGGTGCCGATCCCCACGATCAAGTACTACCTGCGCGAGGGCCTGCTCCCGCAGGGCGAGCAGACCGGCGCGACCAGGGCCGAATACGGACAGGCCCATCTGCGCAGGCTGCGGCTGATCCGCGCCCTGCTGGAGGTCGGCCGGCTGCCGGTCGCCTCGATCGCCAAGATCGTGGCGGCGGTGGAGGACGAGAGCACCCCGGTCCACCGCATGCTCGGCACGGCGCACTACGCCCTGGCCTCCCCGGCCGCGTCCGACCCCGGCGACCAGGAGCAACGCGCCGCCCGCGAGCGGGTCGACCGGCTGATCGACGACCTCGGCTGGCGGATCACCCCGGACGCGCCCACCCGGGACGAGCTGGCGCAGGTGCTCGTGCGGCTCGCCCAGCTCGGCAGGCCCGCCGGCGAGGACGACCTGCGCCACTACGCCGATGTGATCATGCGCCTGGTCGCCGAGCGCGAGATCGGCAAGGTCCCCATGGACGGTCCCCGCGAGACGGCCGTCGAGTCCCTGGTGATCGGCACCGTGCTGTACGGCAAGGTCTTCGACGTGCTCAGGAGGCTGGCCCACGAGTCGGAGTCCGCCCGCCTCCTCGAAGGCCGGCCCGCGCCGCCCGTCCGGCGCACGTCCAGGCCGGAACGAGCGGGATAGGACGGACAGGGCCCCGCGCGGCGTCAGTCGCCGAGCAGCCAGCGGGCGGCGCGCAGGAGGAGGGCGCGGTGGGACGGGCTCTCGTATGACCGCACGTCGTGGCCGAGTGCGTCGTACACCAGCCGCCCCCCGCGCACCTCACGGGCCCACACCAGCGGCTGCCCGAGCGAGGAGGCCAGCGGCCGGACGCCGGGCGACACCTCAAGGTCGCTGTAGATCTCGTCGACCAGCTCGAAGTCCGCAAGGCCCTCGACGATCGGGTGGCCGCCGTGGACCTTCACCTCCGCGGGGCCGAGGGGCGGGTGATGGGAGGGCCCCAGACCCAGGCCGCCCCGACCAGCCCGCGCCAACCGGGCCAGTCGTCGAAGCAGATCGAGGCCGCGTGCACGGCGAGGACTCCCCCGCCCCGGTCGAGATGGGCGAGCACCGCCGCGCGGGCGGCGCGGGGCAGCCGGAACGGAGCGACCCCGAGGCTCCGCGACCAGCCGTCGTCCGCAAGGCGGCGCAGCGCGTTCACGGTGACCAGGTCGGGGCGGGGGCCCGCCGCGAGCGTCCCGGCGATGTCGTCGGTGACCAGCGACCGCACCCCGGCCTCGGCCAGGACCTCCGCCAGCGCCGCGGACGTCGCCGGGAAGTCGTGCGCCGGCCCGCCGGAGAGGATCACGTTCGTCGCCACGGACCCAACCCCATCACGGACGCCACCCCCACGCCACCGGCCCGGATCGGGATCGCATGGGTCAAGGGGACGGGCAGGAGAGCCGGCGGCGCGGGGACGGCGAGTAAGGGGGCGCAACGGCGCGGGGAGGACGGGGACGGGGACCGCACGGCTCGGGGACGGCGGGTACGGACGGGATCGGGGCGCCAGTAAGTTGGGGGGATGCCGACCGAGCGTCGTTCTGGGTGAGACGTCGCCGGGCGCGGCGACCGAGCGAGCCACCGCCACCGGAGGTCTGTGATGGGTGCCCAGGGCCACTGCGATCCACGGTTCGCCCGTGTCCGGGAGGTCTTCGAGAACCACTTCGCGAAGGGCGAGGAACTCGGCGCCGCGTTCGCCGTCCACCTCGACGGCGAGCCGGTGGTGGACCTGTGGGACGGCGTGGCCGACCGGCACACCGGGCGTCCCTGGGAGCGGGACACTCCTGCCCTCACCTACTCGTGCACCAAGGCCGTCACCGCCGCCGTGGCGCTGATGCTCGCCGAGCGGGGCGAGGTGGACCTGAGCGCCCCGGTCGCGGAGGTCTGGCCGGAGTTCGCGGCCGGCGGCAAGGAACGGGTGACGGTCGAGCACCTGCTCACCCACCAGTCCGGGCTCCCGGTGATCGAGGAGGACGTCCCGGCCGAGGAGTTCGGGGACCAGCCGGCGATCGCCGCGCGGCTCGCCGCGCAGCGGCCGATGTGGGAGCCGGGCACCGCCCACGGCTACCACGCCCTCACCTACGGGTTCCTGGTCGGCGAGGTGGTCCGCCGGGTCACCGGCAAGAGCGTGGGCGAGTTCGTCGCCGCGGAGATCGCCGGCCCGCGCGGGCTGGACCTGTGGCTGGGCGCTCCCCCCGACGTGATCGCCCGCGCCGCCCGCCTCTCGGCCGGCGAGCGCAGGACCCCCGGCGGCGCGACGGGCTCCGACGGGACCGAGGCGGTGCGCGCCGCGGCCGAGCTGCCGGGACGGGGGCCCGGTGACCCCATGTGGGAGATGGCGCGGGCCGCGCTGGACAAGGGCAGCATGATGAACCGGGCGATGGGCAACCCCAGCCCCGGCAAGGTGAAGGGCGGGGCCAACAACCCGGCGATCATGCGGGCCGGGTGGCCGGCCATGGGACTGATCACCACGGCGCGCGGCCTCGCCGGGTTCTACCGCGACCTGCTCGCGGGCGAGATCGTCCGGCCGGAGACCCTCCAGGACGCACTGCGGCCGAGGGTCAGCGGCCCCGACCGGGTGATGTTCCTGGACAGCGCGTTCGGCCTGGGCTTCATGCGCCCCGCGACGATGTTCTTCACCCCTGGCAAGGGCGCCGCGACGGCGTTCGGCCACCCGGGTCTCGGCGGCTTCGTCGGCCTGGGGGACCACCGGTACGGGCTGGCCGTGGCGTACACGATGAACCGGATGGCGAACGCGGTGGCGGGGAGCATGCGCGGCTACCGCCTGCTCGAGGCCGTGTACGACTCCCTTCCCTGACCCCCGAGCCCTGACCCCCGAGCCCTGACCCCCGAGCCCTGAGCCCTGAGTCCTGAGTCCTGAGTCCTGCGCCCTGCCCCTCGGAGGGCTTTACCCGGTCGAGCACGCAGGAGGTGGGTTTCCTGGAAAAGGGGCACTGACCTTGACATATGCTTAACGGGCATACCTTCTGTAATTGAATCGTCACCGTGGTGATCTACCAAATCCGTGACAACCGGCGTATCGGATGAGACCTTCGTCTGGGGAGTCAGGAGCATCACCACTCCGAGGGGACAAGATGGACGCCTGGTCCGTTCCGGGATACCGCGAAGAACGCGTGCTCGGCTCCGGTGGCAGCGGCCGGGTGGTCCTGGCCGTCTACAACGGCACCGGCGCCTACGTGGCGATCAAGTACCTCAGTGACGAGCTGAGATCCGACCCGCGCTTCCTGGCCGCGTTCCGCGAAGAGGCGCGCACGATGGTCGAGATCGGCGACCCGAACATCGTGCGGTTCTACGAGTACGTCGAGAGCCCGCTGGGCGCCGCCATCGTCATGGAGCTGGTGAACGGCGTCCCGCTGCGCAAGATCCTCCACGAGCATGGGACCACCAGCCCGGAGGCCGCGCTGGTCGTCCTGAAGGGCTCGCTCCTCGGCCTGTCGGCGGCCCACGCCGCGGGCATCGTGCACCGCGACTACAAGCCCGAGAACGTCCTGGTCCAGGCCGACGGGTTCAGCAAGCTGGCCGACTTCGGCATCGCGACCCCGGCCGGGCGGCCGGGCCTGCCCTCCGGCACCCCGCCCTACATGGCCCCCGAGCAGTGGAACGGCTCCCCCGCCGGCCCCGCGACCGACGTCTACGCCGCCACCTGCGTGTTCTTCGAGTGCCTGACCGGCCAGAGGCCGTACCGCGCCGACCACCCTGCCGCTCTGATGCGCCAGCACCAGTCGGCCGCGATCCCCGCCGAGGCGGTGCCCGGCTCGGTGCGCGGGCTGGTGACCCGGGGTCTGGCCAAGAACCCCGCCGACCGTCCCTCGACCGCGCGGGCGTTCGTCGGCGAGCTGGAGTCGGCGGCGGTCGCGGCCTACGGCCCCGAGTGGGAAGAGCGCGGGCGCCGCCACCTGGCCGAGCTCGTCGCCCTGCTGGCCTTCGGCTTCCCGTTGTCCGAGCCCGGGCCGCAGGCGAGCACCAGCCTGGCCAGTACCGTGCTGCGCGGACCGCTGCGCCCCCTGAGCCGGGTTCGTCATCCGGGGCGCGTGCTGGTCGGCGCCGGCGTCGTGGCGGTGGGCGTCGTGATCGCGGTGCTGGCCGCCGGCCGCGGTGGCACGCCGGTGCGGGACGTGGCGCTGACCACCTCCCCGACCGCGCGGGCCGTCGCGCAGGTCCCGGCGGGCGAGCCGTCGAAGGCGCTGGCGAAGGCGCCGGTCACCTCGAGCCCGGACGACGGGACCGACCCTCCGGAGTCCTCGCCGTCCCCGTCGCACGCGACCCACACCTCTCCGGCTCCGGCGCAGGTCGACCCGCCGGCCACGCCACAGGGCACCCCCGGGACGACGCACAGACCGACCCACAGGCCGACTCCGACGCCCACCCGCACTCCCACCCGGACGCCGACCCCGACCCCGACCCCGTCCCCGTCCCCCACGCCGTCCCCCACACCCACACCCACGCCCACCCCGACACCGAGCCCCACCCCCACACCGACGCCCACGCCCATGCGGTTGTCGGTGCGGGAGCTGGCGGTGGCGGCGTTCGACGGGCGCACCGCGACCGTGCGGGTGCGCACCTCCACGGCGCAGACCGTCACGCTGAGCGTCCGCTTCACCGAGCGCTCCTCCGGCGGCGCCCTGGCCGCCCCGGCCGCCCCGGTCACGCAGACGTTCACGCTCACCGGCTCCACGTCCTACACCCGCCAGGCCACGGCCGGTTTCGCCGCGCCGGCCTGCGGCAAGACGGTCTACCGGCAGGTCACCGTCTCCACCACGCCGGGCGCCGCGGGCGGCTCGCGCAGCCGCACGGTCATGGTCAAGGGCGACCCGTGCCCGCCGCCCACGGTCGACGACGTCTCGGTCCGCTGGAACGGCAAGACGGCCCGCGTGGGCGTGCGCACGGGAGGGACGGGCGAGGTGCGCCTGGCCGCCGCGTTCACCCGCAGGCAGGGCGAAGGCGCGGCCAAGGTCGTCGACCAGGCGAGCCGCACCCTGTCCGGCGACACCTCCTACGCGCTCTCGCTCTCCGGCGACCTGGGCGAGGTGGCCTGCGGCGAGACGGCGTACTTCGGCGTCCGGGTCACCACCACGCCCGCGGCGGCGAACGGCACCCAGTTCAAGGAGGTGGGCGTCGACGGGCCCAAGTGCGCGCCGCCGACGGTCTCGATCACCTCCTGGGACGGCGGCACGCTCAGGGTGCGGGTGAGGAGCTCGTCCCCCGACCCGGTGCGGCTGACGGCGAGCTTCCAGCAGACCGTCACGGCCGGGGAGCGCACGATCACCCGCACCGCCGCCCGCCGGGCGACCCTGTCGGGCGACTCGGTGTACGACCGGGTGTTCACGGTGCGGTTCGCCGACCCCAGGTGCGGCTACGTGGACGTCAGGAAGGTCACCGTGACCGTCGCTTCCGCGCTCGGGACGGCGAGCGACTCGGCCACGCGCACGCGCAGGGGCCGGGCGTGCGCCGAGCCCACGCCGGAGCCCACCAAGTCCGACCCGCCGACCGAGGAGCCGCCGGACAAGGACCCGCCGAAGGACCCGCCGCCCTCGCCCGAACCGCGGGACGAGCCGTCCGGCGACTCCGGCGACGGTCCCGTCCTGACCTGAGCGACCCTCCCGCGGGCCGCCCGCCGCGAGCGCGCCTGACCGGACGCGCACGCACAGATGCGGATGACCAGGCGCCCTCGCAGGCGCGGATGACCAGGCGCGCATGACCGGGTCCGCCCACGACCGAGTCCGCCCACGACTGGGTCCGCACGCCATGTGCGCACGTCGCGTGCGCACATGGTGGAGTGCGCACGTGGCCGGGTGCGCGGCGGGCCGCCCGCCGGGCAGACTCTCGTCCGAGACGACCTACCCGGTGGAGGCACTGTGAGCGCGCGCGTGCAGAAGCTCGGCAACGTCCTGATCCCGGTGGACGACCTGGACAAGGCTCTGACCTTCTACGGCGAGGTGCTCGGGCTGACGGTCAAATTCAGGGACGGCGACCGTTTCGCCGCGCTGGACGCGGGAGGCGTCACCATCGCGCTGGCCGCCCCGGCCGAGCAGGTGGCCGGCGCCGTCACCGCGCCGTCCTACAAGGTCGGCGACCTCGCCGGAACGGTGGCCGAGCTGACGGCCGCGGGCGCCGAGCTGGTCAGCGGCCCGGGGGCCGGCCCGCACGAGAGCAGGGCCGTGCTGCGCGACCCGTCCGGCAACGTCCTGGTGCTCTACTCCCCTCTGTGACCCTCCGCGGAGACTCTGTGACCCTCCGCGGAGACGCGGGTGCGGGTGAACCAGATGGTCTTGCCGGGACCGGCCGGCAGCGGTACCACGCCCCACGCGTCGGTGAGCGCGGCGACGATGCGCAGCCCCCGGCCGTGCTCGGACTCGGCGCCGGCCTGGCGCAGGCGCGGCCATCCGGCCCCCCCGTCGGCGACCGAGCCCGTCACGGTGTCCGGGGCCGTTCCCAGCGCGAGCCGCACGGGAGCGGCGCCGTGCACGAGGGCGTTGGCGACCAGTTCGGTGACGACGATCGCCACGTCGTCGATCAGGTCGTGCAGGTCCCACTCGGCGAGCCTCTCGCGGACGACCGCACGGCACTCGGCCGTGACACCCGGCTCGGCGCGCAGCTCCCAGCGGATTTCGCGGGGACAGGACGGAATGCCGATCATCTCTGATCCCTGGCCTTTCGCTCGGGGTGCATCGGCCGCGTGACGGCCCCCGCACGGATCCCCCGATCCGGGTAACGGGGCGGACCTTTACCTTCCGGTGGACGGCATGGCCGCCAACAGGCGTCGTGGCGGGGTGTGTCTGTAGGCGGGAGCCCCTGATTCGGCGCGCGTGCGGCCGGTCGTCGCAGAAACCGGCGGCCTGGTCGCCGATTACCGGCGACCGTGCGTAGTCACCAGACGGCTTTGGCTACTGTCGGTGTCGGCGATACGCATCCACGGGGGTCGGAGGGTACGCGATGCCACGTAAGCCACGCAGCCTCAAAGAGGAGATGGACCGCCTCAGCGCCGAGCTTCGCGAGCGGGGGTCCACCTGGACCGAGATCGCGCGGGAGTTCCAGCGCCGCTATCGGCTCAACTCCCGCCAGGCGTTCCGCGAGGCGCACCGCTACACGCAGGAGCGCGTGGTCGAGGAGTGGAAGGCGCTGTGGCCGTCGGAGCCGTTCAGCGTGCGCAAACTCGGCTCGTGGGAGGCGTGGCCGAGCGCCAGCGGCAACGAGCCCCCGGTGGCGGGGCTGAACCGGCTGGCGCGGGTCTACGGGTGCCGGGCGTGCGACCTGATCGACGGGGAGGACCACACGGCGTCCGACCAGAACGCGCAGGTCGCCCGCGTGCGGCACTTCCCGTCTCCGCCGAGCCCGGCCGGCCTGGCCTTCGCCGACATCCAGGGCCTGCTCGCGCCCCTGTCTCCGCGCGGGCCGGCCTCTCAAGAAGACCTGCGTGAACGGGAGTACGAGCGGCTCGTCCACGCCTTCACCGATTGGGCAACACAGATGAACCGACGTGACGCTCTCGCGCTGATCGGCGCGGCCGCGACCTCGGCGTACGCCTCGCCGCACCTCGAACGGCCGGACGAGGACGAGTCCCGGCGCCTCGCCATGGCGGGAGCCGACCCGAGCCGCGTGGACGAGGTGACGCTCGGCCACATCCAGGCGGTGCTGCGCCATTCCATGCGCCAGGAGGACACGCTCGGCCCGCACGCCGCGCTGGCCACGGTGCTCGCCCAGCAGCAGCTGGTCGTCTCGCTGCTGTCGGCGGGGGTGCCGGAGCACATGCGCGCCAAGACGCTGTCCCTGCTCGCCGACATCCGCCGCTGCACCGCGTGGATGCTGTTCAACCTCAACGACTTCCGCGGGGCCGACCGCCACTACGCGCGGGCCCGCGACGCCGCCCACCAGGCCGACGACGACGCCATGTGCAGCATGGTGCTGGCCAACTGGAGCCAGCTCGCCACCTGGCGCGGCGACCCGCGCCTGGGCGTCGAACACGCGCTCGGGGCCTTCGCGTGGGGGCAGCGGGCGGGCAGCCGGCTGCTGACCGCCTATGCCTGCGACGTCGGCGCCCGCGCCCACGCCGCCGTGGTGCGCCGCTCGGCCCGGGGCGAGCGGCGCAAGGACCACACGCGCTGCCTGCGGTCGCTGGACCAGGCGCAGCGCGAGCTGCACGGCGCCGCGGCCGACGACCCGGGCGCGCGGCTGGTCACCTTCTTCGGCCAGGGCCAGTATCTGTCCACCAAGGCGGGCTGCCTGCTCGACACAGGCGACCCGTCGCAGGCGCTCCAGGTGGCCGCCACCGCCGCCTCCGGCATCGACCCGGCGTTCGTCCGCAACGCCGCCTACCTTCGGTTGAAGACCGCGCAGGCCCACATGGACCTGCGGGACATCGACGTGGCGTGCGAGCACCTGGCCGAGGCGGCCCGTCTGGCGGGGCGCAACACCTCTCCCCGCCTGGTGCGCTCGGTCGTCGAGACGCGCGAGAAGCTCAGCCCGTGGCACCGCACCCGCAGCGTGGCCGCTCTGGACGAGCGGCTGCACGCCGTCCGGCTCATCGCCTGACCGCTCCGCCGGCCCCGGCCCACACCCCGGGGCGCGTCCGGCCCGCCAGGGCCAGCGCGAGGACGCAGATGATGATCAGGTCCGCGGCCAGCGGGGCGACCCACGGCCGGTAGGTCTCGGCGACCCACTGGGTGAACGGCGTGGGGGTCATGATCCTCGCGGCGCCGGGCAGGTAGATCAGGCTGGTCAGGACGCTTCGGGTCACCAGCAGGCCGTCCAGGCGGCCGGCCGGCATCAGGGCGAGCAGCGGGAACAGCAGCGCGTCGTACCACGGATGCTGCACCGGCGAGGTGAGCAGCCAGCACAGGCACCACGCCAGCGCGGGGCGCGCGGCGTCCAGCCCGGGCGGTCCGGCGGGAAGCCCCCAGCACAGCAGCACCCCGATGAGGAGCGCGGCGCCGAGGGCGAGCTGCCCCTCCAGCAGGGACGCCTGTATGCCCAGGCCCAGCGCGTCGGTGACCACCCGCCACGGGTCGGCCAGCGAGTGCGCCCCGATCTTGCCCATCAGGTTGCCCAGCGCCTCGGGTCCCTGGGTCGCGTAGGCGGCGACCAGGGCCGCGCCGGCGCCCATCGCCAGGCACCCGAGGGTGGCGAGCGACCTGCGGGACGCCCAGGCGAGGCCGGCGCCGGCCAGGACGAACGGGGCCTTGACGGCGGCGGCGGCGCCGAGCAGCGCGCCCGCCACCAGGCCGGCGGCCGCCCCGGCCCGCCGCACGGCCAGCAGGGCCCCCAGCAGGAAGACCACGCCGAGGCCGTCCACGTGCCCGCCGAGCACGACATGCCAGAGCATCAGCGGGTTGAGGCTCCACAGCAGGTGGACGCGGATCCGCCGCTCGCGGTCGCGCCCTGCCAGCCGGTCGAGCGCGAGCGCCGACAGCAGGAACGCCAGGGCGGTGCCCACCTTGAGCGCCAGCACCGTGCCCGCCATCGTGCCGCCGCCGGCGACGGACGCGGCCGTCTGCGCCCAGGTGGCCAGCGGCCCGTACACCGAGGGGGCGTGCCGCCAGGCGAGCGGGGCGTACCGGCCGACCGGGTCGGCGATCTCGTACAGCCATGCGGGCGTGGTCACGTACGGGTCGTGGCCGAGTCCGGCGATGCGCCCGTAGACCGCGTAGTTCAGCACGTCCGTGGAGCCGGCGGGCGGCAGGACGGCCAGGACGGCGACGGCCGTGACCGTGCCGAGGGGCAGCACTCCGCGCGGGGGGCGCCATCCACGGCGCAGGGCCCCGAGCGCGACGGCCAGGCCCAGCCCGCCCGCGATGAGGGCCGTCCAGCACAGCCAGAGCACCAGGGCGTCGGAGGGGGCGGCCCGCAGGGACCACGGCGGGCCGTCGCCGCCGACGTCGGGCACCGCCGCGGACGGGCCGAGCAGGGCGATGGCCGCCATGGCGGCGATGGCGAGGCCGAGGAGGACGAGCCCCGCGCCTCCGGCCAGGCGGGCGCGCCGTGGGGGCGCGGCGCCGGGCTCCCGGCCCGTCATCGATGGTCGCGCAACAGCGGGAACCGTCGTCGGCACCGGCCGGCCCTCCCAGGGTAGCTACCACGGTGGTCGCGCCGCCGCGGCGTCCGGGCCGCGTACCGGCGCCGGCGCCTCTCCTGCCCCATGATCGCTCCCCCCGCGACACTCCGGCATCGCCGGCGTCACGGAAGCGGCCGGATCACCGGCGGCTTGGCGCGCTATTTCGCAAGATGCCAACCTTAAGGGTAGATCGCCCCACCCAACGCCGCGCGGCGACGGGACGACCCGTCCGCCCGCACCGACGGCCGTCCCTAAGGGGACATGGCATCACATATCCCCTATCGAACACGCTTTCCGATAGGCGCAGATGGCCGGATAAATCGGTTCGGCGCCGCTTATCCGTGAACGTACACCATCACGCTTCCGCGACAGCTAACGGCGGCCGATCCGGTATAACGGGAAATGACCGTCGAGCCCGGGTAAAGGCCATGGGAATCACCGCTCGCGCGATTCACGCGCGCCATCGCGAGGTCAGGAGAACGACACCGGCGCGCCCCGATCAACGCGTCCGGCCGACGACATCTGAAGCGCATTGCGATGGTTTCGGCAGGACACGCCGGCGCGGTTTCCCCGCGACCACCGAAATCCTCTGAAATGGCGGACTTACTACGGGGAGACCGGCAACGGCCCTTCCGAGGGGGTGGAGCCCGACGGGGAGGAGCCGGGGCCCGGGCGGCGACGGCCGCGGAAGGGGAGGGACAGGCGGCCCACGGTCAGGAACGCCTCGGCCTGCAGCGCGGACAGGCCGATGCGGGGCAGGTCGCGCGCCGTCGCGTACACCAGGAACCGCGGCTCCCAGAAGGGCCGGAACTTGGCGTTGAACCTGTACAGCGACTCGATCTGGAACCAGCGCGACAGGAAGACCAGGACTCCGCGCCAGGCCCGCATCACCGGCCCCGCGCCGAGCCGCTCGCCCCTGGCCAGCGCCGAGCGGAACATGGCGAAGTTGAGTGAGACCCGGGTCACGCCGAGGGACGGCGCGGCCTGCAGGGTCTTGACGATCAGCAGCTCGTTGAGGCCGGGATCGGCGTCGCGGTCGCGTCGCATCAGGTCCAGGGAGATGCCGGCCCGGCCCCAGGGGACGAAGTGCAGCACGGCGCGGATGTCGCCGCCGGGCGAGACCCTGCCGTCCTCGCCGGGCTTGTGCGCGGTGACCACGACGCACGCGTCGTCGGCCGGGTCGCCGAACCGGCCGAGGGCCATGGAGAACCCGCGCTCGCTCTCGGTGCCCCGCCAGGACCCGGCCGCGGCGCGGATCTGCTCCCGTTCCTGCTCGCTGAGGTCGCCCACCCGCCTGACCATGCAGGTGTACCCGGCCCGCTCGGTGCGGTTGACCATCTGGCGGACGTTGCGCATCGCGCGCCCTTCCAGGCTGAACCCGGCCACGTCCACGATCGCCTCGTCACCGATCTCCAGGGCGCACAGCCCGGCCTCCCTGGTCCAGATCTCGCCGCCCGTCTCGCTGCACCCGATGACGGCGGGGACCCAGGCGTGCCGCCGGACCTCCTCCATGAACCGCCGGATCGCCCCGGGCCACGCCTCAGGGTCGCCGATGGGGTCGCCGCTGGCCAGCATGACCCCGGAGACCACGCGGTAGGCGATCACCGCCTTGCCGGACGGCGAGAACACCACGCTCTTGTCGCGCCGCAGCGCGAAGTAGCCGAGGGAGTCGTGGCGGCCGTGCCGGTCGAGCAGCGCGCGGACCCGCCGCTCGTCCTCGCCGCTCAGCGCCGCCGCCGGCCGTTCGGGACGCAGGGCGAGGTAGAGGGTGGTGATCGCGGTGAGCGCGCCGAGGCCGGCCAGTGAGTAGTACACCAGGTCGGCGGTACCGTCGAGGGAGTACTCGACCGGCCCCTGCATGCCCACCAGGCCGAGCAGGACGTGCTGGACGCGCTCGCCGGCGGAGGGGTCGCCGACGATGGTGGCCGGGTGAACGCTCACGACCACCCAGCCGATGCCGAGGTCGAGGACGCCGAGGGCCAGGAAGTTCCACAAAGCCCGCCAGCGTGAGCGCGGATCGGGCAGGGCGTGGAACTCACCGCGATTGAGCAGGAGCACGACGAACAGCCCGAGGCTGATGGCGGCGGTGGCGGAGTGCCGCCAGCGCAGCGCCTCGACCACGGCGCCGAGAGGGAGGAGCAGGACCACCGCGCGCCAGGCCCGCACCTTCCGGCGGCGCAGCGCGTGGGCGAGCATGACCAGCAGCACGCCCACCAGGAGCGAGGCCGCCGCCGCCAGAGTGGTGGCCGTTCCGGGGAACACGTCGGCGATGAGGATCACGCGACTGCGGCGGAAATGGGGGATGACGCCGCGGACGATATCGAGTATTCCGATGAAAAGTGCGGCATATCCCGCCGCGGCCGGAACCCACGACCGCGAGAAGAGCATTCGCGAAAGGCGTGTCCGTTCGTTCACATCACGACACACTAGAGGGTGGGGTCCGTGCTTCGAGTGTCTGAGAGGTGATACATGCTTACCTTGGCCTTATTTCGGTTGGGTAACTTTCACGTGGGCACCACCATGAAAGACGTGGGCGGCGGGACCAGGACCAGGGGAGATAAAGATTGGGACTCACAGCGCTGAAGCTGGAGCTTCTGATGTGCCTGCTCGCCGTCGCGGGTCTGGTCACGTCGGTCTGGTGGGTATGGCCGCGCCTGAGCGTCCGCACCTGGCCGGCTGTCATCGGGCGCGTCGCGGTGCTCCTGGGGAACCAGGTCCTCATCCTCGTCGCCCTCGCGCTCGCCCTGAACAACTACTTCGGCTTCTACGGCAGTTGGAGCGACCTGCTCGGCGCGGACGACGGCGTCGCCGCGCCCATCGTCAGCGACGCGGGCGATCCCGGGCAGGCCGGGCGCCAGATCGGCGGCGTGCAGGTCGTGCGCACCGCGCGGGTGCCGCCCATCGAGGGGCACAAGGGCCACCCCGGCGGGCGGCTGGAGCAGGTCGTGATCTCCGGCGGCGCCTCCGGCCTGAGCGCCCCCGCGTACGTCTACCTTCCGCCGCAGTACTTCGAGAAGAAGCACGTCCACACCCGCTTCCCGGTGATCGTGGCTCTGACCGGCTACCCGGGGGACGCGCGCAACCTGCTCACCCGCATGAACATGCCCGCCGTCGCGGCCATGGCCATCGAGCGGCACGAGATGGCGCCCACCGTGCTGGTGCTCATGCGGCCGACGGTCGCGCCGCCCCGCGACACCGAGTGCATGGACGTGCCCGGCGGGCCGAAGGTCGAGACGTACTTCGCCCAGGACGTGCGCGAGTCCATGGCCGGCGCGTTCCGCGTGGGCACCGACGCCGCGAGCTGGGGCATCATGGGCACTTCCACCGGCGGATTCTGCGCGCTGAAGATCAGCATGCGCCATCCCGAGGCGTACTCCGCCGTGGCGTCCCTGTCGGGCTATTTCCGGGCGCCGACCGACGCCACGACGGGCGACCTGTTCGGCGGCGACCGCAGGCTGCAGAACGAGAACGACCTGATGTGGCGCCTGGCCAACCTGCCGCCCCCGCCGATCACGGCGCTGGTGACCACCAGTGAGCTGGGCGAGTCGAACTACCGGCCGACGCTGGACTTCCTCGCGGCCGTCCGCCCGCCGATGCGGGCCTCCTCGCTGATCCTGCCGAGCGGCGGGCACAACTTCAACACCTGGAACCGCGAACTGCCGCAGGCGCTCCCCTGGCTGGCCCAGCAGCTGCACCATCCGGCCGAAGGCCACGGCGGCGCCACCCCGACACCCCGCTCCTGAGCGGGCCGCTCAGGAGCGGGTCTCGACGCCCACCCACTGGGAGGGCGTGATGAACAGGCCGGTGGCCTCCACCAGCGCCGTGCCGTCCGGCAGGGCGATCAGGCCCTCGGCCCAGGTCTTGCGGCCCTCGCCGCGCGAGACGGCCGCGGTGGCCACCAACGGCGCGCCGTAGGGCACCGGGCGGCGGTACCTCAGGCTGAGGGTGCCGGTCATGGCCGCCTTGCCGGCGGCGGCGACGGCCGATCCGAGCAGGTGGTCCAGCACCATGGCGCTCACGCCGCCGTGCACGAAGCCGGGCGGGCCCTCGTGGGAGGGGCGGAAGGCGAGGTCGGCCCGGACGCCCCCGGCCGCGTCCGGCTCGACGACCAGCGGGAGCGCGTGCGGGTTGCAGTCGCCGACGACGGCGTTGCCGAGGTGGCGGTACCGGCCGCCGGGCCCGAACTCGGGCGGCAGCGGGGTCTCGCGCCGCGCCGCGCCGAGCCGTTCGGTCAGCGCCACCAGCTCTGCGGTCACGGCGGTCAGCTCGGCCTGCGGCACCTCGGTCAGCGTGACGGCGTCGGCGAGGTCGCGGACCTGCTGGGCGAGCACGGCGAGAGCCGCGAGGCGGGCCTCGCCGTCGGACTCCTGGGACGTGGCGAGCTCGGGCATCATGCGCCGATTGTAAGCCGGGGACCAAAACGGCGTTCGGTTCTGACCGTTTTAGTCAAGTTTAGGGAAAGAAATCCCGTTCGAGGAATGATCCGCCGCGAACCCGTCCGTGGCCGCGAAGCCCGGCGGGCACGGGGTTTCCGGTGCGCCGACCGCCTCGCACGCCGTCACTCCGGGCGCTGTTGACCCCCTTTTGACCTGCGCTTTTCCTGGCTAACGTCCTGCCACACGGACATGACCGGCGCCCCCCGCGCCGGCCCCGCACCCGATCGACACCGGCGTCCCCAGCGCCGGCCCAAACCCGACTGACACCGGCGTCCCCAGCGCCGGTCCACCACCTGTTCGACACCGGCGTCCCCAGCGCCGGTCGCACCAAAGCGGAAGGGCTCCCACTTCCTATGTCGCCTGAACTGCAGAAGCTCATCGACCTGCTCCAGACCCAGCTCGGCTACAGCGAACAAGCGGGCGGATACACCAAGTACGGAGACTGGTACGGCAAGAACGTCGAGTTCGACTCCGACTACTCCGCGCAGCCCTGGTGCGACATGTTCCTGTCGTGGGCGGCGCACCGGCTCGGCTACGAGAAGTGGTTCGGCCAGTTCGCCTACACCCCCGCCCACGCCGAATGGTTCGCCGACCAGGGGGCGTGGGGCACCACACCCAAGCCCGGCGCGGTCGTGTTCTTCGACTGGGGCGGCTCGCACGTCATCGACAACATCGACCACGTCGGCATCGTCACCTCGGTGGACGGCGACACCATCCACACCATCGAGGGCAACATCGACGGGCAGTACGCCAAGGCCAAGGTCAGGGACCAGACCTACGTCGCCGGCTACGGCTACCCCGACAAGGTCAAGGCCCAGCAGGACGCGCGGGTGCTGGCCGGCAAGCCCTCCCCGGTCGCCACCCCCGCCCTGAAGAACACCGCGGCGGAGTTCCCGATGCCGGCCGCCATGGTGGGCGTGCCCGGCGCGGCGGGCGGCGCCGCCGGGCAGCCCGCCGCCGGCGCCGGCGCCCTGGTGCTCCCCGTGCTCATCGCCGTCCTGGCCCTGATCGTGTGCCTGAAGACACGGCGGGCGGCCGTCCGCCTCGCCGCCTCCGCGCGCCGCCCGGCCTCCCCCTCCCCCTCGCCCTCCGCCGCCGACCCCCGGGAGTAGCGGGTGCCATCCTCTTTGACGGTCTTTTAGCGCCGGTTGACCACGCTCCGCGATCGATCGCGCGTACCCGTGTTACCGTGCGCGTGAGCCTTGATCGTGAAGCGACGGGCTCGCCACTCCTCCCGGCCACCGCCCCGGTTTCGCGTTGGGAGATCTCGTTGCGCAGAACACCGTTCGTCCTCGCGCCCGGCACCGGCCCGACCACCGGGGCCGGCGCCCGCACCGGCACCGGCGCCCGGTCGGCGGCCTGACGGCGGACCACCCGAACCGTGCCGCGCCGTCTCCTCATCCTGGGACCACTGGTGGTCGGGGTGCTCGCCCTGACCGCCCTGCCGCCGTCCACGGCCTGGTCGGCCGCCCCCCTGCCGTCCCCCGCCGCCATCCGCCGCGACCCCGCCCGCCCGGGCCCCGGGCGCATACGGATCCGCCGGGAGGACGGGCCGCCCGCCGCCCACCGGCCGGTCGGGCAGGGTGACCCGCCGCCGTCGGACTTCACCATCGACACCATCACCGCGCAGCGGTCGATCACCGGCGAGCCCGCCCTGTACGCCCAGGTGCACAACACCGGCGGCCGGGCGCTGGACCTCAGCGGCACGCTCAAGCTCACCAGCGTGGCGAGCGCCATGACCGCCGGCCCGTTCCCGGTCAAGGGCGGCGCCATCCTGGCGCCCGGGGATTCCGGCGCCATCACGGTGACGCTGAACAGACGGGTGACCGACGGCCCCTGGGTGGCCCGCGTCACCTTGCGCAGCGGCCCGACCGAGCGGACGGCCCGGGCCACCGTCACCTTCCCCCTGCCGGGCGGCACCGCCGCGCCCGTCATGGCCGAGACGAACTCACGCGTCCCGGCGTTGCTCGTCGCCGCCGTCGCCTTCGCGGCACTGGCGGCCCTCGGCGTGGCCCTCCTGCTGTGGCAACGCCGCCCTCACCCGCCGGCGTGGAGCCGGGGCGTCAGGAGATCCGGCCGACGTGGGCGAGGGCCTGTTTGAGCAGCACACCCTGCCCGCCGGGCATCTCCTGCTGCACCATCGGCGAGGCGGCCTCCTCGGGGGTGAACCAGACCAGGTTCAGGGCGTCCTGACGGGGCCGGCAGTCACCGGCCACCGGGACGATGTAGGCCAGCGACACCGCGTGCTGCCGGGGGTCGTGGTAGGGCGTGACGCCGGGCGTCGGGAAGTACTCGGCGATGGTGAAGGGCTGCGGCGAGGAGGGGATGCGCGGCAGCGCCACCGGCCCGAGGTCCTTCTCCAGGTGGCGCAGCAGGGCGTCGCGGACCCGCTCGTGGTGCAGCACCCGCCCGGAGACCAGGGCCCGGCTGACCGTCCCGTCCGCGGAGATGCGCAGCAGCAGGCCGACGTGGGTGACCACGCCGGTGTCGTCGACGCGCACGGGCACCGCGTCGACGTAGAGGATCGGCATCCGCCCCCGCACCGACTCCAGCTCCTCCGGAGCAAGCCACCCAGGTGCGGTTTCGGTCTGTTCGGTCATCTCTTGATCGTACTTCCCCGCCCAGGCGCACCGGATCCCGCCATTCCGGTGACCGGCCCCCACAATCCTGAAATGTGCGGCAAGACACCAGAAGGGGAGCTGTTCAGGTGTCCAGGCCGAGCAGGCGGGCGGCATTCAGTTTGAGGATCTTGGGACGGACCTCGTCCTTGATCGGCAGCTTGTCGAAGTCGGCCAGCCACCGGTCCGGGGAGATGAGCGGAAAGTCCGAGCCGAACAGCACCTTGTCCTTCAGCAGCGTGTTGGCGTACTGCACGAGCTGCGGCGGGAAGTACTTGGGCGACCAGCCGGACAGGTCGATGTACACCTGCGGCTTGTGCGTGGCCACGGCCAGCGCCTCGTCCTGCCAGGGGAAGGACGGATGGGCCAGGATGATCGGCAGGTCGGGGAAGTCGACGGCGACGTCGTCCACGAACATCGGGTCGGAGTACTTCAGCCGCACTCCCCCGCCGCCGCGCACCCCGGCGCCGATGCCGGTCTGGCCGGTGTGGAACAGCGCGGGCACCCGCAGTTCCTCCAGCACCTCGTACAGGCCGTAGGCCATCCGGTCGTTGGGGAAGAACGCCTGAAGGTTCGGGTGGAACTTGAACCCGCGCACGCCGTACTCCTCGACCAGCCGCCGGGCCTGGCGGACCGCGGCCCTGCCCTTCCACGGGTCGAGACCGGCGAACGGGATCAGCACGTCGGCGTTGTCGGCGCACGCCTGGGCGATCTCCTCGTTGGGCACCGGAGGGTGCCCGGTCGCGGTCTCGGCGTCCACGGTGAACACCACGGCCGCCATGTCGCGCTCCCGGTAGTAGGCGGCCATCTCGCGCACGGTCGGCCGGTGCTGCCCGGCCAGCTTGAAGTAGTCGTCCGCGCCGGCCTTCAGCTCTCCCGAGAGCGACTCGGCGCCGTGCTCGGAAACCTCGGCATGGGTGTGCACGTCGATCGCGACGAGGCTGTCGATGTTCATTCAGGCGTCTCCCCCGTGGTCGGTCAGGGCTGGTCGCGCGTGACCGGTCCGGGCGCCTCGCGCGTGGCTCGCCCGGGCGCGGTCCGTGTGGCGCGCCCGGGCGCGGTCCGTGTGGGCCATCCGGACGCGGTCCGCGGGGCTCATTCGGGCGCCTCTCGCGCGAGGCCGCCGGCCGACCCGTACAGCGCGCGGAGCCGGGCCTTGAGCACCTTGCCGGCGCCGTTGCGCGGCAGGACGGGCAGCAGCTCCACATGCTTTGGGATCTTGTAGGACGCGAGCCGCCCGGACAGGTGGGCCAGCAGGTCGCCGGGCGCGGCCACGGCGCCGGGCCGCAGGACGACCAGGGCCTTGCCCACCTCGCCCCACCGGTCGTCGGGCACCCCGATGATCGCGCACTCGGCGACGGCGGGATGCCCGTACAGCACGCTCTCGACCTCGGCCGGGTAGATGTTCTCACCGCCGGAGATGATCATGTCCTTGACCCGGTCGACGATGCGGACGTAGCCGTCCTCGTCGGCGACGGCGATGTCGCCCGAGTGGAACCACCCCTCCGGCGACACCACCGCGGCGGTGTCCTCCGGACGCCCCCAGTATCCCGTCATGACGTTCGGCCCCCGCACGACCACCTCGCCCGGCTCGCCGGGCGCCGCCTGCTCGCCGTCGGCGCGCACCAGGCGGACGTCGGAGAAGAAGCACGGCACGCCGGCCGTGCCCGCCTTGCGCACCGACTGCTCCGCCGCCAGGAACAGCGCGCCCGGCGAGGTCTCGGTCATCCCGTACCCCTGCAGGAAGGTCAGCCCGCGCTCCTGGTAGGTGCGGATGAGCGGCTCGGGCACCGGCGCGCCGCCGCACAGCAGGTTGCGCAGGCTGGACAGGTCGGCGCCCTCCCACCTGGGCGACTGGGCGAGGAAGGCGAACATGGCCGGGACGCCGAACATGAGCGTGATCCGCTCGCGCTCGACCAGGTCGAAGGTCTGGTCGACGTCGAACGACGGGACCAGGACGGCCGTGCCGCCCTTGAGCACGGTGGGCACGAGCGTCTGGGCGAGCGCGGCGATGTGGAACAGCGGCGCGCTGATCAGCGTCACCTCGTCATGGGTCAGCTCGACGTCCACGAGCAGGTTGAAGGTGTTCCAGACGAGGTTGCCGTGGCTCAGCGTCGCGCCCTTGGGCCGCCCGGTCGTGCCGGAGGTGTACATGATCAGGCAGGGCTCGTCCAGGCCCACCGGCTCGTCGGCCGGCGCGGGGCCGGCGGCGGCCAGCAACTCCTCGTACTCCCCCGCCACCGCCACCCGGCGGGCCACCGGCAGCGCGGCGCCGGCCTCCTCCTGACCGGGGCCGCACACCAGCACGGCCACCCCGGCGTCGGCCACGATGTAGGACAGCTCCGGCGCGGTCAGCCGCGTGTTCAGCGGGACGAACACCGCACCGGCGGCGCCGGCCGCGAAGAAGGTCTCGACGAAGGCGGGATGGTTGGGCCCGAGGTAGGCGACCCGGTCGCCGTGCCGCACGCCCAGCGACCGCAGGGCTCCGGCCAGCCGGTCGACGCGCTCGCGCAGCTCGCCGTAGGTCCACGACCGCCCGTCGTGGCGCAGCGCGACCTTCGCCGGAGTCATGCGCGCCCGCCGCGCCGGCCACGACCCCAACCCCTCGTTCCGCATGGCGCCGCTCCCTGACGGTCGGGTGTGATCTCCGCTCGAATTTACAACAAAGAGGACAATCCGATCTTGGACAGAACGCGGTTCGCCGAGCACATCAGGCCGCGGGCGGCTCATACGCACAGCGACGCCCCCCGCCTGCCGGCGGGGTGGCGTCCCTGTTCCTGGCGTCCCTTCCTTCTTACGTCGTCTCCTTCTCGCGTCCCTCCCGATCGGGAGGGTTCACCGCGCCGTGAACGTTCAGGTCGCGCTGCAGGTCAGTGCGGGGGTGGCCGCCGTGCCGTTGGCGGTGAAGCCGAAGTCGGTGGTGGCTCCGGCGGCGAGCTTGCCGTTCCAGCTCTCGTTGCCCACCGAGACGTCGGCGCCGGAACCGGAGCGCAGGCCTCCCCACAGCTGACTGATCGACTGGGATCCCGGCCAGCTCCAGTTCACCGTCCACCCATTGATCGCGCCGTCGCCGGCCCGCACCGTGACCGACGACTGGAAGCCGCCGCCCCAGGAGTTCACCGTCGTGATCGTCGCCGTGCAACCGCCCGGCACCGGAGTCGGGGTCGGGGTCGGCGTGGGAGTCGGCGTCGGCGTCGGGGTGGGAGTGGGCGTGGGAGTCGGGGTCGGGGTCGGTGTGGGCGTGGGCGTCGGCGTGGGGGTCGGCGTGGGGGTCGGAGTCGGGGTGGGAGTCGGCGTCGGGCCGGGGCCGCCGATCACGACGGTGGTGAGTGCGCGGGGCCTGAGGGTGACCGTTCCGCCCGCCGTCGAGGTGGGGGTGAGCGAGTTGGCGTTGTCGGTGACGTAGGCGGTGGCGTTCCCCTCCACGCCCTGCCAGGTCACGGCCGTGGTGCCGGTGTTGAGGACCTCGACGACCTTCGTGCCGTCGGAGTTGCGATAGGCCGACACCTTCAGGCCCGAATTGGTGGTCGAGGCGTCGAGCCGGACGGCACCCGGCCGGATGAACCGGCTGTAGGCGGCCATCGCCCAATATCGCTTGGACACGCGATAAGTCTTCGCGGCCGTGTCTATCTGGAACAGCGCCGCGGTGTTCCCCTTCGATCCCCCCAGCCAGAAGAGGTATCCGCTCGCGTTGCCGCTGGTGAGCGACTGGTGGATGTGCTGGGCGACGGTGAAACCGTCGACGCCGCCGTTGTCCCAGCCCTCGTTCCAGCTGGTCGCCGAAGGAGCCCACTCCGACATCCAGACGGGCTTGCTCGCGGGTTGCGCGCTGGTGGGCGAGCTGGCGTAGGAGTGAGCCGAGTACGTCGAGATCCAGCGCCGGGCCTCGGAGTCGGCCTCAATGGCGCTGGTGTAGGACTTGCCCTGGTCCCACCCGTAGGAGTCGCAGCAGACGAGTTTCACGTCCCCGGCGATCGGGCCGAGGGCCTTCACCATCGCGACCGCCTGGGCGGGGGTGAAGCGCATCGACTCATAGGGCGCCGTGAAGTCGGGCTCGTTGGTGAACCCCAAATCCGTGATCTTGACGCCTTCTTGCGCGTAGAACTTCGTGTACTGCATCAGATAGCGGGCGTAGGCCGCTCGCCACTCCGGCTTGAGGGTGCCGCCGTTGTCCTGGCTCCCGTTGTCCTTCATGTACCCCGGTGCGCTCCAGGCGTCGGCGTAGAACCGCTTCACACCGTACGACTGGGCGGCCTTGGCCACCCAGACCTGGGCGCCGTCGTCACCGTCCCACACGTACTTCGGCGGCGCGTCCGGACCACCCGGATTCTGGGGCTGGATGGAGATCATCTTGTCGTACGGGCTTCCCAGCGGTGACGCGCCGATGCCCAGGCGCAGGATGCTGAGCCCCGCCCCGGTGGTGCGGTCGAACCACAGGCGGAAGATGTCGTTCTGCTGCGCCGACGTGAGGTCGCGGAGCAGTTCTCCCCGCCGGAACGCCGTCGAGACGCCGAAACCGTCGATCTGCTGGCGCTGGACGCCATCCGACACGGTGATGACACCGGCGGCGGCGGCGGAGGTCGCGGCCTGTACGGCCACAAGTGACGTACCTAATAGAGCGGTCGCTACGACGATCCGTATCACGGACTCTCCGATCATTCATCTCAGACGGGTTCAAGGGCCTGGGCGGTCGCCCCGACCTCCGCCGCAGGGCGCCGCCGTGGTGATCGTGACGGTCACCGGGCCTGCCATCCGCCAGGGATGAAGGTCAGGGGACGACACGTTCGCGGCGCGCGGCGAAGAGAATCCGCTCGGCTCAAGCGAGGCGCGAGCGCGGCGGGGTAGGTCGGACAGTCCATGCGGATGAGGCAAGGCACGGCAATCCGGAATGTTAGCGCTAACATCGAGCAGGAGACAGGTTCCCCTTCCACCGAGGGCGGTAGCTCACCGTGGCCGGAGCCAATCCGACGGAGCGCGGCCGTGTCAACCGCCCGGACACCGGGGCGCTCACCTCGTCGGACACCTCACCGCTCCCAACTGGGCGGTGCGGCTCACGCATACCGGACGCCGCCCGGCGGCCGGTGAAACGTTCAGCTGATCGACCCGGACGTCACCCGCTCCCTACGTCACCCCGGCGGCGGCGGACGGGTCACCGGCCAGGATGTTTCCGCCCGGCTCGATAGTTTCGGCGCCCACCATGGCGATGTGAGCAGGGCGGCACCGGACGAGCACCGGCACGGCTCCGGAAACGTCCAAGTGTGCTCTGACGCGTTTCGTACCGCTTTCCCGAGCCGGCCCGGCAGGGCCTGCCAGGCGCATGGCCGGACCGCCGCGTCCTCGCCCCTTCACCGCCGAGAACGGCCTGAACCTCCCCTTTCCTGACCCCGTCGCCGCGTCCTCCCAGGCCGGCGCGTCATGAATGCCACGGCCGCGCCCGGCGCCCGCCCGCCGGGCGCCTGCGGCGGACGCCGCCTCGACAAGGGGTTTTCAGGATGTGGGGCTTTGTATTGACAGCCGAAAAACGCCATGCCTAAATTCTTGCGATCGGGGGTTTGATCTCTTCGTTCCTCCTGTGCGCCGGGCCGTGCCGGTGCGCGGTGGAGGCACGCGCGAGAGCCTGTTGCCGCGACATGACCTCCAGGAGGCGCACGTGCGCAAGCTCGTTCCGACGATCACCTTCCTCGTGCTGGCCGCGTCCGCGTGCGGCGGCTCGGGCGGCGGGTCCGGCGGCGGATCCTCCGGCGGGGCCGCGGAGCCCATCCGCGTCGGCCTCATCGTCTCCCTGACCGGCAACTACACCCCCCTCGGCAGCGAGGACAAGAAGGCGGTCGAACTCGCCGTCGAGCAGGTCAACGCCCAGGGCGGCCTGCTCGGGCGCAAGGTCGAACTGGTCGAGCGGGACGACAAGACCGCGCCCGACCAGGGCATCGTCGCGTTCAACCAGATCAAGGGGCAGATCGACGCGCTGATCGGCCCGGTCTTCTCCAACTCCGCGCTCGCCGTCGAGCCGCTGACCGAGCGCGCGAAGATCCCCCAACTGTCGCTGGCCCCCGCCCAGGAGCAGGTCGAGCCGATCAAGTCCTACGTCTTCGTCACCCCCGCGTTGTCGAACATGTACGCCGAGCGGTACCTGCAGTACATCCAGTCGGAGAAGATCACCAAGATCGCCGTGGCGCACGACACCAAGAGCGCCTACTCCGTCGCCGGCCACAAGGCGATGGTCGCGCTGGCGCCCAAGTACGGGGTGAGCGTCGTCGCCGACGAGCCGTACGAGACCACCACCTCCGACTTCAGCGCGATCTTCACGCACGTCCGCGACTCCGGGGCGCAGGCCCTGGTGTTCTGGGGGTCGGGCGCCCCGGGGGTCACCGTCGGCAAACAGTACGCCGCCTCGGGGCTGAAGGTGCCGCTGTTCCTCACCGCCGCGCAGGCCAGCAAGCTGTGGCTGGAGCCGATGGGCTCGGCCGCCGAGGGCATGACCGTGCAGAGCGCCATCGGCGTCATCGGCGACCACCTGCCCGACAGCAAGCAGAAGCAGGTCATCGACCAGATGGCCACCCCGTTCAAGCAGAAGTACGGCTACCCGCCGCCGCAGTTCGCCCAGGACGGCTACAGCGCGAGCCTGCTGCTGTTCGAGGCGATCAGGAAGGCGGGCAGCACCGACAAGGAGAAGGTGCGCCAGGCACTGGAGAACATGGACCTGGTCACCCCCAACGGGCGGTTCCGCTACTCCGCGACCGACCACTCAGGGCTGAAACCCGACTACATCTCCGTCAACACGGTGAAGAACGGGCAGTTCGTGCCGACCAAGTGGGCGGCCGAGCAGCTCGCCAAGACCGTCACCGCCGAGTAGGGGCGACGTGCCGGGCATGCTCACCGTCGATGGCGTCTCGCGTTCCTTCGGGGGCGTCTACGCCGTCCGCGACGTCAGCCTCGACATCGCCGAGGGCGAGGTGCGCGGCATCATCGGCCCGAACGGCGCCGGCAAGTCGACGCTGTTCAACCTGATCACCGGCCACCTGCCCGCCGACCACGGCGCCATCGCGCTGCGCTCGGCCCCGGTGGACCGGCTGCCGCCGCACCGGCGCGCCCGGCTCGGGATGTCCATCGTCTTCCAGGGCGCTCGCGTGTTCCGCGGCATGACGGTGCGCGAGAACGTCATGGTGGGCGCGCACACCCGCGGGCGCACCGGTTTCGCCGCCGCCGCGCTGCGCCTGCCACGCCACCGCCGCGACGAGCGTGAGATCGCGCGGCGCGCCGAGGAGGCCCTCGACCGGGTCGGCCTCGGCGCGTGGGCCGAGAGTCAGGCGGGCCTGCTGCCCCACGGGCAGCAGCGGTCCATGCAGGTCGCCCGCGCCCTGTGCGCGCGGCCGAGCCTGCTGCTGCTGGACGAGCCGGCCTCGGGGCTGCGGGCCGCCGAACGCGAGGCGCTGGCCGTGCTGATCGAGGAGTTGCGGGCGGGCGGGCTGACGATCATGCTGATCGAGCACGACGTCGCGTTCGTCACCCGGCTCGCCGACCGGATCACCGTGCTCGACCTGGGCCGGGTGATCGCCGAAGGCACGCCCGGCGAGGTGCGCGCGGACCCGCACGTGGTCTCGGCCTACCTGGGAGACGCCTCATGATCCCGCGCGAAGATCGCCGCCCGACGCCACGAGCAGGACGCCCAGAGACCCCGAGCGAAGGATCTCCGGGGACCCCGCGCGGCCCACGCCCCGCCGGTCCGCGGGGAGGACGCCTCGCGGGGCGTCACGGGGCGGCGGCATGATCGAGGTCAGGGACCTGGTCGTGACCTACGGTGCGGCGACCGCGCTCGACCACGTCCGGCTCTCGGTGGGGCGCGGCGAGATGGTCGCCCTGCTCGGCCCGAACGGCGCCGGCAAGTCCACCCTGGCCGACACGCTGTCGGGCATCCTCACCCCCGCCGCGGGGACGGTCGAGGTCGCCGGCCGGCTCGCGCACATCCCCGAGGGCCGCCAGCTGTTCCCCGACCTCACGGTGGAGGACAACCTGATGCTGGGCGGCTGGCGCGCGGGAACGCGCGACCCCTCCCCGGTCTTCGAGATACTGCCCGCGCTGGCCGGGCTGCGCCGGCGCCGCGCGGGCGTGCTGTCCGGAGGCGAGCAGCAGATGGTGGCCTTCGGCAGGGCCCTGATGTCCCGGCCGGAGGTGCTGGTGGTGGACGAGCTGTCGCTCGGGCTCGCCCCCATCGCCACCCGCGACCTGGCCGCCCACCTGGTGGAGCTCAACCGGGAGCGAGGGCTCACCGTGCTGCTCATCGAGCAGAACGCCCGGCTGGCCTTCGGCGTCTGCGAGCGGGCCTACGTGCTGGAGGCGGGCCGCGTCGTGGCCGAGGGGCCGTGCGCCGAACTGGCCGAGGATCCCCGCGTCGCCCGCGCCTATCTCGGCGGCTCCGTCGAGGAGCCCCGGTCGTGACCGCCACCGCCCCGGCGACCGGGCCGGCGCCGCCCATGGAGCCCCGAGGGGTCCCGGGAGCGGTGGGCAGTGTGAGCGGCGTACCGCGGCCGGGAGGGCCATGACGTGAGAGAGTTCCTGACCTACCTGGTCAACGGCCTGGCCGTCGGCTGCGGGTTCGCCCTGGTCGCCAGCGGCCTGGTCGCCGTCCACCGGGTGACCGGCGTGGTGAACTTCGCCCAGGGCATGTTCGCCGTGGTCGCGGGGCTGAGCGGCTCGTGGCTGCTCGGCGCCGGCGTGCCGCACGGGCTCGGCGAGGCCGGCGCCGTCCTGATCGCCACCCTGGCCGGGCTGCTGACCGGCGTGCTCGCGATCGGCAGGCGCGGCACCACGCCCCAGTCATCGCTGATCATCACGCTGGGCGCCGGCGTGCTGGCCTACGCCGTCGAGATCGTCGTGTGGGGCGACCAGCCGCGCTCGTTCCCCGGCCTGCCGGGCTCGCTCACGATCGCCGGGGTCGGCGTCCAGAGGCAGCACCTGCTCGTCATCGCCGCCACCGCCGTGACCATCGCCGCGCTGGCCGGGTTCTTCGGCCGCACCTACCTGGGCAAGGCGCTGAGCGCGTGCGCCTCCAACCCCTACGCCGCCCGGGTGATCGGCATCGACGTCCGGAAGATGGGACTGCTGGCCTTCGCCCTCGGCGGGCTGCTCGGCGGGGTGGCCGGGGTGCTGGTGACCCCGCTGCGGCCCATCTCGTTCGACACCGACGTCGCGCTCATCGTGAACGGCTTCGCCGCCGCCGTGTTCGGCGCCCTGACCCGTCCGGGGCTCGCTCTGGTGGGCGCGCTACTGCTGGGCGTCGCGGAGTCACTGGCCGCCGGGTACGGCTACGGCGCCTACCAGACGGAGATCGCCCTCGGCCTGATGCTCGTGATCATGGTGCTGCAGTCGGCGCGGCGCCCCACCGTCCTCGGGGAGACCGTATGACCCGCCTGGTGCCCGGTCTGGCCGTCGCCGCCCTCACGCTGGCGCTGCCGGCGGTCCTGGACGACAGCGCCCTGACGGTGTACATCTTCCTCGGCCTGGCCGCGATGGTCACGGTCGGCGTCTCGCTGCTGATGGGCTACGCCGGCCAGGTGTCGCTCGGGCAGGGCGCGTTCTACGCGGTGGGCGGCTACACGGCCGGCATCCTGGCCGTGCGCGGCGGCCCGCCGCTGGTGGGGCTGCTGGCCGCGCCGCTGGTCGCGGCGGCGTTCGCGGTCGTGGTGGGGCTGCCGCTGCTGCGGCTGCGCGGGCACCATCTGGCGTTCGCCACCCTGGCCATGCAGCTGATCCTGCTGTCGCTGGCGGGCCGGCTGTCGTTCACCGGCGGCGACATCGGGCTGCAGGGCATCCCGCAGCTCGGCGCCGGCCCGTTCGAGCTGGGCGGCGCCGTCGGCTACGCCTACCTCACCTGGGCCGGCGTCGCGCTGGTGATGCTGGTGACCCGCAACGTCATCGCCTCCCGGCCGGGCCGCGCCCTGCGGGCCCTGGCCACGAGCGAGACGGCGGCGGCGTCCTCGGGCGTGCCGGTCGGCCGCTACAAGCTGGTGGTCTTCGCCCTGTCGGCCGCGTTCGCCGGGCTGGCCGGCGGCATCTACGCCTTCTACGCCGGGTACGTCGCGCCCTCCTCGTTCCCGGTGCTGCTGTCGATCGAGTACATCGTCATGGCCGTGGTCGGCGGGCTCGGCACCGTCTGGGGCGCGGTGGTGGGCGCAACCGCGATCACACTGCTCGTGCAGGCGCTCAACCTGGTCGGGACGGCGCCCGGGATGCCGAGCTACGCCCCCGGCGTGCTGTCCTACGCGGTCTACGCGCTGGTGCTCATCGTGGTCGTGCTGTTCCTGCCCCAGGGGCTGGTGCCGGCCCTCACCTCCCGGCTCCGGCGAGGGCCTTCTCGGAGTGGGCGGTGACCTGAGGCTCCTCGTCGTCGTCCTCGCCGTGGCCGGCGACCGACAGGTCGGGAAGGATCCGGTCCAGCCAGGCCGGGCACCACCAGTTGAGCCGGCCCAGCAGCACCATGGTGGCCGGCACGAGCAGCCCGCGGATGACCGTGGCGTCCACGGCGATGGCCACCGCGAGACCCACGCCGAACACCTTCACCAGCGGGTCGGGGTAGGCGATGAAGGCGACGAACACCACCACCATGATCAGCGCGGCCGAGGTGATGACGCGGCCGGTCGCCCCGAGCCCCTCGGCGACCGCGCGCCGGTTGTCGCCGTGGCGCTGGTAGGCCTGGCGCACCGAGGTCAGCAGGAAGACCTCGTAGTCCATGGACAGCCCGAACAGCACCGCGAACAGCATCAGCGGCACGTAGGAGTCGATCGGCACGGTGAAGAACAGCGTCGACAGGTAGGAGCCCTCGGCCGAGACCGGCGGGTCCAGGCCGACCAGGCCGCTGCCGAGCCCGTAGGAGAACACGATGGCCAGCGCGCCGAACGCCGCGCCGAGCGAGATGAGGTTCATCAGCGCCGCCTTGATGGCCACCAGCGGCGCCCGGAAGGCGAGCAGCAGGAGCAGGGCGCTGAGCAGCACGACGACGCCGATGACCAAGGGGGTGCGCTCGGCGATGCGGTCGCTGGCGTCCGCCATGCCGGCGACCTCGCCGCCGACGTGCAGCCGCGCCCCGGGGATGCCGAGGGCGCGCACGTCCCGTACGACTTCACCGGCGCGCGGGTCGCTGGGCGCGTACCGGGTGACCACCTGGAACAGCACCGACCGGCCCGACACGTTGACCTTCGCGGGCGAGACGTAGGTGACGCCCGGGACGTCGGCCAGGCGGTCGCCGACGCGCTTGACCGCCGGGGCGGGCGGGTCGCCAGCGGCGACCGCGGCGTCCAGCTCGCCGACCACGATCAGCGGGCCGTTGCTCCCCGGCCCGAACCCGGTCTCCATCAGCTCGTAGGCCCGGCGGGCGTCCTGCCCCCGGTCGGCGTAGCCGTCGTCGAGCGGGCCGAGCTTCAGCGCCAGGGCGGGGGCGGCCAGGGCGCCGAGCACGGCGATCGCCACCACGAGCACCCGCCACGGGCGTCCGGCGACCCAGGTGCCAAGGCCCGCCCAGCCGCTCGCCGCCGAGTGCGCCGCGTCCCGCCGCGGGCCGACGAACGGGACGCGCAGCGCGTTGATCCGGTGACCGAGCAGGCCGAGCAGCGCGGGCACCAGGGTGAGCGAGGTGAGCACGGCGCAGACGACGGAGATGCCGGTGATCCAGCCGAGCGTGCGCAGCAGCGGGAAGCCGCCGAGCACGAGCGCGGTGAGCGCGATGACGACCGTGCCGCCGGCGAAGAAGACCGCCCCGCCCGCGCCCTGGGCCGTCCGGCGGACCGACTCCTGCACCGGCACCCCGTCGGCCAGCAGCTTGCGGTGCCGCGACAGCAGGAACAGGGCGTAGTCGATGCCCACGCCGAGCCCGATCATGGACGCCATGACCGACGCCTGCTTGGGCACGTCCACCAGGTGGCCGAGCAGGCCGATGACGCCGAGGCCGACGCCCAGGCTGATGAGGGCGGTGAAGACGGGCACGAGCGCGGCGACCAGCGTGCCGAAGGCGAGCAGCAGCACCAGCAGGGCGCAGGCCACGCCGATGATCTCGCTGCTCCCGGTCTTGATCTCCTTGTCGGCGGGGGTGCCGTTGTCGGCCAGGACGGCCTCCACGCCCGCCGCGCGCACCGGCTCGACGGCCGCCGAGATGCTTCGCGAGGTCGCGGCCAGGTCGCCGGAGTCGTTGCCGGAGAGCCGGACGGTGATGACGCCGATGACCAGGTTGCGGGACAGACCGCCGACCCGGTACGGCGTGTCCACCTGGACCACGTGCGGCACGTCGCGCACCCGCGCCATGGCGCGCTCGACGGCGCGCT
Source organism: Sphaerisporangium sp. NPDC005289 (assembly GCF_040607455.1). Lineage (NCBI taxonomy): Bacteria > Bacillati > Actinomycetota > Actinomycetes > Streptosporangiales > Streptosporangiaceae > Sphaerisporangium > Sphaerisporangium sp. NPDC005289. The sequence goes on from NZ_JBEXGS010000001.1 coordinate 696,093, forward strand.
TGCGGCCGGCGTCGATGAGGGGCTTGTCCTTGGAGTACAGGACGACCTGGAAGGTGCCGCCGGGGTCGTACCCGGGGCCGAAGCCCTGGCGCATCAGGTCGTGCGCCTGCTGGGCGTCGGTGCCGGGGATGGAGGCGTTGTTGCTGACCGGCCGTCCGAACACCAGTGTGCCCGCGGTCAGCGCCGCGGCGAGCAGGATCCAGGCGGCCAGCACGAGGCGGCCGTGTCTCGCGCACCAACCGCCCAATCGGCCGAGCATGCTAGCCATCGGTGACCGTCCCAGACAGTATTGGTGGATTCGGAAACACGCCGGAAACATCCTTCTGTACGGCCGTGCAGGACGTACGTCAAAAAGCTTAGGCGGGAATATCGTTGGACGCCCGACCGCGCTGAGAAGTGAGACGATGACCACAATCGACCGCGGTGGTGAAACGCGCACCCGCATCCTCGCCGCCGCACGCCAGCTGTTCGCCGAGCGCGGCTACGCCGCCACCTCGCTGTCCGACATCGCCGCCCGCGTCGGCCTGACCAAGACGGCCGTGGCCTACCATTTCCACCCCAAGGACCGCCTGGCCGCCGAACTCATCGCCCCCGCGGCCGACGACCTCGTCGCGCTGCTCGACGGCGACCACGGCGGCGATCCCCGCGCCTTCGTCGAGCCGCTCACCACGTTCGTCGTGCGGCACCGCGCCATCGTCGGCCTGCTCATGGAGGACATCGGCGGAGCCGACCAGGCCACCCCCGGCTCCCCCCGCGAGGCCATCCGGGCCTTCCGCGACGAGATCCACGCCCGGCTCGCCGGGCCCTCCCCCGATGACGCCGCCCGGGTGCGGGCGTGGGCGGTCATGGGGTCGCTGCAACTGGCGGTGGTCAAGACGATGGACCTGCCCGAGAAGACCGTGCGCGACCTGGTCCTCACCGCCGCGCTCGCCGTCCACGACGCGTTCCCGCCGCCGGAGGCCGGCGCGGCTCCCGGGTCCGCCGCATCCCACGACCAGGCCGGGTGACGGTGACAGGCCACCACGAAGACGCCCCTCCGTCCGCCGCCGGCCCGGAGGCACCGCTCAGGTGGCCCGACGCCGGAGCCGACCCTCCCGCCGACCGCCCCGCCATCCTGCGGGGACTGGAGACGGCGCTGCTGCGCCCGCCGCTGACCGTGCTGATCCAGGGCGAGGCGGGCATCGGCAAGTCCCACCTGCTGGCCGAGACCGAGGCCCTGGCCACGACCATGGGCTACCGCGTCCTGCACGGCCAGGCCCGCGACTTCGGCAGCGGCCTGGCCTACGCCTCCCTCGCCGACGCCCTCGGGCCGCTGCACGCCGAACCGGCCGCGCGCGAACCGCTCAAGGAACTGCTGGACGCCATCGACCAGGCCGCGCTCGGCGTCACCGGCGCCGCCCCGGCCGTGCGCACCGCCAACCTGCTGGAGTCGCTGCCCGGCCGCACCTTTCTCGCCATCGACGACCTGCACCTGGCCGACGCCGACACCGTGGGCGCGCTGTCCTACCTGCCCCGCCGCGTGCGCGGCCTGGTCGTCGCCGGCACCGCCCGCCGGCTCCCCGCCATGGACGCCGACCTGGTGGTCAGGCTCAGCCCGCTGTCGCTGGAGGAGGTCGCCGCGCTGGTGAGCGGCCTGCTCGGCCGGGTGCCGAGCGAGGCGACCGTGCGCCGCGTGCACGCCGAGAGCCGCGGCAACCCGTGGTTCGCCCGCGAGGCGGTGCTCACCCTGGTGCAGGGCGGCGCCGTTCAGTCCGCCTTCCCCGGGGACCGCCGCGGCGCCATCCTCAGCCGGTTGTTCCAGCGCGACCAGGGAGGCCGCAGCCTGGCCCGGGTGCTGGCCGCGCTGCGCCGCACCCGGCCCGCCTCCACGACCGACCTGCCCGCGCTGGCCGAGGTCGCCGGCCTGGACGCGGCCGACGCCGAGCGCGCCTTCGACGGCCTGGTGCGGGACGGCCTGGTCGAGCCCACCCGCGAGGGCGCCTACGAGTTCACCCACCCGCTGGTCGCCGAGGCCCTGTACGCCGACCTCGGGCCGGCCGAGCGGCGGCGCGTCCACGCCCGCATCGCCGAACTGCTCCACCGGCAGGGTCTGAGCGGCACCCGGCGGGTGCTCGAGTGGGCCACCCACGTCGCCGAGGGCGGCAGCAGCGCCGAGGCGCTGACCGCCATGCTGCGCGCCGCCGAACTGACCCGCTGGACGGCGCCGCTGTCGGCCGCCCACTGGTACGGCAGGGCCGCCGAACCGGCCCCCACCGAGGAGCGCGGCGTGCTGCTGTCCCGGCAGGCTCTGTCGTACTGGAAGGGCTCACGGCCGGCGGACGCCCTGGCCGCCGGCCAGGCCGCCCTGGCCGTGCTCGCCCCTGGGCGCCGGCACACCCGCACCGCGCAGACGATGGTCAACGCCGCGCACGCCATGGGCCGGTACGAGGTCGCGGTGTCCATCGCCGCCGAGCAGCTCCCCCACGCCGACGACCCGACCGCCCTGCTGGCCCAGCAGGCGGTCATCAGCACCCAGCTCGGCCTTCCCTCGGCCGGCCTCGCCGAGGCCGCGTGGCGGGCGCTTCCGGGATGCCCGGCGCAGGACCTGGTGATCGCCCTCAGCGCGCTGGCCGGGGACGCGATCATCAAGGCGCGGTGGGAGGAGACCGAACGCGCCCTCGACGCGCTGCTGTCGGCCTCGGCCGCGCTGCCGCCGGCCGGCCGGCTGGCCGGGCTGGAGTCGGCCGCGCACATCCTGGCCAGCGCCGGCGCGCGCACGCGGGCGCTGGACCTGCTGTCGCAGGCCGAGCAGATCTACCGGGGGCTCGGCTGGCACAACATCGCCGGGCAGCACACGCGCACCATGGCCGTCGTCCGCCGGCTCGGCGGCGAATGGGAGCACGCCCTGCGCGACATCCGCTCCGACGCGGTCGCCCTCACCGAGGCCGGGCTGTGGGAGAACGTCGCCCTGCTGCGCAACATCGAGGTGGACATCCTGCTGGACCAAGGACGCTACGACGAGGCCGGGCGGCTGCTCGCCGACCCGCCGCCCAACTGCGTGCTCCAGCTCTCGCTTCGCGCCGTGTTCAAGGCCCGGCGCGCTCTCGGGCTCGGCGACCGGGGCACCGCCGCCCGCCTGCTGGACGAGGCCGCCTCCGGTCCGCCCGACGTCCGGCACCGCGAGTTCGCCATCCGCGTCAACATGCACGCCACCGCCGGCGAGCTGGACGCGGCCCGCGCCGCGGCGACCGCGCTCGCCGAGACCGCCCGCACCGGCACCCCGCGGGCGCGGATGTCCGCCGAGCTGGCCGGCGCCATGGTCTTCGGGGACGCCGCCGCCGCCGAGGCCGCGCTGGAGACCGCGCGGGCGGACGGCCTGCGCTTCGAGGAGGGCAAGGCACGGCTGGTCCTCGGCGCGCTCGCCGACGGCTCCCACCTGGTCAGGGCGCACGCCATCTTCACCGACCTCGGCGCCGCCCCCTGGCGCGACCGCGCCGCCCGCGCGATGCGGCAGGCCGGGCTGGTCCCCTCCCCTTCCACCGGGCTCACGCCCGTCGAGCGGCGCGTGGTCGAACTGGTCGCCGAGGGCATGTCCAACCCGCAGATCGCCGACGAGCTGCACTACAGCCGCAAGACCGTCGAGGTGTACCTCTCCCGCGTGTACGCCAAGACCGGCCTGCGCTCCCGCGTCGAACTCGCCCTCGCCCACGAACGCGGCGAGGTCTGACCCACCCGAACCGGGACCCGAACCGGGACCCGAACCCGGCCTGACCCCACCCTGGACCCGCGGCCCCACCCCTGCATCCGGAGATCAGGGTCGTCATGGAAGCCTCCGGTATCGCATGGAGACCGGAGCCGGAAGGGGCTTGGTGTACACCCGACAAAGGCGGTGCGGAGAATGTCGGGCGCTCGGGGCCGGTGTCCCCGCACGATGGGGGCATGCACGACATGAATGACATGGATGACATGGATGACACGGCCTTGATATCCCGCTTCCTCCGCGACGGCTTCGTGAAGCTGGAGGGCGCCGTCGCGCCGCGCGTGGCCGCGGACTGCGCGCGGCTGCTGTGGCGAGAGACGGGCTGCGACCCCGACGATCCGGCGACGTGGACGCGGCCCGTGCACTGGGTGGGCGGCATGGCGCAGGGGCCGTTCGCCGCCGCGCCCAACTCCCCGTCTCTGCACCGCGCGTACGACCTGCTCGTCGGCCCGGGACGCTGGGAGCCGCGCTACTCGCTGGGCACCTTCCCGCTGCGCTTCCCGCACGAGGAAGAACCGGACGACGCGGGCTGGCACATCGAGGGGAGCTATCTGCCGGAGGGCGAGAGCTGGTACTTCACCAACCTGCGCTCACGGGGCCGGGCGCTGCTGATGCTGTTCCTGTTCAGCGAGGTCGGCGAGCAGGACGCCCCGACCCGGATCCGGGTCGGCTCACACCTCGACGTGCCGAAGGTGCTGGAGAAGCACGGAGAGGACGGGGCCAGCGGGCTGGCCCTCGCACCCGATCTGGTGGCGGCGTCCGACCACCGGCCACTCGCCCTCGCCACGGGGTCCCCGGGTGACGTCTTCCTGTGCCATCCGTTCCTGGTGCACGCCGCGCAACCGCACCACGGGGTGCGTCCGCGCTTCATGGCCCAGCCGCCGCTGATGCCGGCCGCGCCGTACGAACTGGAGCGGGCCGACGGCGCGTACTCACCCGTGGAGATCGCGATCCGCCGGGGCCTGGGACAGCACACCCCCGGGCCGGACGGGGACGGCGCCGGCCACGGCGCCGGGTAGACACCCTTCACCCGCTCCTGCGACCGGGCGAAGAACCAGTCCCCAGCAGCGGCATGTCCGGCGCACTGCGGAGCAGGTCTCACCACTCGCCGAGCACCGGCGGCCGAAACAGGCGGCGCCGATGCCGGGTCCCGCGTGGTCGGGCACTGCCTAGTGTGGTGGTCGTCACGAGGAAGGGGGCCGGGCGTGCTGGAGCGGCTGAACCAGGCCATGGAGCACATCGAACGCCATCTCGACCAGGCCGTCGAGGTGGAGGAGCTGGCACGCGTCGCGGCCACCTCGGAGTACCACCTGCGCCGGATGTTCTCCGCGCTCGCGGGCATGCCGCTGTCGGAGTACATCCGGCGCCGCCGGCTCACCCTCGCGGGCGCCGAAGTACTCGCGGGGCGTGAAACGCTGCTGGAGATCGCGGTGCGCTACGGCTACGGCTCCGGGGAGGCGTTCGCGCGGGCGTTCCGTGCCATGCACGGCATCGGACCGGGCGAGGCCCGGCGTACCCGCGCCGCGCTCAGCTCCCAGTCGCGCATGGCCTTCCGCCTCACCATCGAAGGAATTAGCAGTATGCGATACCGCGTTGTGGACAAGCCGGACTTCACCGTCGTCGGGCTCAAGACTCGGGTGCCGCTGGTGCATGCGGGGTCGAACCAGGCGATCATCGACTTCGTCCGCGCGATCGACCCGCGGACCCTGGAGCGCCTGGAGAAACTGTCCGACCAGGAGCCGCACGGCATCGTCGCGGTCTGCGACGACCTGGACCCCAGCCGCGCCGAGGGCACCGACCTCGACTACTACCAGGGCGTGATCACCTCCGTGGCCGCTCCGGAGGGCACGACCACGTTGGCCGTGCCGGCCGGCGCCTGGGCGGTCTTCACCACCTCCGGGCCGGCGCCGCGGGCCATCCAGGAGCTGTGGCGGGATGTGTTCACCGAGTGGTTCCCGTCGAACCCGTACCGCACCCGCACCGGCCCCGAGATCGTGCGCATCCGCCTGTCGCCGGAGAAGACCGAGGCCGACGCCGAACTGTGGCTCCCGGTGGAGCCCGAACACGGCTGAACAGAGCCCGCCGGGGCAGCCGGGGCGTGACGCCGCTTCCCGCCGTCCTCACGGCGGTGTGCGGCGTCAGCCGGTCATCTCGCCGCCCGGCCCGGGCGTAGGGCGGGCCAGGCGGTGAAGGTGGCGGCGCCTGCCGCGATGGTCAGGCACGCGCCCACCACGCCCAGCAGCAACGGCCCCGGCAGGACGAGCGCGACCGGAGTCGCCATGGCCTCCTCCAACCCCGCGCGCATCCCGAGCAGCGCGGGCAGCGCCACCGCCAGGCCCAGCACCGTCCCGAGGATGACCACGAGCGCCGACTCGGCGGCCACCATCCCGAGCACCTGCCGGGTCGTCGCGCCGGACAGGCGCAACACGGTCATGTCGCGGAGCCGGCCGGCCGCCGCCATCATCAGCGTGCCGGCGATCGCGACGGCCGTGTAGCCCGCCGACACGGCGACCAGGAGGATGGTGAAGATCCACACGAGCCGGTCGTCCTCGGTGTCGGCCAGGGCCCGATAGGTCGCGAGGTCGACCACCCGGGCGCCGAACCCGGACGGCGGCGGCCCCGCGCTCTCGCCCAGGACGAACGCCTCGTCGGCGAGCACCGACCTGTCATGCGTCCTGACCAGGTCCCGCGGCACCAGCACGCCGCCCGGTCCGCCCTCGACCACCGCGACCACCCGTAGCGGCACGTCGATGCCGTCCTCGAAGGCCGCTAGCACCGTGCGGCCGGGCGTCCAGCCCCACTGGTCCGCCACCCACGACGCGACGGCGATGCCGTCCCCCCGCCCGCCGAAACCGTCGAGCGACCCCGACAGCACGCGGAGCCTTCCCCATCCCCGCGCGACCAGCTCGGGGCTGACGCCCGCGGTGGGCGCGGCGTCGCCGTTCTCCCTGTACAAGGCCGTGGTCAGTATGGACGTCGCGCCGGCCGCGGAGACCGCCGCATCGGAAAGGCCGGGCACGCCGTCCGCGACCACCATCGCCTTCACCGGGAAGGAGGTGGTCCGCGCGGACACGAACGCGCCCGCCGTCGTCTGCACCATTCCGGTGATCAGTACGGCGAACCCCACCGTGACGAGTACGGGCGTCGCCGTCGAGGCGGTACGCCTGACCGCGACCAGCGCGCTCTCCCGCACCAGCATTCCCGCCGCGCCGCGCAGCCGTCCGAGCGGCCAGGTGAGCGCCCGCACCACCACAGGGACGACGGCCGGACCGAGCAGGGCGAGGCCGACGATGAGCGCCATCGCGGTGGCGAGGCCGGAGCTCACCAGGCCGTCGCCGCCGGTGCTCGCGGTGAGCACCGCGCCGGCCAGGCCGGCGGCGCAGAACAGCAGGCCGGCGATCCACCGGCTTCGCGGCATCGGCCGCTCGTCCGCCCCGGCCTCGCGAAGCGCTTCCAGCGGGCTCACCCGGGCGGCACGCCGCGAGGCCGACCCCACGCCGATCAGGGCGACGAGCACACCGACCGCGAACGAGCCGGTGAGCGGGACCGGCCGCGGTTCCACCGCGAATCCCCGCGGTTCGAACCCGGCCTCCACCAGCAGGTCTCCGAAGACCGGAGCGAGCAGGGCCCCGAGCGCGACCCCCGCCGCCGCGGCGGCGACCCCGACCACGAGCGCCTCGCCGTACACCATCGCGCGGACCTGGCGCGGGGTCGCCCCGACGGCCCGGAGCAGCCCGAACTCGTGCCGCCGCTGCGCCACGCCGAACGCGAAGGTCGAGGCCACCACGAAGATCGAGACGAACGCCCCCATGGCGGCCATGGCGGTGAGCACCTGCATTCCGATCCAGCGGATCCGCGCGTCGTCCAAGGGCTCCAGCGCGGCCCGCGCCTCGCCGGCGAACACCCGGCCGTCGCCGCCCGTGACCGCCCGCGCGGCGGCCTCGACCGCGGCGACGTCCGCGTCCGGCGCGGTGACCAGCCCGATCGTCCGCACCCCGCCGGCGAGGGTCTCCGCTTCCGCGTCGCTCAGGTACACGCCCGGCGCGTCGACGGTGCCCGAGACCGTGTGGACCGCGGGTCCTCTCGCGGTCAGCACGGTGACCCGGGCTCCCGGGGCGAGGCCGAGCGCCCGGTCGAGCACGACCTGCCCCGGGCCCCGCGGCGCCGTGCCGGACGCCAGACGGTACGGGGCCAGCGCCGCGGTGGACCAGGCGTACCCCTGGTGGGCCTCGACCGGTTCGCCCGCGATGACGGCCTGCGCGTAGAAGGATCTGTCGGGTATGGCCCGCGCCACGCCGGGGATGCCGCCGAGCCGCTCGGTGAGCGCCGCGGCCGTCTCGGGCGACCAGGGCCGGTCGGGGGTGAAGTTCCCTTCCTGCCGCTCGATCGTCGGCACCGCCACCAGGACGGCGGCGCCCGCGAGCCGGGCCGGGAGCCGGGGCCCCGCCGAGAAGAACGCCTGGGAGGTCACCGACACGATCGCCACCGCCAGGAGGAGCGTCACGAACGTGCCGGCGAAGGTGGTCCAGCGCTCGCGCACCCCGGCGACGCCCAGCCACGCGCCACCGCTCGAATGCCGCGACCCGCCGCCACCAGCACCCCCCACCGCGACGCCTCCCGCACGCTCTACCACACCGCTTCCCACACGCTCTGTCCCTGCACCGCCCGCAATCGCGTTCAGCATGCCGACCGCTCCAGACCTGCCATGCGGGCCGCGACCGACTCCGCGTCAAGGTTCCCGGTCAACTCCTCCACCAGCCGGCCGTCGGCCAGGAACAGCACCCTGTCCGCGTAGGCCGCCGCGACCGGATCGTGCGTCACCATGACCACCGTCTGCCCCTGGTCGTCGACCATGCCGCGCAGCAGGCCGAGGACCGCGCGCGACGCCTTGATGTCCAGCGCGCCGGTCGGCTCGTCGGCGAACACCACGGCCGGCCGGGTGATCAGAGCGCGCGCGATGGCCACCCGCTGCTGCTCGCCGCCGGAGAGCCGGCTCGGCCTGTGACCGGCGCGCTCGGCCATCCCGACCCGTGCCAGCGCCGCGCGAACCTCCGCGGAGGCGACCGCCCGCCCCGCCAGGCGCAGAGGCAGCGAGACGTTCTGCTCCGCGGTGAGCGCGGAGACCAGGTTGAACGCCTGGAAGACGAACCCCACCCGCTCGCGTCGCAGCACGGTCAGAGCGGTCTCTCTCAGCGTGGCGAGGTCGGTGCCGTCGATGACGACCTTCCCGCCGTCGGGCCGGTCGAGCCCCGCCGCGCACTGCAGCAGCGTGGACTTCCCCGAGCCGGACGGGCCCATGACGGCCGTGAAGGTGCCGGTGGGAAAGCCGGTCGTCACCCCGTCGAGCGCGGTCACCTCATGTGCGGCCGTGCGGTACGTCTTGCTCACCGACCACAACCGCACGGCGTCCGGGGGGTTCGTCCCCGCACGCCCCATGCCTGAATTGGTCGCATCCGGACGACCCGTTCCTGTGCGGTCCGTGCTCAGGGGTTCCAGGGCCGGGTGACTCATGTCTGTGCGGGCCGTCTCTGCGTTCTCCATGAGGCCAAGCCAAGCCGGTCGGAGGCGGCGGCACATTGGCGCTACGGCGAGGACCGGAGGTAGACCCTGCACTACTGTGCGGGCCACAGAGGTCCGATAGCGTCGGGACGTGCTCGCCCGGACCGCGCTCGAGGCCCTCACCCGCAGACCGTCGGCGTTCCTGCGGTCGCCCTGGCCGTGGCGTTCGCTGGCGTACCTGCTGTCCAGCGCCTATCTCGCCCTCGCCGCCGCCGCCCTGGCCGCCCTCGCGTACCTGTACGGGCTCGCGGTCGCCTGCGCCGTCCTGCCGCCGCTCGTCGTGGTGAGCGGGCTTGCCGCCGCGCGGCTCGAGCGGGCGCGGCTCGGCCTGGTGGACCTCCGCCCCACCGCCGACCCGCACCGGCCCCCCGAACGGCCGGGCGTGCGCGCCTGGTTCACCACCCGGCTGCGCGAACAGGCCACCTGGCGTGAGATGGCCCTCCTGCCGGTGGCGATGGTCATGTGGTTCGTCGACCTGGGCGTGGCGTTCCAGGCCATCTGGTTGCCGCTGCTGCTGTTGTCGGGGCCGTTGCAGCCCACCCTCGACCTTTTGACCGGCTGGCTCGTGGCCGCCGGTGGGCTTCTGCTGTTCCCGGTGGCCGCCTATGTCGTCACCGCCTGGGCGGGCACCCGGGCGAGCATCGTCCGCGCGGTCCTCGCGCCGGACGACACCGAGGTCGTCCGCTCGCGCGCCCGGCTCGTCGACGCCTTCGAGAGCGAGCGGCGGCGCATCGAGCGCGACCTGCACGACGGGGCCCAGCAGCGGCTGGTCTCGCTCACCATGAAGCTGGGGCTCGCCCTGCTCGACCTGCCACCGGGCTCGCCGGCCGCCGTCCAGATCGACCAGGCGCACGGGGAGGCCAAAAGAGCGCTGGCGGAGCTGCGCGAGCTGATCCGCGGCATCCATCCGCACGTGCTGACCGACCGTGGGCTGCCCGCCGCCGTGCTCGACGTGGCGGGCCGGTCGCCGGTCCCCGTCGAGGTGGACATCTCCCTGCCCGCGCGACTGCCCGGTCCGATCGAGGTGACCGCCTACTACGTCACCTCCGAGGCGCTGGCGAACGTGGCCAGGCACAGCGCGGCGAACCACTGCCTGGTGCGCGGCAGGCTGCTGGACGACACGCTGGTGCTCCAGGTGGAGGACGACGGGGTCGGCGGCGCCGACCCGGCGGCGGGGTCGGGGCTGTCCGGGCTCGCCGACCGGCTCGCCGTCGTCGACGGCGTCATGACCCTGTCCAGCCCGCCCGGCGGCCCCACCTCGCTTCGAGTGGAGATTCCGTGCCCCCTCTCCGCGTAGCCATCGCCGAAGACGTCGTCCTGCTGCGCGAAGGGCTGGCCGGGCTGCTCGAACGGTTCGGCCACCAGGTCGTCGCGTCGGTCGGCGACGCCGGCGCCCTGCTGGACGCCGTGCGGGAGCACGAGCCCGACATCGTGGTCATGGACGTCCGGATGCCGCCCGACTTCACCGACGAGGGCGTGCGCGCCGCCCTGGCCCTGCGGGCCCACCGCCCGGGGCCTGCGGTGCTGCTGCTCAGCCAGTACGTCGAACAGACCTACGCGGCCGAGCTCCTCGACATGGGCGCGGGCACGGGCATCGGCTACCTGCTCAAGGACCGCGTCGGCGACGTCAGGGACTTCGTCGACGCCCTCGAGCGGGTCGCCGCCGGCGGCACCATCGTCGATCCCGAGGTGGTCCGGCAGATGCTCGGCCGCCGCCGCGCCCCGCTGGCCCGTCTGACGCCCCGCGAGCGGGAGGTGCTCGGGCTCATCGCCGAAGGCCGCTCGAACGCCGCCATCGCCCGGCGGCTGGTGGTCACCGAGGCCGCGGTGTCCAAGCACATCGCCGGCATCCTGGCCAAGCTGGACCTGCCCCCCGCCGAAGACGACCACCGCCGCGTCCTGGCCGTCCTCACCTACCTGCGAGGCTGACGGCCGGGCAGGAGTCGAGAGCGGGAATCAGCGATGAGCCCGGGAGCCGCCGGTCGCCGGGGAGCCCGACACCGCCGGGCTGCTCACCGCCGAAGGCGATGTGCTCTGCTCGACGATCTTCCCCCCGGCGTTGGCGTAGAGCACATAGACCCAGTACGCGAAGTAGGGGGACGAGAGGTACCGCGTGCCGTCGGCGGTGACCACCAGGCTGACGACTCCGTTGACGTAGCCCATCTTCTTGGCGGCGTCGTACTTCAGGATGAACGGCCCGCCGATCGCCTGGTCGGACAGCTTGCAGGGGATGCCGATCTGGTTGTTCACGCCGTATCTCCGCTGCGGCGCGGTGGTCTTCGACGGCCCGGCGCAGTAGCCGGGCGTCTGCCGGGTGCCGTAGCCGAACGCGGCGAAGACCTGCGCGTCCTTCTGGCTCCAGGTGAAGCCCTGACCCCCCACCACCTCGCCGAGTGTGCCCGCGTCCTCCCAGGCGTCCCCGTCGCGCTTGAGACCGTCGTGCACGGTGACGAAGGCGACGTCGAAGTCGAAGTCACCGTGCTGGGTGAAGTGGTTCCAGACGTACCCTGTCTTCCCCGCGTACACCCCGTACGGCGCCTCACCGCGTCTGTACCCCGGGACGAACACCAGGGACTTCACAGCCGCCCTGCCGACGACGTCGTACACGCAGTGGCCCGCGGTCATGACGAGGCTCTGCTCGGCCCCCGATACGGAGGTCGCCGCGCAGGTGTAGTCGCGGCCGCCGCGAGTGAAGAAGACACGGCCGACCGTCTTGGGCACGCCGGTGACCTTGGGCGGCTTTCCCTTCACCTTCCCGATCTCGTGCGGCTTCCCGGTCGGAAACTCCGGATGCCGCACCTTCTTGACCGGCACGGCCTCCGCGACCCTGGCCGCCTTGAACCGCGCCGGAGTCCAGCCGAGCACGGTCTTGCGCACGGACGTGACGTTCACCATGGATACCTTGACCCAGGTGGGGTCGTCCGCGGGGGCCCGCGCGGAGGCGGGAGCCGCCGTCAGGACGGAGGCCACGGCGGCGACCGCGAGCAGAGGCGGAACGACCCATCGTCGGCTCATCGCACTCCTCAGAAGGTGGGGGCAGCGCAGGCGATGATAACGGATCTTGATCACGGATCGGTCCAAATTCCCTCACACCGGGCGACCTCCCATCAGTCGCCGACCGGCCCCGTCCGACCGTGACCGTGACGCCGGACGCGAGCGGGGGCGCGCGGGACGGGACGCGCCGTGGTCAGGTGTAGGGATCTCCCTACTGCTGCCACCGGATCGGTCGAGGCCATGCTTGGCATATGACATCGCCGATCCTCGAGCACGCGGACAGTGTCTGGCGCGGGTCGGTGCCCCCGCAGGAGGTGCCGCTGCGGGACCTGCGCTCGAGAGGGGTGCAGGAGGTGGCCGAAGGCGTGGTCATGTGGCCGGCGTTCGGCAACGTCTACGGCATCAGGGGGGACGGCGGCCTGGCTCTGTTCGACTCGGGCAACAACGTGGACGCGAACACGATGCACGCGGCCATGCGCGCCTGGTCGGACGAGCCGGTCCGTTACGCGATCTTCTCGCACGGCCACTTCGACCACGTCGCCGGCATGGAGCCCTTCGACGCCGAGAGCGGCCCGCGGCCCCAGGTGATCGCCCACGAGAAGGTCGCCGCCCGATTCGTCCGTTACGCCAGGACGGCCGGGTACAACACGGTGATCAACCAACGCCAGTTCGGCTTCACCCGGATGGTGTGGCCGACGAGCTTCCGCCAGCCGGACCTGACCTACCACGACCGGATCGACCTCTCCCTCGGCGACGTCACCCTCGAACTGCGGCACGCGCGCGGCGAGACCGACGACGCCACCTGGGCCTTCCTGCCCGAGCGCGGCGTCCTGCTGACCGGCGACCTGTTCATCTGGGTCACCCCGAACGCGGGCAACCCGCAGAAGGTCCAGCGGTACCCCGACGAGTGGGCTCTGGCCCTGCGCAAGATGGCCGCCCTGTCGCCCGAGGTGCTGCTGCCCGGCCACGGCCTGCCGATCGCCGGCGCGGCGCGCGTGCGCCAGGCGCTGACCGACACCGCCGACTACCTGGACAGCCTGGTCGAGCAGACGCTGGACATGATGAACGCCGGCGCCCGGCTCGACGAGATCATCCACGCCGTCCGCCCGCCCGAGGCGCTGGCCGGCCGGCCCTACCTGCAACCGCACTACGACGAGCCGGAATTCGTCGTGCGCAACATCTGGCGGCTGTACGGCGGCTGGCACGACGGCAACCCCGCCCACCTGAAGCCGCCGCCCGACGACGTCCTCGCCCACGCGCTGGCCGACCTGTCCGGCGGGGCGGCGGCCCTGGCCACGCGCGCCGCCACGGCGGCCGCCGAGGGCGACCTGCGCCTGGCCTGCCAGCTCGCCGAGCTGGCCACCCAGGCCGGCCCGTCCGACCGAAAGGTGCACGAGATCAGGGCGCGCGTCTACACGCTGCGGGTGCGGCAGGAGACCTCCACCATGTCGCGCGGCGTCTACACCTGGGCGGCGGCCGAGTCGCGCAGCGTGACGACCGGCAAGGACCTGCTCGACGTGTACCACGAGATCGCCGGCGGCCAGATGTGGTGGGTGCCCTCCACCGCCGCCCCCGACGGAGGCCGGCCGCCGGGTGCCCGCGGGCCGGCGGCTCCATGAACGCCCGTCCCGCGCCCGGCTTTCCCCCGTAGCCGAGCGCGGGGCGGGTCGACCTTCGCGGAAGGCCGCGCGACCCGGCCCGAAAGCCTTGAGGCACGCTAGTGCGCCGAGGTACACCTACGGACCAGCCGGTCGAGCAGGCATTCCAGCTCGGCCTCCGGGTCGCCGGTCAACCCGGCGTGGACCGGGCCTGTCTGCACGACCGTGCTGCGCGGGGCGGTGAGCCAGCGGAAGCGTCCGCCGAGCGACTCGCCGCGCAGCGGCCCCGCGTCGGCCGAGCACGCGCGCTCGTAGGCCGCCAGCGCCTTGCCGACCTCCCCCACGTCCACGGTCTCGTCGAGCGCGCGGAGCCGGGACTCCTCCAGCTCGGCGCGGGCGCACAGGTAGCCGTTCGGCTGGGAGTAGAGGATCACCCCCACGTTGAGGAACTCGCCGCGGACCACGCAGGGCATGACGCGGATCACCGCGTACTCGTAGACGGCCATCGTCTCGCGGGTATCAGCGGAGCCGACGCGGTGCTCGGGCGGGAGCGCGGTGGTCATCGGCCGGCCTCCGGCAGCCAGGCGCGCGGGCCGTGGGCGCGCGCGAGCAGGTGGTCGACGTAGGCGCGGCGCACGGAGGCGGCGTCGGGGAAGCCGGGCTCGCCCTCCAGCCACTCGTCGGGGACCAGGGCGACGACCGCGCCGAGCAGCTCCTCGGTGATCAGGCCGGGCAGCTCGGCGTCGGCCTGCTTGACGCGCGTGGCGAAGGGCGCGAGCACGTGGTCGCCGGCGTCGAAGCGGCGCTGCGGGTCGGCGGTGCGCCAGTTGTGGTGGAACCACAGCGCGGCGCCGTGGTCGATCAGCCAGATGTCGCCGTGCCAGACCAGCAGGTTGGGGTTGCGCCAGCTGCGGTCGACGTTGTGGACCAGCGCGTCGAACCACAGGACGCGGGAGGCGAGGTCGGCGTCGGCGGTCCAGGCCAGCGGGTCGAAGCCGAGCGACCCGGGCAGGAAGTCGACGCCCAGGTTGTGGCCCTCGCTGGCCTGGAGCAGATCTTGGATCTCCTGGTCGGGCTCGCGCGCGCCGATGCGCGGGTCGAGGTCGACGACCTTCAGCTCAGGGGTGCGCAGCCCGATCCGCCGGGCCAGCTCCGCGCAGATGATCTCGGCGACCAGCACCCGCCGCCCCTGCCCCGCACCGCGGAATTTCACGACATATGTACCAAGATCGTCCGCCTCGACGACGCCGGGCAGCGATCCCCCCTCCCGGAGAGGGGTCACATAGCGCGTCGCGGTCACCAGTTCGAGCACCCGCCAAGGGTACCCAGCTCCCCGCCCCACCCCGCGCCCCCGGGAGGCAGTCGGAACGGTTCAGAAAAGGACGGACATGAAGGTGTCGACCTCTTTGAAGCCGACCCTGCGGTAGGCCGCGCGAGCGGGGACGTTGAAGTCGTTGACGTAGAGCGACACCACCGGGGCGAAGTGGCGCAGCGTCAGGTCCACGATGGCGGCCATGCCCGAGACGGCGTGCCCCTGGCCGCGGCGGTCGGGATGCACCCACACGCCCTGGATCTGGCAGACCTGCGGCGTCACCGCCCCGACCTCGGCCTTGAAGACGACCTGGCCGTCCTCGATGCGGGCGAACGAGCGGCCGATGCGGATCAGTTCGGCCACCCGGGCGCGGTAGAGCGCGCCGCCGTCCCCCAGGTCGGGCGAGATGCCGACCTCCTCGGTGAACATCGCCACGCATGCGGGCAGCAGCGTGGCGAACTCCTCTGGGCGTACCTGGCGGACCAGCGGGTCGGGCGGCACCGGAGAGGGCGAGGAGGTGGCCATCACCGGCTGGGCCCAGCGGATCGCCCGCGCGGACCCCCAGTAGGGCTCCAGCCGCTCCCACAGCTTCTCCACCGCGTCGGCCGGGCCCACGATCGAGGAACACCGCCGGCCCTGCCTGCGGGCACGGTCGGCGAAGGCCTGCACGGCCTCGGGGCCGGCGTTGACCGGGACCAGGTTGGCGCCGGCATAGCACAGCGAGGTCAGCCCACCGCGCGGGCCGAACCCCCACATCTGTCCGCCGAGCCGGGCCGGGCTCAGCCCGACGGACCGGACCCGGGAGGCGACGAAGACGTTGGCGACGGGGTCCGCGTCGAGGAGCGTGAGCACCTCGTCGCGGTCCTGATCGTCGAGCACCCGCGACGCCGATGTTCGCAGCATCACGGGCTTAGCCTACGCGACAGCCCCGATTTTGGAACGAACCGACCCTACTGGCCGTTGATCGCCTGCGCCGGCCTTGGGTGCGCGGGGTTGGCCTCGGCCGGCTGCGGCGGGCTGGGCTCTGCTGAGGCGGCGCAGAAGGCGTCCGGCCGCCGCCCGGTGCGCTGCTCGGCCCTGCCGCCGGGAACGGTGCCGTCCCGCAGGTAGGCGGCCAGGTGCCGGTCGACGCAGGAGTTGTCCCCGAGAGAGACCCCGTGGTTGCCGCCGCCCTCCACCAGCAGCCGGGCCGTCGGGAAGCGCTCGCGCACCCGCACCGCGCCCGCGTAGGGCGTGGCGGCGTCGTGCCTGGACTGGACGAGCAGGATCGAAGGCAGGTGGGCGACGTCGCCGACGTGCACCGGCGTGCCGCCCTTCTCCGGCCAGAACGCGCAGGGCGCGTTGTACCAGGCGTTCGGCCAGGCCATGAACGGCGCCTTGGCGTTCACCTTGGCGGTGTCGGCCTGCCAGCGCGCCCAGTCGCGCGGCCATGCGGCGTCACGGCACTGCACCGCCAGGTAGACGGCGTAGTTGTTCTCGGCGGCGGCGTCGTGGTCCACGTGGCGGCGGTAGGCGGCCACCAGGCCCTCCGGCCGCCCCTTCTTGACGTAGGCGGAGAAGACGGCCGCGAACAGCGGCCAGACGGCGTTGGTGTACCCGCCGACGGTGTAGATGTCGTCCAGCTCGCTCGGGCCGACCAGGCCCCCGGCGGGCCGCAGGCCAAGCCGCCGGCGCATGCCGTACCAGGCCCTGGCCACCTCGGTCTCGGTGTCGCCCAGGTGGTAGGCGTCGTCGTGCCGGGCGACCCAGGCGAGGAACTGGCGGTGCCGCCGGTCGAAGGAGTAGTCCTGGGCGATGTTCGAGTCGTACCAGACCCCCTCGGGGTCGACCACGCTGTCGAGCACCAGC
Organism: Sphaerisporangium sp. NPDC005289; assembly: GCF_040607455.1. Taxonomy (NCBI): domain Bacteria; kingdom Bacillati; phylum Actinomycetota; class Actinomycetes; order Streptosporangiales; family Streptosporangiaceae; genus Sphaerisporangium; species Sphaerisporangium sp. NPDC005289. The sequence goes on from NZ_JBEXGS010000001.1 coordinate 713,143, forward strand.
CGCCTGACCCGGTTGGGGAACAGCGTCGCGTACACCGAGCCGAGGTAGGTGCCGTAGGAGTACCCCAGGTAGCTGATCTTGTCCTCGCCGAGCGCCCGCCGGATGGCGTCCATGTCCCGGGCGGAGTTCTCCGTGGTCATGTGCGGCAGCAGCCACGACCAGCGCGTCGCGCACGCCTCGGCGTACCCCTTGGCCCGGGCGAGCAGCGCCGCCTCTGCCGCGTCGTTGGCCGGCACCTGGTCCGGGCGCGGCGCGGCGAAGTGCGTCTTGGGGTCCACGCAGTGGAGCGCCGGCTCGCTGGCCCCGACGCCCCTGGGGTCGAAGCCCACGATGTCGTAGCGCGCGGCGACGTCCTTGGGCAGGGCGGCGGCCACGTACCGGGCCAGGTTCACCCCGGGCGCGCCGGGACCGCCGGGGTTGACCAGCAGGACGCCGAGCCCTCGGCGGTGGTCGTGCGACTCCGCGCCCCGGACGCGGCTGAGCGCCAGGGCGATGGCGCGCCCGTCCGGCGCGGCCGGGTTCAGCGGCACGTTCAGCGACGCGCACTCGACCGTGACCACCGACTTCGGCCCGGGGCACTCGGCCCACGTCGGCCCGCCCTTGGGCTCGGCGGCCGCTCCGCGCGCCGTCGCTCCCGTCAGCCCGGTGACCAGCAAGGTCACGCCGGCCATGACACTGACAACCCGTCTCACCCGTTGACTCCCCTCTGCGGCTGTGGCAGAAGCCGATGCTCCCGGACCCGGCCGCGCGACGACCGGCGACCCGGCCCAATGTTTACCGATCTGTAGTCATTCGATTGCGCACCGTTATCCAACGCTTCGCGCGCGGTCGCGCTCGGGCGGATCGAAGGCATGACGGAATGACCCGGATGATGACGGTGGAAGGTCAGTCCGGCAGGCGCTGGATCGCGACCATCGCGGCGTCGTCGCCGAGCCGCCCCCCGACATAGGCGAGCAGGTCGTCGCGGACGTGCCGCACCAGCGTCTCGGGACCGTCGCCCTCCCAGCTCATCAGCCGGTCGGCCAGCGGGTAGAACTCGCCGCCGCGGCCGCGGGCCTCGATGACGCCGTCGGTGTAGAGCAGCAGCGTGTCACCGGCCTTGAAGTCGAAGGTCTCCACCTCGTACAGCGGGTCGGCCAGCTCGCCGAGGCCGAGCGGCGGCGCGGGCCTGGCCGCGTCCAGCGTCATGACCTGGTGGTCGCGCAGGAGCAGCGGCGGCGGGTGGCCGCAGTCGATCATCTCGATCACCGCCCGGTCGTGCGGGATCTCGATGACGGCCGCGGTGATGAAGTTCTCCTGCGCCTGCTCGAGGTCCTCGGTGTGCTCGTCGAGGTCGGACCGCACGCTCTGGTCCAGATACCGGGCCACGTCGGGCAGGGTGGCGTGCCTGCGCGCCGCCTCGCGGAAGGAGCCGAGGAGCAGGGCGGCGTCGGACACCGAGGGAAGCCCCTTGCCGCGGACGTCGCCGATGACGATGCGCGCCCGGGAATCGGTGCGGGCCGCGGCGTACAGGTCGCCGCCGATCTGCGCCTCCTCATCGGCCGCCAGGTACATGGAGGCCAGCCGCAGCGACCCGAGCCGCGCGGGCAGGGGGCGCAGCAGCGCCCGCTGGGCGGCCTCGGAGACCGATCGCACGCGCGTGAGGACCTGCTGGTGCCGCTCGCGCAGATAGGAGAACAGCACCAGGAACACCGTGACCACGACGGCCGCGGCGAACTGCGTCTGCACGGGCCGGTCGGCGATGGTGCCGTCGTGCGCGCTGACGACCATCTCGCCGGCGAAGGACAGCACGCCCACGCTCCCGGTGACCCACGGCCCGGAGAACGAGGCGGTGATCGCCGGAGCGGTGATCAGCAGGGGGCTCAGCTCGATCTCGCGCGGCGTCAGCAGGTCGGCCACGGTGATCACGAAGATGAGCACGAGCGGGATCGCCACCAGCGCGTGGCCCGTCCGCCACGGCCGGTGCCCGTCCGCTCTGCCCCGCGCGTGCCGCACCCTTCATGCATACACCAGCACGAGCCCGCGCGAAAAACCCGCGCCCGCTGTGACCTGCGGAAACGCCTGCACTTCAGGGGATTTCGCCCTGTGGCGCCGACCGGCCGCCGTCCCGAATGGTGAGACAGCCGGGGGCGGGCGGAGATCAGCCGACGACGACCTGCGGGCCGGAGGCGGCCTCGTCGTCGTCCAGGTCGACCTCCACGCCCATCTCCTCGGCCAGGCGCAGGGCCTCCTCGATGAGCGTCTCGACGATCTGGGACTCGGGGACGGTCTTGACGACCTCGCCCTTGACGAAGATCTGCCCCTTGCCGTTGCCGGAGGCGACGCCGAGGTCGGCCTCGCGGGCCTCGCCGGGACCGTTCACCACGCAGCCCATCACGGCCACCCGCAGCGGGACCTTCAGCCCGTCGAGCCCGGCGTGCACCTGCTCGGCCAGGGTGTAGACGTCCACCTGGGCGCGCCCGCAGGAGGGGCAGGAGACGATCTCCAGGCCGCGCTCGCGGAGGTTCAGCGACTCCAGGATGCCGATGCCGACCTTGACCTCCTCGACCGGGGGCGCCGACAGCGAGACGCGGATCGTGTCGCCGATGCCCTCGGCGAGCAGCGCGCCGAAGGCCACCGCCGACTTGATCGTGCCCTGGAACGCCGGGCCGGCCTCGGTCACGCCGAGGTGCAGCGGGTAGTCGCACTGGGCCGCGAGCAGGCGGTACGCCTGGATCATGACGACGGGGTCGTGGTGCTTGACGGAGATCTTGATGTCGCGGAAGCCGTGCTCCTCGAACAGCGAGCACTCCCACAGCGCCGACTCCACCAGCGCCTCGGGGGTCGCCTTGCCGTACTTGGCCAGCAGGCGGGGGTCGAGCGAACCGGCGTTGACGCCGATGCGGATGGGGACGCCCGCGTCGGCGGCGGCCCTGGCGATCTCGCCGACCTTGTCGTCGAACTTCTTGATGTTGCCCGGATTCACCCGGACGGCCGCGCACCCGGCCTCGATGGCGGCGAAGACGTACTTCGGCTGGAAGTGGATGTCGGCGATCACCGGGATCTGCGACTTGCGCGCGATGGCCGGCAGCGCGTCGGCGTCGTCCTGCGAGGGCACGGCCACGCGGACGATCTGGCAGCCGGAGGCGGTGAGCTCGGCGATCTGCTGCAGCGTCGCGTTCACGTCGGCGGTCAGCGTGGTGGTCATGGACTGCACCGTCACCGGCGCGCCCCCGCCCACGGGCACCGAGCCCACCATGATCTGCCGCGACACCCGCCGCTCGGCGATCGGCTTGCTCCGTACCGAGGGAATCCCCAGATCAACAGATGTCATCTTTTCCAGCACCTTGATAGTGGCGACGCGCTAAGACGCCCCCCAGTCTAAGGACCCCCGCGCACCGGTGGGCTCCGCCCGCCGACAAAGCCGGAGTTCCCGGCCACCTGTGACTCCCGCCACACCCCGGTGACCGGGCGCGGCTCAGCCCTCCTGGGCGGCCACCAGTTCGCGGGCCCGGGCGCGGGCCCAGGCGTCGGCGTCCAGGACCTCCTCCACCGACCCCGCCGGCGTCACGGAATGCTCGCCGACCACGGCCGCGACGGTGTCGACGATGCCGAGGAACGGCAGCCGCCGGGCCAGGAACGCCTCCGCGCACTCCTCGTTGGCGGCGTTGTAGACGGCCGGCGCCGTGCCGCCTTGCGTGCCGACGTGCCGGGCCAGCGCCACCGACGGGAACGCCTCGTCGTCCAGCGGCTCGAACGTCCAGGTGTGGGCCTTGGTCCAGTCGACGGCGCCGGCCGCCCCCGGCACGCGCGACGGCCAGCCCAGCGTCAGCGAGATGGGCAGCCGCATGTCGGGCGGGCTGGCCTGGGCGATGGTGGACCCGTCGACGAACTCGACCATCGAGTGGACGACCGACTGCGGGTGGACGACCACGGTGATGCGGTCGAAGGGGATGTCGAACAGCAGGTTGGCCTCGATGACCTCCAGGCCCTTGTTGACGAGCGTCGCCGAGTTGAGCGTGATCATCGTGCCCATGTCCCAGGTGGGGTGCTTCAGCGCCTGCTCGGGGGTCACGCCGGTCAGCTCCGCCCGCGCGCGGCCGCGGAAGGGGCCGCCGCTGGCGGTGATCACCAGCCGCCGCACCTGCGCGGGGTCGTGGCCGGAGGGCCCCGCCGCCCACAGGCACTGGGCCAGGGCCGAGTGCTCGGAGTCGACCGGCAGGATGCTGCCCGGCCCGGCCAGCCGCTTGACCAGCGGCCCGCCGATGATGAGCGACTCTTTGTTGGCCAGGGCCAGCACCCGCCCCGCCGACAGCGCGGCCAGCGTGGAGGTCAGCCCGACCGCGCCGGTGATGCCGTTCAGCACGATGTCGCAGGGCCAGGCGGCGACCTGCGCCACCCCCTCGGCGCCCGCCACGACCGGCACCGGGCCGATCGCCTCGCGAAGCGCGGGGACGGCCCGCTCGTCGGCGACCGCGACGACCTCGGGACGGAACCGCCGCACCTGCTGGGCCAGCAGGTCGACCTGGCCGCCGCCGGCGACGAGCCCGACGACGCGGAAGCTCGCGGGGTCGCGCTCGATGACCTCCAGGGCCTGGGTGCCCACCGAGCCGGTGGAACCGAGCACGACGATCGAGCGCGGCTCCGCGGCGCCGGGACGGCCGGCGCGCGCGAGGGCGGCGGTGGAGTCCGCGGGACCGGCCGGCGCGGCGAGAGGGGTCTGCATGCCCCCATTATCGCGGCCCGCCCCGGCCCCGCCCGCCGGACCGCCGAGGAGAGGTCCGCGGGGGCCGTTCCGTGTCACCACTGCGACTGGTGAGAAAACAGCAGCTCAATGCCCGAAACCCGCCATACCCGTCTCGGCGAATCACGAGAAATGCCGCATTCCACCGCACTACCTTCCCGCGTCAGAGCACGGCACCCGATCACGCGGGAGCCGGGCCCGCGTCCAGCGTCCCGCGCCGGCCCGACACCGGGCGGGCGCCCCGCCGGCGCGGCGCCCGGCGCCCGCGACCACCGCATGGAGGACCCCGCATGCACCCCACGGCACGACGTCTCATCCCCATCCTCGCCATCACTCCCGTGGCGGCGGCGGGAATCCTGCTGAACGCCTCGACCGCCGAGGCGGCCAAGCCGTCCGCCGCGCCCCGGCCGGCCGTTCACGACGCGGCCGACAGCACCAAGGAACAGCGCGTCGTCAAGCAGTTCTGGACCCCGGCCAAGATGGCCGCCGCCAGGCCGCTGGACCTGGTGCGGTCACGCGGCGGGCGCACGACGGCCACGCCCGGCGGCGGCAGGACGATCACCCTGCCGGCCCCCGGCGCGCACGTCGTGAAGCGCGCCGACACCCCGGCCGAGCCCACCGCCTCCGCCTCGCCCACCCAGGCGGCGCCGACCGCGCCCGCCACGCCCACGCCGACGGCGCAGGCCGAGACCCCGACCCCCACGCCCTCGCCGACCTCGCCGGCCGCCACGCTGTCGGCCCGCTCGCCGGGCGCCGCGTGGACGGCGGGCGGCACGATCGTCAGGACCGAGGGACGGGTCTTCTTCACCTACCAGGGGCGCAGCGCCTCCTGCTCGGGCACCGCGGTCACCAGCGCCAACAAGAGCGTCGTGCTCACCGCCGGCCACTGCGTGAAGCTCGGCGGCGCCTTCCACACCAACTGGGTGTTCGTCCCCGGCTACGACAACGGCAGCCGTCCCTACGGCACCTGGGTCGCCACCAGCCTGCTCACCACGCCGCAGTGGAACGCCAGTGAGGACATGAACTTCGACGTGGCCGCCGCCGTCGTGGCGCCGCTGAACGGCCGGCGCCTGGTCGACGTCGTCGGCGGCCAGGGCGTGGCCTTCAACCAGCCGCGCGGGCGGCAGATGTACGCCTTCGGCTACCCGGCGGCCGGCCCTTACAACGGCTCGAAGCTGATCTACTGCAGCGGCCGGGTGTTCGACGACTTCCTGGTCTCCAGTGACCAGGGCCTCACCTGCGACATGACCGGCGGCTCCAGCGGCGGCGGGTGGTTCCTCGGCTTCAGCGAGGCGACCGGCGCGGGCACCCTGAACTCGGTGAACAGCTTCAAGTACAACTTCGCGTCGTACTGGATGTTCGGCCCGTACTTCGGCCCGGAGGCGCAGGCGGTCTACACCACGGCGCAGAACCAGGACGCCACCTGATTCACCGAAAGTATCCACAAGGCGACCTTGCGTAGTCCACACTCGGGATCCATGACCCCGATCCTCCCCTTGATCGCCGCCGCGTCGCTCATCACGGGGCTGGCCGGTGCCGCGCCCGCCGCCTCCGCACGGGTCCTTCCGCCGGCGGGCTCCGGCCTGTCGGCCACGCCGTTCTCACCGCCCGCCGCGCTCGTTCCGGTCGCCGGGGCGGGCGTCCTCCAGCAGGTGGCCTCGGTCCCGGCGGGGGTGGTCCAGCACGTGGCCGCCCTCACCGAGGCCGAGCAGCGCAGGGTCCTCGCCTACTGGACGCCCCGGCGCATGGCGCGGGCGCTGCCCGGCGGGCTGCTCGGCTCGGTCGCCAGGCTGGGCGGGCTCGGCTCCGGCGGCCTGCCCCTGCGCATCGCCGCCGCCCGTCCTCCGCACACCAGGCCCCCGGGGCACACCCGGCCCCCGGCCCCGTCGCGTCCCGCCGCCCCGTCCCGTGAGAGGCCGGCCGGGCAGGGCCGGTCCACCACCGGCGGCGCGTCCACCGCGCCGGTGGCCGCGCGGCCGGCCGCGCGGACGCCCGGCGTCAGCACCAGCGGCGCCCGGTGGGCGGCGGGGGGCGCGGTGACGCGCACCACCGGCCGGGTGTTCCTCACCATGCGCGGCATCGACTACGTCTGCTCGGCGGGCGCGGTGCGCAGCCGCACCATGGACGTGGTCGTCACCGCCGGCCACTGCGTCAAGGACGGCCGGGGCCCCTGGGCCGAGAACTGGACGTTCGTGCCGGGTTACGAGGCGGGCGAGCGGCCCTTCGGGGTGTTCACCGCCCGGCGGACGCTCGTGCCGGAGCCCTGGTCGGCCAAGGGCGACGACAGCCACGACATCGGCATGGTCGCGGTCAACCCGGTGGACGGGCGCCACCTCGGGCAGGTCGTCGGCGGCCAGGAGATCGCCTTCGACGCGCCGCGCGGCGAGCGGGCCTTCGGGTTCGGCTTCCCCGCCGACCCTCCCTACGACGGCGAGCACCTGATCTACTGCTCGGGCGCGACGCACGCCGACCCGCACGGCCAGACCCGCGACCAGGGCATGCGTTGTGACCTCACCGCCGGGTCGAGCGGCGGCCCGTGGCTGAGCTCCTTCGACCCGGCGACCGGGCAGGGCGTGGTCACCTCGGTGAGCAGCTTCAAGTACAGCGACGACCCGCGCACGATGTACGGGCCCTACTTCGGCGATCAGGCCCGCCGGCTGTTCGAGGCGGCGCAGCGAGCCTGAGGTGGACGACAGTCCGGCGGACGCCGAGGACGCGACCGGCTCACAGGGTCAGGCCGGTGAGCACCATGACCTTCTCGTAGGTGTAGTCCTCCATGGCCGAGCGCAGACCCTCGCGTCCGATGCCCGACTCCTTGACGCCGCCGTAGGGCATCTGGTCGGCGCGGTAGGACGGCACGTCGCCGATTATCACACCGCCGACCTCCAGTTCCTTGCCGGCGCGGAAGGCCGCCTCGATGCTGCGGGTGAACACCCCCGCCTGAAGCCCGTACTTGGAGTCGTTGGCGGCGGCGAACGCCTCGTCGGCCGAGCCGACCGGCTGGACGACCAGCACCGGGCCGAAGACCTCCTCGCGCACGACCTTGGCCTCGCCCGGCACGTCGGCGAGCACGGTGGGGGCGACGGTCGCCCCGTCCCGGCCGCCCCCGGTGAGCACCCGGCCGCCCGCGGCGACCGCCTCGGCCACCCACTGCTCGACCCGTTCGGCGGCCTCGACCGACACCATCGGCCCCACCTGCGTCTTGTCGTCGGCGGGGTCGCCGACGACCAGGCTGTCGACGGCGGCGACGAGCTTGGCGGTGAACGCCTCGGCCACCGGCTCCTCCACGATCACCCGCTGGACCGCGATGCAGCTCTGCCCGGCCTGGTAGTTGGAGAACAACGCGACGCGGGTGGCCGCCCAGTCGAGGTCGGCGTCGGCGAGCACGATCGCGGCGGCGTTCCCGCCGAGCTCCAGCGTGACGTGCTTGCGCGGCACCCGGTCCTTGATGGCGTAGCCGACCGGCCCGGAGCCGGTGAACGACACCACCGGCAGGCGCGGGTCCTCCACCAGCGCCCCCGCGCGGTCGTTGGGCACCGGCAGCACCGAGAACATGCCCTCAGGCAGACCGGTCTCGGCGAGGATCTCGCCGAGCACCAGCGCCGACAGCGGGGTCGCCGGGGCGGGCTTGACGATCACGGGCGCGCCGACCGCGATGGCGGGCGCCACCTTGTGAGCCACCAGGTTGAGCGGGAAGTTGAACGGCGTGACGGCCAGCACCGGCCCGTACGGCTGGCGCGAGACGTAGGCCAGGCGACCGGCGGCGGCGGGCTCGGTGTCCAGCCGCTGGGCCTCGCCGCTGAAGCGCCGGGTCTCCTCGGCGGCGAAGCGGAAGGTGGAGACGGCGCGGGCGACCTCGCCGCGCGCCCAGAAGATCGGCTTGCCGTTCTCGGCGCTGATCAGCCGGGCGATCTCCTCCGAGCGCTCGGCCAGGCGGCGCGAGACGTGGGCCAGCGCCTCGGCGCGGGCGTGGATCGGCAGCGCGGCGGCCTCCTTGCGGACGGCGTGCGCGGCCGCCACCGCCTGCTCCACCTGGTCCGGGGTCGGCACCGAGCCGACGCCGACGACGCGGCCGTCGTGGGGATTGGTCACCGTGAGCTCGTCATCGCCCGTCGCGGGCGAACCGGCGAGCCAGAAGGGGCGTACGTCCATGTCCCGACGCTATGCCTTCCCGCGGTCCGGGACGCTACTCCGGTACGGACAAGTGCGCCCTGGCACCGCTACATTCCGCATAAGAAACGTTCTTTCCCCGTTCCGTAACGAGCATGCCGCAATTTCGGGATGTTTTCTGTTGCATGGCGGTTTGAAGGTCGCGACACATGGTTAAGTCAACATGCGGGTCCGCGCGGGACCCTTGGGGAGAAGGGGCTGAGTCGCTCATGGGTTCGCCTGCGCCGCTCGGTCTCCAAGGCGCCTATGCGATGGGCGGCCAGAGCTCCCAGGACGAGCTGCGCGCGCGGCTGATCGCGGTGGCCGGCGAGCTGCTGGTCACCCGCGGCGCCGACAGCCTGACCGTCCGGCGCATCGCCACCGAGGCCGGGTGCGCCACCACGGTGGTGTACACCATGTTCGGCAACAAGGAGGGCCTGGCCGAGGCGCTTTACCTGGAGGGCTTCGAGCGGTTTCGCCGCAGGCTCGCGGCGGTCCCCCGCCACCCCGACCCGCTGGAGTACCTCACCTCGCTCGGGCCCGCCTACCGCGAGGCGTGCCTGGCCGAGCCCGGCTACTACAGCGTGATGTTCGAGAAGGCCATCCCCGGCTTCGAGCCGAGCGAGCGGGCGCGCACCCTCGCCAGGGCCGCGGTGAACATCCTCGACCGGGCCATCGCCGACTGCATCTCGGCCGGCTACCTGGTGCCGACCCAGCCGCGCAAGATCGCCGACTGCCTGTGGGCGGCGGCGCAGGGCGCCGTGAGCCTCGAACGCGCCGGCCACCTGCGCGACGACCGCGTCTACACCTCCGTCACCCTGGCCGCCATCAGCCGCTACCTCGTCCACAAGGACACCCTGCCGGCCCCTTACTGACACCTCACCGCGGGGACGCCCTGCCGGCCCTCACCGAGGCGCGGGGGGCTGGACCGCCAGCGCCATCCACAGCTCCGCGCGCACGGCCGGGTCGTCCAGGTCACGGCCGAGCAGTTCGGCGACCCGCCGCATCCGGTAGCGCAGGGTGTGCCGGTGGACGCCGAGCCGCTGAGCCGCCGCGTCCCAGTGGCCGTTGCACGCCAGGTAGGCGCGCAGCGACTCCACCAGGTCGGCGCGCGAGCCGTACTCGCGGAGCGGGGCCAGCAGCGAGGCGGCGAACCCGGACAGCAGGTTCGGCTCCACCAGCGAGAGCAACCCCTGCCCGGCGAGGTCGGCGAAGCGCATGACCGGGCGGGCCGACAGCAGGGCGCGCTGCGCCTGCTCCAGGCCGGCGGCCAGCGCGGACGGCCCGGACGACTCCACCGGTTCGCTGACCCCGACCCTGCCTCGCCGGGCCGCCGCCTCGGCCACCGGGCCTGCCTGCTCGACGGGCGCAAGCGCGATCACGACGCCGCCCCACGGAGCGGTGAACCCCGGCAGCGCGTCCTGGAGCTCCTCGGCGTCACCGGCCTCGCAGGCCAGCACCACGAACGGGCCGCCGTCCATGAACGCCGTCTCGGCGGGGCCGCCGGGCAGCGCCGCCAAGGTCTCACGCGCGGCCTCGCGCTCGCCGGCCAGCAGCAGCCGCAGCACGGCGGAGCGGACACGGCGCACGGCGGCCAGCCGGTCGCGCCGCTGCTCCAGCGACAGGGCGAGCAGCGATCCGGCGGTGTTGACGACGGTGTGCCCGACCGGCGAGAAGGGCCGCTGCGCGCCGACCGCGAAGAAGCCGGTGACGCGCCGCTGGTCTCCGAGCGGCTGGACGATCACGTGTTCGTGCGGCCCGGACAGCGCGAGGCTCGCGGGCGCGCCATCGGAGGCGCGCAGGCGGTGGAGCTCGCCCCGCACCAGGGGCGCGGCCTTGTCGGCGCCCTCACCGGCCGCGTGCAGGACGCCGCCCGTCTCGTCGAACAGGACGGCCCAGCCGTGGATCTCACGGGCCAGCCGCCGGACCACCCCCGCCATGCCCCCCGCCCGGAGTGCGGCGCGGGTCAGCCGGCCCTGGGCGGCGAAGGCGTCGCCGAGCTCCTCGTACCGCTCGGCCGCGAGCATGTCGCTGACGGCCTTGCCGATGGAGATGAACGGGGTCTCCCTGGGCACCTCGACCAGCGGGAGCCCGGCGTCCGCGGCGGCGGCGACGAACTCGGGCGGCACGCTCTCGTGGCCCAGGCCCACGCCGAACCCGAGGCCGGCCGCTCCCCGACCGACCAGCCGCGAGACGTAGGCGGGCGCGTCGTCCGGGGCGAGCCGCATGCCGGTGGTGAGGACGAGCTCGTCGCCCTCCAGGAACGGCGTGGGGTCCTCCAGTTCGCTCACCGCCACCCAGCGCACCGGGCGTTCCAGCGCGTCATGGCCCGCGCGCACGCGGAGCCGCAGCCGCGCGAGCGCGACCACCCGCCGCAGGGTCGGTGCCATGTCACTTCCTCGGGACGCCGGAGGCGGACGACTCCGTTCCCGGAGCCTCGCGGCTCCTCCGCGAAGAGGGCCGGATCCACCGGGGGTCCGGAGTTGTACAACCTGGACAAGCTGGACCGACATATTGTGACATGTCGCCAGGTCGGCACCTGGAGGCGGCGGCCGTAACGTCACAGGCATGAGCATCGAGCGTGAGGTACACCAGCAGCCGGGCGTGGCTCCCGACCAGCCCGTCACGCACGGCGGCCCGTCCCTGCCCCAGGTGCGCCGCCTGGTCACCGAGGTCCCCGGCCCGAAGTCCCGCGAGATGTTCGCGCGCAAGCGGGCGGCGGTGCCGCCGGGCATCGGCACCACCCTGCCGGTGTTCGTGACCCACGCCGGCGGCGGCGTGCTCGTGGACGCCGACGGCAACTCTCTCATCGACTTCGGCTCGGGCATCGCGGTGACCACCGTCGGCAACGCCGCGCCCCGCGTCGTGGAGCGCGTCACAAAGCAGGTCGCCGACTTCACCCACACCTGCTTCATGGTGACGCCGTACGAGTCCTACCTGGAGGTCTGCGAGCGGCTCAACGCCCTCACCCCCGGCGACCACGACAAGCGCTCGTTCCTGGTCAACAGCGGCGCCGAGGCCGTGGAGAACGCCGTCAAGGTGGCCCGCCACGCCACCGGGCGGCAGGCGGTCGTCGTGTTCGACCACGGCTACCACGGCCGCACGCTGCTCACCATGACGCTGACGGCCAAGAACATGCCCTACAAGCACCGGTTCGGCCCCTACGCGCCGGAGGTGTACCGCATGCCGATGGCCTACCCCTACCGGTGGCCCACCGGCCCGGACAACTGCGCCGAGGAGGCCGTGGCCCAGGCCATCGACGCGATCGACAAGCAGATCGGCGCGCAGAACGTGGCCGCCATCGTGATCGAGCCGATCCAGGGCGAGGGCGGCTTCATCGAGCCCGCGCGGGGCTTCCTGCCCGCGCTGCTGGAGTACGCCCGGGCCAACGGCATCGTGTTCGTCGCCGACGAGGTGCAGACCGGGTTCGCCCGCACCGGGCACCTGTTCGCGTGCGAGGACGAGGGCATCGTGCCGGACATCATCTGCACGGCCAAGGGCATCGCGGGCGGCCTGCCGCTCGCGGCGGTCACCGGCCGGGCCGAGCTTCTGGACGCCGTGCACGTCGGCGGCCTCGGCGGCACCTACGGCGGCAACCCGCTGGCCTGCGAGGCGGCGCTGGCCGTGCTGGACACGATCGAGGCCGACGGCCTGGTGGAGCGCGCGCGGCAGGTCGGAGCCATCATGCTCCCCCGGCTCAGGGCGCTGGCGGAGCGGTTCGACATCATCGGGGACGTGCGGGGGCGCGGCGCCATGATCGCCATCGAGCTGGTCGTGCCGGGCACCAAGAAGCCCGACGCGGCCGTCACCGGGGAGATCGTGCGGCGCTGCCACGCGGAGGGCCTGGTCGTGCTCACGGCGGGCACCTACGGCAACGTGCTGCGCTTCCTGCCGCCGCTGTCCATCCCGGACTCCCTGCTGGAAGAGGGCCTGTCCATCCTGGAGAAGGCCATCGCGTCCGTTTAGGAGCACCACAAAAGGGGCACCCGGGTTTCACCCGAGGTGTCCCTTTTGTCATTGAACGGGCGGGGCGAGGGACGCGATTTAACCCGTCCTTGACATCGCCCTAGTCGATCACTTTCAGTAACGGGGTTATAACGGTTCGGGTAGGAGCCATTCGAGCCACGGGAGCGTGATGAGCTGGGATCCGACCGGAGCGGCACGGCTCAACCTGACCTTCGACCCCAACGATCTGACCGGCCCGCAGCGCGAGGGGGACGCCTGCGTGGTCTGCCACAAGAAGTGGCCACGGCCACGGGTCCGCGTCGGCCGGCTGCCCGACGACGCCCCCGTCATGGCCTGCGAGGACTGCGCCGAAGCCCTTCTGCCCGCGCCCCCCGCACCCCGCAAGAAGCCCGCCCCGCGCAAGGCCGCCCTGCCCTAGGCCGCTGCGGCGCCTTCCTCACGCATGCCCCAGGGGGAGCCGTACTCGCCGAGCAGGTCCAGGAAGGGCACCGGGTCGAAGGCCTCGGGGCCGAGGACGCCGCGTCCGCTCCAGGTGCCGCGCGCCAGCAGTTCCAGCGCCACGACCGGCTGGACCGCCGTCTGCCACACCACCGCCTGGGCTCCGTACTCGCGCATCGACCATTCGTTGTCCACGACGTGGTACAGGTAGACCTCCCGCGGCCGGCCGTCCTTGCCGGTGCCCCTGATCCAGGTGCCCGCGCAGGTCTTGCCGCGCATCCGGTCGCCCAGCGTCGCCGGATCCGGCAGCGAGGCGGCCACCACGTCGCGCGGGGACACCTCGACGCCCTTGATCCGCACCGGCTCGGTCGAGTCCAGGCCGAGCTTGTGCAGGGTGCGCAGCACCTCGATGAACTCGGCGCCCAGGCCGTACTTGAAGGTCACCCGTCGGGCCTTCACCCAGCGCGGGACCAGCAGGACCTCCTCGTGCTCGACGTTCACGCACTCGACCGGGCCGATGCCCTCGGGAAAGTCGAACACCTCCGGCTCGCTGAACGGCTCGGTGGTGTGCCAGCCGCCGTCCTCCCAGACCACCGGCGGGTTGAGGCACTCCTCGATGGTGGTCCAGATGGAGAAGGTGGGCGCGAACGCCTCCTGCCCGTCGGGGCCCCGCACGACCAGGTTGGCGCCGTCGCGGATGCCGATCTCGTCGATGCTCTGGAACAGGTGGTCGGCCGCGTACCGGGCGAAGATGTCGGCCAGGCCCGGCTCGACCCCCATTCCCACCAGGGCGAGCCTGCCCTCGGCCTCCCAGCGCCGTGACATGGCGAACTGCTCGTCGCCGAGCTTGACGCCGGGCAGCTCGTACGGCCGGGAGGGGTGCGGCCGCGACAGCGACATGGCCATGTCGAGGTAGTCGGCGCCCGCGGCGAGGGCGGCGCGGAACAGCGGCATGTCGAACCGGGGATCGACGGCGTTGAACAGCACGTCGCAGCGGTGCTCGCGCAGGGCGGCCTCCACCGCGGCCTGGTCGGAGGCGTCCAGCCCGATCGCGCTGAACCGGTCCTCCACCGGGCGCGCGAAGGCCCCGCGCCGGCCCGGGCCGCGTCCCGGTCCAGAGGGCGGCACCTGTTCTGACGCGCCGACGCGTTCGGACGCGCCGACCTGTTTGGAGACGACGGCCTCGGCGCGTGAGCGGTCATAGTCGGCGACGACGATGTGGTCGAAGAAGTCACGGCGGGCGGCGATCGGCACCACGGCGGAACCCACGCCGCCCGCGCCTACGAGGAGGATGCGCATGCCGGGACCGTATCAACTGACTGGTCAACCAATCAATATGATGCCCGCCACCCGACCACCCCTTTCCACCATGGATTTCGTCGCCGGCGACCCCAGACGGCGACGAGAAGGAGGGCAGCCGGCCGCTGGCACGACCGATACCGGAACCCCCGGCGGCGCCCCGTCTAACCGGCGAGCGAGCGCCAGCGAGCCGCCCACTCGGCGTAGTCGGTGCATGGTCCGTCCCGGTTTTCGCAGTCACTCCCCGGGAGGACGGCGAAGACGACCTTCTTGCCCCAGGAGGCGTCGGGGACCCGGAACGCCGCGCACACGGCCTTCGCGAGCCTGGCGCGGCCCGCCGCCGCCGGCCCCTTGCCGTGGTAGGCGCAGGCCCCGGGGTTGGCCGGCGCCAGCATGTTGCGCGCCGACGCCTGCTGCTGCACGTCCTTGGAGGAGGCCCAGTCGATCCAGCGGTAGGCGCAGTTGGGCGAGGCGGCCGTCGCCGAGACCATCCACGCGTCCACCCAGCCGGTGGCCGGGTCGTCCCGCACCGCCTTCACGGAGTGGCCGCCCGCGCGAAGGGTCTCCATCAGGAACGGCAGGCCCCGCCCGGCGACGACAGAGCCGCCGGCGAACGCTTGCAACGCCTGGACCTGCCTGGCGTAGTAGAACCGGTCGCCGCCGCCCCGTTCGCCGAGGAGCGCCATCGCCGCGTCGAGCTGGGGCCGGGTGAGGTTGAACGGGTCGCCGATGCCGAGCTTCGGCCGCTGGCGCTTCACCGCGAGCGCGGCGTCGGCGATGGTCAGCGGGCTGTCCTTGAGCATGACAGGCCCGCGGGCGGAGTACAGCCCGGCGCCCGCCGGCGGGCGCGTCTCGACGCTGTCGTACAGCGTCGCGTACCACCCCCACAGGTAGGGCACGCCGTACACCTGGGAGCCGGCCGTGATCGCGCGCTGGGAGCGCAACCACGAGGGGATCTCGCCGTAGTTGCGCAGGAGCGAGGTGGTGATCGGGGCGACCTTGCGCTCGGCGATCAGCCGCCCGCCGACCTGCGGGGGCGCGGACACCACGTCGAACGCGGTGCCGGCCGCCATCGTGTCGAGCTGGTCGTCCGACGCCGGGAAGCGCAGGTTGACCCGGCAGCCGGTGGTGGTCTCGAACCGCCCCACCCAGTTGTAGGCCGGATCGGTGCCGCCGTACTCGGCGTAACCGCGGTAGGACAGCACGGTGACCGACCCCTCCCCCGGCCCGAGGGTGGTGACCGCAGGGGACGGCGTCGCCGCCGGGGTGGGCGAGGACGACGGGGACGGCGTCGCGGCCGCCGAGGAGGCGGCGCCCGACGGCCCCATCCCGGAGGCGGAGGGAGAGGCGGAGATGGAAGCGGACCCCGAGGCGATGGGCGCCGCCCCCGCGTCGACCGTGGCGGGCCCCCTCGCGCCGCCGCACCCGGCGAGCGCGACGGCGGCCGAGGCGAGCAGCGCCGGCAGCCATCGAGGACGCCTCGTCGGTGTGCTCACGCCGGCCGTCCCCCTCGTTCTCAGCCCTTTGCGGGCAGCCTACCGGCCGGGCGGGCGGGGGGCGCGTCATGCGCCGGGCGCGAGACCCGCGGCGAGGGCGCCAGCCCGCCGACCTCGGCGCCCGCCGACCTCGGCGGGCCGTCGTGCGGCCCGGCGGTGCCCCGGCGGCAACGTGCGCGAGCACGAGGGCGGCGGGGCACCGTCAGTGCGGTGACCGCACACCTTCACCGGCCGCGGCTGTCCACCCGGTATGTGGTGGATGTGATCGGCGCCGGGTCGGCGAGGCGTGGTACGGCGATGCCGGCGCCGCTCCTACGGCGCCCACCCGGTCGACGTTCGTGGACAGCGCGCTAGGCGTTGGTGGGGAACCCGAGGTTGACGCCGCCGTGGCTCGGGTCCAGCCAGCGGGAGGTGACGACCTTGCCGCGGGTGTAGAAGTGGACGCCCTCGGCTCCGTGGACGTGCGTGTCGCCGAACAGCGAGGCCTTCCAGCCGCCGAAGCTGTAGAACGCCATCGGCACCGGGATCGGCACGTTGATGCCGACCATGCCGACCTCCACCTCGTTCTGGAAGCGCCGCGCCGCGCCGCCGTCGTTGGTGAACACCGCGGTGCCGTTGCCGTACTCGGTGCCGTTGATGATGCGCAGGCCCTCCTCGTAGGAGGGGACGCGGATCACCGACAGGACCGGGCCGAAGATCTCGTCGCGGTGCACGGCGGAACCGGGGGTGACGTGGTCGACCAGGGTCGGGCCGAGCCAGAACCCCGGCGTCCCGGCCGCCGTGGTGCCGCCCTTGACCGGCGTCTCCCTGCCGTCGACGACCAGCTTGGCCCCCTCGGCCAGCGCCGTGTCGAGGTAGGAGGCCACCTTGTCGCGGTGTGCGCCGGTGACCAGCGGGCCCATGTCGGCGTCGGGGTCGTCGCCGGCGCCGACGGTCAGCCGGCCCACCCGGTCGACGATCTTGGCGACCAGCTCGTCCCCGACCGGGTCCACGGCGAGCACGACGGAGATCGCCATGCACCGCTCCCCCGCCGAGCCGAAGCCGGCGTTCACCGCCGCGTCGGCGACCAGGTCGAGATCGGCGTCGGGCAGCACGAGCATGTGGTTCTTCGCGCCGCCGAGCGCCTGCACCCGCTTGCCGTGCCGGGTGCCGGTCTCGTAGACGTACCGGGCGATCGGCGTGGAACCGACAAAGGAGACGGCGCGCACGTCGGGGTGCTCCAGCAGCCGGTCCACCGCCACCTTGTCGCCCTGGACGACGTTGAACACCCCGCCGGGCAGCCCGGCTCGCTTCCACAGGGACGCCATCAGCAGCGACGCCGACGGGTCGCGCTCGGAGGGCTTGAGCACGAAGGTGTTGCCGCAGGCGATGGCGACCGGGTACATCCACATGGGCACCATCGCCGGGAAGTTGAACGGGGTGATCCCGGCGACGACGCCCAGCGGCTGCCTGATCGAGAAGGAGTCGACGTTCGTCGAGACGTTCTCCGAGAAGCCGCCCTTGAGCAGGTGCGGGATGCCGCACGCGAACTCCACGACCTCCAGGCCACGGGCGACCTCGCCGAGCGCGTCGGAGCGCACCTTGCCGTGCTCGGCGCTGATCAGCGCGGCCAGGTCGTCGCGGTGGGCGTCCATCAGCTCCCGGAACCGGAACAGCACCTGCGCCCGCTTCATCAGCGAGGCGTCGCGCCAGGCGGGGAAGGCCGCCGCGGCCGCGGCCACCGCGGCGTCGACGTCCTGGACGGCCGCCAGGTCGACCAGGGCGCTCACCTCGCCGGTGGCCGGGTTGAACACCTCGCCCCGGCGTCCGGAGCCGCCGGGCGTCTCGGCGCCGCCGATCCAGTGCGCGACCCGCTTCACCGCCCCGTCCCGCCCGTCGCCCTCATGGTCGAGCGGCCCGTGCGCCGGCCCGTGGTTCACTTGCCCGTCTCCTCGTTGATCGTCTCCAGCGCGGCGAGGATGATGCCCAGCCCCTCGCGCGCCTCTTCCTCGCTCAGGGTCAGCGGTGGCGCCATGCGCAGCACGTTGCCGTACAGACCGCCCTTGCCGGCCAGCAGGCCGAGCTTCTTGGTCTCCTCCATGAACCGCGCGGCCAGCGCGGGCGACGGCGCCCCGCTCCCCGGGTCGACCAGCTCCACCGCGAACATCAGGCCCTTGCCGCGGATGTCGCCGACGATCGGCAGCCGGTCCTTGGCCGCGCGCAGCCCGTCGATGAGGATGGCGCCGGTGGTGGCGGCGCGGGCCTGCAGGTCGTGGTCCAGGACGTAGTCCAGGGTCGCGTTCGCCGCGGCCATCGAGACCGGGTTGCCGCCGAAGGTGGCAAGGCCGATGGCGTGCGGCCCGTCCATCAGGTCGCCGCGCGCGACGACGCCGCCGACCGCGAAGCCGTTGCCGAGCCCCTTGGCGAAGGTCATCATGTCGGGGGTCACGCCGTGGTCCTGGATGCCGAAGAAGGCCGAGCCGGTGCGGCCCCACCCGGTCTGCACCTCGTCGGAGATGAACAGGATGCCTTCCTCGTCCAGCACCTCCTTGTACGCCCGGAACAGCCCGTCGGGCGCCATGGTGAAACCGCCGACGCCCTGGATCGGCTCGGCGATCAGCGCGGCCACGTCGTTGGACACCGCGGTGGCGAGCACGTGCCGCAGGTCGTCCACGCAGGCGGCGATGTAGTCGGCGTCCGACAGGCCGCGGAACTGGGTCAGGTGGCGGTCGGCGCCGTGCAGGAAGTGCACGTTCAGCGGCGACAGCGAGTTGTTCTTCCAGCCGCGGTTGCTGGTGACGGCAAGGGCGCCGAAGCTGCGGCCGTGGTAGCTCTGCCGCATGGCGAGTACCTGGTCGGACCTGCGGGCGTAGGTGGCCAGCAGCAGAGCCGTCTCGTTGGCCTCGGTGCCGGAGTTGGTGAAGAAGACCTTGGCGTTCTCGATGCCCGACAGCCTGGCGATCTTCTCGGCCAGCTCGACCTGGGCGCGCAGGAGGTAGACCGTGCTGGTGTGAACGACCCCGGTGGCGAGCTGGCGCTCGACGGCGTCACGGACCTCCGGGACGTCGTAACCGATCATGTTGGTCAGGATGCCGGCGAAGAAGTCGAGGTAGGTGTGGCCTTCGGCGTCGACGACGCGGTTGCCCTTACCTCGCACGATCTCGATGGGCTCGTCGTAGTAGAGGGACAACCAGTTGGGCATGACCGCACGATGGCGCGGAAGCAGGTCGGACATAGACCGATTATGTCCACTCGTTGCCACCGCTCCCACCTCCAAGGTGTCGGCGTACCCCGAAATCACCTTACATGCTGGCAGTGCCAGGCTAAAATGTCGTGCGGTCCAGTAGATAGTATGTCAGGACATTAACTCACGGCCTGCTCCGAGCCGAGTCCTCATGGCTCCTCGGCGGCGCAGGCCCGTCGGGGCCTCCTGCGCGCGAAAGCCCCTCGCGCCGACGCTCCGGCGCCGACGTGGTCGGCGCCGTCGTGGCCGGCGCGAGGGGCGCGGTCGTACCGAGCGCGCGGGTGGGCGCGCTCAGGCGACCTTCTCCGGATCGGGCTGGGGCGCGGGCGCCGGCCGCCCGGGACGCAGGACGGAGAAGGCCAGTACGGCCGCGGCCAGGGTGAAGGCGACGCCGACCCACGAGCCGAACGACATCGCGGACACGAACGCCTCCCTGGCGGTCCTGGCCAGCCCCGGATCGCCCATCTGCAGCGCCGCGCCGATGGAGTCGCGGGCCGCCGCCGGCGCGCCGTCCGGCATGCTCGCGGTGTAGACGCCGGCCAGCACGCTGCCGAGAACGGCCACGCTGAGCGCCATGCCGACCTGTTGAACGGTGTCGTTCAGCGCCGAGCCGACGCCCGCGTGCTCGGGTGGCACCGCCCCCATCAACGTCGCGTACGCGGCCGGCCCGGCGAGACCGCCGCCGACGCCCATGACGAGCAGACCGGCGATCAGCTTGCCGTACCCGTCGGCCGGGCCGATCGTCCCGAGCACGGCGAACCCGCCCGCCATCACGAGCATGCCGCCGGCGATCAGCACGCGGTTGCTCACCCGCTGCCCGAGCCCGGCGCCCACCCCGTTGAAGACCGCCGCCGCCACCGCGTACGGCAGCAGCGCGAGCCCCGCCTTCATCGGCCCGTAGGCGAGGACGAACTGCAGGTACTGGGTGAGCATGAGCAGCAACGCGCCGGTGCCGAACGACATCAGCACGATCGAGAACGACGACCCGCCGAAGTCACGGTCACGGAACAGCGCCAGCGGCAGCATGGGATGCTCCGACCTGCGCTCCCAGAGCACGAACGCGCCGAGCGCCACGACCGCGACGGCCATCGCGGCCACCGACCCGCCCGAGCTCCAGCCGTCGCGGGGCGCCGCGATGACCACGTACACCAGCGCGGTCATGCCGGCCGTCGACAGCAGCGCGCCGAGCGGGTCGACGGGGCGGGCCGGGCCCCGGGACTCGGGCATCAGCAGCACCGCGGCGACGATCGCGACGACGGCGATGGGCACGTTCAGCAGGAACACCGAGCCCCACCAGTAGTGCTCCAGCAGGAAGCCGCCGAGCGTCGGACCGGCGATCACGCCCACCATGGCGACAGCGCTCCACGCGGCGAACGCCTTGCGGCGCTCGGACTCGTCGAAGACCGTGATCAGGATCGACAGCGTGCTCGGCATCAGGAACGACCCGCCCACGCCCATGAGCGCGCGGGCGCCGATGAGCTGCCACGGCTCCTGCGCGATCGTCGCGACCAGCGAGGCGGCTCCGAACGCGGCCAGGCCGATGATCAGGAATCGGCGCCGCCCGTAGCGGTCGGACAGGCTGCCGGCGGTCAGCAGCAGGCCGGCGAAGACCAGCACGTAGGCGTCGATGATCCACTGCACGTCGGACGGGGTGGCGCCGAGGTCGCGGATCAGCGAGGGGATGGCCAGGTTGAGCACCGTGTTGTCGACCACGAGCACCAGCAGGCTCACGCACAGCACACCGAGGATCCACCAGCGGCGCGGATGCTTGGCCGGGGTCGGACCGGCCTCTTCTCGTACATCGTTCGAGTTCACTCGCACAGCGTACGATGAGCCTCGCACGGTGTGCGACAGATTTATCCTGGAGCGAACGAAGGAGCCCGCGCACGTGCCGCCAAAGCAACGCTTCACCTCGGTCTGGTCACGCCAGAGCGCGCCCAAGGCCACGCCCGTCCGCGAACAACCCGCGCTGAGCCGCGACCACATCGTCAAGGCCGCCGTCGAACTGCTCGACGCCGAAGGCCTCGACGCCCTCAGCATGCGCAGGCTCGGCTCACGCCTCGGCTCGGGAGCGACCAGCATCTACTGGCACGTCTCCAACAAGGACCAACTGCTGGAGCTGGCGCTCGACGAGGTCTACTCCGAGGTGCGGCTGCCCGACCCGGACGTCACGGGCTGGCACGACACCGCCGCGGCGTTCGCCTACGGGATGCGCGAGGCGGTGCTCGGTCACCCGTGGTCGGTCACGCTCATCGGCTCCATGCCGAGCATCGGGCCCAACGCGCTCAAGGCGATCTCCGCGCTCTCCACCGCCATGCAGCTCGGCGGCTTCGCAGGCGTGACCCTCGAGTTCGCCGTCAGCTCGATCGTCTCCTACACCCTGGGCGCCACCACACCCGAGGCCAGCTGGATCAACACCGTGGGCCGCAGCGGCGCCGACCAGTCCGAATGGATGGCCGACATGAGCGCCCAGCTCCACATCGCCGGCGCCGAGCATCCGGAGCTGATCGCCCGCTACGACAGTCTCCACGACCTCGACGTCACCCAGATGCGCCGCCTCAGCTTCGACTACGGCCTGTCCGCCCTCCTGGACGGCCTGGCGCTCCGCCTCCACCAGACCTGACCGAGCACGGGCGCGGGGCGGACAGACGGAGGGCGGGCGCCGAGCAGACAGACCGAGGACGGGCGCGGGGCGGACAGCGGGAGCGGACCTGGCGGCGAGGGCCGGGCCACGCGGGACGGCCGGCGAGAACGGCCGCATAACGGGCGGTCACTATGCCACATAGGGGACGGTCGCTGTTACACCGTGATCAGCTAGGCTCGGAAATATGCTACCGACCTTGGCCGACGTCCTCGCGCTGGACGCCGTGCGCCGAGGCAACCCCCGCGTGGTCGCGGGGGCCGACCGGCTGGACACGCGCGTGCGCTGGGTGCACGTCGGAGAGGTCAGCGACATCGCCCACCTGCTGCGCGGCGGCGAGCTCATCCTCACCACCGGCGTCGCCCTGCCCGACGAACCGGACAAACTCGCCGACTACATCGCCGACCTGGCGAGCGTGGGCACCTCCGGCCTGATCGTCGAGCTCGGCCGCAGGTTCATCCACGAGTTGCCCTCCGCCGTCGTGGACGCCGCGGAGACCCACGGGCTGCCGCTGGTCACCCTCGCGCGCGAGACGCCGTTCGTGCAGATCACCGAATCGGTGCACGCCCGCATCATCGACATCCAGTTGGAGGAGCTGCGCGCCTCCGAGCAGCTGCACGAGGTGTTCACCGAGCTGTCGGTCGAGGGCGCCTCGCCCGCCGAGGTGCTGACCCAGGTCGCGAGGCTCTCGGCCCGGCCCGCGTTGCTGGAGAACCTCGCCCACCAGGTGCTCGCCTGCGAGTCCGCCGGGCGCGACACCGGCATCCTGCTCGCCAACTGGGAGGCCCGGTCGCGCGCCGTCGTCCTCGGCGAGCGCACGGCCTACGACCCCTCCTCCGGCTGGCTGGTCACCATGGTCGGCGCGCGCGGCCACGACTGGGGGCGGCTCATCCTGCTCTGCGACTCGCCGCCGAGCCCGCGCGACATCGTCCTCGCCGAGCGCGCCGCCACCACCCTCGCCCTGGGCCGGCTGCTGGAGCGGCACCAGGAGAGCCTCGAACGCCAGGCCCACGGCACGATCATCGCCGGCATCCTGACCCACGCGTACGCCGACCCGGAGGAGGTCGCCGCCCGCGCCCGCGCGGTCGGCGTCCCGCTGACCGGACGCAAGCTCATCGGCCTGGTGCTCCGCCTCGCGGAACCGCCGGCCGAGACGGTGCTCAACCTGCAGGCCAAGCTGAGCGAGCTGGCCGAGGCCGCCGCGGCCGCATGCCGGGACGCCAGGCTGCCCGCCCTGGTCGGCGCGCTCGACCAGCACCGCATCGGCGTCCTGCTGCCCCTGCCGCCGCGCACCCTGGCCGAAGGCGCGCTCACCGCCCTCGCCGAACGGCTCCGCACGACCTTCACCACGCCGTTCGTCCTGGCGGCCGGCTCGGTGGTCGAGTCGATCAAAGAGGTGCGGCGCAGCTTCCTGGAAGCCGAGCAGGTCGCCGAGGCCGCCGCGCGCCAGCCCGACCACCGCCCGTTCTACCGGCTGCCCGACCTGCGCCTGCGCGGCCTGCTCCACCTGCTGCGCGACGACGCGCGCCTGCAGACCTTCGCCGAACGCGAGCTCGGCCCGCTGCTCGCCCACGACGCCCACCGCGGCGGCGACCTGACCGGCATCCTGCGCGTCTACCTGGACTCCGGGCGCAACAAGGCGGTCGCGGCACAGCGTGCCCACCTGTCCAGGCCCGCGTTCTACGACCGGCTGCGCCGCCTCGAGCGCATCCTGGACACCAACCTGGACGACGTCGACTCCTGCCTGTCCTTGCACGTCGCCCTGCTGGCACTGGAGTCGTTCCGCAGAGAGACCCGCTGACCGCACCGCGAGGGACGCACTGACGGGGCGCGGATCGTCCAGCGGGCGACGCGCCGCCCGCCGCGGCGCATGGCGACCGGCCGTCGTCCGGCGACGGGTCCCGGGTGGTGACAGGTCCCGGGTGGTGACGGGCGTCAGGAGTCGGGGACGGTGTCCCGCCGTGCGGCGTGGGCCGCGTCGTCGGCGCAGACGTAGGCGTCCCACCGGCGCGGCCGAGCCATGATCACTCCAAGGATGAAACCAAGGCTCATGCTCGCCAGGATTATCACGAAAACTACGTTGAGCCCCATAACGGGTGCCTCTCGAGGATGGTGTGCCGCCGGCTCGTGATCGCGGCCTGACGAACCGTAACCCCGGAACACGGGCACCGGCAGCCGATCGCCATCGGTTGACCCGTAATGACCAGGGCGTTGACCCGATTTGCGTAGCCCCTTACGGACACTCGCCCCCACCACCGGAAGAAGGCGGCCCGCGGGATCGCTGCCCACGCCCCCGGCCGGGCCTCTGGTCACATTCTCGTAGACGTTGGCGTGTTCACCCCGCCTTGACCTTCCGCGGACAAGACGATGGTCATCGAGGAATCGGATCACCCACGGGAGCCCTTGATGCCACGTCGTCTCGCCGCCGGACTCGCCGCGCTGTCGTTCCTCGCGGCCGCGGCCCCCACAGCAGCCAGCGCCCGGTCGGCCGCGTCGGCGGCGCCGGCCGAAACGGCGCGGGCGACCCGGCCGGCCGGCACGACGGCCACGCGTGTCCAGTTCGCCCTCCCGACGAAGGACTTCCCGCTGGGGCAGCCAGGCCCGGTCACCCAGAAGAAGAAGTCCGTGACGAAAGGCATCGACTTCTTCACCGTCGTGCACGGCGAGGCGACCGACGGATACACGGTGTCGGTGCTCATGAACGGCAAGGACTACGGCTCGCGGGAGCAGGCCGACGCCGCCGCCGAGGCCGTCCAGGCGGCCGGGCTCCCCGCCGGCATCCAGGAGTTCACCCGCCCGGCCGTCGCCGACTACCCCGCGGGCGTCAGCTACATGGTCCGCGTCGGCATGTGGAAGCCGGAGGAGAAGGCCGAGGCCGGCAAGATCGCCAAGAAGCTCGGCGAGGCCGGCGTCAAGGCGAAGGTCGACTTCCTCGGCGACGACGGCTTCCAGACCACCGGCCCCTGGGACATGCGCGTCCTCACCGTCGACCCGCGGGTCTTCGGCGGCTCCTACCACGCGAGCCTCGGGACGAGCGTCGCCAAGCGCGAGACCACGTCCTCGATGGCCAAGAAGGCGGGCGCCGTCGTCGCCGTCAACGGCGGCTTCTTCAACATCCACACCGACAAGAACCTCCGCGGCGAACCCGTCGGCGTCTCGGTCGTCAACGGCCGCCTGCTCAGCGAGGCCGTTCTCGGCCGCAGCGCCCTCATCCTCAAGGGCCGCACCGCGCGCATCTCCGAGGTGGCCACGGCCGTCACCGCCACCTCCGCCGACGGCGAGAAGACCGTCATCAACGGCGTGAACCGCGCCGCCGCCGCCGACGAGCTCGTCCTGTACACCGAGGAGTTCGGGGAGAAGACCCCCGCCGACGAGGGCGCCGAAGCCGTGCTGGACGCCAAGGGACAGGTCCTCGAACTGCGCCCGGCCGGCGGCAAGGTCGCCGCCGGCACCCGCGTCCTGCACGGCACCGGCATCATGGCCGACTGGATCTGGTCGCACGCCTGGGAGAACTGGAGCCTGAAGATCACCACCAAGGTGACCGACATGCGTTCCGGCAAGGCCATCCCCCTCACCCCCGAGACCAGCGTCATCGGCGGCGGCGTCGGCCTGGTCCGCGACGGCCGCGAGCGCGTCACCGCGCAGGCGGACGGCCAGGCGAACATCAACATGATCCTCCGCCGTCACCCCCGCACCCTCGCGGGCGTCACCAAGTCCGGCCGGCTGATCCTCGCCGTCGTGGACGGCCGCAAGCCGGGCGTCACCGTCGGAGCCTCGATGATCGAAGCCGCCCATTTGATGATGTGGCTCGGCGCCCGCCAGGCCATCAACCTCGACGGCGGCGGCTCCAGCGCGATGGTCGTCAAGGGCAAGGTCGTCAACCACCCCTCCGACGGCGTCGAACGCGGCGTGGGCGACGCCGTCCTCATCGTCCCCTAACCCGTCCCTCCGGGGGCATCGCGATATCTCATCCCCCGTACCCCGCGCTGCGATATCCCGCGCCCCGGAGGGGCTGATCACCTCCGGGCGGCCCCCGCCGCTCTACCGGAGATCCGATTCGCGGGCGAAGTCTCGGGCGAGTCACACGCTTTCACAAGCGATTCGACGAGCGGTTCTTCAATGGTTCGCGAGGATTTACGAGTTCGACCGGGAACGGATTCGGCGCGAACGAGTTGAACGGGCTGCATCCGGCACAGTGGATTCGCGGGCGGCCATGGACCCGACCGGTGTTCGACTCCCCTACGTCGGCGACGCCGCCTCCGGCGCCCCAACCTGACCCTCCCGACCCCACGCCGGCCGACCGCCCTGCCCTCCCGCCCTCCATCGACGGGTCGACCGTCCACCCGCCTCCCATCAAGTAGCCGACCCACCCCGGCTCCACTCCCCACACCGGCCGACCGACCCTGTTCCCGCCAATCCGGTCGGGCCGGGCGACCGGTCATGTGCTCCAGAGTTCTCTTGGTCTCGTCGGCCGGCCGACCTGCGGCCTGACCAGCCCGATCCCTTCGTCGGCTGACCGACTGGTCACCACCGGCCGACATCTGGCCCGACATATTCCTTGACACGAATATTCTCGATGGTGAATGCTTATCTCCATGGACGCACTCTTCACCGCACTGGCCGACCCGGCTCGCTGGCGGCTCGTGATCCTGCTGGCCGAGCGGCCCCGGCCGGTCGGCGTCCTGGCTCGGCTCGCCGAGGCACGTCAGCCGCAGACGACCAAGCACCTGCAGACCCTTGAACGCGCCGGCATCGTCACCTCCCAGCGCACCGGCCAGCGCCGCATCTACGCGCTCCGGTCCGAGCCTCTACGGGAGCTGGCGGCCGAGCTCAACCGGCTCGCCGACACCACTGAGCAGGCCGGCGGCACGCGCGAGACCTTCGACCGCCACGGGCTCAGCGTCCACGCGGAGCGGCTCGCCGCGGAACGGCCGGGGTGGGCCGACGGCCGCTCGTTCAGGTTCCACCGGTCGCTGACAGGCGACCCCGAGTCGGTCTGGCGCCACCTGACCGAGCCCTCCCTGCTCGCCCACTGGTGGACACCCGACGACCTACGCGTCTCCGAGCTCGTATTCGAGGCGCGGCCGGGTGGACGGATCGCCCATGAGTATCGCGACGCCGAGGACGTCGACGGCTCCGACCAGGTCGCCGGGCACGCGGAGGGAATCGTCGATGAGGTCCGGCCCCATGAACACCTCGCCTACCGGCTGTCTCCGCTGCTTCCCGACGGCAGCCACGCCTTCACCGCCCACCTCGACCTCGATCTCCGTCCCACCGGCACCGGCCCGGGCACCAGCAGCGGCACCGGCACCGGCACCGACCTGGAAGTTCTCTTCCACATCACCGACAGCACCGTCGAATCCGCGGACTTCGTCGCGGGCATCGAGATCGGCTTCGGCCAGAGCCTCGACAAGCTCGCAGCGACCCTGGCCGCGCATTCGCACACCACCGATAAAAGGAGCTCACGATGACCGACTCGACCGGACGCAGGGTGACCGCGAACCTGAGTCTCACCCTCGACGGACGTTACAACGGTCCCGGCGGACCCGGCGATTTCGCCGCGTTCGCTCCCTATGTGACCACCGAGGTCGCGCGCGACCACATGAACCGCATGTGGGAGGCCGCGACGACGGCGCTGCTCGGCCGGATCAATGCCCAGGGATTCATGGGGTACTGGCCGTCGGTCGCCGAAGACGCGAACGCCGACCCGCGTGATCGCGGATACGCCAAGTGGCTGGTCGACACGGAGAAGGTGGTCCTGTCGACCACCTTGACCGAAGCTCCGTGGGAACGCACCCGCGTGGTGAACGCCCCCGCCGCCGACGTCGTCACCGACCTCAAGGCGACCGGCGAGGGCGACATCCTCGTCAACAGCAGCCCCGGCGTCATCAAGGCGCTCCTGTCGGCGGACCTGATCGACCGGCTGTACCTCATGATCTTCCCTGAGATCACCGGAGGGGGACAGCGACTGTTCGACGACGGCCTGCCGGCCACCACGTGGACGCTGGTCCACCAGGAGACCGGCGAGCTGGGCGAGATGGCCATGGTCTACGACCGGGTTCGCCGCTCGATGGCCGAGTAGACATATCCAGACAGGAGAAGGCACATGAGCAAGGTGATCATCGGTGCGGCCGTGTCAGCGGACGGTTTCATCGCCGACCGGAACGACGGCGTGGGACCGTTGTTCGACTGGTACTTCAACGGCCCGCAGGAGCTGCCGGCCGCACCGAACCAGTACCGGCCGAAGGACGGATACCGGCCGGCCGCCGCAAGCGCCGACTTCCTCCGCGCCACCTGGGCGAGCGTCGGCGCGACCATCATGGGGCGCCGCCTGTTCGACCTCACCGACGGCTGGGGCGGCAAGCCCGCCGTGGGCGATCACGTCTTCGTCGTCACCCACCGGTCCCCCGGCGACTGGCCGAGCCGTTATCCCGACGCCCCGTTCCACTTCGTGACCGGCGGCCTGGAAGAAGCCGTGGCCCGTGCCAAGCAGGCGGCCGGCGACCGCGACGTCTCCATGCCCCCGGGCGACCTCGCCGGGCAGGCGATCTCCGCGGGGCTGGTGGATCAAATCGACATGTACGTCGTTCCGGTCCTGTTCGGCGACGGCATCCGCTTCTTCGGAGAGCACAAGATCCCCACCACGATGCTGAACAACCCACGCATCGTGGAAAGCGACCGGGTCACCCACCTCAGCTACGACGTACGCCCACAATGACCGCCCTCACGCTCCCCAGCCGGCGAAACGGTCCCCCGCACCGGCCGCGACACCGGCCATCCGTCTCCATGCCGCTCCATCTGATGGACTAACGAGCTGGGCGGGCAGCAACCCTCGGACCACCCACCCGCATGCCGGGCGGGCCTCACCCACTCCTCCGGTGACGGTAGGGCCAAACGGGCTTCTCTGCTCCTGATCCGGGGTCTGCCGGGAGAAAGCGGCGTGCGGGATGGGCAGACAACTGGAGGTGCCGCCAGAAGGCACCGGCTCCACCGACCTCCGCCCTCCTGCGCCCCGTCCAACGAACTGACGACCGGGGTGGGCAGCGACTCTTGGGACCCCCCACCCGCGTGCCGGGTGGGCCCAATTCGCGTCTCCCGGGCGGACACGGATGGGCCGGTTCTCCTGCTCCTGTTCCAGGTCGGCCTCGGAGATGGGTGTGCGGGGGTGGGGCCGAGCGTCTGGTGGTGGGGCGCCATACCACCGCGCCTACACCGCCGACCATCTTCCCGCCCCACTACGGCCTCATTTGATGGACTAACGACCGGGGTGGGCAACAGCCCTCGGACCACCCACCCGCATGCCGGGCGGGCCCATTCGGCTTCTCTGGCGGGCCTATCCAATCCTTTGCTGAAGGCACGGCCAGGCTGGTCTCTCTGGTCCCGCTTCGGGTCGACCCGGGGATGGGTGTGCCGGTCTGGGTGCGAGTATCCACTGTGACGTCGCATGACGGTGCCGGTGTCGCCGACCATCGTCCCGCCGTACCAGCCCCACTACCGCGACATCTGACGGACGACCGGGGTGGGCAACAACCCTCGGACCACCCACCCGCATGCCGGGCGGGCCCATTCGGCTTCTCCGGCGGGCTCATCCAATCCTTCGCTGACGGCACGGCCAGGCTGGTTTTGGTCTCGCTTCGGGTCGACCTGAAGATAGCTGTGCCGGCGTGGGCGCGAGTATCGGTGTGATGTCGCAGGACGTACCCAGGACGGTATCGACTCCACCGCCCCCCCCACTGCTACCCGTCTGATGGACGACCGGGGTGGGCAGCAACCCTTGGACCACCCACTCGTATGCCGGGTGGGTCCTATTCGGCTTCACCCGTCCTCCGTGCGGGCACGGCTGGGCCGGTTCTCCCGGTCGTGGTCCTGGGTCCTGGGTCTTGGCCGGCCCGCGGGATGGGAGTCCCGAGGTGGGCGCCAGGTGTCGTAACAGCCGATCCGGGGCCTGCGGCGGAAATGGTCCGTAAACGCAGGTAGGCCATCCACACCGTGGATGGCCTACCTTGCATAACACATATATCTATCTATCAAGTTTTGTCCGGCGGTGTCCTACTCTCCCACACCGTCCCCGGTGCAGTACCATCGGCGCTGGAAAGCTTAACTTCCGGGTTCGGAATGTAACCGGGTGTTTCCCTTCCGCTATGACCGCCGTAACCCTCCGAGACCAAACCACACCCACCCGAACCAACCCGGGCAGGGGTTTGTTGTCTCTGAGTTGCATAATGGACGCGAGCAAGAAGCTTTGTGATCAAGTCCTCGGCCTATTAGTACCGGTCAGCTCCACACCT